>JAYZAY010000013.1:0-21281 GCA_036339465.1 Myxococcota bacterium | reverse complement strand
AAGTGAGTCGACCCACAAGGTGACCCCGAGTTCCTCGAGGCTACCTAGATGATTAATTCCGCCGTCTGGTGTTCGGGACACTCGGTTTGCAAGGTAATCCTTGGCATCCAATAATAAGGAACCGTAGGTATTGGCCGGGTTAGAAATACCTGAAAGATAGGCCACAGTGGAGCAAGGCGCGAGTGAGTCGCTGCTGCCAATTTTGACACCCCGTTCGAGGTGATGTTCGATCCAGTCACTGAGGTAGTTTTTGTAACGTTCTGCTCCGGTAACGCGGTGGAGTACCTGGATGCCGTACATGAAAACCGCGTCCTCCCAATTCCAGGGACGAGCCGTGATTTTCTTGGTCCCCATCTGAGAGTCAGCCAATTTTATTGCGAGTTGACCGAGGTCTGAATTGTGTGGCCGTTTTTCTGCAAAGCATTTTGAATCAGGCGCTTTTTCCCCACAATAGTCGTAGGGTTGGGGTTTATTGACGTAGGGGTTGGGGTCTCCACAGTTCACCATGGTGGCAGCCGCCATGGTCGCTGCAAAACAAGTCAAAATGGTTCCGAGTGACCCGGTTAATGTCGACATTTAAACCTCCCCTGACAGCCGGCGTTGGTACACTCTTGTACTGATTGGACGGGGCTTTGGTCAACCACTAATGGGGAGAACCCGAACTTTGTTCGGAAAGATGAGGCCTCATTTTTGTGGATTAAATAACGATATTCACAGAACCCTTGCGTGCTGTATCGGATTTGGTCAATTATAGCCCGGGTTGGGAAAGCCCTTGACAGGTAAACCTGATTGACGCAGTGTGTCGGTAGGGGACATGAATATCCCGGCTTTTGATTGCCATTGGTAAGAGTAGACCGCTCGGTGTTGTTTTTTTGGACCGGCGGCTCCAAAAACCAGGCGTAAGGTATTTCATGCATAGGTGGGTAAATAGGCGATGACTTTTAAGCAACCAAAGAAATACGGACTTTATGACGCGTCGCAGGAAAGAGACAGCTGCGGCGTTGGTTTTGTGGCAAATATTCGAGGTGTTCCTAGCAGGGTGATTGTGACCGATGCGCTGGATATGTTGGAGCGCATGGACCACCGGGGGGCGTACGGAGCTGAAAAAAACACCGGTGATGGTTCGGGAATTTTAGTGGCGATGCCCGAGAGTTTCATCAGGCGTATCGTGGGAGAGGACTTTGACCGGGCCCTGCCTGAAGCAGGCGCGTTTGGTGTGGGGATGTTTTTCCTTCCGACAGAGCCAGACTTCTTGGAAGAGTTTGAACGAAAGTTCAAATTGATGGCACTGGAAGTGAATGTAGAGGTCGTGGGTTTTAGGGAGGTGCCCCTAGATTCGGGAGCGGCAGATTTGGGGCCAACCGCGTTAAACTCTATCCCGACCATTCGTCAGGTGATTGTTGAGGACCTTGCGCCTGGCAAGTCTTGCTTCGAGAGGCGCCTTTTTGCCCTACGGAAACGTCTGACAAATCACTATGCTGGCTATGGGGCCGAGGACGGTGATCCTGAAGTTTATTGTGTGTCTATGAGTTCCAGAACTCTCATTTATAAGGGAATGCTGGCGCCCTACCAGTTGCCTTTGCTCTTTTCAGACCTTCGTGCCGTTGACTTTGAGTCGTGTTTGGCCATGGTCCACTCTCGATTTTCCACCAATACCTTTCCCGCCTGGCACCGGGCTCAGCCTAATCGGATGATGTCACACAATGGAGAGATTAATACGCTCCGAGGAAATAAGAATTTCATTCGAGGTCGACAAGGGAGGATGGAGACGAGCCTCCCTGCCGATTTAGAGGGTACGCTGCCGGTGTGCGAGCCCGCTTTGTCCGATTCTGGGACATTTGATAACGTGCTCGAGTATCTGGTGATGTCTGGGTATGATTTACCGCAGGCAGTGATGATGATGGTGCCAGAAGCTTGGGAAAATCACACGTTGATATCTCCGAAACGGCGTGCTTTCTACGAGTTCTATTCCAATAAAATGGAGCCGTGGGATGGTCCGGCATCTGTGGCGTTTACCGATGGCCGATATGTAGGTGCAGTTCTTGACCGCAATGGCCTAAGACCAAGTCGTTATTATCTGACCAAAGATGATCGCGTGATCATGGCATCAGAGGTGGGTGTGGTTTCTGTTCCACCGGAGATGATCGAACACAAAGGCCGCCTACAGCCAGGTCGGATGTTTTTGGTTGATTTTGCCGAGGGTCGGTTAATTGCCGACGAAGATCTGAAAGACGCGTATGCTTCTAAGGAGCCGTACGGGAGTTGGTTGGGCAAGGAACGGATCCGCCTGTCTGATTTGCCCCAAGCTGTCTCTTATTTACGTGTGCCTGAGGAACAATTGGCCGCGAGGCTCAAAGCCGCGGGCTTTACCGATGAGACGTTCAAGTTTTTCTTGGAGCCGATGCTCAGTGAAAAGAGGGACCCCATTAGTTCAATGGGTAACGATTTGGCTTTGGCTTGTTTGTCGGAGAAACCGAGGTTGCTCTACGATTATTTTCGTCAACTCTTTGCCCAAGTTACAAATCCACCCATCGATCCAATTCGAGAAGAGGTGATTATGTCGCTTCAGTGTCCCATAGGACCTGAGGGCAATCTTTTGGTGGCAAAAGGGGAGGATTCTAGAAGAGTTGTTTTGGAGCACCCCATTTTGGGGACTCGTGATTTTGCAAGATTAAAAGCGATCGATACCCATGGTCTTAAATCGGTGACGGTGGATATCACCTGGCCTCGTTATACCGGGGCTGCTGGTCTAGAAGAAGCTTTGGCCGAAATTTGCAAAGAGTCGGAGAAAGCGGTCGATTCGGGCTATGCCTTTGTGATTCTGACCGACCGTAAGGTGGGCAGAGATCGGTTGGCCATCAGTGCGTTGGCAGCTTGTGGGGCTGTTCATCATCATTTAGTAAAGAAGGGTAAGAGAACTCAGGCTGGGTTGCTCGTCGAAACAGGAGAGGCACGGGAGGTCCACCATTTTTGTTTGTTGGTTGGATACGGGGCCGATGCAATTTATCCGTATTTGGCATTGGATTCATTGTGCCTCCGCCTCGACTCTGGATTGTTGAAGGACATCGATGTCAATAATCACGATGCACTAGAGGAACTCTACCGTAAAGCCGCGGGCAAAGGGATCCTCAAGGTCATGGCGAAAATGGGAATCTCAACTCTCAAGAGCTATAAGGGGGCCCAGATCTTTGAGGCATTGGGATTGGGCGAGCAAGTGATTGAATCTTGTTTTTCCGGTACTGCAAGCAGGATTGGTGGTTTGGGCTTTGGCGAATTGGCCACTGAATGGGAATTGCAGCACGCGTTTGGATATCCACAGACAGTTACTGCCCAAGTGAGTGGGCTTGGCAACCAGGGCCTGGTGCATTGGCGCTCGGGTGGTGAAGAGCATATGTGGGAACCGAACTCCATTGCCAGTCTTCAGGAAGCAGCTAGGACCAACAATCGAGAAGCATATAAGCGATTTTCCCAGAGGGCGAATACCATGACTGGGCGGTGCGAGTTGCGGGGACTACTCTCATATACAGATTCCATCAACCCAACCTCTGTGGGCGAGGTGGAGCCTGCGGAGGAAATCGTTAAGAAGTTTGTAACTGGTGCGATGAGCTTTGGGTCGATCTCTGCGGAAAGCCATGAATCTCTTGCGGTGGCTATGAATCGATTGGGTGGTAAATCAAATACCGGTGAAGGTGGGGAAGATCCGCAGCGATTTATGCCGTTGGAAAATGGAGACTCCAAGCGCTCAGCCATTAAACAAGTCGCGTCAGGGCGTTTCGGAGTTAATATATGGTACCTCTATAATGCGGATGAAATCCAAATTAAGATTGCTCAGGGCGCCAAACCGGGTGAAGGAGGAGAACTTCCGGGGCGGAAGGTTGATTACAATATTGCCAATATCAGATATTCTACGCCGGGTGTTGGTTTGATTAGTCCGCCTCCACACCATGATATCTATTCTATTGAGGACCTAAAGCAGTTGATTCAGGATTTGAAGCACGCCAATCCAAACGCTAGGATCAGTGTTAAGTTGGTGTCTGAAGTTGGTGTTGGGACCGTTGCAGCTGGTGTTACGAAGGCCCATGCGGACCACATCCTCATTTCGAGTGCCGCAGGTGGTACTGGTGCGTCTCCGCTTACGTCTATCAAACATGCGGGACTCCCTTGGGAATTAGGTTTGGCAGAGGTGCATCAGACCCTCGTGATGAACGACCTGCGTTCTAGGGTCGTTGTTCAAGTGGATGGGCAGTTAAAAACTGGGCGGGATGTGGTGATTGGTGCCATTTTAGGAGCAGAGGAATTTGGCTTTAGCACCGCGCCTCTGGTTTCAATGGGGTGTATTATGATGAGAAAGTGTCATCTTAATACTTGTCCAGTGGGTATTGCGACCCAGGATCCAGAACTACGGAAAAAGTTTGAGGGTGCTCCCGAGCACGTGGTGAACTATCTTTTTATGGTTGCAGAGGAGGTTCGCGAGATTCTCGCCAGCCTTGGTTTCAAACGCCTAAAGGAAGTTGTTGGGCGAGTGGATTTATTAAAGGAAGAAAAGAGCTTAGCAACTTGGAAAGGGGGAACCTTGAATTTGTCAAATATTTTGTTGCCAGCACTTAAACCCAAAGATGAGGTAGAGGTGACCTGTAATCAAAGTCAGGATCATGGCTTGGAAAAGGCATTGGACCATGTGTTCATTCGGAAGTCGGAGGAGGCCCTTCGAAAGGGGGCGCCAGTTCGTTTCGAAGCAAAAATTTCCAATACAGACCGGGTTGTGGGCGCGCTTTTAAGTCACCGTGTTGTTGGTCGATGGGGCGGGAACATGCTGCCCGAAGATACTATTTGGATTGATATCCAAGGATCAGCAGGACAAAGTTTTGGTGCTTGGTTGGCGAGTGGCGTGACTTTGAATCTGGAAGGGGATGCCAATGACTATGTTGGCAAAGGGCTATCGGGGGGGAAAATCATTGTTCAGCCTCCTAAAGATTCGACCTTTCTGCCCGAGAACAACGTCTTGGTTGGTAACGTCTGTCTCTACGGTGCAACAGGTGGAATGGTCTTTTTGAAGGGCATTGCTGCGGAGCGTTTTGGGGTGCGCAATAGTGGGGCCAAGGCGGTTGTGGAAGGTGTGGGCGATCACGGGTGCGAATATATGACTGGTGGTAGGATTGTGGTTCTTGGACCGACCGGGCGTAACTTTGCGGCGGGTATGTCTGGCGGGATTGCCTATGTGTGGGATCCCAAAAAGAAGTTGTCTCAGAACTGTAATCACGAGATGGTTGAATTGGAGAAGATTTCGACCGCGGCGGACCGGCTTGAGTTGAGAGCGCTGGTTGCTCTACACTTTCGTCATACGGGTTCGGAAATTGCGCGAGAAATTTTATCGGATTGGGCGTCCTCCTTGGAGTCTTTTGTTAAGGTCATGCCGCTAGACTACAAGCGAGTATTGGAGGGACAGGGTGGCCATTTTTTGGCCCCATCCAACCCTAAACAAACGGTGGTGGTAAGTGGGTAAAACGACAGGCTTCAAAGAATTTTCAAGGGAGACGGTCCCGTACCGAGATCCCTTAGTGCGAATCGGTGATTTTCGCGAAATCTATACGCCATGTTCCAATGAACAACTGGCGACTCAAGGTGCTCGGTGCATGGATTGTGGGGTACCGTTTTGTCAGTCAGGTAGCGGGTGTCCGGTGGATAATCTTATTCCGGAATGGAACGATTTGGTTTACCGCGGTCGTTACAAGGAGGCTTTGAGGCGTCTTCTGAAAACGAATAACTTTCCTGAATTTACGGGACGTGTTTGTCCCGCTCCCTGCGAAGGTGCTTGTGTTTTGGGGATCAACGAGGATCCTGTGACCATTAAGAATATTGAGAATGCTATTATTGATATGGGATACGCTAAGGGCTGGATTAAGCCAAGTCCACCCTCGGTGCGAACTGGAAAACGAGTTGCGGTGGTAGGGTCTGGCCCCGCGGGGCTGGCTGCGGCAGACGAGTTAAATAAAGCGGGACATCTCGTGGTGGTTTTTGAACGAGCCGACCGGATCGGGGGATTGTTGAGGTATGGGATTCCCAATATGAAACTCGACAAAGCGGTTCTTGACCGCCGTGTTGAACTCATGCGGCAGGAAGGCGTTGAATTTCAAACGGGTGTGGATGTTGGGCGGGATGTGGACCCAAACGAGCTTGCCGAAGAGTTTGATTCGGTTCTCTTGGCACTCGGAGCGACCAAACCTCGGGACCTTATGGTACCAGGGAGAGAGTTTTTTGGGGTACATTTTGCGATGGACTTCCTTACTGGCGCGACGAAGACTCTGTTGTCTGGTGGGGAGTCTGCTTTGGCTCCTATCGATGTAAAGGACCAGCAGGTTATTGTGATCGGGGGAGGGGATACCGGAGCGGATTGTATTGCGACTTCCCTGAGGCAGGGCTGTAAATCCTTAACCAACTTTGAATTACTGGACAAACCACCTGAAGCCAGAGCGCGATCCAATCCATGGCCGACTTGGCCAAAGGTGTATCGTGTGGATTATGGGCACCAGGAAGCTGCTGCCAAATTTGGTGAAGACCCCAGATCCTATCAAATTCTGACCAAAGAATTTTTGGGCGAGAACGGGAAATTAACGGGTGTTAAAACCGTTGAGGTGGACTGGAGCCCCAGTGAGTCTGGCAGACCAACCATGGTTGAGCGGGAGGGCTCTGAGAAAATCTGGGAAGCAGATGCTGTTTTTTTAGCCATGGGCTTTTTAGGACCCGAGCAATACATGGCGACAGCTCTAAATCTCGACACGGATGGGCGGTCCAATATTCTTGCCGTTGATGGTCGGTACCGCACCAGTCGAGAAAATATCTTTTCTGCCGGTGATTGTCGCAGGGGACAATCGCTGGTGGTGTGGGCTATTTATGAAGGGCGTGAGGCTGCTGCTGCGATGGATGCGTTTCTTATGGGCACAGGGTTTTGTACGAGCCCAAAGGTTGCTTGAGGTTGTGGACTCAATGCCATGATTCCGTAGGGCGAGCGTTGCGTTTTTATTTCGTCGGTCGCAAAATCAGGTGTCATTTACCCCGGCGTTGTTTGAGTGAATTAAATTTTTCGAACCAGACGAAGTTTTGGGTTTTTAATAGCACCGTTTTCGAGGGTGAGATGGTGCGTTAGGTCTTTTCGCTTGAATGACATTTTTGTAGGTTTTTAGTGCTTAGTCTACCATTGCGTTCTAGGGCTTTGTCTATGGCTTTTCGATGGAATGTTTGGGCGATTAAGTTGCTAGAATAATTGGTGGTTTATTCGCCTTGATGGTAGGTTGATGTGGCACGGAGTGTGCTTCTAATTGGTTCGTTTATGAAAAAAAATGGCTAGTTCTGAGGAGGTATAAATACAATGTTGGGTCAAAAAAGATTGATATTGGCCGCGGTGGCGCTGGTGCTTTTTGGTGCACCCGAGGCCATGGCGGCTGAAGGCGAGGTCGCACTTACCCCGGCCGAGGTTTTGTTTTGGGTGAACAACACTTGGATGCTTATGGCGGCGTTTATGGTATTTGTCATGCATTTGGGGTTTGCCGCCTTGGAAGCGGGTATGACCCAGTCAAAAAATACGGTGAATATTCTGTTCAAGAATATCTCGATTTTGGCCCTTGGAATTCTTATGTACGCTCTGATGGGGTTTAACTTGATGTATCCAGGGGATGCATTCGCCGGGGGATATTTTGGATTTGGCGGCTTTGGGATTGGAACCGATGCGGCGGGGTTGACAGCTGCCTATGCGGATGGAGCCTATACGTATTGGACTGATTTTCTATTTCAAGGGATGTTTGCGGCTACCGCAGCCACGATTGTTTCTGGCGCAGTGGCCGAACGGATCAAACTTTTGTCGTTTATACTTTTCTCTGCGGTCTTTGTTTCTATCTGTTATCCCATGGTTGGAATGTGGCATTGGGGCGGGGGATGGTTGGCCGAGCTGGGTTTTCATGACTTTGCGGGTTCTACTTTGGTTCATGCCGTCGGTGGTTGGGGAGCGTTGGCCGGAATTATTGTTTTGGGGCCTCGGGTTGGTAAGTTTGTCAATGGTAAGATTATACCTATTATGGGACACAACATGCCATTGGCTACTATTGGTGTCTTTTTCTTATGGTTTGGTTGGTATGGTTTCAACGGAGGGTCGGTTCTTTCCGCATCACCAGCGACTGTCTCGTTTGTGGTGGTGACCACGACTCTGGCGGCTTCGGCCGGGGTTCTTTCGGCGGCAGCGACCTCGGTCGTGCTCCAAAAACGACCCGATTTATCCATGGCTTTAAACGGTGCACTGGCGGGTTTGGTGGGCATTACAGCCGGGGCGGATGTGGTGTCTGCGGCTTCTTCGATTATTATCGGTTCCATCGCAGGGGTTTTGGTGGTGCTTTCGGTATTGGCCATGGACAAAATGAAACTGGATGATCCTGTTGGTGCGGTGTCGGTTCACCTGGTCTGCGGGGTTTGGGGAACGCTTGCGGTTGGGATTTTCGGAGCGGATAAGAGTTTTAGTGCACAGGCGATTGGCACCCTTGCCACTGCGGCTTTTGCTTTTCCGTTTGCATTGGGGCTCTTTTTTCTCTTGAAGAAAACCATTGGACTCAGAGTTACTGAAGATGAAGAACGACGGGGCCTGGATATTGAAGAACATGGGATGGAATCCTACGCAGGATTTCAAATCTTCTCCGCTCAGTGATAGATTGTTCCAACATTATTTTTCTAAGAAAGTGAGTCACCATGAAATTGATCATCGCCTATATCCAGCCTGACCGTTTACCGATGGTAAAGAATGCTCTTGCTCAGCAGGGTGTGGGTCGTCTTTCTGTGACGAATGCATTGGGTTGTGGTGCCCAGCAGGGATACACCGAGCGATACCGAGGGGCTGAGCAAACCATCAATTTACTGAAGAAGGTTCGTGTGGAAATCGCGGTGAATGATGAATTTGAGCAGCCTGCTATCGATGCGGTCGTCAAAGGGGCTCAGACAGGTAAAATTGGTGATGGAAAGATATTCGTTCTGGATCTTCCTCGCGTGATACGAATCAGGACCCTTGAGGAAGGCACGGAGGCCATTGGGTAGGTTGCACTTTTCCAGAATATTTCCCAAGCTATAGGAGCATGACCTTAATCGGTAACACCTCCCTTTCAACGCGATCCCAATATGGGTCGATCGCTAACGTGTATGATTGCTTGTCGCATCTTTACAGTTTTGGTGCGATTCGAAGAACGAAAATTCGCCAACTCAAGAGGTTGAGAAGCGCCGAGCGGCTCTTAGTGGCTGGTGCAGGAACCGGTGTTGAGGCGGCCATGGCCCTGACGCGAGGTGTTCGCACCACGGTGGTAGAAGAATCAAAACCCATGATGGATTTGGCTAGAGATCGACTTTCGAAATGGGACAAGCCAGAACTTTTGGATTTGCATCACAAAAATATCATGGATTTTGAGGCACCCGATGCCTTTGATGCAGTTAGCGCTAATTATTTTTTGAATGTGTTTGGCCCCGAGGAAGTACCCCTTATATTAAACCACCTCGTGCGACAGATGAGGCCTAGGGGTGTGCTGGCGGTAGCCGATTTAGCGCCCTCCACAGGGGGGGGGATCGGGGGGCTTTTCCAAGAGTGTTATTATCGCCTCGCCCTCGAAGTTTTTGTGAGGTTGACAGGAAATGCACGTCACCGCCTCTATGACTATGGGGTGATGGTAGAGTCTTATCATCTCCCACTTTTTCTTTTGGGGGTGGAAGACATTCGACTCTTTCCCGGGGGACCAGCATGGTTTCGAAATTGGTATTTTGAAAAGCGGCTTTGATGGGATTGTTTTCTGACGATTCTTGTTTTGCCCGATTATTATGGGAGGCTCGGAAGCCAAGGGTCGGGAAACCAGGAATATCGCAGACGAAATACTCTAAGCGCTATTGGTAGGTGTCGTGTCGGCTTCTTTGCATACGGCTTTTCTTTTGATTGGATAGTTGCCATAGTCAGATGGCGCAGTGCGGTGTAGCTATGATATCGCAACACTTTTGGTTGGCGGCTTAGCAGAGAGAGTACGACATGAATATGGCAGGTATTGGTAAATTGGTCACCTCAATTCCAGATTATCGAGATAAGGTTTCAAGGATTGCGAAGAAATTACCTTCGATTGCAGAGGGGCTTAAGTATCTGAAAAAGACAGATAAAAACGAAGCCCTGTCCATTGTTACCTACCTTGAAAAGAACGCGGAACTCTACCCGTATTTCCCGGCGCTCATGTTTGAGGACCAATGCTATTCCCATGCCACTTTTAACGGTTGGGTGAATCGATATGCCCATTTCTTGATGAATGAGGGTATCCGTAAGGGGGATTCGGTGGCGGTTTTCATGGAGAATAGGCCGGAAGTATTGGTGGTGGTGGGTGCATTATCGAAGATTGGAGCGATCTCTGCGTTGATTAATACGAATCAGAGAAGCGAAACTCTGACCCACAGCCTAACCCTTGCCAAGGCCAAGCAGATTATTGTGGGTGAGGAGCTGGTGGAGCAATTCCTAGAGGTGAGAGATTCATTTACGGATTTGATAGGAGATACGCTTTTCGTGCCGGATGGCAGTCATTCGGAAGCGCCTAAGGGTTTTCGTAATATAGCGGCTGAGTCACAGTTGAAATCTAGCCGCAACCCACTTTCGACCCAAACAGTGCGATTAGGAGACCCGTGTTTTTATATCTATACCTCGGGAACTACGGGCCTGCCGAAAGCTTCGATTATGACGCATTTTCGATGGATGAAGGCATCGGCTGGTTTTGGGATGTGTGCGCTTGATTTGAGACCGGGCGAAGTTATTTACGCGTCGTTGCCTTTGTATCATAACAATGCTCTCACGGTTACATGGTCATCGGCGGCGGCAGGAGGCGCTGCGATTGCCATTCGTCGTAAATTTAGCGCCACTAATTTTTGGGATGATACGCGGAAATTTAACGCTGTTGCGATTTGCTACATCGGTGAGCTTTGTCGCTATTTATACAATCTCCCCGGTGGGCCCCGCGACCGAGATAACCCTGTCCGTAAAATGATTGGGAATGGACTGCGTCCTGATATATGGACCTCGTTCAAACAGCGTTTTGGGATAGAGGAAGTCTATGAGTTTTATGGGGCCAGTGAAGGTAACATCGGCTTTGTGAATTTATTGAATCGAGACTGTACGGTTGGGTTCTGTCCGCTTCCCTATGCCATTGTCGAGTATGATCTTGAGGAGGACCAACCGGTTCGAGACAGCGGGGGTTTCTGCAAAAAGGTTGAGAAAGGGGGGACTGGTTTACTCTTGGGGGAGGTCACAGAGAAGACGCCGTTCGACGGCTACACGAACGCGGATGCAAGCGAAGAGAAATTACTACGAAACGTTTTTGAGTCCGGTGATGTATGGTTTGACTCAGGAGATCTCATGAAGGATATGGGATTTAGACATGCGCAATTTGTGGACCGTCTTGGCGATACGTTTAGGTGGAAGGGGGAAAATGTTTCCACCACTGAAGTGGACGAAGTGTGTAACAAGTTTGAGGGTGTCTGGGAGGCCACCACCTATGGGGTGCAGGTTCCCAAAACCGACGGTCGGGCAGGCATGGTGTCGATTGTTATCAAGGGAGATATCAAAGAGTTTGATAGAGCCGGCTTCTATGGAGAACTTTCGGCCTCGTTGCCGGCCTATGCGATACCCCTCTTTGTAAGAGTTAAGACCGATCTCGAAACCACCGGAACTTTCAAGCATAAGAAGCAGCAGTTGAAGACCGAGGCTTTTTATCTCGACAAGGTCGATGAGCCTATTTGGATTTTGGCGCCGGGTAAGGAAACCTACGAGGAGTTGACCCAAAAAACGCTCTCAGCGATCGACGCAGGTAATTTTAGATTCTAGGGGCTTGGCGCCAATGGAGGTATGGTGTTGGCGTGGTCTCGGGGCGTTGGGAACTACCGATGGAGTTTGGGGGTGGGGATCTTCTCATGATGGCGCCCCTTCTTCTTCGTATTCCTCCTCTTCGTATTCCTCCTCTTCGTATTCCTCTTTCTCTTTCTCTTTCTCTGCCTTTTCCTTTTTCTTGGCCGCGGCTGCTTTCACTTCGGCCTTCGCTTTTTTGGCTTTAAGTTTTTTCTTTTTCTCCTCGAGCAGTTGAGCTTCAAGCTCTGCAAAGCTGGCCGGGAGGGAGCCATCGAGAAAGGCCTCCCAGGTCCATCCATCGGGTGGATAATTAATGAAGTTCGTGGGACAGGTAAATCGGTCTGGGGTATGGGCGCTGAGGGTCATCCATTTACCCGTTTCATCGGACCAACACAGGCCAGCGAGGCGGTAGGCGACCACTTGGCGTGGTTCCACCACAAATGACACGTTTTTCTTGCCCACGACGGTCAATGTCAACTCTCCATTGGTGTTCAAGATTGCGTCGAGTTGGTTGGCGCTTGATAGAGATTGTAGAAGTGGCTCGTTCAAAAGGATAACGACGCCGCTCACAACTTTGGTCTTCGAGAGGTTGTACATCTTGGCAAGACAATTCCTCTGAAGTAGAGGAAGGATTTCATGGTGAAGTTGATGTTCGTTGATTGCCAAGACCAAGAGGCTAAGATTCTCTAATTCGGTCACTGCTACCCCAAGCGAGCGTGCGAGGCTCTTCTTTTTCGGGGTGTACTGAAAAAAGCCAGAGGCGTGAACGAGGCTGGGAATGAGTCCTTGTACAATGACCGGAATTTTATTAACCCCACAATCGGAAAAGAAGGCTTGCCGCTCAAAAAATTGGGAGCGTTCAGTGTCGAAGGTTCCGAGGTTTCCGAGTTGGGCAGCTAAGGAACCTGAGCCGAAGTACCCGGCATTCTTATATTGGAAAAACGAAGGGGCTGTGCAACCAACGGTGACGCTAGCCACGAAGAGTATGGGTAGGTGTAGGTGTTTCACGAGTGTCGTCATCGACTAAAAAACCGTGAGCTTTAGGAACTCGAATTCGCCTTTGGGCTTAGGGTCACCAAGAGTTGGGTATCGTTGTGGATAGTACTTGGTATGGGGCAGGGTGCGGGTTTCAACCACCCGAAAAAAGCATCCCACTGATTTTCAGACCATGCCTGTGAACCAGTGCAGGCTTTACCGGGAGGAATGGTTGGAGGCCACTCATCCGCGTGGCTAAAAAATGTGGCAAAAAGACGGTAGCGGCCTTCCTTGGGCAGGCGGGGCTGTTCGTCAAGAACGTAACTAAGGTGAGCGCGGATTTTCCCGTGGAGCCGTCGCAACGCCTGTTCTACTTCGCTTAGTGTTTCCGCCAATTCGACCTCAAGCGCCTTGCCTTCTTGCATGAGCTCGGCGGCGAGACATTGCAAAAAATCAACCAGCTTGGCTTCATCCACCGACCCACCACTTTGGAGTTTTTCCAGGATGTCGGCGAGTTCTTCGGTTCCATCTAAGTTCGGAGATAAGCCGGAGGTTAGAGGGGCGGATTTCACGAGGAGCGTTTCTTTATCTTCCTCTTCAGATGTTTTTTTCGCCTGGGTTACTTTCTTTCCCGCTTCTTCGGACCGTTTCTTAGAGGCTTGGTCTGCGCTTGCTTTTTTTATATCTTCCTGAAGTCTCTGGTTTGCTTTTTTAAGTGCCACGAGTTGGTCATCGGCGAAATCACCGAAGGAACCAGCGAATTTCTTCAATTCCTGGGCCAATTGCTTGGTTTCGCTCGCTGCCATTTGGAGGTTTTTACCTGGACTCTTGGGGCTGGTGTCTGTTTCAGTCGCTTTTTGGAGCGACTCCTCCTTACCTTTGGTGGCATCTTTGGTGCTCTTGTCCTTCTGGGCATCGAGAAATTTTTCGACGCGCTCTATTTGGCCCTTAATCTTGGTTTTGCCTGCATCCTTCGCTTCACCTTGCTTGGCTTCCCGATCCCCTTTTTGCTTGGCAGCGAGTCCGGCCATATCATCGGCGACCTCGCTGGGGCCGGTTTGGGAAAAACCTGGTTTTTGGCCACCTCCTACTCCACCAGTGCTTGACATTATTTCCTCCAAACGTTTTTCACAGAGTTACGGAACCCTAGATATTTTTCTTTTGTGCTAAAGACTGAAGTCTTTCCCCTATGCTGCGGGTTGATAGATTTCCGTGCCCTTTTTTCTGTTTGCTATAGGCCTCAGAGGAGAAGGGTAGAATATCTAACAATTCCCTAACTATTGATTCTGGTTGAAACTCTTCGAGCACCGACTTAACCATCCGAGCTTCTGGTTGTATGGCAACGATGATCCCTGCGATGAGGTGAGACCTCGTTGAGTCGTGTCGCAAATTGACCAAAACATCCAACACCTTTGGTAGCAGTGTCTCGTTAAGCCTTTTGAATAGGCGGTCAACCCCAGGGTTTAGATTTGCATCGAATTTGGAGAACATATGCAGGGCTGCGAGATCTTCGGCCAATAACTCGCATAAATTGGTTTGGGCGCACTTATTTCGTGCCAGTCGGGCGAGGACTGGGCACAAGACCCACAATCGACGCCAGCGTTCGTTCACGTCGATGTCTCTCGATGCTTCGTAGACGGTTGAGAGATCACCATCGCGGGCCCGGCTTAGGTAGACTAAGTGGGGATAAGTATCGATGCCGTTGGCAACCATGTAGGTGGCTTCAATCACCCGGTGAAGGTCCAAAAGAGGAATCTGGTCTTTGGTCACAAAGAGTGTGCGCTTCCCCATTTTTACGCCGGAGCCTCGGTTCGTGTTTGGCCCTAATGGGTCATTTGGGTCTGGTGGTAAAACACTCATCTTGCACTCTTAATCTTATAGTAGAAGGAGGCTTGGGGCCACTGGGAAACCCATTTTGGCGCCCCTTTGGGGGGATGCATTGGTGTGGATGAACTCGGATGCTTTCTTTCGGTGCCCGAGCCAATCGTATGAAGTAGAACGCCTGGCATGCACCATTGCACCTAACGTATTTTTTCGATTTCTCCAAAAGAAAATTGTTCCCGAAGGGACCGCCATTCATGTGCGGCGGATCTTGGTCCTCCTGAGGAGCCGGTGTATGTATGAGTCTACCTATAGAATATCACATAGGAGCTGGTTTCATGGATGCAGCATCTTTCCCGCAATTTACGTCTGTAGCGATCCTTAACCGAGGAGAGGCGGCGATTCGTTTCATGCGGGCTGCAGCCACTTGGAGTCGAATTCGAAAGAGCCCACTTAAGACCTATATCTTCTATACCCGAGCTGAACAAAACTCACTCTTTGTGCGAATGGCCGACCACGCCATTCAGTTGGATGAAAGTGGGGGAGATAGTGGAGGCCGCAATTGCTATCTCGATATTGAGAGGATTCTTGGGGCCATGGGGAAATATGCCATCCAGGCGGTCTGGCCAGGCTGGGGTTTTTTGGCTGAGAGCGCGAGTATGGTACGCGCTTGTGAGGCGGCAGGGATAATCTTTATAGGACCCACTTCCGATGCCGTGGATACGGTGGGTGATAAAAATAGGGCCAAGGAATTGGCATTGCGCGAACATGTGCCGACGCTCCCAGGGGTTAGAATGTCTCTGGAGGATGTGCGGGGTCTGACAGTTCTACCTGAAGGTATGGATTTTCCCATTATGCTTAAGGCGAGTCGCGGTGGTGGTGGGCGTGGTATTCGGAAAGTTTTGGCCATGGGCGAAATCCCCGCCGCAGCGGAAGCGATTGGCTGTGAGATCGAAGGAGCATTTGAGGCGGGCGAGATCCTCATTGAGAAACTGGTGCAAAATGCACGTCATATCGAAGTGCAAATCGCGGCCGATGCCTACGGCCATGTTTTTGCTTTGGGGACCAGGGATTGCTCCGTTCAGCGCCGGCGTCAGAAGGTGGTTGAAGAGGCACCGGCTTTTCAGGTTGAGAAAGCATTAGAGTTGCGGATTTTGGAGGCGGCCTTGCGGGTGGCAAAAGGGGTTTCCTATCGAAATTTGGGCACCGTTGAGTTTTTGGTTGAGACCGATAAAAAGAATTTCTATTTTTTGGAGGTGAACCCCCGTCTACAGGTGGAGCATACAATCACTGAGGAATCTCTGGGGATCGACTTGGTTTGTCTTCAAATTGATATTGCTCAGGGGCGTAATCTGGAGGGATGGAAACCACCGTCTCCGGTTGGTCATGTTATCGAAGTGAGGCTGAACGCAGAGAATCCTGATTCCGATTTCAGCCCTTCTACGGGTAAGGTTTTATATTATGAGCCTCCCCAGGGGCCAGGTATTCGGGTGGACTCTGGTTATACTACCGGTGACGTGATTCCGGCGGACTACGATTCAAACTTGGCGAAGGTTATCGCTAAGGGGGAAAATCGAGAGGAAGCCTTGGCCCGCATGATGACGGCTTTAGAGGATAGTCGTATGGCTATCGAGGGAGGTCCCACCAATAAAACCCTGCTTATTCGAATCTTGAACGGTCTCCAGGATCTGGGGACGCCGATTAATACGTCCTGGTTGGAAAATGATTTTCTACCGAATCAATTCGTGGATGATGCCTCTGACCTTGCATTTGCCCTTGCAGCTACCGCCATCGGTGACCATCTCGAATTGCGATTGATGGTTATGGATTCTCTTTTTAACTCAGCCCGTACTGGCTTGCCCGGGCGGACAAATCAAACCGGGTCGTCGGATTTTCGTTACAATCGCCATGGGGTGAATTATAACGTGACCATCGGTACCCTGGCACCCCAGCTTTTTAGGTGCGTTGTTGATGGTGTTCAATATGATGTGAAGACCAGGTCTGTCGGGCCTAAATCCATGCTTTTAACCGATGCTAGGGGCCGGCAGCAATTGGTGACCCGGGTCGCAGATCCTGTGGCGTCGCATATTGAGTTGACGCGAAACTCTTACAGCTTTCAGAGGGTTACGGCAGGTCGAGTGGTCGCGCCGATTTCAGCAATGGTGACTAAGGTGTTGGTTAAGGAAGGTACTTGGGTTGACGTGGGCGATCCAGTCATCGTTGTTGAGGTTATGAAAAGTGAAACTATGGTTCGGGCGGTGGAGGGTGGTGAAATTGCAAATGTGATGGTGAAACGCGGGCAACACGTGGGGGCAAATGATGTCTTGTGTACGATGCATGACTCGATGCGTGATGTCTTGGATGAGGAAGGGGCCTCTAAAAAATCAAATTTCATTGAGGGCTTGGGCCTGTTTTTGAAGAGTCCTGGTGCTATTTTGAAAGCACGGCTCTTGGGTTATGATGTCGATGAGCCCACTGTCGACCAAGCGATGCAGGCGCTTAACGATGCCACGCTCGATGGTGCTTTGCTTCAGGATATTTTTGACTTACTGGAAACCACAAATTGCCAAGCCTCACTTTTTAGACACGACCCGCTGGATGACGGCCGTAATAAAGCGGGGGAAACATCCGCTGAGCAGTTGCAGTATGTTTTGTTGACCCGTGACTTTGCTGCCGATTCCTTGTCTGAACGGTTCAAGGAGAAACTAGCGGGTTTTGTCCATTTGCATGGGATCAATGCTGAGGGGAGCCCTAAACTTGCTTTGGCTTCTTTAAGCCGCCTTTTCCTCGGATTCGTTAAGCCAGAGAAATATGTCTCATTACTCGGCATCGTTCTCGACAAATTAGACCTTGTTGCACCAACACTTTTGCCCCGGGAAGCACGTTTGAAGTGGCGGTCGATTCTCGAAGTCTTTGGGCAAAGATTAATTGGTGACTTTCCCAATGTAAGTTCAAGGGCTGAAAGTCTTCTTCTCTCACTCTTTGACGTGCCCGAATTGGCCCTGATTGCCTCGGAGAGACGGATAGCCTTGAAGGCGGAATTGGGGGCACACAACGCGTTTCCTGATTTTGAATGGGATACGGTTGGCACCGAGGATCTTATTCACAGTGTTAACAATCCTGATTTGAACCATCGAATTCGGAAGCAAACCCTCTGTGCCCTGATGAACCGCTATTGGGGGGATGACCATTGCTTCCGTATGAGCGAAGACGGTGTTTTTGGGGTTTGGACCCTAGGGGATGGCACACGGATTTTGGGGGTGACCGGTGGCGTTTTGAAAGAGTGGAACCCTGGACCGGCCGACAAGCAAGAAGCGGTGCATGGAGTTGAATGCTTTGGTGGCAAGTTGGATGGAAAAGCCATCGCTGAGAAAGTGAATATGGTATTTGAGGGGCCCGTGAAATGGGTGAATTTGCATCGAGTGCAAGGTGATTCTCTGACTTTTGCGCGTTCTGACCAGGGCTCTTTGGCCCATGATTTGGAGGTAGATGAGTCCCTTGCTTTTCATCCTTCTTCTTTGCTCCATAGGGAAAAAGACTATTTTAACGATTTTGAGCTTTCTGTTTTGGTACAGTCGCAGAATTTGGTTATTGCAAAAGCCGTAGCAAAAGAAGATGTGGCCGATCGGAGATTGATTGGGCTTTTGGAGGTGGATGCCCTCGATGCCGAGCGTGGCCCTGATGGAGGTATTGCTAGGATCCCTAACCTCGAGATCAAGTATTTGCAGATGGTTTCATCGTTTCGCGCCTGCTTGATGCAGCTGGGGCTCGATGAGAGTATGTTCCGAGATGCCTACCAGTGGAATCGTATTGTTATTACCATACGTCCCGTGGTGCATTTACGCCGTAGGGAAATAGATAAGTTGGTTGAAAGGCTTCTGCCTTGGACCCGGGATTTGGGCCTGGAACGGGTTGTTGTGAAGGCGAATTTTAAAAATATTGGGGGCACGAAAGCGGCCGTAGTGCCTTTGATGCTGGAGGCTCTAAATCCAAGCGGTGTTGGTGCGAGGCTTCGAATCCGAGGGCAAGACGCCTATCGAATCGGTCTCCAGGGTGATTATGAAAAAAAGATCGCCCGGGCGCGGCGCACTCGGCGCATGTATCCTTACTCTTTTATCGAGCAACAACTGGATGAACAATTCTTGCCTGGCTTCAAAGGGGAAGAATTTGTTGAATACGATGTCGCCCCAGAAACAACGAAGTTGATGTGTGTTGCGAATAGGCCCTATGGAGAGAATCAGGCAAATCTCGTATTTGGAACGATTCGGCATACGCTCAAAAGCAGTGGCAGGAGGATAGAGCGCGTTTTGATTGTGAGTGATCCCTCTCGCAAAATGGGGGCTTTGGGTCAGCCAGAATGTGTGCGTATTCTCGCTGCTTTTGAATTGGCACGCCAAAAAGATCTGCCAATCGAGTGGTTGGCGGTTTCTTCTGGTGCCGAGATCTCGTTTGACTCGGGCACTGAAAATCTTGATTGGACTGCACGGGTGTTGAGGGAGATTGTTCTCTTTACTCAGAGTGGCGGGGTCGTAAATGTCGTTGTGGATGGTCTTTGCGTGGGGGCACAGTCTTATTGGATCTCGGAAGCTACGATGCTTCTCCATTGCAAAGGTAGTTTGGTGATGACCAAAGCGGGGGCGCTATTGTTGACGGGTAAACGGGCTCTTGAATATTCAGGCTCTGTGTCGGCGGGATCCAACTTTGCGATCGGGGGATTTGACAGAGTGCTGGGACCAAACGGTGAAGCACATTATCGTGCCAAGGATCTCGGTGATGCTTATAGCATTCTCTTTCGTCACTATGAGATTACCCTGTGGGCCGATGGGCATGAATATTCGAAAGAGTCGGAAAGTGACGATTCCTTGGACCGTCTTTGGTTGGAAGATGACTATGAAGGCGATGAAGAGTTTCAGCAAGTTGGTGAGGTTTTTTCCGAGGAGCACAACCCTGGTCGAAAGCGCGCTTTTTCAATTCGAACCGTCATGAATTCGGTTCTCGATCGAGATTGGCGATCCATTGAGCGCTGGAAATATCACCAAGGAGCGGAAAATGCGGTGGTGCTCATGGCCAAATTGGGAGGGTATCCTGTCTGTTGTATTGGGGTTGATGCGCGTCCTTTGGCGAGGCGAAAAGATGCCCCTCTAGATGGTCCCTCGGTTTTGTCTAGTGGTACCTTATTCCCAGAATCATCTAGAAAGGTTGCTCGGGCAATATCGGCTTGTAGTGGGCAGTGTCCGGTTGTCGTTCTTGCTAACTTGGCGGGTTTTGATGGTAGCCCGGAGTCTATGCGGTTACGACAATTGGAGTACGGTGCTGAGATTGGACGCGCGGTGGTTAATTTTCAGGGGCCATTAATCTTTTGCGTTGTGTCGCGCTACCATGGTGGTGCATACGTGGTGTTTTCGCGTTTTCTTAATCCGCAGCTTCATGGGATTGCTTTACAAGGGTCGTTTGCAAGTGTGATTGGGGGTGGGGCGGCGGCGGCGGTTGTTTTCCCCCGTGAGGTTCATTCAAGGGCGCGGGCCCGTTTTCATGCGTTGGTTGAGGAGGGTCATTTCACAGCGGCTGAGATGGATGCGCAGTTTACGAATATTTTGAAGGAAACGGAACTGGAGGTTGCGACTGAATTTGACCGAATCCATTCCATTGAAAGAGCGAAGGAAGTTGGTTCTATTGATGAGATAGTGGCTCCGAGCAAACTTAGGAAGGTTTTGGTGGGGGCAATCGAAAGGGATCTTGGAAGTTAGAATTTTAGAATTTTAGTATTTTAGTATTTTAGTATTGGATTCCTAGCCATAAGATTGAATCAGGAGTGCGTGGGCGTTGAAATGCTGGATTCAGCAAGGTTTTGACTGCGGCTTCTTTGATGAGCGTGGTGTGAATCAGCGCCTCACGCTTGATTTCCACGAGAAAAAGTGAACGCCACAAAATTTTCGGAATCTTTTCCTTCGACCCATGGGGCGTCGGTTGGTGCTTGAACTCTCGGTGCGGGTATATATTATCTCCCGGCATAACTTAGTTTCGGGAGGACTTTTGATGGCGTTGGAACACTGGTTGGCACGGGGGCTTGACCTCACGGCCGCCTGCATTGATGGGGTGGGTACAGTTGTTCGCAGCGCGAAGGGCCTAGCGGGCAAGGCGCAGAAGAATGGCTTGGTGGAACGTGGGCGTTTTGTCCCAGAGTCGCCCTTGGCGACTGAACCTGATAGCGAAAGCCTCGATGCTTGGGGGTTTAAAGATACAGCCTTTACGCTAAATTCCGCCGGTAACGTGGTGTTAGGAGGAGACCGCTACGACCTCTGTGGACAGGAATTGCCAAATCTTATTCCTTGGATGGAGGATGTTCTTCAGCTTTCTATCGAACGCAAGGAAATACATGAATCTAGCTATCCTACCCTTGTTCCAGATTCTCGTGCAGGAAAGGGCGTTGTGGCTATTCTGAAAAGCGTCTTTCCTGGTGGATCATTGACCACCGATCCTCTTTTGAGGTTGCGCCATGGACATGGGCATACCCAATCTGAAATGTTCGCAATCAAATACGGTAAAATTGGTCGAATTCCCGATGTGGTTGTCTTCCCAAAAGTGGAATCAC
>JAYZAY010000012.1:0-44673 GCA_036339465.1 Myxococcota bacterium | reverse complement strand
GCATGCATTCGCTTTTTCACGACAGCCGTAACCCCTAGAAATGGCTGGAGTTTCCAAGGTCTTCATTTACTGGGTTCCGACTACAGAAATCACTCGGCACCAGAGAGCTCTCGCTTGCACGCCCTTATGTTCAGGAAGGGGGACACATGAATGCCGCTGCGGGCTTCTATGGGCGATTCTTAGCCATCTTTGCCAAGGGCTTCGCCTGTGATGTGGGTCTCAAAACGCTAATTGCGCATAACAAAGGTTATCTGCCATTTGAGCATTGCTCAAACTCTCCACATCCATGCTCCACCCCAAATTCATCTTGCCGTTCGGCAGGAAGGTACGTACCGTTTCGTCTAAAGAGCTGGGTCTATCGCAATTGCATCGGGAATTTCACGGAATCAACTGGTCCTTCTCGCCAGTGGCGATACGCTTTATGAAATGGAATAGGAAAAACGAAGGGGCCTCAATCCACCTCTGGTTCATTGCACTTGTTAGCCAGGAGATTACCTGAAAAATCCAGGCAAGCTGTCTCATAGGGAAAACTCAAATAAAGACCCCTAAAAGATTCTACCGTATTCACTTTTTTTATTCACTCTCATTTCTCCGTAGGCAGGATAAATGACTGCCATCTTTTGTGCACTGCTCGCACAACTTACCTTCGGTTCCCTGAAGACATCAACCACCTCCATCGACGCTTGTTTTTCGGATGCACCCGCTTCTTTTAGATCGGTCTTTTTCTGGTGGCTGAGTGAAGTCATTATATTATGGCCGGTATTGGTACCGCGCGATGGTATTTACTTCAGCGTTTTATTGTGCCCACGATGACCTTCGGCCAATTTTTACGGTTCCAAAAGTTGATTCCTTCAAAGTCTCTGTGGGGGGCGGTTTAAGGCAAGAGTGTGTGGGAAAAACCTTGGGTCCTACCAGAGATGTACGGTGCGACCGATGCACGGTCATGGTTGGAGATCGTCTCTTAAGGGTTTGAGGCATCAGTGAGGCAAAGCAGTCGATGATGACTTGGATGTTGCGTCAGAGTGTCTCTATTTTTGCGTTAATTTAACGTCGTAAGTTTTCCACAATCATGGTGGAGGCTACACCAGCCCCCCCACAGATAGACACCAACCCGTAGCGCCTGGTTTTCTGTGCCAGCGTTTCCATGAGGATCTCTAGGAGCATGGCGCCGGTGGCACCCAAGGCATGGCCCATGGCGATGGCTCCTCCGCAGGGATTGAGCTTTTCGTCGGGTAGCTCAAATCTACGCTGATACTGGATGGGAATGGCGGCGAAGGATTCGTTGACTTCAAAGCTATCGATGTCGCCAATTTCTAAGCCGGAAGATTTCAGCGCCTTGAGGGTTCCTGGGATATTCCCTGTAAGCATTTCCACCGGTTCAGTGGCCACATTGGAACAGGCTAGCACCCTTGCTTTCGGTTTGAGTTCCAATTGTTTTCCTGCGGCTTCATTCCCTATGAGGAGCAATGATGCCCCATCGGCTAGGGCCGGGGATGTTCCCAAATGGTGAATGTGGTTGATGGCAGCCAATGCCGGGTGGTATTTCAGGGCGAGTCTATCGGCGCCGGCCGCACCAATTTCAGAAAAGGCTGGGGGTAAGGTCCCAAGCTTCTCCAGAGTAGTTTGAGGGCGAATCAATTCATCCTGCTCCAAAACGATTTCCTCGGTATCGGAGATGATTGGAACCACAGATTTAAAAAAGTCTCCCGCCGCCGTTGCTTTAGCCGCTCTTTGTTGGGAACGCAGGGCGTAGGTATCGATTTCGTCCCGAGTGATAGAATTTTGTGTGGCCACTAAATCCGCGGCAACCCCCATGTGAATGAAGCGGGAAGCTTTGGCGACACGCGGATCTTTGAACCAGGCGCCATTGTCGCTGAACATAGGCACTCGTGATGAGGATTCGACACCACCGGCCAACACAAGGGATTCGCTTCCAGAGGCAATTTTCATGCTTGCATATTGACACGCATCTAATCCGGAAGCACAAAACCGATTTAAAGTGACACCGGAAATGGAATGACTTAACCCCCCATAGAGTGCCGAAATCCTTGCGATGTTTGTGCCTTGGTCCCCCACCTGAGTGACACAACCGAGAATGACATCTTCTATGAAGTCACTCTGAAGCGTATTTCGTTCTAAAATGGCGCAATAGAGCGGTTTAAGTAAATCCATGGGACTGATCGAATGCAAAGCACCTTTGGTGTCTCCCCTACCCCTTGGTGTTCGCACGCTATCGTAGATAAATACGTCTAGCCCTTCCATTTTATCGTCCTATTATAAAACTAACTACGGTGGTGGTGCTTCCACCAATATTTAATGTCGCGACAGTCTTGGCATTATCAATTTGACAGTCTTTGGCGTTATCTGTGACTTGCTTCCAACCATCGAGAACCATCCGCACGCCGGTGGCGCCCACGGGATGCCCAATACCAATCAAGCCTCCTCCTGGATTGATTGGTGTTTTCCCTGTTCGTTTGATGGTTCCCTCTTCCACCGCTTTCCAGCTTTCTCCCGGAGCCGTCAACCCAAAGTGGTCGATAGCCATGTACTCGGTGATGGAGAAACAATCATGGGTTTCTATTACGTCGATGGATTCTACGTTAGGAAGCTCTGCTCGGTGAAAGGCATCCTTGATGGTTTCTTGGACGTGGGGGAAGATCAAATCGTGGTTTTTACTTGCTTCCACTTTAGATTGGTAAAGCATGGGTGCGGTTCTGTGTCCGAAACCGAGAATTCTCGGGATTTGACTCAAGCTTTGTGCATGTTTGGTTGCATATTCCGAAGCATAACGCTCCGATGCAAGAATCAAGGTGGCACTTCCGTCGGTGATCTGGCTGCAGTCATGCCTGCGAACGTGGCCTTCGATCACTGGATTGACCTCATCATCGCAGGAAAAATGCTGGTCGGTGAGTTTCCATTTTCGGGTCTGTGCCAATGGATTGTTTTTGGCGTTGGCGAAATTGAGTTTGGAAATTTCCGCTAGGTGATCCCGGTTGATGCCGTATCGGCGATGGTATTCTTCGGTTAGATTGCTAAACATCGAGGGCCAAATATAGCGCGCCGATTGAGCTTCTTTGCCCATCCAGGCTGCGGCCCCCAGATAGGTGGCGGCTTCTTCACCAGAAACGTTGCGCATTTGTTCGACCCCAGTCACGGCCGCGACATCATAGTTTCCGGCTTTGATGTCGGCCATGGCGGCGAGAATAGCGATACTGCCAGAGGCACAGGCGGCTTCATGGCGGCTGGTAGGCAAGCCGTAAAAATCGGGGTAGAGCGTGGTCAAAAGTCCGCCGAGATGGCCTTGCCCAGAAAACAGCTCTCCGGTGAAATTCCCAATATGGGCTACGTTAATTTGGGCGGGTTCTAGCTTGATGTGCTCGATGGCATTGGCCATGGAGGCGCCCATGATATCGTATAGGTCGTGCCCATTCTTGCTCCAATTGAAACCAAAATCTGTCTGGGCCCCCCCTAAGATAAAGACTTCTGAATCCATAGGTTGCTCCTTAATGTGTGGTTTAAATGGTTTCTAATTTCGATTGGGCAACCCAAGTGGCATGAAAACCAATGGGAACCGGCTGAGGGGTTCGGATCCTAGCCACGGGCCCTTGGGAAATGTTTTGTGCGTCGAGGATTTGAACTTCTGAGATGTCGTCGGGACCACCTCGCACAAAGCTTAGTAGATAGCCGTCATCTTCTGAGGTCGCATTGAGACGCGGGGCAAAGGGAGCTTCACTGCCCCAAAGGCCCGGGCCAAAGAGATAGTCTTCATAGCTACCGTTGTCGGTTTGGTATTTGTTGATTCCATCGAAGAGGAGGGTTGGGGTTTCTGCGAGTTTCATGTTGTAAGAATATTTCGATGGTTTTCCCAAGTATTCTAAATTGATGCTGGGGAATTCTGTGTTGTGGTCATCTAAGGATTCTTCCTTGGTTTGTCCGGTTGTGAGATTGAATCGCCATCGGCAGAGTCGAGCTTTAACCCGAAGGTTGGCCATCATTTGGGCGTATTTTCCGTCCTCTTGTCGAGGGGAGTTGATGGGGTGATCGACGCGGCAGCCCACCATGATGATTTCGTCAGCCTGCTCCCAAGCATTGACGCTGTGATAAATGTAGCACGACTCGGCTTCAAACCAGCGTATCTCCTCGGTTTTCCCTCGCCTTGGAATCAGGGCAAAACGCGAAGAGATTTCAGGATGGAATTCACTTTTCCAGCGATTCTTTTTTAGGGCTTCCAAGTTGTAGAATACCGGTAGGTCCATGAGGATCGCGTAGTTTTTCGTGAAGGCCATGTCGTGGGGAAGCCGGGGTCCTGGGAGGGGCACCGGAATGCGGTTTTGTAAGATGCCGTCTTTAGACACTTCACCATAATGCATAAAGGGTGGCCGCATCCCGTAGTCGAAATAGAGTAGTTCACCTGTTTCCCCATCGACTTTGGGATGTGCAGATACCTTTCCATGAAGCTTACCACCCAAGGTATCTGTGCCACGGGTCACCAGGGTCAGGGGGTCTATTGAGATGGGATCTCCCGATAGATACCAAACTGCCTTGAGGGTGTCGTTATGGAAATAGACATCGGTGTTGGCGGTGTCTTTGAAGGGGGCCTCTTGTGGGTTTTCCGAAAATGGTTCCATCAGTCCCCCCCAAAGTGGTCGCCCTGCTTCGGTTTCCTGTTGGTAATGGGGGCTTTGAATCCATCGATTGGTGTAAGTGGCCTTGCCATCCAAAATCCTTAGGGCATGAATCATCCCATCTCCATCAAACCAATGATAACGTCCTCTGGGTTTATATCTTGGGTTTGGTCCATTACGCGCAAAGATGCCTGCCAAATCCTTGGGTATTTCTCCAATGACTTCGAGGTCATTACAGGTCATCTCGGTTTCAGTGGGGGCGTAAATCCCTTCGAGATAGGGATTGGAGTTGGAGTTTGAAATTGGCATTTGGATTATCCTTTTCTGTTTTACCCACATATTCGCAACTCAGGATACGGCCCAGGATACGGTGGTTCGCCTTTGTGGGCAAGGGAGAAGAGAGGTTTTGTAGATGCTTGCATAACTGAGGGCGGCCCAAAAAAGAGGGGATGCGGTTGCGGATAGGATGTTTGACCTTTCAGACCCTTGCGCCGACAAAGATGCTCAAATATAGAGTTCCAATGGCTAAATATACGCATATCCTTACCTTTCTTTGGGCAGGTCTTGGTATTTTTCTGGTTGTGAGCAGTGTGATTTATGAGAGCAAGTCAGAGCTTTATATGGCTCTGGCTGCCTTGGGGATGAGCTATGGGAATGTGGTTCTCACCCGCCGTGCACGCCGCCAAGATGCATGGCTTGCTTCCCAACCTCAGCGTGAATGCTGCGAGCTGGGCTCCCCATCCCCATCCCCACTAAACGATGCTTAGTGGGTCCGAATCTACTTTTGATACCATCACTTCTACTTGTGTTGCTTCTCTTACTCTTTCTGCAAAAATAGGCAGGTAACCCCTTTCGGTATTGGTGTGGTCTGTGAGGATGACCGAGCGTCCCTTCCCTAAATGCGACAACACATCATGGTGTCGCATTTCCCCAGTGAGGAGGAGATTGGTGACCCGAACTTGTCCGAATAGTGCCCCACCTGCGCCGGGACAAACCGCTACCCGTTTGATCTGGCCGTCATTGTGATGTTGCGTCGCGCGGGCTACTCTTACATGCTCCAGTTTGAGATGCTCTTTTACGCGGCTCACCAGAGTGTCTAGGTCGACGGGGTTTTTTAGGCGGCCCATCCTTCCCATACCCGTGGTCTTGTCCTCAGGACAAAGCGGACACGATTCAATGATTTCGCGATTTTTCATGGGCCCTAGGCCGTCCAAGAGCCAGTCTCCTAGGCCACCAGGAATCGCATCTAGTGCGGTGTGGGGCGACCAAATCGTGAGCCCTTCTTCAATGCAGCGTAAAATAAGATTTTGTCCGGGTACGCTACGTTTAAAGCGCTTAAGCCCGGAGAAGATAGGGGGGTGATAGGCGATGATGGCTTCCGCCTTGGCGGTGAGTGCTTCATCGAGAACTTCGTGGTTGAGGTCGATACAAAGAAGAATACGCTCGATGGTTTTATCGGGGGGGCCTTCCATAAGAAGTCCCACGTTGTCCCAATCTGCTGCGAGTTTGGTCGAGACTAATTTCTCCAAAGTTTCAATCAGTGCTTGGACCTTCAGGGCCATCATGAATGCTCCATACTAGGGGTTGGCGGGTATCCTAGTCAAAGGGAGGTGGAATGCAAATCAAATGCGGTTTAGGCCAATAGAGAAAGTCCTGCGTGAGGTCACCGATTTTGGTTCTGTCTCCGATACCCAAGCACCACCCCATCGACGACCAAGAGAATACAGGGGCGCTGAAAAATACGCTGGGATGTTGCCGGAGGGAAAGAGCGATATTTCCCAATGGAATCGAGGCGATGATTCCCTTGGCGATATTTAGCTCAAGGGGTGATAGGTCTTGGCCGGCATGGGCAAACATAAAGGTGGCCCTAGCTCACAGGGCAGAGCGAAAAAGAACTGCAATTTTAGCCAGCTGTATTGTGAAGATTTTTCTTTGGTCGGCGTCATTAGCATAAGAAAGGCGCCTTTGTTGCGCGCTTTGGTAAGTTTGCAGCGTCGTTTTATTGATTTGCCCAAAGCACCTGTGGTTTCTTTGGTGTACCTGTGGGATTAAAACTTAGAAGGGGAAATTCATTGGGAATGAATCAGATAAAATGTTGCGTATGTTTTGTTTTGGTGTTGGCTCTTCCCACTTCAGTATGGGCGGGGGTGATACCCGAAGAATTTCAAGGTAGATTGTTAGAAACGGCATCGCTAAAAAGCCCCAGTCAGGCTTTTCCTTTGGATCCCAAATTACGACCGGCGGTGGCTTTTTGGCAAGAGGTTTTTGTCACCTACAAAAGTACCTCGTTGATTCTTCATGACAAAGAATATATGGACGTGGTTTGGGGGGTGTATAAAATCCCTGCCGACGATGGCACAAAGGCAGTGCGGAAGCGGATTTCAGACCGAACCGATGCGATTATAGAAGCCTTTCAGGAGGGGCTCAAATCCCTGAGCCGAGGCAATGCCCCGAAAAACCAGTGGGAAAAATCCTTGGTGGCAACCCTGGGGCATCGAAAGAAGATTCTTTTGGGAGCCCATAAGCGGGTCAGAGCGCAGAGGGGGGTGGCCGACCATTTCGACGCCGGCAAGAAACGGGCAAAGCCTTGGTTGGCTAAGATTAAGAAGACCCTCAAAGACAAGGGGCTGCCCCAGGAAATTGCCTTGATGACCTTCGTCGAGTCCATGTTTAATACCAAGGCGCGTTCCTCGGCGGGGGCGGCGGGGGTTTGGCAATTGATGCCACGCACCGCCCGTGAGCTGGGCCTTAAGGTGGGGCGGCGGTTGGATGAAAGGATGGATGTACTGAAGTCCACCCGGGCAGCAGCGAAACTCTTGAAACGCAATTATAGATTACTGAAGTCTTGGCCCCTGGCGGTAACAGGCTACAACCATGGTGCCTATGGTGTGAAGCGTGCGGTGAAAAAGGTGGGGTCGCGCGATTTGGTGGATCTCATTGAAAATTACGACAAACATTCGTGGGGGTTTGCGTCTAAGAATTTCTATGCTGAATTGATCGCCATGATCCGAATTTTTGCGGGGTTAGGTCCCACCAGCGCCATGGCTTATCCCGGTAAAGGGCAAGAGATGCGTCACGAAGTTGTTTCTTAATCCCCTACTCTGTTTTTGCTTCGGGGATTCTTCTTGTGATACGCCCTCGCGTTGCCCTTTTTCTTCAGCGACGAGTCTATAACTCTACATTTTTAGGATACCTTGATTGGTTACTTTAATTTCTTTGGTCTTATGAGCTTCGGCCTGGCTAAATTTGTCTATGCTCTTGGCCATGCCATGGGGTTGAAGGGGTTGCCTATGCTTTTTTTGGGTAGGTGTTGGAAATGAAGTCCCATGGATCTAATGTGTGACTGGTGCCCGCTCCAATTTGCTGCTTAGGTGGGCCCGTGGCTTGATGAAAGCGGCTCTGTGGAAAGGAAACATGGGCATGAATGGTATACAAGAATTGTCCGAGAATATCTTTATTGCCCACGATGGGGACTTCAAGTTCTTCGGACTCCTTCAAATTGGCACCCGCATGACGGTGATTCGGTTGGGTGGTAACAAGCTTTGGCTTCATTCGCCAATTCGACTCACTGCTGAATTAAAGCGTGAATTGGACGCTTTGGGGGAGGTGGCGTGGATTGTTTGTCCGAATCAATTTCACCATATGTTTGCCGGGGATTATATGGCTGCCTATGGCCAGGCTGTGTCATTTGGAGCGCCTTCACTTTACCGAAGACGTAAAGATCTGAGCTTCAACCACAAACTCGATGGGGATTTTGTGCTTCCGCCTGCGTGGCATGGCCATTTGGAGTCGGTTTTTATTGGTGGCAGTGCATTTGAGGAAACGGTGTTTTACCATGGCCCTTCCAGGGTTTTAGTCACCTGTGACTTGATCGAGTATTTTACTGGCCATGATCACTGGTTGACGCGAATTTACCTGAAACTCATGGGGACTTATCAGCATCCATCGTTTCCGAAAATCATTAGGACTTGGTACAAAGATAAGCCCTTAGCATCGAAAGCGATGACCCAAATTCTAAATTGGGACTTTGACCGGATGATTATTTCCCATGGTGACTGCGTGTTGGATGATGACCCTAAGGGCGCTTTGAGAAAAACTTATCCGTGGCTTTTGGTATAGGCATTCACATCATAAATCAAAGGCAATCGGTGCTTCACGTATTATCGTAATCAGCATGCGGCACCCTACAAAAAGAGTGCATCAAGATGATGCGTGTCTTTAGCACTTTGCGAAACGGATTTCTTGAATATGCACGCTCTTAGAGTGGAGTATCACTGTCTTTAATCTTTGAAATGATTGGGGCTCGTTTCTTCTAGCCCGGCCAGATGCAGTCCGGGTGCGGGTGTCACCGGGTTTAAGAGGGCCGTATGGACTGTTTGAATGGCTGCCTGCACGGCTTTTGGGAGGGTTTGTCCGTGGGCGAGAAAGGCAGTGACCGCGGCAGAAAGTGTGCATCCACTGCCATGGCTATTCACGCTGTGGAGTCGTTTTTTCTTCCAGGAATGAACTCGGCCTTCTTCCCAAAGAAGATCGATTGGGTCTCCGGTTAGGTGTCCACCCTTGAGAAGGACGGCACATCCAAATGTTTCGCCTAACGTCCGAGCTGCATCCTCTTGGTTTTGGGCGTCGATGGTTTCACCTCCGAGGAGAACCTGGGCTTCATCGATATTGGGGGTCATGAGGGTGCATCTTGGAAGGAGCTCTCGCTTGTAGGTGTCGATGGCCTTATGGGCGACGAGCTGCGCGCCACTGGTAGCAATCATCACAGGATCGACCACCAGCGCAACGGCGGGATTTTCATGGGCCGTGTGGGCGACGGTTGTGATGATTTCGCTGGACCAGAGCATGCCAGTTTTCATGGCTGCGATAGGGAGAGCCTCAAAAAGCGCATTGATTTGCGCACGGACAAATCCCGCCTCGACGCCAAGTACGCCGGTTACTCGATCGGGGTTCTGTGCGGTTAGGGCCGTGACGACGGTGGTTCCATAGACTCCAAGGGCTGAGAACATACGTAGATCTGCCTGAATTCCCGCGCCAGCACTGGGATCGGATCCTGCAATAGACACCGCAACGGGTTTTTTCATCGCTTGGTTTTTCCTGTGGTGCTCGAGATGGGGCTAAGCCCATGGGCATGAGCTGAGCATAAGTGCGCAAATAACCATTCAATCTTTAGGGCACAAGGCGGAGCTGAGTCTCAATTGTATCAGCGACAGAACTTGTCCCACTCCCCGGGCTCGATCATTGGCAGTGGGGTATCTCCGAGGGTGAGATTTCTTATTTCGTTGGAGATTAAATAATCGTAAGCTTCCTCAGTGTTTTTAGGCTTCAGGATTTCATCGAGATCGGAATCACTGTACCGACCCTTAAAGTTGTGGTCGAAGGTATCCACAGTGGGTCCAATGGTTTCGTGGTATGCTGAGTGAAGACCCGTAGGGCTTGAAGCGGGCGCCTTGATGACGGCGACCTTTAGGTTGGGGCCGTCGATGGAGGCGACGGTGCCTTTTATCCAGCTGAACCCCTCACATTCGTCTTGGAGCTTTTCACATTCGTTTTGGAGTTTGCCTTCACCACAACTTTCATGGGCTTGGTATGAGCTATACCAGCGTCGTATTTGTACTTTATCCCCGACTTTCCAGCGTGTGGAATGATGGGCAATCTTGATCTCTTGATCACCTTGCCTTTGTGGATACAGATTGGTCATCCTTTTTCCCACTAGGGGATTGATGGCCGCCAGATGGCTCGGTGCACCACAATTTAAGAGCAGTGGAGCGAAAAAGACCGATAAAAATAAAGGTTTAACGATTTTATGCATTGTGGTTCCTATCACTTGTGCAGGGAAGTACTAAATTTTCGGGCGTATTTCAAATGCGGGTCTCGAAGTCGGATAGCCCATGTTTGCGAAAAAATTTTGACATGCATCCAATCGTTTGAAACCTATCCCATAAGTGCTGGATTTTATGGATGTTGGCTTTTCTTTTAGGTTAGGGATTCAATGTCGAATCCAGTTGAATGCCTACTCGATTTTTTCGAAAAGCGAACATTTATGGAGGAGATAATCCCAGGTACGTTCCACCAGTTCTTTGGCTTCTCCCCTGCGTCTTCCGGTGCATACCGTTGAAGCGCCGCCCACTGCCTTAATCCATGTTCCGAGATCTCGTAATCCCTCCTTTTGGGAGATTGGATGGGCGTATCCAACATCCTGTTGAAGAGCCTGATCGGAGAAGGTCTGTTCTTTGGTAAGGTAGATGAACGATGAGTAAGGCAGGTTGATGGCTTTGCTAACGAAGTTGTTGCCTATTTTCAGAAGGGGTTTCACCAGTTTTGAGGATACCGTGCGGTGGCAGGCTGGGAGTCCGCAGGCCTCGAGGGTGGCATTGCTGAATTGTTGGGTTTGATGGGGGCTATCATCGGTCACGAAATAGATTTTTCCACGGGTTTTGTCTTGTTTTACAACACGGTTCGCCGCGTCAATAAAATTGATTATATGGGTGCTTTCGCTGTGATTCTTTCCGCCATCGATGAATGCCATTTTCTTTTTTAAGGCCGGCTTAAGAAGCGTGGGCAAATTGGTGGTATCGCCCGCACCCCAAACCCAGCCAGGTCGCAAAATGCTGGAACCAGAGTGGCGTTGTTGGCAGAGTTTTTCGGCGTCCGCTTTTGATTCGCCGTAGTGGTCGATGAATTGGTCGGGATAGGGCAGTGACTCTGTTTCTTCTGTGATATTTTCGTCCCGTAGAATGACAGCTTGACTGGATGAAAACACAAATCTTTCCACTTCTAAACAAGCTTCGAGAAGATTCTTGGTTCCCTCTGTATTGGCCTGCCTGAATTTATCTCGGTCGCCCTTGAAATTTGCACGTGCGGCGTAATGAAAGCAGGAAGATAGACCATCCGCAAAGGATCTGAGCGACTCTTTATCTGAAAGGTCACCCACCACGATACGACATCCTGCGGGGGGAGATTCAGCCCATGGGTGCGAAGGTCGTACCAAAATGCGAACCTTGATATTCTTACGTATAAAATACGCGAGATGGGTCATGCCCATGAAGCCAGTCGCTCCGGTGATGCCAATCATTTCAATCCTTTAATCGCCTTTTGGTTATTATGATTAGGGTAATCTGAAATTGTGCCGGGGTCTAGGTTTGAGAATTATTTGGGCTAGATTACAGGATGGTTATAGTGTTGAATTGAAGGGGAAAGCTTCAGTTATACCAAACCCAGTCATCCCAAACCCAGTCACCCCAAACCCAGTCATCCCAAACCCAGTCATCCCAAACCCAGTCATCCCAAACCCAGTCATCCCAAACCCAGTCATCCCAAACGCGGTCTTCGCCGGGCGCTTGGACTGAAGAAGTGAAATTATTTTTTAAGTCAATGTCACAATCGCACATCGCCCGTTTTGTGTTTGATTGGGATTTTTACCCCTTCACCGGATCTGACGAAGATAAGCTTCTTACCAATCACGCATAAAAGAAGTGTAACCCACGTCGTTAGGTTGTTTCATTCGTGAGGTAGCTAGATTACAGCAGTCGAAAAGCGAAAGCGGAAAACCCTGATGTCGATGTTTTGGGAGGCACGATTTTCTCGATTGAGAAAGCCCTGAGAATCTGACTGTTAAGTCTGGAAAAGGCAAAAGTATCTAGGAAAAGGTGCCTAGCTTCATCGTAGCGCCGAGTGATTGCGGTTTGATGCCAGAGAAAACGTCGCGTCTACGATTTTAAGCAAGATGACCGCACGGTCCGTTTTCTCTTATCCTGTCTCTTTCGCGCCACTTTCACGAAATAACTTTATCGCTGATTCTCGCTTAGGTTTAGCCGGCGACTAAGATTTTGTTCACAAAGATGGGGTGTGATCTCCTAGCCCCGTGCTGGATAAACGGCGATGGAATGAACGATTCAATTGCAGACACGAAAGCTTGGAGGAGCCATTACCACTTTCTGGGAACGTTGGCCGGTAAGGTTGCGTAAAGGCGATTGGTATTGCCCCAACGATTGGAAGTGTATTCTACTTCGACCTCTGAGAGCTTGTCCTGGGCATCGATGACTGCATTAAAGGTCTCTGGACGGAAATCGAAACCGTGCTCGTGGGCGGCATCGCAAATTGCTTTCGGGATCCAATTTGCATCCCGTAGACTGGCTTGAAGATTGTCGTCTTTGACGAGCTTTTCTCTAAAATCTTGCGCTGCTTGAATTTCTCGGTTTGCTTCTGTCACGAGTTCCTCGACGGAGAAGCTATAGCCATTATCACCGGCGAGCTGACAGAAATATTCAGGTGTTACTTTCTCGTGATTCTTGAGTTCAGATTGGATGTTCGGTGATTTATGGATGGCGCTGTAAAACTCTTGGATATCTTTTGTACTCATCTATGTTGTGTCCCCTATTCCCCTATCGATTGTAAGTCTCCTTAAAAGCTTATCGAATGTTTTGGGGGGCGGGTAAAGAATTGTATCCGTTTTGGGCGAAAAGAGCGGCAATGATCGAAGAAAAGGTAGGCAAATGTGCGACACCAGGATGGATTTCCCGCCACGTTTTGCGCGGCTTGGCCTAAGTTTGTCCTTTGAACTTTTCCAGCCAAACTTCGTGTTGGGGCACAGAAATTCCCATCACATGGACCACCATGTTTTGGGGATGGATTCTTGAGGATGGTTTCGCCGATTTTGACGGTGCTTCTTGTGTTAAAAAGGCCTCTACAACGCGATGTCCATGCAAAAAGATTTCGCTCTTAGTTTCTATGTCAGTGCTGCATGGTCGTAACATGTGTGCATAGGTGCGCATACATGCATGTATGGAGCAACGATGAGAGCAATCATGCGAAACGAAAAGACCCAAATGGTCCAACTCTTGGAGTGCCCAAGAACGAGTTTTTTTAGTGCTCATAATTTTGACGTTTTCCGGTCATGGTTTTTCTGCCCTTAAGTCTATATTCCCACAATGGCTCATCGGGCATTGCGATAAAGGACAAGTTGTGAGGCGATACGCCAATTCGCTGATGTATGGCGGTCGTTATTCCATTTGCACTTGCCGGCAAAGGACATACAACAATCTCTGTTTTGCGGATCACAGCTTGAGTTTCCGGGTCGGCAACAGTTCTCATAGGGTTGGATGTCGTAATCCACGATGATGATTCCACCGGGTGTGATTGTGGTTCTGAGATCGATATCCATTGGAAGGACTGAATCTCCTGGGCACCACCCGGCCCTATCTGGAGTCCAATTCCCATCTTGGGGGCTACAGGTATTATGCCGACAGTCGTCGCGCCACGGCGTCCATTGGTGTTCGACTCTACCGGCTGTGATCCGATGCCAACGGCGGGTGAATTCGGCGGCATTGTCTGTATTGCCCAGTCCATGGCCGGTGACAATCGCCCTTACTCTTGCTCCGGTGGTGTTGTCGTCTAGGGGAACATGCTTGGGTTGTAGATGGTTATCGATGGGGTTGCCTGGATCTCCGTAAAGCAGGCTTGCGTGATTCCAAAGATTGATGACTCGATAAGGCACGGTGGTGGGATTTCCCTTGAGAAATCCAAATCGAGTGGAGATGACCCAACCCCGTTCTCCTACCGCGGATGTTTGGATAAACAAACGCAAAGTGACCGGTCCCCGGAGCAATGATTGGTAGGGTGTTATGTCAATGGCCCATTCACAACTTTCCGGTCCACTTCGGGTGATATCGTAAGGTGTGATGAATCGCGCAATCTCAAAATGCTCCCCTCCTTCGTGGACCACCTTGAGTTCTCCGGTGCGTTCCCTGGGGTCACAGTTGCTAGGGTCCCCGGGACAAGTGATGGTCATATAAAGAACTACCGATTCATAATCTTTGTGGTCATTGGGGAAATCGAAGGTGGCCACGTGAGGGGATGTCGAGTTGATGAATTCACGGTCGAAGCCTTGAACATAGGTTCTTTTTTCAGTGTCCTTCTCTGCAACACACGCCCCACCTAGACAGGTTTTGCCAACTCCACAGGGTCGCGTCTCGGTGCAAATGAAAGAGTCTGAACTACCAGAATCGCCACAGCCAGAATCTCCCCCCGTGGCCCTTCCTGCGATATTGCCGGTGTCATCAAGCAATATGCCCACGAAGAAAAGGAGGATGATCATTACTGAGCCCATCCAATGGCTGCGTGATCTCTTGTCCCGTGCCATGACATTTTCTCCCAGAAGAACTGTTGGAACATCGAAATCGGTATGGGCTATCTTGAAAAAATTAGTCGAGGTACGGGTATTCTAGCATAACTTAAGGTTGATTTCCCTTCTCTTTGACCGGTTGTACCCGTTTCAGGGCCACTCGCTCTCTTTCAACGCAACCATTTTTCACGGGTTGCGATAATTTCCACGTCATACCGCGTTCTACACCGTTCTCAATGGCTTGTTTATTCTCAACAGGAGTTCAGTGGAAGCCAAATCAAGGAAATACCATGCCCATCACCATTTTCTCCGCGACCCGATTTTCCGATACTGCGGCGCTTCCCGTCGAAGAGCCCCAAAGCTTTAATCATCGTTCTGATTCGGTTCTTTCTGCGTCTCATGCGGACGTTTTCGTGCCCACATCCACAGGTGTTTCCCGACTCCAAGGGGTGGGGAATGAGGCGCAACCCAGCCGTAAAGTGCGTGTGTTTTATCGCTACGGCAAGACCGAAGAGATTCAAGGCCTCATCAAGTCTCGAGGTCTTACCTTTGATAACGTCATGCAGTATGTCGACAACGATGCCAACCTGAAGGGCGATGGTATTTATCTCGCTGAATCGCCCATGACCGCTCAAATGTATGGGACCAGCGTGGCCGAAGTATGGGTGGACCAAGATCTTATCGACGATGGCCATTTTAGACGGTTCGGTGGCATTGGTGGGGATTGGTGGTTGGGAGAAATCGACGACATCTTGGAAGCCGAAGGTTTGAATCTCGAAAAGGTTGCCAGTGGTGCCTATCGGAGAGATGCGAGTAAAGAGATGCTCCTCAAGAATATTGGGGTGTATTATCGACCTTTTAAGGGAAGCCAATTGTCGCGAAAAGAGATGGAAACCCTTATCAAATACTCAGATGCCGAGATGAAGCCATTTTTTCAACAGGTTCTCGACGATCGCATGTACCTTTGGCAAAGAGGTCCCAATGGTCGACTCACTGCCACTGAGTTTACAGATGACGGTTTTGAGATTGGCCCCTTGGCCCAGAAATATTGCACGGAAGCCAATCGAAAAAACTTCGTTTCCTATCCCAATACAGAAACAAATGACGAATTGGTAAGTGATGATTATCGTGGTTTGCAGCCGATAGGCTTCAAAAATGACCTTAAAACGCTGGCTAAGAAAAGTATCGTTTATAGGGTTTGGGAAGGTTATAAGGACGCGAAGGCTTGGGCTAAGAGCCTATTTTACTAACCCATCCGCCCAGCATCTGTTATTACCTATCGATTTATCGATACCTTCGAAACGTGAGACCAAAAAGAAATTCTTTTTCGGATATACGGTTGGAAACACCTGGGCCTCGTCTTTGAGTTGACGGAAAAATGGATGTCGGTTTCTATTGGCAAATTGCGAGGAATGGGCGTCGGCGGCGGTTTTTTGGTCTTTTTACATGACGTCTGCGGGATGGGCGCACCACCCCAAACTCGCGATTGAGGGATTTGATGCCGTTTGTTCCTGGGCTGCGGTGGCAAAGATGTTGACGGTAACTTCAGTGTTATCAGCAAAGGTCTATGGATTTTCCCTATACCAGTCCTTGTCTGGACGCCGCAGCATTTTATGACCCAGTTTGTGCAAGTAGCCCCACTCCCCTTATTGCAGGAGCTTTTCAGAATCAATTGGAATTCCATAGGATGAGGGGCCTTGTATAGGATAACCGGCACGTAGAAGTCCGGCTTAAATTTGGACATCCATGTTGATTCGTTGGAGGTTGGTTCGGCGGCTTTCGTCGTTGCCCACGTAATCCATCTTATCCACCGTATTTTACCATAGGGTCATGGCTTTGTTGGGGCTCATCAGGGTGCATCTTGGAAGGAACTCTCGCGAAATTCCATGGGGAACCCGCTTCCAGCTGCTCCGCCTTACTATATTATCCACGTGTCTGTTGACGCGCACGGTACAATTTGTATTCACGAGATATTGTGGAACGGTAAGTGTGACCACTTCTCCAGGCACAACATACATTCCCGTGGTGTGTCACCGCGACACAGATGTATCTAAGGTGACTTGTTGGGTTATTCTTGGAGCCCTGTCTAAAGAACCCCTAAGACACCATTACTTTGGTCGGAGAATATCGCGCAATCCAGGCATTTTAGTAGCAATAGGCACACAGACATTTACCCCATTTCAGCCGTGGGATAGGCAATAAACCAGGGGCATTTCAATCAGATTGCTTAACCTCGTTGTAACGGCGCCTAGAATAATTCAAACGACGAGAGTGAACTAAGTCATAGCATTCATGGCTTGGGCCATTCTCAAATCGAGTTCGGTGATACCACCCGCATCGTGGGTGGCCAGTACGACGTTGACTGTTTTATAGACATTCGACCACTCCGGATGATGACCGATCTCTTCGGCCAACATGGCCACACGGGTCATCCAACCAAAGGCTTCGTTAAAGTCATTAAACACAAAGGTCTTTTCAATGGCCTCGCGTCCACGCACCTTTTTCCAGCCGTCCAATTGCTTGAGGGCTGCCACTCTTTGGGCTGTTTTCAGTTTTACTGCCATGGTTTTCCACTTCCCTTACTATGCTTACTCTTTCTAATCTTTGGTTATTTCTATTGTAACGGTCTTTTTTGGTCAACTTTTGTATTCTCTTCGATTTTGCCAAATGGGGATGGAAGGACTACAAGACAAGATAATTTTTTGATGCCTCGGTGCCAAGGCTTGATTGTTATGGCTTCAAACCACATAAAAGTTTCCGCAACCTTGCCTTGAGCGCAAGTGATTTTGAGCTCGACGAATGGTTCATCGGGAAATGATGCTTGTTTATTTTTTGTGTCCCTGCTTTCTTGAACGAAATAACCCGATTGTGGGGCCTCCGGTGAAGGAGTAGGTATCGCATCGAACTGATGTCGACTTCGCGGCTGAGGCCAGCTTTCGGTGTTATTAGCCCCGAAATTTCAGCCCCGCATTGGTTCTTTCGGTGACTCTGGGGGCGGCTTGCACAATGGTGGTTCGATTCAACCTTAGGTGTGGAGGTGTGGAGGATTGGATAAAATCGATTTGCCGTATAACCTATGTCTTATTGGGAAATATCCACTATCTATGTAGTTCTCAATGTAAAAAACATACCCCAATTATCAGCTTGTGGGGGCATGCAAAGGATGATGAGAAGATGCGCCAATCTCATAAACTTAACCTACGTGGAGATGGGAGGATACGCGGAGGTCAAGGTATGGAGCAATGGATCCAATGGGGTATGGTCAATGATACATCTTGATGCCCTAGATGATTTGGCTCCGACAGTTGGAATACTCGCTCCAAACGATCGGGGAAGTATTGCGATGGAGTTGTGCGCACATGTTTTGGGGCGTGTTGATGATGATTTTTATTTGCCACAGGGGGTGAAGGTGGAGATTTTTGATGGGAAAGCGCAGCGAATTCAAATCAATTATCCCAATGAGCATGGTATTGGCGAGCTCATCTAACCTGGCCCAGAACGAAAATTTGGGTTTCACACACTTACCGCGATGGTGACCGGAAGTTTTGGTAATCTCGGAATCGAAAGAGTCAAGGTTTGCGAAAGTGGTCAACAATGATTCGCGTGGTGGTGTTGCCCCATTGCAACTAAGCTTTTAACCCATCTATGGCCATTGATATCAACGCGAACGAGTCCTTTTGTCGGGGCTTTGAGCGGGCGGAATAATATTTGGATGTGGAAACCTAAGCGGGATCGAGTGCGAACTATCTTTTGTTTTTCCGTCGGTTTTTTCGGCTATATGCTGCGTTTGAATAAAGTAAGGAATTATGAGTGACAATTGGTTCTTGAATGTATAGCTGGCTTGTGGGGCATAAGAGTTCATGGTTTCGTCGTTCTCTCTCTCCCCTCTAGGTCCGGTGTCGTCTAGCATCCGGAACCATTTTTAATAGTAGGCTTTTAGATTTCTATTGGAACTACGTATCGATGATGCAGGAGTGTTAGATGTTTCGGACCAGTCTCTTTTTGGTTTTTTTGAGCGGCTTTGCAGGGGCGGCTTGCGGAGAATTCAATACGAATAACCAATGGGAGAATAAAACCTTGATCGACCAAGGGATAAGTGCAGATGAGGGGGACGCAAAGACCGAACAGGAAGAGCAATTGATCTATCCCAAACCGATGGTATCAGCAGCCAAGTCGCAATCTGAATTTAATTACAGTTATTACGACCCGCGCTACAGTAGCCCTTCAACTTTTTCCATCACCGCTCCGGCGAGTGTCGATGTACGCACGCCCGCAGAGTGGGAAGAAAAACAAGCACTGGCTCTTTCTTGGACGGGGAATCATGCGGAAGTGGTCGCTTCTATTATTCGCCACACGGAAGAACGTGCCGAAATCCTGGTAACCTACGACAGTGAGTGGTCATGGTATGATTTTAAGAATCAGATGTATCAGCGTGGCATTTCCATGGATGGGATCAGGGGTGTTCACCTCCCCAACCAGACTCTGTGGATACGTGACTTTGGCCCATTGAGTGTGACTGCAAACGGTAAGCTCGGGTTTGTAGACCCACGCTATTATCCTGGCAGATACATCGATGATAGCTTTCCCAATGGTTTAGCCGAGGAAATGAATATCAACAATTTTAGGATGCCCGTGGATTTTGAAGGGGGAAATTTCATGAGTGATGGGGAGGGCAATTGTTACGCCAGCAATATTATCCTGTCCATGAACCAGGGGGCATCGGAAAACCAAATTCGAAATTATTTTGCACGGTATTTAGGGTGTGAACAGTTGATCCTTCTTTACCCACTTTTCGGAGAGGGTACGGGCCATATCGATATGTTTGCTAAGATTGTGAGCCCCCAAGATATCATGCTTGGTCGATACAACAGTGGCCAAAACGGTGATTCTAGCTTGGGTACTGTGGACGAAATCAATGCTGAGATTTTGAACGCGAATGCCGACATTCTTTCTAATGTTACTCTATTGAATGGGTCGAAATTAAACGTCCATCGAGTTCCCATGCCGGCGAATTCGGACAATAATTTCCGCACCTATGTCAATACGCAATTTATCAATGGTGTGAACCTTATTCCGGTGTATCGCGATGACCCGCGTTACCAAGATGAAGCTGTGGCAATGTGGCAGCAGGTGATGCCGGATTGGAATCACGTGGCGGTGGATGCTACGGAGTTGATTCGGTGGGCAGGTGCCATTCACTGTATTTTAATGGAAATTAGCGAAGCGACTCTCGCGAAATTCCAGTCGGATCCTGCCAAGATTTGCAATCATTTTGACTGTTTTCCTCCCATAGATTCTACGTCTGCCAATGGGAGGCCATCGAGTTCCGGAAACGCACCGAGCAACAATGCCAATGTGACCATTGTTTCTAATCCACCGAGTACTACGGTTTCGAGTAGCTGCAAAAGCTTCGAAATCGAAGACTGCAATGGAGCGTGCGCACCTAGGGAATGGAAGGGTGACGGATATTGTGATGATGAACGTTATATTTATGATGGTCAAAGCATCAACTTTAACTGTGCGGAGCACAATCAGGATGTGGGTGACTGTAGTGGTGGGGGTGCTTGTGAGTCAGATGAAATACGAGATTGCCGAAATCACTGCGCGCCTCGAAGTTGGCTCGGGGATGGATACTGTGATGAAGGCTATGCCTATGAGCGCACGGGGAAAGGGATTTACTTCAACTGCAACACCTATCAAAATGATGGTGGCGATTGTAACTAATCACCACGAATCAATTAGCTGAACAGACCACCAAACCATCTTCTGGTGTGATTCCAAGTGCTATCGTCACCCCTATCCAAAGATCGCACGTAGATTTCATAAACATCTTCGGCCTTAACGTTTGGACTACTTTGGCGGTGCCGATTGGTAACCCAGTTTTCCTTTTGCGTTAAGTCACCGATGGGATGTGGTCTCCAAGAAAAATCTGGGTTTACTTTCGAGTCATCGCCTTCAATCCAGCGACTTTTCATGACCGAACCATCGTCAGTGTTCTTAATCCAAAATTGATACATTCGCGCTTGGTCATGAAAGGTTGTTCCTTTAAGTCCCGCTTCGAAGTATGCTACCCGGCCACCGATACCGGTTAAGATTGGGTTGAAGCTTTCAGGCGGAGATGCGAGTTCACGGACGTACCCTTGGTCATAGGGGTCGTTCCAAACTTTTTTTTTACGATCGATATCAATAACGAATGGGATAGGGTTAATCATTTTAGCCGCCCCAACCTTTCAGGACTTTTTCGAGGAATACGTGTGGTTTGGGCTCATCTGGATTGTCGGTAATGCCATTGTAGCGGCGTCCTTCGAAATCAACGTTTCTTGCTCGGAGACTTGGGCTAACCTTAACCAAGAGTGCTGCGATATCATTTCTTGTAAATTTGACGCCTTTATATTCTACTCCGAATTTTGGTTCTTCCAGCATGCAGGCCACTTCTGAGGCATTGTTGCAGTGCCCGGCCCAATTAGCGTCTGGTGAATCTGAGTCATAGGACCGGAAGTTTTTTGTGAGCTCGTATTCTCGTCTTTCGGTTCCAAAGACCTGATCGTATTTATCTAAGGCACCGCCGGTGGCGAAGAGATTATTGATTGGGTCAGTTCCACCGGGCACGCTTTCTTTTATGGGAAACCAGTGACAGTGCCAGGTTGGTTTGTCCGATTTTCATTCACACAGGAGTCTAGATGGTTGTCCGGTTTTGACATAACTTGTCACGAATTTTGGGCGTCGACGTTGAAGCTGCTTGCGGTTTGACGGATCAGTCGCCCTAGTTGTTGTTGGCCGATGGGGTCACGAATGGTGCTGGTGAGGATATGGTTTCTTTCAATGGCACTGGCATATCCGATTAGTTTCATGGCTTCGTTGGTATCAACCACGTTAGGGCTTTGGCTATTTGAACTTGTGAATCGTTGGTAGTTGGAAACCAGTTTCGAATCTAGGTCTCTGCCTGTGGACACAAATTAATCTACCACAGCGTTGCGATGGGAGCGAATTTAGTCCCTTCCCTAGCGAATAGTTTTTCGAGTTGTTTCTGGCCTTTTTTCTCTGAAACGAGGCCAAATAATCGAGAATTTTCTTTGTCGAAGTCCTTTGCTTATTTATCAAGGACCATGCTTCTTTGAGATTAACCACCTTTGGGTGATGCATCTGTGTTGCTGGTGTAGTTGAGAGCTGGGAGTGGAAATGAGCCCTAATATTGATGATGGCTTAGAGATGGGACGTTTTGTTAATGATTCGTAAATTCAAATGCTTAAGTTAAGAATCAAACTCTTCGGGTTCAAGAATTGTAATAAGGCGAGGAAATTGACGGTCTTTAGAGCTAAGATCGACCCGATAAAGATATTCGGCCTCTTGCTCATAGGACATTAGACTTTTCGTTTGAGAGGTTGGTAGAGCGAGTTTTACAGGGTAGGTTCTGCGTAGCTCCCGAAAGGATGTTCCTAAAATAAGATTGAGTAGCTCATCCATGGTTCCTTTGAGATATTCGTCATTGAGCTCATCTTCGTTGAATCCCGTAAATGATAGTGATGCTTCTCTAGCGAAGTCGTTGTTCCAAGCAAGACTGATTTCGAGCTTTGCGCAGCCGTCGGCAGTAATTATTCCTGTCCAATCATATATTTCACTGGCTGGACAATCGCTGAGTTTCCGAACACTTGTGATGTGAGTTTGTTCTCCTAGAACGAGATTGAAGGTCTGCTGGGTTGTTTTTGAAATTTCGCGTAGGGCTTTTGTGACCCGAGGAGGTATGTCGGTAGGGTATTGGACGGGATCTTGGAAGAGCAGCTCTAGGACGTTTGCAATTTTCGGAGGGGTGACGGGTTTTTAAATATAGGAGTGAGCGCCTAAGGAGAGCCCTTTCTTAATATTTTCTCGTCCGAGTAAACCGCTTTGGAGGATGATGGGAACTTTTTTCCAGCGTTTTACGTTGCTAATTATTTCACACAGAAGCCAACCGTCGATGCCGGGCATTTTGATATCGAGAAAAATCAATCCAGGTGTTTCATTGGCTAGGTATGAAATAGCGTCAAGTCCATTGTGAACCGTGGTGATTTCAGAAAAGCCTTGGTCTTCGACGAGTTCCCTTAGAATCATACAGTTTGCTCGATTGTCTTCAATGATCAACACTTGCTTGTTTGTAACCAAAGTTTCCTCCTACTCTGGTTTGCGATTTAAGGAGGTCGACACTCCTTTCGCTCACCTGTTTCGCCTAACCAAAGCTTCCCGGTGCCTTCTCGATTGTGCGTTGGCCAAAATATTTGGCCCAACCGATGATTCACGTCTTTGAATCATCCATACGACAATTTAAATACGAAGCTGAATCTTATCCAAGTCTTACCAAGGCACGGATCTAAAAGAGGCGATCCCGAAGAGTTGACTCTTGTCGACCTCTCCGGGATTGTTTTGTATTTGTCGCTGTTGGGTTTGGTTTACTTTAGCGGTGCGCCAAGGTTGTTTCTGGGGAGGTCTTGATGGTTGGCTGTCTTAGCCCTTGAGCTTGGTAGGGGTTTGCTTTGTAGATTAGTTGCCTGATGTGGTCATGGCGAATGATGGTTACGCTGAAATTCATGGTCACCGTTAGGTGGCTAACGGATCGATTTAAGACTGACCGTTGCTGAACGTTTTTTTATCGAATGCCCCGATGATATCCCCTCTTTTGAGGGTCAACCGACTGGCTGCATCGTCTCTTGGAAGTGCGACGACCTTCACGCCTCGGCGCTGTTTGTGTTTCCAGGTTGTTGAATACTTCCGACGAAGGTTTTCAAGCTCTGCCCCAAACGCTAGTTTTCGTGGTGTGTATATGTGCTCCCGGTACGGAAATTTTATAGGACCAACCTCTGGCACTATCTTGGTTTTTTTCCAGAGGTCACGGTTGGCAGGCAAGCTGGAATTGAGGCTGAATGCCTCGCACCGAGGGTCATGCTTTTCTGATTTTGAAGCCGACATATATTTTTGTACCGCTAAACCAAGATTTCTGTTTTGTTTTTTTTGAGGGTAGTTTTTCCACTGCTTGTCGGTAGGTATTCAGAACGGTAATTTTTCTGTTATTGATCATCAGTATAATATCATTTGCGCGTCTCCCATACTCCACCCAATACCGTAGGGGCGAACGTGGTCGACCACAACAGGATTTTTCCCCGCTTTCTCAGAGTTTCTCCTTGAAGAATTAGCTTGTTTTGGATTTGTAGACTGAGTGTCTGTTTAGTTGTTTGTTTTTCGGTCCGATTTTGAGCGTTCACGGTTGAACCAACACAACAAGTGGAGATCACCAGAATTTTCATTAAGCGCTCAATTTGGGTTTTGTTCATGATTTTTTCGTTGTTGTTTTTTTGGGAGCTTGGTGCATCTTTTGTCTCTCATTTTTATATTCTCAAGATACGTGCCAATATGGGTCTCTTTATCGCATCGCCGATACGTTCTCGGTTTTGGGGGGGGCTTGGATTTCTTGCTGGCAAGATCAGCAAGTCCAAGAAAATGTATGTTTTGGAATATAATCGATTGCAGGGCGATCTGGGATGGGGACAGTGGTTTATTGATTTTCCGACATCAACGTGAAGGGATTGACGTTTCTTCGGTCTTTAGATTTAGAGGCGGATGATTTTTTGATCGAGTTCGCAAATCCTCTTAACAAGTCGCTGAGCGATTTCAATGAGAAGATACGGTGAGCCTTCCACGAGGCTTTCGAATTCGTGTCTGGCTGTCACCTGCACCTGACATTTAGAGGTCGCAATGACGGTGGCTGTGCGGTCGGTGTCGGCGAGAAAGCTCATTTCGCCGAATAGCTCGTCGGCGCCAATCGTTCCCACTTCCTTTCCCTCTAGTATTACTTGAGCTGCGCCCGAGAGCATGAAGAAGACACTATCGGCTTTTTCCCCCACCTCAATAATGGTATCGCCCGTATTATAGTGTCGGAATTTGCTTTTGGGGCGAGGCGGGACTCTGGTTACCACTGCGTAGGTATAGGTGAGGACTGATTGGAAGATTTGATTGATCTCCACCCAGAGGGGTAATGCGGTCGGATTGTCTTTTAGGATGAGTGCAATATCACTCGCAGGTATAGCGAGGACCTTAGAGGCAAAGTCGGCGCGGATCTCAGTTTCGGTGTTGCTTTCAGGAGGGGCTATGTAAGCCACATCTCCTGCGGAATAAGTGACGATGTTCTGCTCTTTATGCATTAGGTTCAGATAGCCAGAGATGACGAAAATATGGTGTGCCCCCAGAAGCTCTGAAACGTTGGTGGCACCTTCGATTTCACGGACAGTCCCTTTTGTTTCAAGAATGCCCAAAATCTCTTGGGTGATGCTGTGGGCTCGCTCCAGGGATTTCCGATAGGAATCGGGAAGTTGTACATCGGGTATGAGCATGGGGACAAGATACTCCTTTCGGAGTACATAGCATGGGCTTTGAGTTAATATCTATATATCGCGCGTCGCTTTTTGTTTGTTACTTGATGGGTGTTAATCTTGGTGGTCGCTTTCTGGGGGCCTCAAAGGTATGACGCTTATGGTGTCGATATGGTTTCCTAGGCTGTTTGAATATCCTACATCGTGGAATTTGATGCGGGTACTGGTTTCCGTCGCGGTCATTTCGTCGGTGTCTTGTTTCCAAGTCGTTCACGAGGAGTCTTGAACTTCCACTGTGTCCACAAGTTCTTCGGCCCAGTAAAGGGTCATCTTATTGTGACTTAGATGGGTTTTGGGTCGTGCTGAGACATGGAAGGTGAAGCTGTGGGTTTGACCAGCGGACAGTAACGAGATCTTGATAAATACCGGAGTTTCGATGGCTGTCTAATTCTTCGAGCTGATTTTTATGAAAGGGCTCCCCGGCTGCTATATGTTGAATTTCGAACCCAGGACCATATTTGGTATTCCAACCGGCAATTGTTTTTCGAACCGTCCAGTGGTCCCGACTTAAGGTGGGATCTTCGAACGAACCATTGACCATCAAGTCATGGATCCAGGTGGAGGTGCAACCATCAAATTCATCTGAATTGCCATCATCACATTCTTCGTCTGCATTGATCTGTTCGTCTCCATAGTAGAAGAAGTGTCGGTCTTTTAGAGCACACGATGAAGTGCATATTACGCAGCTTACGAGACCGTAACCGAATTGACCGTTTACTTGAAATCCATCGTCATAATATTCTAGTCCTAGATTAATAATGCGATCACCGCATTGTTACTTTAAGCAATTGGAAAGGCAATGGTCATGGTCGTCTGCGTTTGCGTCATCACATTTTTCACGGTGAAATCTATCGACGATGATGTGTCCACAAAATGAACCGACCACGGGGACCAGTTGACATTTCGACGTGCATCCTTCGCTATGACCTTCGCCATAGTTGCACTTTGATTCGGCGATGGAACCCGTGTCACGTGACTCACCTGCTTCCACAATACCGTAGGCTGTCAGAGTGCTTTTCTAGGCGCCATAAAATCGTATCCGACTCTGTAAGTTTAAAGAGGACAAGATTTTATATGAAATAAGATGCCTCGTCTGGCGTTTGAAATGGGATTGAACTCCGAGCGGATTAATTTCAGTAGAGTTGAGAAGCTTGTGCTGTGTAAGTAGTAGGCTTGTCTGAGGCAACAGAGCGAAAGAGCAATGTGTTAAATAAATTCTTCACACCTTGCCTAACAGAGGATGAGGAGTCTGTGCCGACCAAGCGCAAAATCCTGCGCCAACTTTAAATTCGCTTCTTCGGGTTTTTTATAAGTGCCTCATTCATAAGTTTTCCAATTATGCGGGTAGGTCAGGGAGAAGTTTCTCTACTAGAGTGACTTTCTCGGTTAGTTGAGACTTCAATACGGCATGATTATTCGCTTGGGATATTTAGAAATTTTTGTTTTCAGGGCCTCGGGTCTTAAGCACAGACCTCTTTGCCCCCATTGACGGAAACCGCGTTTGGATATGGGAATCAAAATAATTGGTCCATATGTTACAGGACGCAAAATGAAAGGGGTGATAAAGTTTTCGTTCAGGGGGGGCCGTATCGGTCGTGTAGTAATGAGGCACTACATTGGCCAAGTTTTGGTCCTCATCTGTTCTGTACATTCGCGGCGTGATTTTTCCGGGAGTGCTCGAAACCGTGGAATGCGGTTGGCTGGAAATTCGCGTATCGCGTGATTGGCGCGGTAGAGCGCTTGATTTAATTTGACGTCGCTCTCTTCGTGATAGGGCGGGTGTTCTGAATCGTGATTTGGTGATTCATTCGTGTATTTCACAATCTCTTTGAGTTCTTAGGCTGTGATATTTTTTGAGTATCCGTATCCGTAGATTAAGAAGAAGGCCGCTGGTGCTTTTTGGTCACTGAGTAGCTCACAGATATCTACGCTGTGTTTCCATGGAGAGATATCTTAACGACAATAAGTCTCATCGATGCTGAAAGCGAGATACCCTTTTATGTTAGGATGGATTTTGGCATCGAAATATCTGCGGTATTTTGAGAAGGTATTACGAACGATTTGCCGTGTTCCCAAGGTGCTTGTAATATCTCGCCATTGTCTTTTAGAACGAAAGGGTAATTGGACCTAGAGTCAGGGGGATTTGAGGAGATTCTGTTTTCGATCTGGATATGATTTATAGTCAGAAAATTCTATTGGGTTATTTTTTTTATATGGGCGATATAGTCTTTATAGGTTCCTAACTTACTCATTTTGGCGACGCGCTTTCGAAGATTCACCAAGGTGTGCAGAGGGATGTCGCGGCTTGCCATTCGAGCGATCCATCCTGGGAGTAAACCACCAGGGTCAGCATCTACTTCATAGGTGACGAGGACCTTTTCATTGAGGGATTGAGTGAATATGTATTCTCCATTGAGCCGAGGCATACGCACTACCCCATCAACTTCCGGTTTGTCTTTGCGGTCTAGGGAAAGCATATTGATCTTCAGCCATCCTTCTTCTTTATTGTAGGTGGCCTTGCTATGAACGACCACATCCCTATCGCTGATTGGCCAGGGTGCATCTGTTCGGTTGTAGATGATAAATTCAAAATCACTGATCTTCTCTAGGAGCTGGGCTTCTTTACAGGCGTGCATCCATTGGGGGCCTGTCCCCACATCCTGTAGTACTCCGAGAATATCGAAAACGCCGGAATCAAAGGTTGCTTGTCCTTTAAAGATCGGAAGCGAGCGACCAGGGACTTCTTTTTGGCTCACAATGATACCATCGTCTTCTGTGATGATTTCCCAATCCGCTGCAGACTTTTCGGCAAAGGCGTGGTTTTGACCGATGAGAGAAATTAGGAACACGAGAATCAGTTGCAAATGCCGCATCTATGTACCTCGTATGAAGTGAATATTTTCCAGAAATAAAGCAAGCTGCATATCGTTTGACCATCAACCCATCAAGTGACGATTTAAATATTTTGGTATCACCACTATTAGCATTCGTTTGGATTTAACCGGCCACCGGTGTGTTGGGTGGGGGGGGGAATTCCCATAGGAACGTTCGGCGAGTGGAGGAGAGAGGGCAGAGCTGCTTTACACCGAGTCCTTTAGGGGTTGGCTCATTTTTCGTGGTCGGAAAGTTCTATGGCGGGGGATTTTTCGTCTCTGGGGCTATTTTCGCCCGACTTTTTGGCGAAATAGGCATCCAACCGGCTCATGATTTGCTGCTCGGCATTGCTCACCGGACCGGCTTGATACCACCACCAGGAGCACCAGAGTAGGAGGAGTCCAATGATGGCGCAACCACTGAAGAGACCGAGGCCGTCATAGCCAAGGATATGTGGGCCGAAGGGGAACACCAGTAGAAGAATTAAGCCAGCAAAGCTGTATTTTTTCGCCCTCCGTGTTCGCTCTGCCATGCGGGCTTTACAGGTTTGTTGGAAATGTTTGGTTCGAGCAAAATCCATCGGTCTCTTGGTTTTAACCGCGCATGATTCTTCAATCCTATTTGTTAAGCCAAATCTCGTAAATATCGCAGGATGATCGGAAATGGCGCCTCTGTTGGTGGGCCAAAGTGAATTCTCCAAGAGATATTCAGCTTGGGTCACCCTGATTTGAAGGTGGGTTCCCGAGCGAAAAAGCATGGCATCAATGCGTTGGGGGTGAAGGACGCCAGAGAAATTCGCTTCTTCCTGTAGGAGCTGAAAGGGTGTGGATGGCCACGTGGTATTGAGATCTCCGGCCATGATAACTGCGGGATCCCTATTTGCAAAGTACCGGGCGATTTTTGGCACTTCAGAATCAAGCCACGTGGTGATGTCTAAAATCTGTTGTGCTTGGGTAATTTCGTAGTCTGTGGTGCCGTAACCCGCTTGGAGATGCGTATTCAAGATAAGAAGGGGCTCACCGTGAATTTCCGTGGTGAATCCACCGAACCCTTTTCGAGCAATCCAGTCTATATGGTAGGGGTGTTTCGCAATCTTTTTATCTGAAAATGGTGTAAAGAAATGGTTTTTTTGGGGATATTTTGAGGCGGCAAAGAGCCCTGACTGGAAAGTCCCACCCTGTCCTATTACCGAAGTGTAGGGGAATCCAATCCTTTGAAATTGGCGTATTAGAGCGCTTTGGTCGGTTTGGAGCCATACCTCTTGAAGAAGAACGACATCAAGTTCTAGTTCTTCCACCAATTTTAGCAATTTGGCGTATCGTTTCCGGCGATTTGGCGCAACCACCGGTAACCCCCAAATATTGAAACTGAGGATCCTTAGTTCTTCATCTCTGGTACCGACTTCTTGTTCTATCATGTTTCTTCGACACATGTTGCCTGTTTTTCTCATTTCAATAGCAGAGAAGAGGGTCGGAGCAAAGCAACCACCGAGGGGGACATCGTCTCTTTAGCAATCAATCAACCTTTCTCTGAGTATGAGCGGATAACCCAAAACCTTAGGTTGCTCTCCAATATTTTCTTTAAACTGTGAAGGGGCTATCGACTGGGGAGGATAGGGTTGAGCAAAGAGTGCCCTCTCTATCGTCTCTATCTTCATCCGTATTCTTGAAATGCAAAGATAGACGGTCCAACACTCACTCGCATAATGCGAAGCTTGTCCTATTGAGCTTATGGGCACCGAGTTCGGGTCTGTTTTTCTTGCTGAGACTGCTTTTTGTCATCGTTGAACTTGCATTGCTTTTGAAGCGGATTATCTCGTTTGGGTTCGAATGATTGTTCACCATTCCTAGAAGAAACAGTTGATTTGAAGACTTCCGACAAGGTCTTTTTCATACCTCAAAGTTATTGATTTGGTTCTATGGTGCTAGCCACGGTTGAACCAAACTTGGGTCCTGATTTGAGATGGCAGAGAGGAACTTGCGCTAACAAAAAGGGGCACCAGAGAAATTTTATGATGCTAGAGTGGGGCGATATTTTTAAGGACGCGTTTCAGGTTTGACCGCTCTACAACCTTCCGGGTTTTAGAAAGAGTGAAGCATTCTATAAAACGGAATCCTTGCGCCTATTGGTATTATTTATTGCTTCGGTTCTTTGTTTTTCTTTTTTTCACGGAAAGATTCGAGCTAGAATTAGCTTGGGATTTTCGCGTTCGCGTTCGCGTTCGCGTTCGCGTTTTACCGGAGAATTTCCCCACCGCTTTTGAGCGCTTCTGGATCTTTTGACTCTTTTTTTGTGCCAAGCTTAATTTCTCTCTTCCTGGTTTGGTTCGTTCACCAGATTTGGCACCGTCTTTGGTTCTTTTGGATTTACCTTCCTGAGCTTGGTCTGGTGACTTTTCTGCCTTCGCTCCTCCGCCGGCCCTCTTACCGTCTGTGGTTCTTTCCGATTTTTCTAGCCTTACTTGGTCTGCCGATGCTGCAAAGGATGGCGTGGCACCCAAGAGGATGGATAGTGCGAAACATGCGATGGATAAATGTTTTATGGTTTTCATTAAAAGCTCCAAGTGTAGGGGGGTGTATAGAATTAAACCACCCACTGAAGATTTTGTTTCGAATCATTTCGGTTAGAGTGGATAAATGTTTCTTGAAATCTGCGACAGTGTGCACTTAAAAACACGTAACTGTCTCATGTTAATACCCAGCTCTGCTGCGTTGGTGTTGGGCGGATAGGGTGATTTGAGTGTTTTTTTTTAATGAAAAATTGACCATCCGCACCCTATTAAATGCTCAATGAAATCAACGACACAATAGAGCGGTGGAGTCACTCCATTAGGCCTTTTGAAATCGGTTCCCGTTTTGGCCGATCCAGCGGCGATGAGTCCGAAACAAATTATTATTGGTGATGGTAATTCTACTTCCAATGTTATTTATCTTCCCCCCCCCTCATATTTTGGCGGAGTTCCCCGCAACTAAAGAACAGCAAGGATTGTGTATTTTAGGTGGGTGACCCAAGAGAGTTATTCTGGCTCATTTACATGAAATGATTGATGGAAAATAGCCAGTAACAGATCTGTTTAGCTTTTGCTTGTCATAACCCAAACGCCGTTCCAATCTTTCCCCGGGGGATTGGCTCCCTGGTGGTTACAGCGGTCAATATAGGTTTGGCAGAGCGCGTCCTTAGGGTTCAGGTTCAGGGCTTTGTTGAAGGAATTGATGGCCTGTTCCCAAGATTGTTCCTTGTAATACGACATACCGCTTCTAAAAAAGCTGATGGCTTCCATCATGTTAGGGAAACTACTCTCAGTGTGGTGTTCTAGAACCTCATAGACAACAACAGGTTGAGATTTTCCTTTAACGATAACACGATCAATTTCCCTGGAGCGATAAGTCCCTTTGAGGCGAGCATGTGTGTATTCACTAATGAGCAGTCTCGCGGAATAGGATTTACAGGCACTCTCTAATCGGGCAGCTAGATTTACTCCATCTCCTATCATGGTAAAGTCCATCCTTTTTGGGGAGCCGATATTACCACTCACGACGGTGTCCGAATTCAGTCCTATTCCCATATCTATGGGTAGGTCTCCTCTTTTCTGGCGTTTAACGTTCCACTCGTCAAGCTCTCGAAGCATTGAAATCGCTGCTCGGACTGCTTTGTCTTCGTTGTCATCATGTGCAATTGGAATACCAAACCCCGCCATAATTGCGTCACCAATGAATTTGTCGAGCATTCCGCCTTCTCGCTGAATACAATCGACCATAATTGTAAAATACTCATTGAGCATTTTAACTGTTCCTTGGGCACCTAGTTTTTCTGTGATAGTGGTGAAACTTCGTATGTCTGAAAAGAGAACCGTTGCATTGGTACTCTTTCCTCCTAGCATGTCTTCGTCGGATGAGAGTAGCTGTTCTGCTAGGCCTGGGTCCATATACCGAGACATGGTGGACATAACCCGCTTTTCATTTGAGATATCTTCCAACATGACCAAGGTTCCCAGCTTTTCTCTCTTGGAACCAACCAACGGCATGATTGTGATATTAAGTGATATCGTTGCCTTTCGAATAGGGATTTCGGCGTCGTGGAGCTCATCGGTTTCTCCTGTTTGATGAACGCGTCGAATCCGATCGACCAGCCAGCTATTCCCTTCCGAAAGAAGAAATTCTATGGGTTTTCCAAGTAAGTCATCTCTGCGAATACTGAAAATGGATGCCCCGGCCCGATTACAGGTAACAATTGTTCCGTTTTCGTCACATGTTAAAACCCCGTTAGACATACTCTGTAGCATGCTGTTGGTATAGTTTTGGATATTTTGGATATCATTAAAGAGCTTCGCGTTTTCTAGAGCAATCGCAATTTGGGCAGTAAATGCCCGTAAACGACTTTCGTCTTCGGCGTTGAAGGAGCCACCGGTTCTATTCAGAATTTGGGTTACGCCGATAACCTTTCCTTGCTTATTGGCCACAGGAACGCAGAGAATGGAGCGTGTGAAATATCCTGTTTGTTGGTCGAATATCGGATTAAACCGAAGATCTGCATAGGCATAGGGTATATTGATGGTGTGGGCTGTTTGGAATACGGCACCAGCAATACCCACATGATTGGGGAATCGAATTTGTTTAATGTCGAGTCCCTGGCCAACTTCTGTATAGAGTTCGTTTGTCTTTTCGTCATTTAGAAAAAGGGTGCCTCGATCCGCGTGCAGCATTCGGGTGGCTTCACTCATGACTTTTTGCAGTAAGGTGGTTAGATGAATCTCTGACGTAATATCGGATACCACATCGAGAAATTGCATTTCCTCCTTTTGTTTTTCCTGCATCTGCTCAATGATTTGTTTTTTACGAATCGCAAGTGCTGCTTGTGAGACAATCGCACACATTATATCTTCGTCGTCTTCAGTAAAGTCACCGCCTTTCTTATTCAAGACCTGCGCAATACCAAGTAAATTGCCGTCCTTTGTCTCTATTCGGGTTGTGATCATGCCCCGTGTTTTATACCCTGTTTTTTCGTCGATGGTTTTGTCAAACCGGTCGTCTTCGTAGACGTTTGGGATTGTAACTGTTTTACCTGTTTGAAAAACATAGCCGGCAATGCCGGACGTGTTCATGATGCGAATTTCCCGAGTAGTGTTTCCTATGAGGATTTTGGAGTAGAGTTCAGCAGAGTTGGCGTCATTTAGGTAGAGGGTTCCCCGTTCCGCAAGTGTCTCTTGGACCATGGCCTCCATGAGAATTCCCAAGGAGTCCTCCGATGACGTACTGAGCATAATACTCTCCGAGATTTCGAGGAGTCTATTGCATTGACGAAGCTTTGTTTCGAGTTCCACCACCCTGTCAGATTGTTCTTCTGTCGTGGATTTCTGGGAAGCGGGAATACTGTCCGCTGTGGTTATAGCAGATGTCATATTTGTTTCTCCAGCTGTTTCCTGAGTTCTCGAATGCACTCAATGAAGGATTCTTTTTCGGTTCGATGAGCGCGAGTAATTTCATCGATTTGAAGGTCGAGTGAATGCTGGGTTTCATCGAGACTGTTTCTTAGTCTGGTTATGGCTTCGCGAAGGTCATTCTCACGAAGTTGGGCATGGTGCTCAAGTGTGTGTTTCTCAAGCGAACTCTCTTGCTCGCGCGAATCGAGGTTTGTTCGCTGGTTTTGGATGGTATCTTGTAGTAGACGTATTTCAGCATGAAACGACGATTCGCGAGCATTCATTTGGAATTCGAATGTGGTGTTTTGTTTGTCTAGCTCTTCTCGGAGTTTGATGATGATTGTTTCGCGGTTCTCAATTTCGCGACGGCCGAGGGCCTTGTGTCTTGAAAGTTCTTCTTCGTGTTTCGCTTCGCGGCTTTCTAGGTTTTGTCTCAAGGCAGTGATGTTTTTCTTTAATTGTTCTTGTTCGGTATGAGATTGGTTTTCGATGATAGATGTTTCGTTTCGCAAATGCGTTTCTTGTTGAGACAATGACGTCCTAAGGAAGGTTACGGTTTGTTTTAAATTGCAGTTTTCGGCAGTTAGGGATTCTATTGCATCGTGGATGGCATCTTCTTTTTCATACTCCGAGAGCTCCAGGAGGCGTCTAAGTTTCCGAATGGTGTTTTCAAGCTGGCGAATTTCAGCCTGATAGCGCGCTGTGTACTCATGACTTGATTCGACCATCGAGACTCCTCGAAAGATTCCGCTTACTAGCAAATCATAGGGCATGAATTGGGGTCGACCCAACCGTTATTGGAAGAGAACGCAAAAGAATCGAGTCGCTTTTCGTTGGACAATGTAGGGAAAGGTGGGGAACGTCGCGATAGGTCTTGTTTGCACCACTCCTATGGCTCCTTAGGCCAGGATTAAAGGGACGTTGATGAATTTTTCTTTATCGATTTACAGCTCAACTCTCTTAAGTGTAAGACGCCAACAAGCCAACGATTGTAATCAATGGAGGTACGAGCCATGAACGGGAAGAAGTTGCGACTGTTAAAAAAGGTGCTCGCTGAGTTTATTGGCACTTATATGCTCGTTTTTGTGGGATGTGGCAGCATTATTGTGGATACGTTGCATCCGGGAAGTTTGGGGCATTTAGGTATCAGTTTTTCCTTTGGGCTGACGGTTATGGTGATGATATATGCAACTGGTCATATTTCCGGAGCCCATTTTAATCCGGCGGTGACTCTAGCATTTGCACTTAATCGTTCTTTTCCGAAAGGAGAGGTCCTATTTTATTGGACTGGGCAGATTATTGGGGCTGTTACTGCAGCCATTTGTCTGGAGAGTCTATTTGGGAATATCGGTGATTTGGGTGCAACGCTACCCCATAGAGAAGTACAGACCGTTTTGGGGCTTGAGATCGGTCTTACATTTTTTCTGATGTTTGTTATTACCGCGGTAGCCACAGATCATAGAGTGGAGGGATCTGCGGCGGGATTGGCGATTGGAAGCACGGTGGCCGCGGCAGCGCTTTTTGGTGGGCCGATTTCAGGTGCATCGATGAATCCGGCGCGGTCCCTAGGGCCTGCTTTGGTTTCTGGAAACTGGGAAGGATTGTGGCTTTATCTCTTGGCACCTTGCATTGGCGCGGTTACGGCGGCGTTTGTTTATAACTTCATCTCCTGTTCAACGGATGAACCGGAATCTGCGGCAGGATGTTGTTAGTGATAAAAGAGTAAAGCAGGCAAGCGAACTAGATATTGAGTTTTCTTAATACCAATATCTAAATTGGTAAAGAAGTGTTTTTTGCGAAGAGTTCCCGTTGTCGTCAGAGATTAAATAAATGTCTTCATAGTTTTGATTGCCTGGAATAGAGGCGATCCCTTCAAAGTTATCAAGAGGTAGGGGGGGGCCAAAAATCGCAACTTCCTCCCATTTAGCGAATTGATTTTTTTCGATATGGGCCGCGGAAAGTCTTGCTAATCTTACAAAATTACCCTTTTTCTTGCTGTAAAAACGCTCTAGCAAAACGACGCCGCCGTCGTTTAAGCAGGTCAGACCGGTTGGTTGAAAGTTTTGGAAAGACGGGTAGATGAAACGATTCCACTGATTCTCGGTCCCAACATAACCAACAATACCACCGGCCTCTCGGAAATTTTCAGTGATGGTGAGGATACGACCATCGCGAAGGTTGGTAATTGCCTCCAGACCATCGTTCTTTGGAGCCTGTCTCGAGTCCAGGGGGTTAAGGGTCCCTGCCCTATTCCAGTTTTGATCATATAATTCTATCCGGTGCTCTCCTTCAATGGAGATCCAATAGCGCCCATGGGTCGGATCGATGGTAACGCCTTCGGTGTCAGGTGCCCTTGAGAAAAACTGTCCAAGGAATGAAGGAGCGGGCAGAGACGCAACCAGAACTTCAGGCTCGATACCCAAGAGCATTCCATGGGGATCGAACTTCGGTGTGAGTTGCAGGCGATAGCCACGATCACTGACCGCGAGGAAAGCACCCTTTCTTGGGTCCCAGTCAAGTCCTGAGAGTTCAACAAATCTCGCATCTGCACTCTGAAGGTGTCGCGCAGCGATGAATTCCAGTTTTGGACTTAGCCATTTTGAGCCGTTGGGCCACTCGATGGGGGAGCTTTCAACCCGGATCCGGATCCACGGCGGCACATTCTGGTTGGGAGTGGATGTGGCACAAGAGAATCCGAGGACGATGGCAATGACAATGACAATGAGATATTTTGCTCTGCTTAAAATACCTGAACTCCTATAAGTTTTTTCCCGTGCTTAGTTAGCTGCTAAATTTCGTGTTTTTTGGCAAGGGACTTGGAAAAAATAATTTGGGCAGAAATGAAATTTTGGTTTTGGTTTCGAACCAATATTATCGCTGGTCCACTTTTCGAAGAAGTTGAAAGGACAGAGCAATTTGTGGGTTGGAATATGCTGCCGTCTGTTGAGGACGAATTTTGGTTTTCATCACGAGTTGTTCTTTGCCTTGATTACCAGTTGAGTAACCTGACCCAATACTTCAGTGTAAATTGTTTTTCTTCCGAGACCCCATTATCCGTTCTCGATTCAAATACTTTTTCACACGGGGTCTACAAATTTGATGGGTTGAGAAGTGGCGTGGGTCTTCGGAGGTGATACAAACGAATTTACTCTTTTCCTATACACCAAACATTTTCTCGATCTTCTATTTAGGGGCAATGAGGGCTGTCCGATTGTGGGATTATTGTAAGATGGGTTTTGGGCACTCTTGCTATAAATGAGTTTTTTGGTAGATGCTTGATAACGAAGCTGGGACCCCATATTCCATTGAAACAAAATCGAAGGTGGTGACGGGATGCGGGAAAATGATTTTAGATACATAGGTGCACTGGCTCTGTATTGTACTGTGAGGTGGTAGATGGTGTTGTTGATGGTTGCGAGTGCCTTGGTCAGTTTGAGTGCTCAAAATTCGGAGATTGAATTAGAGCGGGTCTTTTCAAAGCGCTTCGATCGGCCTATCGCAATGATTCCGGTGATTGGCTATCGAGGTGAATTCTTTGTGGCGCAGCAAGGCGGCGAAATATTTCATGTGGGTAGGGGTAAGGCGTCTCTCGTGATGAAGTTAGGGGCGGAGGTTTCTCGAAATCACAATGAAGAGGGCCTATTAAGTATGGCTCTCTCCCCTCGTTTTATTTCGGACGGTCGTCTTTTTCTTTATTATTCTGCTTCGTTTCCCCGGCGCTCCCTATTGAGTGAAGTGAAGTTAGTGAGAACGAAAGCGGGGGCATGGAAACCTTTAAGACCAATGCAGGAATTGCTTCGGGTTAAGCAGCCCTATGGAAATCACAATGGAGGAACCGTTTTATTCGGGCCAGACGGATTTCTCTATTTAGGATTGGGTGATGGAGGATCTGGGGGCGACCCCAAAGGGCATGGTCAGAATTTGGCCACAATTTTAGGAACGATTATCAGGATCGATGTTTCAAAAAGTGGTTCCTATGCTATTCCAAAATCGAATCCTTTTATAGGACGACAAGGTTCTAGACCAGAGATTTGGGCTTATGGGTTGAGAAATCCGTGGCGAATGAGTTTCGATCGAGTTAGGGGCGCTCTTTGGGTGGGGGATGTCGGGCAAGCAAAGTATGAAGAGGTTAATATTATTAAGAAAGGTGGCAACTATGGTTGGAATAGACGTGAAGGTAAACACAACTTTAAAGCCAAGCCTTCTTTACCCCATGATTGGGTCGATCCGGTGATTGAATACGAGCACAGAGAAGGTCAATCGATTACCGGAGGCTATGTTTACCGGGGTAAATTGCTTCATGGATTAGAGGGGGTCTATTTCTTTGCCGACTTTGTGCAAGGCACCATCTGGGGTCTCAAGAGTGGTCGATCGGGAATCTATCAAAAAGTGGTCCTGAAACGTCAAAGGAGAAACATTGCGTCTTTCGCTGAAGACAGCGAAGGAGAACTCTACGTTCTTTGTTTCGATGGTTTTATCTATCAAATTGTAGGTCGATAACTGGGTTTCTAATCGACGATGACTTCCCTATTGATGACCCAGCTCTGATGATCTGAGGGGCCCAAAAGATGAATATTGGCCCAATCGTCGAAGTCATTGAGAAGCGTTAGAGTGCCTCCGCAATTGGCTTCTTGATGAGCCTCTTGACTGTTAATATTGTGCGCTATGGTTGAGTAGTTTCCATCTGCGTTCCAATCAATTTTTGCATTGTCACAAATTCCTGTATTTTCGTCGAGTGCATTCTCATTGAGTTGGGTATTGCTTCCTGGGCTATAGGTGAGCTCAGTTTGAAACTTGCGGTCACATTCTACAAAGGTACCCGCTTGATAGAGGTAATTCATGACCGAGTTATAGTTGGGCTTATAATTACAGTCTTCATTGCCACCATGTCGGAGGCCTAGGTTGTGTCCTAGTTCGTGCATGAAGGTATAGGCATCCTTTCTCGATGGGCAACCTTGGGTGATGATCAAGTCAAACCCAGGGAGGTAGGCCAATCCGCCCGAACCAGAATCTCCGTGAGCATTGGCTTGGATGGCATAGTGAAAATACCCCTGGCGGTTGGAGGCAAAATTGTCGACTTTATGGCTGCTAAATTCACCCTCTAATTCACCATTCAGATAGGAATCGCTTCCATCAATGAGATTACCCCCAGTAAATCCGTTTCCTTGTCCGTAATCGACGTGTAGGGTAAGGCCGTTGATTCCGTCCCGGTTGCTGATCGGAGCCTCTGCAAAGGCCTTGATCAAATCCTGAATGCCCTCTGGGTTTGGGTTAAGTTCGGCTTGCCCACAATCCGAATTGCTGTCGTTATTAACCCAGTCAATTTCTAGGAAAATATCTTTATGGTTGGGGTTGGCTCCCATGCCTCGGAGATTGAGTCCGCCAGAGGTACCGAGCACCTCATCACCGTCAGAGATACCATCGCCGTCGGAGTCGCTGACTGTGGGATCAGAGCCGGTCGAGCTTTCGGAGAGAAATAGGCCTGTGTTGGTTTCAGCGCAGTCATCGAGACCATCTCCATCACTGTCCATTAATATGCTGCAATTTTCGGTTTCGCATTTTTCCGAGCAACCATCTCCAGCGGTCGTCCCACCATCATCGCAACTTTCTCCCACGTCTTGAAAACCGTTTCCGCAAACCTCGGTTTGGCAAACTGTGGAGCAACCATCACCAGATATGTTATTACCATCGTCACACTGCTCTCCTGAATCCGTTCGAGCATTTCCACATGCTTCAATTAAGCAGGTCGCAGAGCAACCATCACCGGAGATGGTACCGGCGTCATCGCATTCTTCGCCGATGTCCAGTGTGTTGTTACCGCAATTTTCAGGTTGGCAGGTCGAAGAGCAACCGTCTCCTGCGGTATTGTTCCCATCATCACAGGATTCGCCAAAGTCAACTCTCCCATTACCGCACTCTTCTTTCTCACATTCAGCTGAACATCCATCGCCGGAAAGAGTGTTTTCGTCGTCACAACTTTCACCATAAAAACTTACTGAGGCCGAGAGGCTCGGAGCGACAACGTAGTTGGAGGAGCAGTTTGAGATGGTATCGTCATGATTAAATGGGTCAAAGAGATGAATCACGCGGGATTCTCCCACCCGTAGTTGTGCCCAGGTCAGGAAAAAACAATTCGAGCTGTGGGCGTAGAGGGTTAGGTTGTGGGAGCCAGCATCGAGAGCGGCAAGGATTTTTGGTGATTCTATTTGGTAAGTGCTGGCCGGAAGATTACAAAAATTGGGTCCACCAACGGCAATATCTTCAACTTTTTCGTCGTTTAAATAGAGGCTCAGTTGCGCATCACAACCCTCTAGGGTCGATCCGAGCCACTCAAGCGTAACGGTATTTGGTGGTCCCCCATGGGTGGATATGGTTCCATCACCACATTCATTTGTGCAGCTGTTGGAACATCCATCCTGGGATTTTGTGTTCCCATCATCACATTGCTCGCCTGTGCTGATTTGGATCTCACCATCCCCACAAATTTCATTCTGACACCCAAATGAACAACCATCTCCAGATAGTTGGTTACCGTCATCACATTGTTCGCCCAGAGCTGTCTGGATTATGCTATCGCCGCAGTATTCTAGTTTACAAGTTGCCGTACAGCCATCATTTGCATCATTGTTTTGGTCATCGCATTCTTCGTCAGCAGTTGCATTGTGGTGGCCGTCTCCACATTCATGCTCTGTGCAATTGGCGTTACAGATAAGTGATTCCCCACCGTGGTCGCATTCTTCAGAGCCGGCCTTGATGTTATTGCCACAAGCAGAGATCGTACAATTAGTGTCGCAGCCATCTCCCTCTGTCTGATTGCCATCATCACAGGCTTCTGGGCCGTAGAATGTTGGGGCCGACGTCGTTTGCTGGGCTTTGGACCACGCGCCGGGAATGGTTCCACATGGTAGGGGTGTGTTTGCGGTGGCGATGTTTGATTTTTGTTCATGGATGATGATTTCCTCACCAGTATTATCGATCCGAACCTTGGCCCAATACATATAGTTTTTTGATGATGGTTCATTGCGATAGGAGAAGGTATTCTCTCCATCGAGAAGGGTCATGAGAAGTTCTTTTGAATGGACGGTAACAGATTGGGGGGGATTACTACAGGTACAAGATGAGCCATTGGTGTGACGAACAAATTCTGTATTGTTTATATCCATGACCGCTTCAGACCCCGTGCCAGAGCAATTCACAGATACCCAACTAAACGTGAGGGAATCCACGTCCAAAAGTCTTTGGTTGAAAAGCCCATCGCCGCACAAAGAAATTTGACAGTCGGAACTGCAGTTGTCTCCATTAATCGTATTTTGGTCATCGCAAATTTCAAATTCAGGGCAAGTGATTCCATCTCCACAAGATGCGCCACTTCCGGCTGCTGTGCAGTTTTCGTTGCAGGTGCCACATGTATCGTTAAAACCATCGTCGCAAAACTCATTTGGGTCCTTGTTTTTGTCACCACAATAAGGACCAGTAAGACTGAGAACGGTTGAACACGAATCATTGCACTTGACACAATTGGTTGTATCGTATGCACACGCAGTTTCGGTGACGGAATTGCCGTCGTCGCATTTTTCACCATTGGAAAGGAAACCATCTCCGCAATACTGTCCGGTTAGGTTAAGTATGGCAGAACAATTGTTGTTGCAGAGTGCGCAAGTAGGGCTGCCGTAGGGACAAGAATTTTCCGATACGGAATTACCATCGTCGCAAATTTCTCCATCGGTGGTAGAGTTGTCCCCACAAAAGGGCCCCAATAAATTCAGGTTTTCAGAGCAATCCTTATTACAGAGGAGACAACTGGGTGTTCCGTAGGCGCAGGCTTTTTCGGTTGTTGTGTTTCCATCGTCACATATTTCGCTCCCATTTTTCAGATTGTCTCCACAATACTTTCCTGTCAAATTGAGAATTTCATTGCAGGTAGCGTTGCAATGGGTGCATGTTGGTGCTCCATAGGAGCATGCGGTTTCGAGGGTGTTGTTTCCGTCATCACAGATTTCGCCATCGGTGGTTAAGGCATCTCCACAATAGGGCCCTTGAAGTGAGAGGACCTCTTGGCAATCATTACGACAAAAATGACAAGTGGGAGTACCGTAGGGACATAGGGTTTCGGTTATTTTATTGCCATCGTCGCATGCTTCATTCTCTTGTTGTACACCATCTCCACAAAGAGCAGGATCGCTGGGGTCGGTGGAAGGGTCGTCGGCTGTTTGTGACCCTCCGGAAGTGTCTGTTTCACCGGTGTTGGGGTTGTTGGTTTCATTGGTGTTGGGGTTCTCGATAACCCGACACGCGGTGTTGCATCCGAAAGTGAGACCATCGTCATTGCCCGGCCCGTTGTCGCACTCTTCTCCAGAGTCTACGGTGCCATCGCCACAGAAAGCTTGTTTACAATTGGAGCGGCAGGCATTGGCGATGGTGTCTGAGTTGTTGGTTCCATTGTCACATTCTTCAGGGGCATCAATTTCCCCATTTCCGCAGGCAGGTGAACATTCGTTGTCGTTGGTATGGGTGCAGCCCACGGGGCAACAGCCATCACCATCGGTGCAGGTCTCAAGGATGGTATAGCTGCACCGAGCATCACAGGATTCCCCATGACCCACCAATTTATCGGCGGTACAAGGGTTGGAATCGTCACAGGAGGTCGGACAATTCCCATCACAGTACTCTCCGTCATCGAGTTGACCGTTCCCACATAGGGCATTGTCTTCGGTGGAAGTTTCTGGGGAAGAGAGTGGATCGATACCCCTTTCATCTAGCTCCAAAAGCTCAAGACATCCCGTGCTGAGGCTTACCGTGAACCACATGGTTATGAGTGAGTGCTTCTTGTTCATCATCATTGAAGTCTCAGTTGCACGTACAACCCCCATACGTGGTGCGTTCTACATCTATCCTAACCCGATTTTTCTCCGGATGTTAAATTCCAACCAGAACTTCGACGGTTTTTTGAAAACGCCAATGGAAGTATCGATTTTAGTTATGAAAATTTGGCTTAGAACGGGCGTGTTGATTGGCATTTACCTACGATTTTTGCCGGAGAAGGTTGTAGGTCGTGGCGCCTTTGCCCGGTTCGCCCGTTTCCAATGTTTTTAGCCCCAACTCAAATTCATTTTTCAGGGCTTGGTTGAAGGAGAGTCCTGATTGTTCGTAGACGGATTGGCGGTCATGAAGGAGGCAATTTTGAGGCACTTTGATAAGCTCTTGGGCAATGGCTTCGGCTTTCAAGAGGGCATCACCCGCTGGCGTTAGGTAGTTGATCAGGCCTATCTCCTTGGCTTCTTGTGCGGAAACTTCTCGACCCGTCAAAATCATATCCAGAGCGCGACTCATGCCGATGAGGCGAGGAAGGCGGACTGTGCCTCCATCGATGAGTGGCACGCCCCAACGACGGCAAAAAACACCAAATTTGGCGTTTTCATCGGCGACTCGCAGGTCGCACATGAGCGCCAATTCGAGCCCGCCGGCCACGGCGTATCCCTGAATTGCTGCGATGATGGGTTTCTTGAAATTCATTCGGGTGGGCCCCATGGGGCTCATCTCACCTTGGGCGGATTCGAACAAATGGAGGGGATTATGGTTGGATTTGTCGATGGCTTTGAGGTCGGCTCCGCTGCAGAAAGAGTCCCCGGAGCCGGCCAAGATCGCGACTTTGAGGGTGCGGTCCATTTCGAAGTGTCTAAATGCGTCGTAGAGGGCCGCTGCGGTGGGACCGTCTACGGCATTTTTTCTATAGGGACGATGAATCGAGATGCGGACAATTGCCCCAGTGGGTTCATAAAGAACGGGTGTTTCTGTTTTCACTTTGATACCTCGACTGTTGCTTTCACGGTAGCAACACGGGGAGTAAAATCAAAAGTATTCGTGTGAATGACTCTGTAACCCGGAGGGGTATGGGCGTTGTTTGGGGTAGATCGGTGCGGGTACCGATGGTTTAAAGCATTGGGGTAAACACCGAAATTCGTTAATTCGATTGGGATTAGAAAATCCCTGCCGCCTCTTAACGAGGGGCTTATTGCATCACTGATCTTATTTAAATTGAGACAAACTTAGGTAGGAATGAAGTTATTCATATTAATATTAATATTATTCTAAATTGAAAGGGCCCGGATGCGACAACAGGCAGAAAGGCCACCTGTTGTCGTGCCCCAACAGCAATCAAGGGAAATTACTGTCGGAGTGCGTTTACTGCAACGGCGCCTGACTGGTAAGTATTGGTAGGTGCTTGGCTTGCGAATGTGTATGTGAAGTCGTTTCCGTCGAGAACCGCTTCAAATGGAACGCCCCAAGCATACTGATCACCTTGTTGTTGAAAGTATGGGTTTAATTTAGAGAATAGAAGGTTGTAGTTTCCGTCGATAAGAACTCTGTTCATATCGAGTTGGGTGGTGCCCATCTTGCTTTGGAAACGAGCACAGCTCTCTTGGGTCGCTGGCTGTTGCTGCTGCTGAGATTCACCGATGACCACATAAGCCTCAACTTCGCTGGTGGCTACGCCACTGGTTGCTTGGTACATTTGGCTAACTGCGGCGGGGCAGTTTGGGCACCACTCTGCTACGTAGGTCAGCCAAAGCGCCTCGGTGTTTCCCTTAGCAGCGTGGACTTGAACGTCCTGGCCGTTACAATTTTTGAGGGTAAATTCACCTTCCATAACTTCGCCGATGCTTGCACCTTCCCCGCCAGGTGCACCGCCGCCTTGAGCTGCTGCATCTGGATCTTCGAACGTCACGTTGAAGCTAAAGCTACTGAAGCAATAAGTTCCAGTGCCACTTACGGGAAGCTGAGCATTTGGCACCATGGTTACGGCACTTAGGTTACCGGCGAAAGTTCCACCGATTTCGGCTGTGAGCGCAGTCGCGGTGAGGGTTCCACCGTTTGCCATGTATGCATTGGCACAGCTGTCTGGAAATTCTTGGTGGTCGGAGCAACCGGTAAATGCGATGGTGGCAAATCCCGCAGTTGATGCGAGGTTGAAAGTACCTGCTGTAGTGGGTGCACCTGAATTGGTAATGCCTTGCATAATGAGTACGTCATACCCACCACCTGCGGTTTGAGCCACAGAGTATACGGAGTAAATGGGTCCGTACTGATCGTCTACGGAATATGTCCCGTATGTTTGCCCCGCGAAAGGCTCATTGCAATCGGGTTGATTGGTGGTGCCTGGATTGGTGTTTCCTGAATTATTGGTGCCTGGATTGGTGTTTCCTGAATTATTGGTGCCTGAATTGGTGTTCCCTG
>JAYZAY010000011.1:0-185623 GCA_036339465.1 Myxococcota bacterium | reverse complement strand
GTTGGGGGGGGGGGGGGGGTTTGGGGGGGGGGCGCGTGTGGGGGGGGGGGCGGGGTTTGGGGGGGGGTCCCGGTTGGGGGGGGGGTATCGGGTTGTGGGGGGGGATCGGGTTCTGGGGCGGGATCCGGTTCTGGGGCGGGCTCCGGTTCTGGGGCGGACTCCGGTTCTGGTGCGGACTCCGGTTCTGGGGCGACATCTCTTTCTGCAACTAAGACAGAGTCTCCCAATCCTTCGGGAACCTCTGCCGAACCATCTTGCTCTCCTCCTATTTGCGACTTCAATTTACTCGCTAGAACGCCTAAATCGATCGGTAATTTGAGAAAATCATCCCCTCCCCTCTGCTGGGCCGCACCCGTATTTTTGACTCCTTCGGAACCATCGCCGGTGAAATAGATGGGAATGTCAGCGCCATTTGGATCCATCCGAATAACCTGAAGAGAATCCAAAGCACCAATGGTTTTTAGACTTAAAAATAGGGCTTTTGGTTTAACAACATCAAATTGGTCGATACAATCATCCGCGTTGACTGTCTGATAAGGCGTATATCCCGCTTTGACCAACCCCTCCACCATGGGATCGAGGCTCTTCTCTGTATCGTTCAAAATTAGGATATTCACAGCCATAAAGGATACTCTCGGAAGCTCTTTCTCTGAGCGTTGGCCTTAAGCGACAATGACATACTTTAAGCTTATGTCATTATTTTCTCAAACCCAAATTTACCGTATGGATTGAGAGAATCCCCCATTCCGGGGAATCCTTCCTAGCAATGAAATTTTTCATAACAACCCTCGCCGTAGTCCCACCTCACCCTTTGTAGTCAATTCTCTCACTCACAACCAGGGGGATCCTAGGTTTACGCCAACCCTCACCGTTTCTGGCCTGAGCCCCATGAGGAAACCTAAAATGCGGTCTCTTGAAACCAGATGACACCGGAGAACTCTAACTTGAAAATACAATCGCCAGAGCAAACAAACACAATGTCAACGACAATGAGTCTCCGAATCAAGCCGAGAAAATAACCTCCTTCCAAACAACACCCAAGCCCGCCCCACCAAATGAAAGAGAGAACATGGAAGCCTCAAGCATAGGGGCATTGCTCCACTCACATGTCCAAGATACAATTTTATCGATGGGCAATCACGGCGAAGATACCACAGACCATTCCGACTATTTCGATATCGCTTCGAAAGCAGCCCAGAACCTGTGTACGTACCTAAAAACCTATTTACTCTATTCTAAAGAACACAATTCAACCCTCCGAATATCCGCTCAACTCCTAGAGAGTTTAAGTCGTGCTTTTGAACATCATGACAGTGTCACTTTTGAGCTCCACCCAAGACATATCGCCTACATGGGCGCACCCGCCATCATCTTCGAGGACCTCGATGGTAACCCCCTCCGAGATTTGCTAAGTGACCTGGTAGAGAGCCTTATTTTCGCACGAGGCGTCTCTAAATCAGAGCTAGAACAATTCGCCCACGTACTTACAACGCGCAACTTTTCTTCCCTAGAAAATAGCCCCGCCAATCTTCTGTGGGACCTAGATCTCGCAAACATTCGAATGAAATTCCAAGATGTTTCCAGCAAATCTATCAACCAACTATGGAAAGGCCTAGGTGTAGAAGACGCCATCGCTCAAAGTCTCGCAAAACTCATCCGAGATGACGAAGAGTTCTACGCATGGACCAGTCAATATCGTGATGCCAAATTCCAATCTGAAAACATACAATTGCTTCAAGATTTTTCACGTACAGAAAAACAAAAACACAGGAAAGATGCTCTTATCGAACTTCCCAATATAACTTCTGACCAATTGGCGACTGAATTAGATGCAAACGATACAAAATGCGAAACCATCTTTGCGCAAGCCCTTCTAAGCAGCATCCAATCAGACACAACAAAAACCGAGCTCCTGGGTATTCAGAATGCACTCTCGAGTCTTTTAAGCTCCTGGCTACACGAGCCTAAAATACGCCAAGCCGTCGTCCTTCTGAAAAGACTCGAAGTACTCCAGCGAAAAACCCAAACGGAAAACACGCTCCCCGAAAAGTTAAGACAAACGATTAGTACAAATTTTGTTATTGGCCTCACCAGTCCTCAAAAATCACATGAAGGCTGGAACGAGATATGGAGCGCCTTGTCAGGAGAAACCCAACAGCTCATCCTCACGGAAATAATTGGTTCCGATTCAATCACGCCTCTTCGACTCTTTCGACACAACATCCTGGCCATCAAGCCAGAATGCCAACAATTTCTTCAAGACTACACCCCCGATTTACAGCCAGAAAGCACGACAGACTATATCCTTGCACTGGTAAAATACCTCAAAGCAGATGCCACCAAACCCATCATTCGTTTCAGCACCCATACGAACGAATCCATTAGGCTCTGTGCCCTACAATCCGCAGCAAGACTTTCACCGAAACTCGCCGGGCCACTGGCAACAAAAGCTCTCGAAGATGAAACAATTAAAATCAGACAAGCCGCCCTCGCAATCATCAGTAACACCAAATACCAACCCGCCAATGAAAAACTCATCGCCGTTATAGAATCCAATGATTTCAAAAAGAAAACTGAAGATGAAATAAAAAGTTCCTTTTTCACTTTGGCCACCATAAATCCCAGCAAAACTCTGGAACTCATAAATAACCGAATCAGAGTGAATGACCGAATCAGCGCTGGGTCGAGGCGGACGGAAAAAATCGTCGCGATTCAAATCCTCCCTTACCTATTGAAGGAAAAAGCAATTCCAATGCTCGAAAAATTATCGACAAGTTTCGGAAGTTCTCAAGATTCCAAGAGAGCCGCCGAAATTGCACTGCACACTCTTATGAAAAAACACGACACTTAATAGATATTGGAAAATAGAGCATGCATCTTTCATCGACTCCACAAGCACATTCCGCAACACGGTTTCTGCTTGCCATACTCCAGAATATCTCGATCCACGACGATGATAATCGTACGATGCAAAATCTCTTTCAGTCGTTTTACGACAACTTCCTTCACCTTAAGTCGGGCAATACTGTAGTACAATTTCAATTGCATACGTATTTCGTTTCTATCAATGATGCCCCAGTCAAACTAGAGAGAAGCTTCTTTGGCCAACTGACAAAACTCGAAAGTTTTCGAAAAAAATACGGTATCGGACAAATCCAATTTTCCCCCGAGCTTCTATTGGAAGACGTTTCTGAGCTATCTATGCATATTCGCCACGCGACGACACTCACAAACGGAGCCGAGTACCTACATAACCTCAATAATCCAAGGATCCAAATTCAGCCGTCCCCGAGTACAGACATCCACCTTCCACCTTATCTACAATGCCTCCACACCTACTTAACCACGTTGGCATACCTAACAAAATTCCTACATGCTGGGCTTGACACAAAATCATCACATCTTCCCAAACTGCGACTAGCAATACAGCAAATCACCTCTTTATCCCATGACAACCCCAGCACCATGCTTGGCCTCACCCGGCAACCATTGCATCGTGAGGAGCTGGCAACTTTTCTCCTTAACACATCCATTTTATCTATTACTTTAGCGCGTCGCATCGGCACTACATTGAGTCACACTGCGAGTATTGGATTTACTGCCTGCCTACATGACCTAGATACCACCAAGCACCGAGACCTCGCGCATACCCTTCGACAACTATCTGCCCTCTATCAATTCGATAGTCTAGCCAGAATACGAATTGCTCATCTTGCTCAGCTAGCCAATCCAAATGGCTCACTCACAAGCCAGCTCATCGGCCTAACATCCGATTATATGTACCTCACAACACCAACTTTTCAACCACACCCCCAACGTCCCGACGAAGCGTTAAGGTTGCTTGAAGCCAAATCAACCGGCGGCACCAGAGGAGAATTGTTGAACCTCTTAGCTCATACCCTCGGCACCTACCCTATTGGATCGTTGGTAGAACTCTCAAATGGGAGAATCGCCGTTGTTTTAGAAATACCCGCCGATGGGCGAGAACTAGACCAACCCATCATTCAACTTCTCAATAGTGGAGAAGACCAGTTTTCCGCAGACACCCGCTTAGACCTCAGTCTTGAACCGGAAATATCGGTCAAGCGATCACTCGAAAGTGAAAATCTTAACTTGAACGTAAGTTCGTTCTTTCTCGCCTAGTTCAGGAAATCCCGAAAAGCCATGGGCGCCGAGTAATCACTCAATATCGGCCAAAACTCTAACTATCCCAATTCACCAATTGAGCCCATCCGAAAATCATTTCGAAAGTGGAGAGTGACCCAAACCAGCATCCTTCGCCTTAGAAGCCAGTTTCTTTAAATGAGCATGATTGATAGCCACACCTTGAGACCACTGCATTTGTTCTGAAAGACCAAGTGACTTTTCAAAATAGGATTGTGCCTCCTTAAGCTGGCCCTGGAAGACAAAAACATTGCCCATATTGTGAGAAGCCTTCGCCGCAGTCAAAAAGTCTCCGGCCCGCATAGCTGCGCTAAAGCCTTTCTCCATAGCACTCAGAGCTTCGGTGTATTTCTTTGTGTGTTGTAAAACAACGCCGATATTAACTCTCGCCCGGGCAATCTCTTTATAATTTCCCGTTTTTTCTGCTATCGCTATCTGATTCTGGAAGGCACCCATCGCCGTGGCATGTTGATTTGACTTAAACAGAACTCGACCGATACGTCCGAGTTCTCCAATCGCTAGAGCTTGCGACGCCGCATTCCCAATTCGCCCCGCTAGACTTACCGCCTTCTTGGAAAATTCGACAGATTTCTCAAGTTGACCTTCCTTTTCATTTAGATCTGCAGCAACCCCCATTAAACACGCCAAAGCTCCATAATCCTTCTCACGCTCAGCATGTTTCATCACCTCCAACAACCCTCCCCTCACTTCCTTTGTTTTCCCTTGAATAGTCCAGAGCTGGATCCGTTCGGTGGAAACACCAAGACCCAACCGAGTCCCTCTTGCCTCGTCGGCGACTTTGTCTAGCCGATTCGACAAATCTTTGGCCAAACGAAGATCACCAACCTCTCGACAGCTCCGCGAACATGAAAGTAGGTCCTCTATATAGCTATCCTGAGATTTAAGCGGGCTAAAGTCTTCTGAAATAAGGCGTCGAAAACACTCTAAAGCTCTAAAGCCCTCTCCACTTTGTGCCAAATCATGGGCACCATGTCGCAGTACTTGAATCGCCCGCTCCTGATCTCCTGCCAGGGTCAAGTGCTCGGCCGCAACCTCTGGAAGATCTTCCAAGCGTTCAAAGATCCCCGCTGCGATCCTATGGTAGGTGCAACGATTACTCGATTCGAGATAATGTTCGGTCAAGGAACCTAGCTCAAAAAGAGATACTCTCACGGATTGACCATCGGGAGAAAACTCCAGCATCCCTGTATGAGTAAGCTCGTCCCAACTAACCTTGTTTTTGAATGCATCACGAACAAATGTTTGACCAACTGAAGTCGAAAATTCATCCCCCAATATTCCAAGCGCTAAAATTGCTTCTCGTATGGGTCCACCGAGATTTTCTAGCCAAGCATCCGACAGTAGTCTTGCAATATTTGAGTCGGGCGACCCCTGTAGTTTATTGATTTCTACACCAGAACGGACCAAACGAGCCAATGAAACCGCAATTCCCGGATTACCTCCTGTCTTTTGTAAAATGTTTTTCGGTATATCTGCGGTCCCTGAGAGCAGGGAAATAAGTTCGTGTGATTCGTTAAGCTTTAATGGTAAGAGTTGAACTCTGCGCTCTCCCTCTAAAATTGAGGCGTCATTTCTTGACGATAGAATAACTGTGATTTCATTTTTCCGTCCAAGGTCTATAACCTCCCTCAGAATCTTTCGAAGTTGGGTAGGCGCTAAATCGTAATCATCTACTATCAGCCCCACCGGTTCCATAGCACTCTTGGTAAGAACAGCCCGAGCAAGAACACCACTGGATGCACTTATTAACTCCTCTGGTGTAGAATTGAGATACTCCTTGGGCAACTTTCCTCCCCCCAGCCAACGAACAAATCCGCGAACATCTGCACCAAATATGTCGGCACCTATTTGCTCAATAAAAGCCCGAATCACCCCATTATTGCGCGCATTCAGAAACATCCATTGTCGACTGGGATCCGCTTTTACAATTTCAACTAAAACACGACTCTTGCCCACCCCCGGAGAACCAACCAGCCAACAAACTCGACCTCCCTCCTGCGTCTCGTTTAGAGATTTTATTATATCCTGATACCGATGACGCCCAATAAATGGCCATCCCACATCCACCAAAGATAAATCATTTGTTTCCCGCTTCGTCTCGTCGCTATCTATACCCAGCGTCTTTAAGTCATCAAGGTTTTCACATTCATACATCTGAATCGGAGCGCTCATACCCTTATGCTGAAAAACAGCACTCACTCTGAGAGAAACCCCTTTGCTAAAAGCGCGTATCGGTTCGGTCAAAAGAAATCCTTGGGCAGGACAATTCAGAGCAATTCTCTCCGCAATATCAATCGCAATTCCGCCTACAAATGTGTTGCCCGATAGCTGTACCCAATCGTGGTGCATACCGATACTCACGTGTTCGAATTCACTTATGATTCTCGAAGCGAATGCCAAACCCAAACGTGGGTCATTGCCTAATTTGTCACGCATTTCCATGACAATCGCAAAGCGGGCTGGTGCGATTCTTTTGTGTTGCCCCCCATACTTTTTCACCAGCGCCGCAATAAAAGAGTCTATTTTTCGTTCTTCAGTCGCGTCATCGATAGCCTTCAGATTACAACCCGCATCAACCACGAGAACCGAAAGTCGTTGTTTTGTAACAGGAGCATCTACGGAAACCTTATCGACTGCGTCCAAAACCAGCGCTTCGACACTCAACGCTTTTGGCGATTCACTTATCATTGGAGGCGTAACTTCTAAAACCGAGAGTAGTTGTCGTTTGAATTCGAGTGCCGAGGGTAAGCGATCATCTACGTCTTTCTCGAGGGCCCACAGTATCATTTTTTAAATTTTTTGGTGGATCACGCCTCCCTGGGATCTTCTCGAAGGAGAAACAGGCTTTTCCGTAGCTTGCTTCATCATCAAAGCCGCAATCGTGTCAGCCTGAAAAGGAAGAACCCCTGCACAAGTATAATAAAGCAACACACCCAAAGCATAAATATCGGTAGGAGGCCCAACCTGAGTTCCCCTACATTGCTCTGGAGACATATATTTTGGAGTCCCCAGTGCCCATCCTGCCTGGGTAATCTCTTGGGCTTCATCACCGGGTTCGGCAATCTTCGCCAGACCAAAATCTAGTAACTTTACGAAATCTTCCTCCGTTGGAAGGTCCATCAACATCACATTGTCGGGCTTCAAATCTCGATGAACAATTCCCCGAACATGCCCCGCCTCCAAAACATCACAAAGCTGCGTAAAAATATGAACGATACGCTCTGTCGAAAATGGATAATCTGTTTTTATGATTCGACCAAATGGGATTCCCTTAATGTACTCCATTGCAATAAAAGGAGAACCGTCTTCAGCATAGTCATAGTCGTAGATTTGAACCGCATTGGGGTGCCAAATTTTCGAACACATAATTGCTTCACGCTCAAAACGTTTTGCATTTGCAGGATCTGACATCACCTCTTTATTGAGCAGTTTTAGAACGCAGGATCTCTTCATTGGAAACTGCTTTGCCAGATAAACTGTACCCATTCCCCCGGCGCCCAGTCGCCGCTCTATCTTGTATTTTTCCTTGATGGTCGTGCCGATATTGGTATCGGGTGGTGCTACGGCAATGGGCTCACCACAATTAAGACACGTTTCTCGATGAATCGGGTTGGGATTCTTGCACAAATGGCAGATAATCGTCGTCTCATGGATAGACATTCGTCGCTTTGACCCCCTCCTATATGAGTGTCACCAATCTAAAGAATAGAATCAAGACGATGCGAGATTTTGCCACAAAACTACGAAAAATTAGTTCACACTCACCGGCAGATGGGGGTAATCGGAATCGCCCTTGAGATTGGCCTCTAACGTAGACATCAAGGATAAAACAATGTCTTCACGGAAAGGTCGTGCGACAACCTGAACCCCCACTGGTAATCCTGCACTTCCTGCATCAACAGCACCTGCTTTCTTTTCAATTCTATCTGTGGTCCGAGAGCGATGAACTTCAGAACTTTTCACCTTCGTGACCGACACAAATCCTGCTGGGAAATTCAAAAAATTGTATCGCATCGAATACGACCCACCCAGTGTGAAATCATCGGATTGGCCATGTTTCAAGGCGGGTGTCGCATGGGCTGGGCAAATGATAGCGTCCACCTTAAAATTATTCCACGTTTGAAAAATTTCACGACGTATCTCTGTTCTCCGTTTGGTCAGCTGCCAAAGCTCGTAAACATCTTTGGGGCGAACATTTCGAAGAACTCTTTCAACCCGGTGCTCTCCTAACTGGGTTAATACCTCCGTACCCAAGCGACGAACGACCTTTGGTAACCGTACGATAGTCCAAAGCCCTTTCAACTGTGGCATAATCTGCCCATCGCCTAAGGCGATCTCCATATGCTTCCCGCCGTCGGCAGACAAAGCAGCCAAATAGGTCTCAAGTAATTCCTCAACCATGATGGGTCGAAATGGAACCACTTCAGCACCTAAATCCTCGAAGACTCGAATCGACTCTCTCACAGCTCTCTTCACCGCATCCGAAGCAGGAATGAAGCCATCGTCCTCGTAGAACCCAATTCTCAGCTTATTTGTTTTTACCTTACTCGGCTTAGGCAGTTTTCCGGGAGAAACATTCGGGTCATATTGTGCAAAATGGTCTGCGGACAAAACCTCCATAAGAAGCGCAATATCATCTGCCGAGCGTGCCATTGGACCGCATTGACTACGAATCACCTCTTGCCCCAAAACAACACCATTGCTCCCCATATTCGACCACCTGTCAACCGTTGGCTTTAGACCAGGCACACCGCAAAAAGCACTTGGAATTCGAATCGAGCCACCAATATCTGTACCCACACCCCAGGGCGACATTCCCGCCGCAATCGCCGCTGCCTCGCCACCACTCGAGCCTCCCGGAACCCGTGAAAGGTCCCAGGGATTGTTGGTCGGCCCCCAAATAGGATTGTCCGACTCATGGAATAGAAGCATTTGAGAAATGTTGGTTTTGCCAATCACAATGGCCCCGGCATCTTTGAGTAAAGAACAAACAACTGCATCTTTCACTGCGATTTTAGATTGCCAATTTTCGAGCCCTAGGGTGGAAGCATGACCTGCGGTGTCAATAGACTCCTTAATGGTAATCGGAACGCCCAGCAACGGTGGGACGTTTTTACGTTTGGAGCGCAGATTGTCCGCTTGGGCCGCTTTGTCCATGGCCTCATCGAAAAACGTATGAACCAAAGCATTGAGTATGGGGTTAACTGCCTCAATTCGCCGAATATGCGCTTCTATCAACTCACGAGCTGAGCACTCTTTAGATTTCAACTGCACCAACATTTCCGATGCAGATAAATGAGTGAGTTCCGTCAACACTGACCCCCTAGGAGAGAATTACCTGCGGCTTGACATAAGCGAAAAGCGTGTCATGAATCAACCGTCAGACCATAGGAAATAGAGCCACAATGGAAGCTAAATACTTCACCTTACGAGAAGATTTCCGGGTCGAGATTCCCAAGATCAAGGGCTCCCGCTTTATCGGATATAGTTTTGGAGCCTCCAGCCCAAAAGAATTCGATACTGCCTTGGGAAGGATTCAAAAAGAGTTTAACGATGCAAGGCACCACTGCTGGGCATGGATAGACAGGAAAGGCGCCGAGCGATTTTCTGATGATGGTGAGCCAAACGGCTCAGCTGGGCGTCCCATCTTGAAGGTTATGCATGGCTTAAAGCTCCAAAGCACGGGCGTGATTGTCATTCGTTACTTTGGAGGCACCAAGTTAGGAGTCGGCGGACTCATTAGGGCCTATACACAAGCGAGCCAAGCATGCTTACCCCAGATACACCTTCAGCCAACATTTGCGACTCTGAGCGCAAAACTAATCTTCCCCTATGCACTAAAACCTCACATCGACCGCGCGATTAAGAATTTTGTGCTGACACCCCCAAAAACCGAGTTTCTAGAAAAAGTAACCTATGGCCTGACCGTTCGTGAGCATGATTGGAATGAACTGGAAAAAATTCTCTTGGAGATCGGTGGGGGAAAACTTGAAATCTGTCCCGAATAGGCCAAAATAGCCTGGCTGGTGTTCTATTTAATCCAATGCTAGAAAGTTGGTGGGCTAAGACATCAGAACTGGGTGTAAGGCACGGGAAGACTTCGGGGGAAGGAAAAATCGGGGATGCAGGAAGTCATTGAGCAAGGGGATTTCTACTATATGATCCCAGCCACTCGAAATGAGGGTCAATCTTGGCTTGTTGCTTGGCCAGGTTCGGCGCGAGAACTCCGATTTCCATTCTACGATCGCATTCAGTTTGGGCGCTACCGCACTCAACCCCATCGTCCAAGCAGTGTCTTATACCTTAAGGACCAAACCATCAGTCGGTGGCACACGGTGATTTCCCAAGGCCCCGATGCTCGTTTTTACATTCGAGATCTCAGCAGAAATGGCACCTTCCTCGACGGCCTACGCATCGAGTCCAGTACCGAAGTTGAACTCCACAGTGGCCAACGGATTAAGCTCGGAAGACAACCTGAATTGACTGTGGTACTCACTCCGGTGGTCCTGAGTCACGAAGAAACGGGGCGAGAAGAAGAGTCATCGGGCATTACCCAAGGTACCATGATTCAATCCACCGCATTTCTCGTGGGAACCCCCCTAGAAAAGACGAGCGATGGGCTGAATCAGCAGCACACAGACCAACTCAGAGCACTCTTTAGTGAGCATCGCACGGCAGCAGAGGTCGTAGGCCAGGAAAACTGCGTTCTTCTCATGTGGCGTAAACAAACCGCTCGGATTGAGGAAAATACCCTTAAGGCATGCACCGAGATCCGTAACCACGTCGAAAAACTACAAAATATTCCCGCACAATGGACCTTACTCACCTCTCCAGATATGGCGGGAAGTAATCCTCGAGAACTCCGAAGCCTAATCAGTGAAGTGATCAAAAGATCGCTGATAATGCGGACATACAATTCTGGTGAAAATACAATCTTAGCCTGTAAAACGACCCACGAATTGGCTTCGAGCGAATTTGGATTTCGCCTCCTTGAAAGTGGCTGTGAATATTTTGCTGAAGCGACCTTTGAATTGTCCGTTTAAGTAGCCAGAAGATGCCAATTACTTCTTAAAACTCAACAACTTAAAACTTTAGAAAAAAAATCACGCCCCCTTCTCTTTTTTTTCTAAAGTTTGCTCCAGGTCCGTCGATGCAATTGCTGAGAGGACACTTTTCTATGTTCGCATGGGGGGGTCGACTTTCAAATTCTCCGGACGAAGCCGGCTCGCCAGGCCAACATAGCTTTAGTCCGAATTGGGGCTCCTCATAGAGCCAATAAAAACCCCAATACTGGTGACCTATAGGTTCACCACATAAAGAAGGACAAAGCCATGACAGTGTCACTCGTGACCAACATTGCGTCCCTCAGGGCGCAAAAAAACCTTAGAAAAACCACAGACAGTTTGGGACAATCCATCGAACGCCTGTCTTCGGGTCTCCGCATTAACAAAGCGGGCGACGATCCGGCCAGAAGTTCAATTGCCAGTCAACTCGGCGCGCACATGCTCGGTATGAAGCAAGCACAACGCAACGCAAATGATGCAGACAGCGTGGTGCAAGTTGCCGACGGTGCGATGTCAGAGCTCACAGGTATCATCACCCGGATGCGAGAACTTTCAGTTCAAGCATCCAACGACGGAACCATGGATAGTACTGAACGTGGGTACCTAAATCAGGAATTTCAGCTTTTAGAATCAGAGCTTGACCGAATCGTTCAAGTGACTGAATTTAATGGCACAAAATTGATCAACGGCGCCCTCTCTGCTGGAACATCGTTCCAAGTTGGTTTTAGAAATACGGCAAACGACCGGATTTCCATGACCATCACCAGTTCAACCTCAACCCAATTAGGCCTCAATGACGACAGTTTGAGTGCAGCGACCGCCGCCCAAAAAGCAATCACGGCGTTGGACACAGCGTTGGAGTCTATCAATACAAAACGGGGCACACTTGGTGCCACCCAAAACCGTTTGACCGTGACTATCAGTAACTTGGGCTCCCTGTATGAAAATCAAGGGGCTTCTTTATCTCGTCTTCAAGACGCAGATATCGCCGAAGAATCTGCCTCATTTACACGGAAGCAAATCCTCACCCAAGCAGGTACCGCCGTACTTGCCCAGGCCAATGCCCTCCCCCAAACCGCATTGGCGCTTCTGGTTTAATCAAATAGACGGCGGTGGGTGCTTTTCTCTGGCTCACCGCCGTCCTTGATTTATTTTCCATGCTCACATATTGGTTCACGTTGATATGACACAAAATCCTCCCGACATAGTACTCCAACTAGACCGATTCCTAAAACGCGAAAATATTGTCCAGTCCGGTGGTGAAGCCAAGATATTGATCCAAACCGGGCGAGTAAAACTCAATGGCGAGGTTGAAACTCGCCGAAAAAAGAAAATTCAAATTGGAGATCTCGTTGAAATCGACGGACAAGAAATTCAAGTAACTTGATGGTAAAGAAACCTAGGTGGTCATCTTATCAATGACAAACCGTACTTTCTTCCCTTTCCTCCGTAGAGTATTTCGCACAATTCGTCCACCAAATATTGGGCCTGAGCAACCGCCATTGCATCTCCAGGTACAATAACGACAGACTCAGATTCCTGAGTATGGTCGGCAACTCCCACAAACCAAATGGTCGGCGCACCCAACCAGCACAAAACGTCGAAACCAAAATTGGTCAATTTCGTGACGCTTACGGGCCCCACAGCCCCACGCGTGTTTCTCACCGGAACCTATTTCCTTCGAAACCCCGATCTTCATAACCTTCCTCCATCAACCGACCACAAACCTCTGTCTCGCTCTTCAAAACTTTATCATTCTGCCGACAGCCTGCTCATTCTTTCCCGCGACTGACCAAACGATCGCTGAGCTCCCCAAGAGCCTCTCTTAATGCCCCAAAGATTTTTCCGAATTTACTTACTCGCCCTTTAGAAAAGCGACTGATTTGGAATGCCGTTGATGATGATGCAGCAACGATCACAACAGATCAAACATGACGAAACGCGATCCATTCCAAGCCAGATCCATCCCAAAAAAGCTTCCATTCAACCAAAACAATAACCAATTCGTGCTTACCTGGGGGTAGCCTCGAAAAATTAGCTAGAAATTTGACACTTCGGCATCGAGATTCTCCTTTCAAGACTCGATAGAGCAACTACCCATAAAATCAAGGCTATGCCGATTACTTGACTGGAGTTTCAGTCCCTACCTGACATTCACTCAATAAAATCCAAACCATTTTTTTCCATTTTACCGAAATGACCACTAGGTAATTAAGAGATTAAATGAGTGCTTTTACGAGCGGCACAAAGTCTAAAAGGGAGAAAACAACCCATGACGTTGGGAACAACTGTCACAGAGTCAAAAGCAATCGAAAACTGGGCTGATGATATTTGCATCACCACGGCAGACGAATGTCTCGCCCTTGTTCATGAGAAATACCTACACGGCAACCTGATCCTTAAGAATCTAGATGGGCCTACAATTCTAGACCTCAATAATCTTGAACATATCTCCGGAATCTTGACCATTTCTGGAAACACCCATCTAGAAGATTTAGAGCAGCTTAAGAACCTGAAATTCATCGGCGGCGGGTTGATTATTGAAGACAACCCAAAACTCTCGAATCTAGACGGCCTCAGAAATCTCCGGTCCCTAGGCCAGTATATCCACATTGCTGACAATCCAAACCTTCAAGACATCCGAGGCCTTTGGGGTATCCGAGGCCCCCTGAGTAAAATAGCAATCGCTAATAACAATACTCTAGTAGACCTTCGAGGACTGGAAGGTATTACCGAGGTAGACATCCTTTCGATACAACACAATTCTCAATTAGAAAATATTGAGGGACTTAATGGGCTCAGGACCATTCGAGAATTACTGAGAGTTCGAAACAATGAAAGACTCGTTAGTTTAAGTGCATTGAATCGCCTGGGTCGATGTATTGGGGCCATCCGACTAGAGTCGAACCCATCCATGAAAAGTATTTGGAAACGGCCACTAACGCGAATACTCGGGGACCTTATCATCGCCTCGAACAATGCCTTAGAGGAGGTTTCACCTCTTCAAAATATCGAAGAAGTCCAGGGGGCACTCTGCTGGGTGGAAAACAAGAGCTGTCGGGAAAACCCCTTTAAGAATATCAACAAAATCCTCGACCAACTCCAAATTCTCGATTCGCAATTTCCAAATCTTGATGGGTTTCAACGTCTCACCCATATTGGTGATTCACTGAAGATATTGGGCAATCAAGCCCTAGAGTCCCTTGACGGATTGAACCGATTGGTCACCCTTGGAGGCTCATTGGTGATTCACCAAAACCCTAAACTTCGGCAAGCTTCGAGTCTAGGTTCACTGCAAACATTCTATGGCAATATCTCCATCGATGATGAAAACCAGCTTCGGCACTTTCCGTGGCTTACCCAACCTATCCAAACCAATATTGCTGTTCTTAAAGGCCCCCAAATAAATAGGAAAGGTATCGATCTCAAAGCCAGAAAACAGACCATTTGGACACAGGCAGAAGTTGAGGAGTTGGAAGGCGTCACAAGCTTATCCCATAGTCTGGAGTTCCTCGGGCCCGCAATCAGGAATCTCAAGCCGCTCAAATCTCTGAGGTCGGTTTCTGGAAGTATTCAAGTTCGTGGCACCACTCAACTTCGATCCCTTGAAGGACTTGAAAATTTGCGAAGATTGGACGGTAGCTTACAAATCGAAAGCAATTCGGGCTTGGAGACAATCGAAGGACTTAACACCATTGAAGTCATTCGCGGCAGTCTATGGTTTGAGGCCAATTATCGTCTACAACAACTCTGTGGCCTAAATTCTCTTCGAATCTTAGGAGAGGATCTTTGGATTCAAAACAATCAAGATCTCAAAACGGTCTCGGCATTCCCGAATCTAGCGATTGTTGGCGGAGAAGTTTTAATTAGAAGAAATCCCAATCTAAGCCAGATCGATCATTTTTGTCAGCTGGGTGAAGTTGGCGAGTGCATCGAAATTGGTGAAAATCGCAGCCTTACTTACTTAGAAAATTTCGACAGATTGTCCAGTATTGGTGGTATCTCCATTTCACAAAACCCCTGCCTTGAAAGGGTCGCTGCATTTGCAAACCTTCAATGTGTTCGTCAAACCCTCGAAATTTCCAACAATGCCGCTCTAAAATACATCTTCGGATTAGAACTCTGTCAAAAAGTTGGCCGTTCATTAGAAATTCTCAATAATCATAACCTAGACCTCATGCCCCAATTCCATGAACTCGCTTTTGTTGGGCACTCAGTCGAAATTTCGCTGCCTCATTTATCCAATGTAAGCTCAATTTTCCACAAGCTACATCACGTTGGCCATAATTTTGATATCGAGCTGGATTCCGAAAAGAGAAGCTCACACATTCGCCTACTTTTGGAACAAATCGCGGAACGTGCAACACCGAATGTCGCCTAAGCTCTCCTTGGGACCCAAAGACATAGACATCGCCCTCGCTTTCGAACGCACAAGGTCTTCCCGAGACATATATTGAACGCCTATTTTCGTGTTGATAAATTCTCTCAGTAGGCATGCCTGGGGCCATGGAGCCAGATACTCTACCAATAACCATTCTACCAACCCATGTAGAGGTTCACCAATGGCTCAGACGCCACTCAGGCCGCCTTGACCCATTTATCAACAACTCAACCAAGAAACGGCCGGAAAACCCATATTTTACATTCTTTTCGAGCTCTTCAAATTGAGCGTAATCCTCTTGCAAATCGATGTACGACACACTCGCAGCACCCCACATCTTTCACACTTCGAAAAACTGCGCCTCGCCATCAAAGTTTTGGAACCCCACACACTTAAGCGCCTTCATCAGCATTCTTTGTATTAGACTCAAAAATCGACACCACTTCACAGAACCGATTTTCCCTGTCCCCCTTATCTAAAAACGCCAAGATATTTCTCTTGGAATAAGACTTTGGACATACAACCACACGCCAATTGGCCGTTTCTTTTCTGACATCTCCTAGGGGTACCAGTTGCCGGCGGCCAAATATTCCTCTTTTGTCCAAAAAAATGACAGGTGCAACTTTTATTCGCTTCCAATCATCGTCTCGATCAAGCCCCTTTCTCCAAAGACTTATTTCTCCTCTACTCATTCCCCCATAGAGCAAAATAGATTCCCCGTTCCAAGTAGCTGACATGGATGAAATCATACTTCCCGAGGCGTGCTTCTTAGAAGGTTTCTCCTTAGGAAGAGGAGCTTTGGTGTCCTCTTTGTCGAAGCTCAACTCGATAGCATAAAGCCACAGCCCTCCCGTCACCAATAGGAGTAAAAGATAACCACCTCTTGCCTTAAGTCTCAGGCTCAAGACACCAGCAGGAGAGACAGACTTTCCCCTACCCACCCCTCCCCCAAGATTTTGTGATACGCGTTTAACCCCACCCTTCCGATACTTCACTCGAATCGAACAGTCAGCACATTGAGCAATATGTTCCCTGACATCGTTTCGCTTGCGGTCGTCTAGTTCCCCCATAAAAAATCGGTCGAGCGCAAGTTCGGACAAACACCGCTGCTCTTTCCCTGAAATCGAGTGCTCTTTCGAAAATGGACTTTCACCCAATCTTCCCAAGCCCTCTTTGCGTATCCTCTCTTGAATAATGCCCGTCGCCCAAGAATTAAATAGAGCCAAAGAAGAACCAACATCATCCGCATCCCATTTTAGGAATTCGGCTGCCTCTTCTGGGCCCATTTCATCAATAAAGACAGAGATCGCGAGCTGAAAAGTGGGGTAACTTCCACGCCCTAGAATATACCGCAACCAAGACATTTTCTCTGGTACCGGTTCTCCGTATAAGACTTCACGATCAAATAGGATTTCAGAAGAAAAACCGTCTTTTCTGTATTTGTATTTGCACACATGCTCATAGGCAGCCTTGTTCATCAGCTCATATAGCTCGTCACACGGAACCTTATCGAGACTTCCCTTCGTATAAGTCGTCAAGAATTTCTTTTGAAACAAGTCGTAGGCTTCATTGGCAAGTTCCTCACTCCCCATCAAAAATCTTAAGCGCCGCCGAATCATGTTTTCTTGAGCCGAAACATTGTCGCGCAACACGCGTTGAATGCTTTCCTCAATGGTGAGCTTCATGGTTGCTATAAATTTAGCACAGCAGCAATCATGGAAGCCACTGGGTAAATCACGCCCCACCAAGTACATTGATTTATCAATAAGTTCCCACTAGCCTTGAAATATGACCACTGACAATCCACAATTCGACCCAGAAATAGAAGCATCTATCATTGCCCTAACCAGAGCGACCATCTCGTCACATTTAGAAACAAGTTCACTTCCAACAAACTTCGAAGGGCTCCCCAAAAGTGACTCCAACTTTGGTGTATTTGTTACCCTCAGGACGGCGGAAAAAGAGTTGCGTGGGTGCATTGGAAGAATCGGCATGAGCAACCAATCATTGTGGCTCGACCTCCAGGACGCCGCCTGTGACGCCGCCACCCGCGATCCTAGATTTGCCCCTCTCCAAGCCATCGAATTCTCAACGATCAATGTGGAAGTAAGTATACTCACGGAACCCGAACCTGTGGAAGAAATGACCGCCCTCGACCCCAAGCGCTACGGAATCGTGATTCAGAGCGGCCCCCGTCGGGGCGTGCTATTGCCCGGGATCGAAGGCGTCGATACCATCGAAGAGCAACTGGCCATCACGCGGAAAAAGGCTCGAATCTTTCCAAATGAAGATATTGTAATCCAGCGGTTTGAAGTGACTAAAATCCGAGAACGCTAGGGGCTGCTTATGGGCCTGAAGCTCATCAAAGAAGACATCACAACCCTGTCAGTCGATGCTATCGTCAACGCCGCCAATGAATCCCTCCTTGGAGGAGGAGGCGTCGATGGCGCCATCCATAACGCAGCTGGGCCCAAATTACTGGAAGAATGCCGTACCCTTGGCGGCTGCAAAACTGGTCAAGCAAAGATAACACGCGGTTATAACCTTCCATCCAAATGGGTCATCCACACCGTTGGGCCAATCTGGAGAGGTGGTAGTCAAAACGAATCCGAACTCTTGGCTTCGTGTTATAGAGCATCGCTTCAATTGGCGCTGGAGAATCAAATCAACACCATCGCCTTTCCTGCCATCAGCACTGGTGTCTATGGATATCCCTTAGCTCCTGCCAGCCAAATCGCCCTGCAGACCTGTTCTGAGTTTCAAAATGTGTACGATGGATTCAAAGAAATTCTATTGGTCTGCTTCGGGGCTAAGTCTCACGAATGTTATACCGAGACCCTTAAGCGCTTTAAAAGATAGAAAACGACAATGGACAAACCTAGAGTTCCTGACTGTCGGAAACGTTAATCGAGATAATCACATTCGCGCCAAAAGTTTGGACCTCAACGACACCCGTAACTTGCACTAAAGCCCCAGAGTCAAAGGAGCAATTTTGCTCCCAATTACACTCATTGCCAATACAAGTCAGCCCTTTCAGTTGAATCTGCTGCCCACCGACTTTAAAAGCCTGAGTACCATTACAGGTATTACAACAGGGATTCCATGGTGAGCATAGCATTTTGGTACAAGCCGCCAGACCTTCCACAATGGAGTCTGTGATGGTCACCGTTTTGCCGTCATAAGCACCGGGGTTTGCGGCCAAAGTAGCGGCAGAAATAGTCAACGGACCATTGCCTGAATCGGTCCAAGTGCATTCATGGCCGATACACGTCCAAGCACCAGGAAAAGCCGGATGAACCAAGCCACGGCAATCCATCGCCGCTGTCGAGCGACTATCACACCAATTTAGTGGTCGACACACGCCGGTTTGATCGGTCGCCAAACCAGATCCTTTACAAACTAGATTCTCTTGACATGGATGAGGCGGAACCGCCGTGCGGCCGCCGCATGAATCCCCCTCCGCTCCGTGGCCCCAGGAATAGGTTACATCGGCATAGCCTTCGGCGTAACCAAAGACCTTAATGGTCAGAGTGCGCGTGAGCTTACCCGACACGCGGATGTCTTCTTTCCCCCAGTTCTGGTCTCGTCCGTTGTAACCACTGTAGGTAATTTTCATCCCTTCGTAATCGGTGGTACCTTGGGTTGGCCCCGAAAGAGCACCGACATTGCTCTCATTGGCATCCCATTTAACAATGGCATAGTCCCCGTCGAAAAGTTGAATATCAATGTCTCTGCCACCACGTGCTTCCAATTGCACATCAACATTCCACTTACCCGCTGGAATCTGCCCCACCGCCAATACATTGCTATGGGAAACCCATTGCGCAAATTCCCCTTCTCCAGAATCAACACAATTCGGTGGCGCTCCATATTCATAGCTCACAACAGCCTCGCCATCCCGATAACCAAAAGCGGACATGGTAACGGGCCGATTCGTCACACCATTAATTCGAATCCATTCGTCGCCCAGCTCACCATTGGTTCCATTGTAGCCACTGTAACAGTATTCGACACCTTCGTAAGCCGTACACGCTTCGGTGGGGCCACTCACGTCGCCATAAGGCCAAGCTACAATTTGATACCCAGTGGCCTCATCCACGAGGCGGACATCGACATCTGATTCACTTCTAAGAAAAATTCGAACATCAGCCTTATCCTCGGGAATCCTCCCCACCTCAATATCTGCATAGAATCCGATATACTGGGTAAACTGGCCACTACCACTGGAGCAACCATCACCCCAATCAAACCCTCCAGCAAATACCACTGCGCCTGGAAGCTGGACTGCCATTAGACACAGCATGACGCGACAGAGAGAGACCTTCCTCATTACTTTTCCCTTCAATATGTTTCCGTGGGCGGGGCGCCTCTAACTATACCGACCAAAAGATGCAACCCCATAATTACTTAGGTGAGCGACTTTGGTGCTCCAGATTACGTTCACCATAAAAGTGGCTTATGTGGGTATTGCCACTTGAGACCACTCTTGACATCATTCGTCATTGACCATTTTACAGAATCATAAATCGACCTCTTGAATGGGGATCTTACCATGAGCATGGAAAAGAGAATCTGTCTGATTACCGGAGCGAATTCAGGCATCGGCCTCGAAACAGCCAAAAGCCTTGCACACAAAGGTGCAACCATCATCATGGTTTGTCGCAGCGGGGAAAAGGGGCGATTGGCCCAAGCCAAAATCAAGGCCCACGCCAATCATGACCGGGTGGACCTATTTTTGGCCGACGTCTCCTCAAAAGAGCAACTTCAGAATACGACAAATCAGTTTAAAGAAAAATACCAAAAGCTCGACGTTTTAATCAATAACGCAGGCCTCCAACTTCCAAAACGCTATGTTACTAAAGAGGGTTGGGAGATGATGTTTGCCACCAACCACCTTGGGTACTTCATGACTGCCTCTTTATTGGCAGATGTGCTCAAGCAAACTCCGAATGCCCGAATAGTAAACGTAGCATCCATTGGCCACTGGATGGGAACCATCGACTTCGAAAATCTGCAATGCGAGCAGAATTTCAATTCATTACGACAATACTGTAATACCAAACTTGCAAATATTCTCTTCACCAGAGTCCTGGCCGAACGGACAAAGAGTTTCGATATTACCACAAACTGCCTACATCCTGGCGCCATAAGCTCGGGATTCGGACAGGATGAAAAGAGCTGGTTTGCCACCCTCATGAAACTCGGAGCACCATTTCTACTGTCTCCCCGAAATGGCGCAAGAACATCCATTTTTCTTGCCAGTAGTGAACGTGTTGGGAAACTTAATGGCAAGTATTTCGCCCGGTCCAAACCTGCTCTTTGTTCCCGAGCCTCAAAAAACATGGATACAGCTCAAAAGCTCTGGGATAAAAGCGTTGAAATGACTGGCTTAGATTGGAACTAGTCTCTCATCCACATAACCTTGATCGCTCTCACTTGCTTGGTTTGACCTTGCCGGTCTCCTCTTCCTTCTCAAAGATTAAGCCCGCATAAGAGATCCCACAACAGCTCCAATAGAGATGCCCACCAACGCCCCGAGCATCACATCTGACGCATAATGCACCATCAAATAAACTCTCGACAAGCAAATTCCGATCCCCATCCCCACGAAAACCCACCCGAAACTAGGCTCCAAAAAAAGCATGGCCGTAGCAATACTTGCCGCGCTTACCGCGTGCCCTGAAGGAAAAGAAGTATCACGAGGCTTACGTATCCTAATCGGCAGCCCCTCAAAAGTGACCCAAGGACGCGGCCTTTGGAATAAACGCTTCATACATTGTGAGAATAACAACCCTGCAATAGAAGCCCAGAGCATTCCAAGGGCGCTATTGACCTTTTCTGGAAAAATCAAAAAATACAAAAGGTTGATAGACAACCACCCATAAACGGTCCCAAGGCGAGAAAAAAAACGCAAGATGTCGAAACAAACATCGTGCTGATGCCTAACCACCCAGTCAACAATCCAACAATCCCATTTGAGCAGACGAAAATCTAGCCAATGCTCCTGGCCTCCTGCTCTCATTCGGATCTGATGTTCGGACATGGCCATGCAATTAACTCTCGCTCCGAACATAGCTCAGCGAACTCCCTCTGTCAGCCAATAAGCGTCAATAAGAGCCAATAAAACATCCTTCTTCTGGTTCGTCACGCCAACAACAACATGGTCTACACCGGAAACTCTAAAGAAAGTAGGCATCGGTCAATCCAAGACTTGAGAGAGAATACCAACAAGCCCAAACCTTACCCGACCGCCGCAAAACGACACAAATCTGTCGGGGTTGTTCTTCTTTACTACACCCAATGCCCTCAAAAGAGGCAGATTCCTGGCACCAAATTTGCTGTCTTCATTCCAGAGAAAAACCTGCAACCAGGAGTAAGAATGATAAAATCACTGTTCATAAGCCCAAAAGGGCGAGAGACAAAGCGATTCACATGGTTACTGATCATAAGTGTTCTAGGATGTGGATGTGGATGTGGTGAGCAAGAAGAGCAATTCCTCGAACAAACACAACCTTTACCGACAACTCCTCCTTTGACTCTTTACGTCCCGCTTCTCCAAGCCCATTGCCCCGCCGTTCCCATCACTTCCAATGTGCTATTGGTGCCCTTTACCTGTGCCCCTAACGAAGAAGTTCTCATGGGGGCAAAAGTCATCAACCCTACCGGATCTGATTCAGAAGCTTCACAAAAGCTCGGAGATTGTCATGAACTCATTGACTCGCACCAACCCCTAGGACAAGCCCTCATTTATTGTACGGTTGAATCTCCTTTCAAAAGTATTTTATCCACACGCCTAAGAAGCTCAAATCTTGAGGTGGGGATGCCATTGGTCATCATGCATCAGAACCTTCGAAAAAACCCACAGAGCCTTGAGGAAAACCTCGGTGGTGCAAAAAACCTCATCCAAATGGGAAACCTCGATTACGCCCGCCGAATCAATCGCTTTAGTCTCATCACCCAAGATAACCGGATCCCCCTAGGAACACGCGTTGATACGACAACCGCCAAAACAATCGGTGTAAGAGGACATGGTTTTGCTCCTGACGACGAGGGAATTGGCCTTAACCCCATCCTCATTCCACTGGCAAGCCTTATGCCGTGGTTCGAAACTATCCCCGGACTCCTCGGTGAAGAGTCCCTCCCCTCCCCAAAAGCCTCTGCCCAATTAAACTCCAGTTTTAGGTAATTTCGTCGATAACACGCCCATGGCAACTCCAAAAAACGTGTCAGTGATTATCCCCTACTATCAAAATCAGCGAACCATTGGCCCCTGCCTCTCTGCCTTCCTCGCCGTAGAAACCGGCGCCCATTCCTTGGACTTAGTCCTCATAGACGATGGCTCGGCTCCACCCCTCTTAGAAAGACTACCGAGACATTTGAAAGAACATCCCAAACTCCAAATCATTCAAACACCCCATGTCGGCCAAACCGAAGCAACCAACATAGGGGCCCAACACGCCCAAGGAGAATTTCTTTGGTTTTCATGCGCCGATATTCTACCCGAACCAAACTCCCTTCTCCTACACCTGCAGTATCACCTCGAAAATAAGAACCCCATCGTCACCCTAGGACCAAGCCCCTATACCCAGGACCTTAAAAGCTCGACATTTGTTCAATATTTAGAACTGTCCGGTCGACAATTCAATTATCCCGATCAAGCTGGCATGGTCGACAAACCCGGTTATCTCTACTCCACAAATTTCATCGTTCCAAAACGCTCTTTTCTAGAGGTTGGTGGCTTCGATAAAGTTTTTCCATATGGCTATCAAGATTACGACTTGAGCGTCTGGCTCTCTAGAAATGGTATCCATTGCCACTACATTCCTGACGCCCTAGTCTGGCATGATCACCCCATCACCTTCGAGCAATATTACAGTCGAGAACAAAAAGTTGGAACATCAACCCTCGATTTTGAAAAGAGATATTTGTCATCACAATTCAAGCGAGGCGAACTCTATGACAATTTTCGAGATTTGATTAAAATCATCAAGCACAAAAAACAAATCCACCAGCGAATTGATCGGTTGGAACCCAGGATTTTCGGTAAACTCGACCTCCGCCTCAAATCCCACGAAGAGCTCTACAACCTATATGAAGCCGCTCTCATGGGAGCCCGAATTGAAGGCATGCTTACTCGATTTACGGAAATGAGAGAATTCTACAAATTCCCTCAAGATATTCTTGGCGAATTCGAAACAATTACTCCACCCGCCCACTTCTCTCAACCTATAGAGTCGCGATAAACTCCACCCAACGGAGTTCAGCATATGACCCTTGACGAATTCAAAGAAAGTCTTCTCCAAATAATGGAATCAAAAACCCACTGGGCTTGGGAATCCTTTGGAAACGGACTGGTACCAAAAGAACGTTTGCACCACCACTTTGAACAAGAATACGAAGTCTATATTCGCGACTTTCCAATCCTTATTGGTCGCGCATTCGTCCAATGTCCCATTCCTGAAGTTCGACGAGAATTGGCCGAAAATCTCTATGAAGAAGAAACGGGAAACCTCGTGGCGGGCAAGCCACATCCGGAACTTTTTCTAGAATACCCCAAGGGGCTTGGTTTCGAACTTGGACGTTTTTCGCAGATAGAGCTTCGGCCCAAAGCAAAAGTCTACCGCGATTGGCTTGATGAAAGTACGCACTCTTTAGGATGGGAAGTAGCCGCCGCTGTATCGACACTGTTCATCGAGGGCACCCAATATGAGCGGGGCGAACTCGATCCTCACTCCCCAAAAAAACCCTCTCCCCCGCTTGAGGAGCATCCATTGGTCAAATATTATGGACTGGGACTAGAAAGCTTAGCTTTAACCAAGGCGCATCGACAGGTTGAAGGGGAGCACCGCGCTGCTGCCTGGCGGATCCTACTGAACCACATTTCCCCCGAAAAATATGACAAAGTCATTCAAGCCATGAACAAAACCTGCGTTCTATGGAAAACTTACCGAGATGAGATCGCCAGTTACTGTGGCTTAGAAAAAGCTCCAGATGGAAATGCTCGGCTAAAATCCACCAACCACGTGGCCGTGGTAACCGCCGAATCAACAACACCCTAGAACCCCTGCTGACCACCGGTAAAAACTCCATACTTCCTAGTGGGCACGAGTAAAGTTACCACGAGCAAAAAAAAGATAATCATTATCAATAATTATCTCCGCACCTTCTTGATTCCGCCAAAGCCCAATCAACTCATTCATCCGTTCATAAGAAGCGGGAAAAGGAGTTCCACGGAATCCCTTCTCGCTCAGAACATAATCATAAACATGCCCATCGGGTGATTGGGGACCACCCATGGAATAGATCTTCTCCCAAGGCATCAAATAAGCGAGAAAACTGCCTTCGACCAGGATTTTCCGGTCGCTATCGGCTTTCAAGATATCAAATGCTCTCTCGATGCTTTCTAACCTTCCTGCTTCGTTAGGACAAATACGGGGACTCCCATGGTCACCTGGCCGTAACACAGATGCACCAAACCGAAGATGCCTTTCATTGGTGCCCACCAGAATCAAACACGTGGTTAGAAATACCCACCTCGGGATTTTCGTTCGTATCAAAAGAGGACAAAGAAGAAATAGTATTGCAGCCATCAAGGGAGCACCGTATTGATGGCGCCAGCTCATCCCCAAGAACCGAATCCCCAACATGGGAAGAAGGATTAAAAAAAGAGGAAAAATCAACTTCGAAAAACCAGAGCGCCGATAACTCCATACGAGAAGAGGAACGGTTAAAGAGAGCATCGAGAGCAATCGCGAATACATTCCCTCTTTCGTAAATCGAGTCAACAAGTATTCAGTGGGGGAATCAAGTAGAAAAGTCAAATCAAGTGACACCTGTCCCTTGGTCGAACTTTCGGTGGAATACGACGTGATTGCCCCAAAGAGCATGGGCCGAAACACAAAATCAAAAAGCCCCCAACTCACGGCGACAAAAAAGATGGTTGTGCCCAATTTTCGGTTTTCCTTCCCCATCACCCAAAGGGCCAAACCAAGCATAATACCCAGAAAAGGAAATTCCTCCTTACAAGCACACAGAACGTTAAAAGCCCAAAAAACATGCCAAGGCCGTTTGGCAATGACCGCTGCCAACATCCAAGCCATGGGCGTCACAGCCCAGGTCGTGGGATGGACAGGAAATCGTACCGCGGTAATTAAACTAGAATTAAGTAAAAGTGTGGAGGCCAGAAGAACTGCCCCATGAGCCTGAAGCAATTGAAGTTTCCAAAGCCAAAGAACCGGTAAAACCACAGAACTCACAATCAGGGCTTCGGCCACAAGAACGGCTTTATAGGGAGACAGGAGCAATTTGAGTGGTGCTGCTACAATCAGGATCGGATCAAAATGGTCGTTAACAATAAAGACCTGTCGCCCAGTCAACCATGGATTAAGATTGTCCCAATCCAGAAGAGACACCGCTTGGGTATAAATTCCAAGATCGTAGTGAGAATGGCAATATTGCGCTGCCTCTATCCAGACAGGAACAATAGCCAAACCCCAAAAAAACAATAAAGCCACAAAAACACCAAGGAACGGCGTGGCTCGATGTTCAGCCATCTCTTCATTTAACCATGGAACGGCATGTTGTCGAAAAAGCTCTCTCATCTGCTGCTCCCCCTATCCTTGAAACCCTGAGCAGGTAAACCCAAACTCCAGTGAATACCCTAGTCAAGCTGACATTTTTCTATTATTGGGGTTGTTCATGACCTCTGAGATTACCTCGGCCCTACTCTGGTATGGGATCTTCTTGCTCTCAACCGTCTTACACGAAGCCGCCCACGGACTTGTGGCTCTATGGGGTGGCGACCGAACCGCTTTCTTAGAAAAACAGGTTAGCATGAACCCAATCCCGTTCATTAAGCGAGAACCTGCCGGCATGCTTGTGATCCCAGTCCTTAGCGTCATGTTACAAGGCTGGGTTATTGGCTGGGGCAGCACCCCCTACAGCCCAAATTGGGCGAAAGCATTCCCTAGAAGAGCCGCGTTCATGTCGCTTGCCGGGCCCGCAGCCAATCTAACACTCGCCGGCGCCGCCTTCGGCTACGCTTATCCGAAGGTCTCATCCGGAATTTGGCAAATATCGGCGCAGCTCAATTTCGAATCTCTTTTCTATTCGTTAAATCCTGCCGACTCGGGGTTGGTCAGAATAATAAGTATTACTTTGAGCCTAAATCTTATTTTGGCTGTCTTCAATCTCATCCCCATCCCTCCATTGGACGGAAGCGGAGCCTTAGGCCTCATACTCCCCAAGAAAACTTACAGCCACTTTCAAGAAAAAGCTCGTAAACCTACCGCAAGAATCCTCGGTTTATTGGCAGCATGGTATTGCTTGGATTATCTCATCAGCCCCGTATTCCAAACCGTCCTGTCCTTTTTATCTTAGTCATCGCCAAACCTGGGCTTAGCAGAGGAAAAAAGAAATGCCTGAACTACCGGAAGTCGAAGCAAGTCGACAACTGGTTCACCGACAAGCCGTGGGACAAATCGCCACCGAGGTTCAATGTGAACAAGACGATATCGTCTTCTCTGAAAAATGCCATCAAGAACTCGAAAATCACCTACGGGGAAAGACAATTCTTAATACGGGTCGAAAAGGCAAATATATGTGGATGATTTTAGAAGAACCGCCCCACCCAATTTTTCATTTTGGCATGACTGGCGGATTTTTTTCCCCCGACGAGCCGAGTATCCAGTTGGAAAGTAGCCCCACAAAAGGCGAAAATCCATGGCCTCCGAAATACACCAAGTTTTACATTCGTCTGAGTAACGGGGCCCAATTGGCCATGGTTAATAAAAGACGTTTGGGCAGGATATTCTTGGCTGGCACCCCCGAAAAACATGATGTGATTGCGAAACTTGGCTTCGACCCACTAGAAGCAATGCCCTCATTGACTATATTCACACAGCTCCTGAAGAGAAAAAGAGGCAAATTAAAGAGCTTATTACTGAATCAAACATTCGCCGCTGGGGTTGGGAATTGGATCGCCGATGAAGTTCTCTACCAAGCAAAATTAGATCCTCTGCGAAATGGAGCAACATTGACCTCAAAGGAAATCGAAGAACTTCATCACTCACTGAACTTGGTGGTCCACAAAGCCGTCGAGGTAAATGCAGACAAACGTCTTTTCCCAAACACGTGGATCTTTCACCACCGCTGGAAGAAAGAAAAAAACGCCAAAACTCATTCAGGAGACGCAATAGAGTTTGTGACCATTGGTGGCCGCACAACCGCTTGGGTGCCAAAAGTTCAAAAATAACGATAAGCCAGTCTTAAACAAGGAGTCACCCGGGACTCTCTTTCAAAGCTCTTGGGGGCCAAGGATTTCTCCTCCGCAATTCTCAAAATGGGCGCGCGCTTTAGAGCAGATGGGCGCATGACAAACTAAAACAGTCCCCTTTAATTCACAATTGAGCGAATGACTAAGCTTTGCCTGCCACTCCAAAAAGCGGTCTGCATCCTTTCGCAAAAATCTGGACTTTCGATTCACGACCCAAATCAAATGCTTTCGGTTCAAATATAGATTCTGTCGTCCTGGTAAGCCATTCACGAGATCTTCCGACAAAAGGCGCAATTTTCCCTTTTCAATCTCTTCCAAAAGAAGGCGCATCCTTCGAGTCATTCAATCGACCTCCCTCCCTGACCAAGCCGCGAAGCGCCGAAGGGAGCATACTCACCGGAAATATTTTTTCGAACCACAAAAAGAGCAATGCGCCGCCAGGCAACGCCAGGAGCAGTGTTAGTGGTACCATTTTTACCAAGTCCTTTAATTGCTCATTCACCAATTGAAGTTCCTCTGGCTCTAATCGGTGACCCTTTAACTTTCTCCTGACCAATCGGGCAAGCTCTTTGGTTTCCCTGGCCTCGATACCCAGAGCTCGATTTAAATCCCTGGCTCGCTTGAGCCACTGGTGAAAATACAAACTAACCTCTCAGACATGATGATGACTTTTAGCATCAATCATAAACGCCCTAAATCCCACAAAACCTATCCTTAGGTAATAGAGCCGATAACAGAAGCACGAATCAAATCTAAATACTTGACCAAACCATTCTATTCCCTCCACAACGGACTTGGATATGCCATACACCGGCCCGGAACTAACATGAAACGATGGGGGCGGATAGCCACCTACCCCTTGTTTTATAAGAGCCACTTGGCCTGAGCTAGCAAAACGGCGCCAACACCATGCAACTCACCGCTCTTTCCACCAAGATGCGCAATGACGAGGAGATAGACCATGGGCTTTGGTGGGAGGCCTCTCTCCTTCACCCCGTCACCGCTCCACAAAAGAGGTTGCATCACTCACCCAGCGCAACATAGAATTTACAGATGCAAGAGTCGGACGTTCGTTTACTAAATCTCGCCGTGGTTGATGATTCTCAGGAAGAGCTGGAAACCATAAACTCAGTGGTACACCAATTACAAACTTTCGATGATGGGATCGGGTTGTGATAACAGGGATGGCATACATTTCTCGCTTGTTTGGCAAACCTCTAGAGCGCCTGGTGGTTGTTCGTTACCCTTAGTCGGAGCTCAGATTCGAATCGTTGCACAAAAAGCAGTAACCACAATCCAAGGGCGGGGATTAAGGCGCCGGCGTGAACATTGAGCAGATCCGAAAGGATCCAAAAGAGGTTGCACCAACCAAACCTCACGCCATAGAATCTAACCATGGAAGTGCCACGCACACGGTTCCTGGAAATCGCAATCGTCGAGGATTGTCTTTCGGACCTAGAATTCATACAATCGGTGATAGACGACGATGTTATGGTACTCCAAGAATTCCATTTTTCCCTAAGAGGTTTTCGCTCGGGCGAAGCTCTCTTAGATTACATGGATAAGGGTTATACCCCATCCATTTGCTTTTTAGGTATCGGCCTTCCTGGTCTAAGTGGCATAGAGTTAGCAACACAGCTCAGACAATTCTCTGAAAATATACAGTTCATTTTTATTTCTCATCAGCTGGACTTCCCTTTCGATGCTACCTTCAATGTGCTCGGCGAGAACTTTACCTATTACACCAAACCAATATCGTATTTCGAGATCAAGTCCGCTCTATATTCAGCCGCTTCAAGTTGGAAGGCACGTGAACTCGATACCGTGCTAGCAGATGAGATCGCAGAAAGAAACCGCATCGAAGAAAGCCTCAAGCTTGCCAACGAAAAGGCGAGAGCCGCAAACCGTCTCAAAAGCCAATTCCTAGCCAATATGAGTCATGAAATCCGAACCCCAATGAACGGTGTTATCGGAATGACCCAGCTTCTTTTACGGACATCACTCTCAGAGAAGCAAAAGCGCTACGCACAAACCGTGCAAAGATCAGGCGAGGCGCTACTTACGATTATCGACGACATTCTCGATTTCTCTAAAATCGAAGCAGGGAAATTGGAACTTCACGAAGTCAACTTTCAGATTCAACACACAATTTCAGATTTAATAATCCTCCTCTCACCACAAGCAAAACACAAGGGTATTGGGCTAACAGCAAGTATAGAGGCCAGTGTTCCCCAGACTCTTCGGGGAGATCCGGGTCGTCTCCGACAAATTTTGACAAACCTTATTGGTAATGCCTTGAAATTCACCAGCGAGGGTAAAGTGGAAATTCGGATTTCGGTCCAAGAAGAAACCACTGACTCCATCACGCTCTACGGAGAAATTCAGGATACGGGCATCGGCATCAGCGAGGCAGGGCAAAAGGACCTATTCCGAAGCTTCAACCAAGCAGATGGTAGTTCGAATCGAAAATTCGGTGGCACCGGACTAGGGCTCGCTATATCAAAGCAAATCGTCCAACTCATGGGAGGTGAAATCGGAGTTCGTAGTATCCTTGGCGAAGGCACTACTGTTTGGTTCACGATTAAGCTCATGCCCCCCCCTGAAGATCAACCTGAGGAGGCTCAAAGCTCAGTGGCCCTTCGCAATAAGCGCCTCTATATCATCGACGATAGCCAAATAATCCACGAAACCCTACACGGTATCCTCGCCCCCCACGAAATAAAAATGACGTTCTCTGAGAGTGGACGCGAAGGAATCGAGCAGATCATGACACAAGCGAGAGAAGGGATCTTTTATGATTTCATAATCATCGATTGGTACATGCCTGGCCTCGACGGATTCGAAGTCATCAGACAACTACGAAGTTTTGAGTGTTATCACTCCACACCCATCATTATGCTTACTGCCTTTCCCCAACGGGGACACGGACAACAGTGCAAGCATACCGGGGTCAATGCATATCTACAAAAGCCCATCCGCGAAAACGAAATTCTCAAATGCCTTAAAACGCTGGTGGCCGATGAAATCCAACCCCCGAACTCCGAACTCGTCACTCGACATAGTTTGGCAGAGAGCGGCGTTCATATTCAGCAAACAAGCCCCCAATCCCAAAAAGTAGAAATAAGCAAAACCACGCAAGAAAATGCTGAAACCACCTCACAAACCAAAATACTCGTCGCCGAAGACAATCCTGTGAATCAAGAAGTCATTCGAGGAATACTCGAAGAACTCGATTATTCTCCTGAGATTGTCGCGAACGGAAAAGAATGTATTGCGGCATGTAAACAAGATTCCTATGCCCTCATTCTTATGGATTGCATGATGCCGGAAATGAATGGTTATGAAGCAGCCATGGCAATTCGAGAACAGGATTCAGAATTTCAGGAGATCCCCATTGTTGCTCTGACGGCCAAAGCAATGCCCGGTGACCAAGAACTCGTTCTTAATTCGGGGATGAATGACTACCTAACCAAACCCGTCACCCTCAATAAGTTAGAGACCACCATTAAAAAGTGGCTCAACGAATCACGTCCAGAATAAAAGATCGCCATTGCCCCCAGAAAAATTTGCTGACTCTCTCGCTTGCACAACACTCAAGCGATAAGAGGTTAAAGTAAGAAAAGGACCCACACCGTGAAAAACAGGCACAAAATTTTATCTATTTTCTCTCTCCCAACACTTTTATTTCTGGCTACGGCTTCCCAGGCTACGGCCGCCCCAAAAGAAAAGGATGTTATCAGAGAAATCCTGAAAATATACGAGGTCATGCGACTCGAATTGGTAAACGACCGCCCCCATAAGCTCCCGGTGCTCGGTAAGAACTTACATAAAATCAGTCAAAGTTTCTCAAAACTTAATCAAACCGCAAAAGCTCTTGTAGATTACACCCAAGGCAACATCGAAAAAGAACGGTCGTTATACGGTGACCTAAGCAAAGAAATCGTTGCCCTACTCATCAAACATCCGGAATTCCAAAAAGGCCGATTCTTATACCAGTGCCCAATGGTCATTGGTTACCCAAAGTGGGTCCAAAATACCGATAAAATCGAGAATCCCTATATGGGACAGAGCATGCTCGCATGTGGCGGGCGAACCCCCTGGCGGCTATAAGTTTTTTCCTGGCTCAATGAGCCTTTTTCCTTCGGCCAACATTTTCAATCGAATTAGGCCATCGTTCAAAAGAGGGCCTGCAAGTAAATTGACCATCAGCCCCAAATATCGGCCTATTAAATTTGGCGCTTGCCCGGTAAATGACCATACGACACGAGTATCTTGACCCATGGGCTGAAGAAGAATGAGTCCCTTAGCTTCACGGGACTCATTAAAATCGAGCCGAAACGCAACGCTCTTGTTTTCAATAATTCGTTCCAAAATCAATCGACCTCTTCCGGAACTATCGCTCTCCCACTCATACCAAGCACCTTCGCCAGCAAATTGACGCCCAAAACGAAAATCCAAAGTCTCATCGCTGGCTGCCCAGGGGGACCATTCTAGGTGTTTCTTGGTCTCATTGATCCATGGAAAAACACTTGAGGGTTCAGCCGAAATTAGAATCGCTTTCTCTGCCGTATAGGTTTCCGGTAGAATCAGACCAAGCCCGATAAAAGAACCCACACCAATACCCACAATGAGTAAGAATAACTTTCTTCCTGAGAACATCCTGTAAACCCCATCCTCGGTCAATCCTATCCACCATGGGTGAGTGACCTTCTAAAACAAAGATTTTGATCATCCAGACGTCAATGCCCCATGATTGACAATCTCACTCAATGACTCCCTAGAGATCTTCAGCGAGAATAACAAGTCCTTGGCAAATAACCATAAAGTCCTTAGTTGCACTCTCATGAATCAGCCAGATCTTCACAATCTTGGACTTCGAGACCTCATTAGCCTGGCCATCCCGAGTGTTGTTTTCTCAGTGCTCAGGCACGGCTACCGTCTCGTTGATCAATACTGGTTACAATTTACCAGCACGGAATCTCAAGCCGCAGTGGGCTCGGCTTCTTTTGTTCTGATCCTTTTTTCAGGGATCTACCTGATTTTGTCGGCCGGGGTTAGTCCACTGATTGCCCATGCCGTTGGCGCAAAACGCCCCCATGAGATTAAGCGACTCTTGGGAAATACACTTACGGGCGGACTCATCCTGTTCGTCCTCACAGCTGGCCTTGGCTTCGTTCTTCCTCAAACCCTGAGTACACTGCTCGGTTTGTCTGGAGCAACCGGTGAAGCTGCAACCATTTACATCAAGTACTTCATGCTCTTCGCCCTCCCCATGGTTCTATCCCCCATCGTGGATCAATGCTTCATCGCCATGGGGAACGCCCGAGTGCCCATGATTCTACATGGCCTAATCCTAACGACAAATATGTGTCTGACGCCTCTCTTTATCCAAGTTCTCCAACTAGACGTTTTTGGCGCTATTCTATCATCGGCCCTAAGCACAAGCCTCGGAACAGCCATCGGTTTAATCATCCTGATCCAAAACGTAGGCCTCCAATGCGACGACCTTCGTATTCGAGGGGAGCTTCGTAAGATTCTCGATATAGGATTGCCCATGTCCCTAGGGACAATTTCATACGCCCTTGTTTACTGGGGGCTTCTTTTCACCTCTGTATCACCTTTGGGGCCTCACGTGAATGCCGCACTGGGTATAGGATTCTCTGCCTTAGAAGGTGTTACCTGGCCTTGTTTTCATGGTCTTTCCATGGCCGTTAGTTCCTTTGTGGGACGAACGCTTGGTGCCCAAGCCCCCCAACAAACCTGGCGCATCATTAAGCTGGCTCTGCTCCCCACATCCCTATGTGGCCTAGCTGCGAGCTTGATCTTCTTTTTCGTCGGTCACACTCTAACAGGTTTGTTCACTGAAGATCCCATGGTTCACGAAGCGGCCACTGAATACGCACTTATCATCGCTGCGTCCCAAATTTTCGTCGCTTGGGAATCATTTACTGAAGGGGTCCTAGGAGGCGCCGGAGACACCAAAACCATTTTTTGGTTTTCGATGCCTTTTAACATTTCCAGAATTCCACTCTGCTGGCTTTTCGCCTTCCCCATGGGCTTTGGCGCTGCGGGAATTTGGTGGGCCATCAATATCACCACCTACCTAAAAACAATTCTTAAAGCATGGGCCCTCTACCGAGGTAAGTGGATAACCATCCTCGACGAGACCCAAATACCAACTCAAAAACTTCAATAAGAAAAAGGAGATAGAACCTTACCACCGGTTGTAAGGTTCGAGAGGAACCGATAAGCACTCTCTAGAAAAAGACGGCCATTCAAAAGAGGAGACACGGGTGAAAGTACAATGTTTTACAGTCGGTGCCTTTTCGGTCAACACCTATCTCATCTCTGATCCAGAAACCGGTGTAGCCGCCATCGTGGACACGGGTGAAACCGATGAACTTGTTCAACGGATCAAAGCGCTCGATCCCGCTCCCGATATTCAAATGATCCTACTGACCCACACACACCTTGATCACGCTGGAGCACTGTCTTTTCTTCAAAACAAATGGGACGTCCCCACATACATGCCCGCCGATGATCGCCCCCTCTTCGAAACCTTGCCTATGCAGGGTACAATGTTCGGCATGCCCCACCTAGATCGGCCCTGTGGACGCATTGACCACGAAGTAAAGGATGGCGCTCAAGTGAAATTGGGCAACCTCACATTGGGCTTTCTTTCGACCCCCGGCCATACCCCCGGCCAAGGATGCTGGTTTGACGATGGGGATATTCTGGTGGGAGACACCCTTTTCGCCGGCAGTATTGGCCGCACCGATTTTCCCATGAGCGATCCACAACTCATGGTGGAGAGTCTCCGTCGGTTGACTCAACTCCCTGGTCATCTTCGGGTCCACAGCGGCCACGGTCCCATGACCACCATCGACGAAGAACTAAGAAACAATCCGTTCCTCGGCTACATACGCCGGGAGAGGGGAATTGAGGGAGCGCCTGGATTTCCCTGGACTGTTGGCACCTAAAGCAATACCCCGAAACAACCAAAGCCAGCACAAACCCCCTCCTCAAACCAAAGATAAGGCGTTATGATATCCTATTGGCTGGTGGTGCCTTGACGGTTGGTAACACCACCGCTAGACCTATTGTGGGAAGAGGATGAGAGAAGATTCAATGAAGATTCAGCCAGTTACCTCTCGAATACAAAGAGATCAGAAACAGGTACAAGAGCGACTTGAAAAAAACATGGCGCGAACCAGCTCGAGTAACCGTATCCATCGCGCCGCTGGCAACCCCACCTCCATGGCCATCCTAGATCAGCTGGAGGCCGAAAATGCATCCATGGATATGGCTTCCCAAAATGTGCGGGACAGCCAAAGTCTGACCAGCATTATGGATGAAGCGATAAACAGCCAGGGTGAGCTCCTAAATCGCATGAGAGAACTCTCAGTGCAGAGCGCCAATGGCACCCTCAACGATGGACAAAGAGCCACGATTCAAAACGAATATTCCCAACTTCAGCAAGACTTCGATCGGGTTGCCCAAACCACCTCCTTCAACGATCAGGCACTCCTCCAGGGCGGCTTACTCCAAACACAGACGGGACCAGAAGCAAACAATCAAACAGAACTGAATCTTCCCGACACCCAATTAAATAGCCTCGGCTTGCATGCAAGCAGCGTGGACACCCAAGTAAGTGCCCAAGCCAGCATCGACACGATTGACCAAGGCTTCGAGCAACTGAATCGAGCAAGAGCCTATGTTGGTGCGTCGGACAATCGGTATGGAGCCATCGATAGCCACCTAAGCAGTCGGAAGATCAGCCTCCAATCCAGTGTGGCCACCATTGAGGACACCAACTATATTGACGACAGCGCCCATCGAGTCATTCAAGCGATGCGACTTAAGGCCGCCATACAAATGCAGCACATAGACAATGAGAACAAAGCAACCCTTCTGAGTCTACAAAGCTAACCCCAAACCCAATCCACTGGACTTTCCACCACCCCTCTATTCATCCCCAAAACGCGAAACTTTCACCTTCCAAAATCGACCATTTTTTTGGCGTTAAAATTTTTTAACAACCTCCATGATTGTCTCCCTAAAATAATCGCTTAACCGGTGATTCCCCCAGCTCGCGACAAGATTTTTTAACACAAGACTCGGTGGTCTTCCCACCAATTTAGAAAAAAGCCGAAGTAATTCTAATCCCTTAAACACCACTCCCCCCTCACACCCAACCTGGCACAAGAACTGCTTTTAGTTACCTGAATTCACCTAACTGGGATTCATCTAACTGAGGGGAAAACAATGAAAATCACCACTGGGCGCCATCCCACGGGTACGCGTCGACAAGCACTGATCTTTTTTCGCGGGCCTACGATGCTCGGCCAGCTGTGGGACGGATATTTTGGTGCAAACACCACCGCATCAAAGCGAGATAGGACTTGAAGGGGGCGAAATCACCGACGTCATTGATTTCGAAGCTCCAGGGGTTGCTGCAGAAGAGCAAGAGCCAGAGGAAGAAAAACCGGTGGTTCCTGGGACTATCGTGGGCGGTGAATTGGAGGTATCCAGCCAAAGCGACTGCGTCACCATTGAATGCCTAGGTAAAAATGCTGGCTATCGCCACGAACTCTATTTAGACAATACCGACACATTTATCTGCAACTCTGCAGATAGAGGCACAATCGTTAATCTAGGGCAGTTCCCCGCAGGAACCGAACTCATTTTCAGACTGGACGTGAAAAATACCGGCAAGAGTTATTACACCGGGGGAGCCGAGCGACACCCCAACCATGAAATCCACGCCAGAGCTGATACCTTTGAAGATGGCAGCCAGGAATTCGGTTTTGACGATTTGTACGGCGGGGGAGACCGAGATTATGACGATTGTATGTTTTCCCTCACCGGAACACGTTCGCAATCAGAGGAAAACGCTCAAGAATAGTAAAATTCAAGAAATACGAATACTTGATATCTTTTTTTGGGGGGCAGAGCCTCCCTCTTACATTTTTTGACCACACCACAAGACCGACCTGTGCAAAGAGCTGCCCGGATAAGTAGTTGCCCAAAACACACCTTTGAGATACCTCCTCAGAAAAACGGTACCTGCCATTGTCGGTAGCGATTCCGTCTATGGAAAACTGACGTACCCATGTTACACAGATTCCTCCCGGCTTACCTTCTTACGTTCGTCAATGTACTGGGTTTTAGTCTCGTTATGCCCGTGTTGCCCTTCGTGGTCGAAGAGTACGGTGCCCCAAAAGCAGTCTACGGATTTCTTCTCTCCTGTTATTCTTTCTTTCAATTTCTTGGAGCACCTTGGTTAGGCCGCCTATCGGATTCCTTAGGCCGCAAACCCGTGCTCTTAATAAGCCAAGCAGGCACCCTACTTAGTTGGGTTGTTTTTGGTGCCGCCTGGTTTCTACCCAATATTGCCATCGGCTGGGTATCACTGCCCCTAATCGTGATCGCTTGCGCCCGGGTGTTCGATGGTATGACTGGCGGTAATAACTCGGTCACCCAGGCTTACGTCTCTGATATAACCACCCATCAAGAAAAGGGTTGGATCTTCGGAACCATGGGCGGCATCGTCGGTGTGGGTATGATTGTGGGGCCAGGCATTGGTGGCTACCTCGGATCAACCTCCTTGGGCTATCTGGGTGTGGCCATCTGTGGGGCATTTATTTCCACCCTAACCCTCATCTCTATTCAGCTAAATCTCAAAGAGTCGCTGCCCCCCGAAAATCGAAAACCCCTTGTAAAACAATCACTCATGCATTCATTGTGGCTCATTGGACGCATTCAAACCTTAAATCCTCCTCCTATTATCAAGCGTATCTTCCTCGTCCGCAGCCTCTTTAGCTCCATGATGGCGTCTTATATTGCGACCATCGCACTTTATATCATCGATGTCTTCAAATTCGACGCAAGAGAACTCGGCCTTTTCATGCTGGCCGTCGGGCTCTTTATTTCCTTCAATCAGGCATTTGTTTCAAAGCGATTTATTCGCAAATTCGGTGAACTAAGCACCATGAAAATAGGTCTATTTCTGTGTGTGATTGGACTTTTCGCAATCACACTCACGAAAAATTTGGGACTTTATATTTGCTTCTATTACATCCTGAACCTAGGCATCTCCCTCTCCATCCCCACCTTCAACGCTCTCATAGCACAAAATGCTCCGCCAAAAGATACCGGAGAAATTATGGGTATCGGCGATTCAATCATCTCACTATCCAATGCGCTCTTTCCTATTTTGGCAGCCTCAGCCTATGGCTTTTTAGGAGAAACGTTCTACCACCTCATCGCTGTCTTGCCGGCAATGGGTTTGTTTCTCGCACTCCAGATCAACCTAGCCCCCTCAGAGCTACAGCCCATACTCGACTGAGAAACTGCTCAGCTCAGACCCGCAGCAACCTGACTCGAGCGTTCATGATGCCCGCCATTTTGAATTTCAACGTGCCCCAAACCTCCGCATCCTCGATGATCTCGGTGCCGCTGTCCACCGAGAACTAGGTGCGCATCGGTGGAATCAAGAGCGAGAATCTTAGTGGGGATGTTCACCTTGGTCAGGTCTATGACGAAGACATCAGCTGTGATACTGGTGAGCGAGTGGGTCCGATCTTGATACCGGAACCGCCAATCCAGAGACAATTCCACGAGGTTAGAATCATGCCTGAAATCAAGGATCCCACCCAATCTCCGCAGGATCGAATGATGGCTGAGGTTGTCCAGGGGGCTGGCGACGGAGAATCGATGGATTTCTCGGCGAAGACCATTCTCGCCCGTGGCTGCGATCCCCAAATGGCACTTCGTGCCTCGGAGGTAATGCCGGCGCTACTTGGAGGTGTTGAATTCGTCTCGTGCACCGACGATGACGACTTTGTCGCGAAGTTGCGAGAGAGATCGTGGTCTGTGGTCTTCTTCGCCCCAGGAGCCTGTCGCTATAACGCTGCGCGCATGCCCATCCCAGGTGGCCGTGCACACACAAAGGGTTTTGGGTTACCGGAGTATCGAGCCTTGGTTCGACAATATCAAGGGGACCAGATCCCGATTGTGGAGACCACAGATGAGCGGGAGATCGTCGCGCGACTGAGGCAGGCGCTGCTTCAAGCTAAGAACAAAGCGGCTCCAGATGGATGCTGATCGAGTCCTGACTCTTCATCGTCCTCAATCAAGTTGTTCGAAAGCAAGAGTCGCTCTCGAGGACTTAGGGTGGACCTACACATTGAACCGAAATGTAATCTGCTTCGTAACCACTGGTAAATCGATGATTTTCAGAGTCACTGTCGCCGTTGGTCTGTATTAGAGAAGAGAGCCTCTCCCTCATTCTCTTAGAATCTTGGCCATTGGCTTCCCTTTTGCCAGCTCGTCAATCACCTTGTCGAGATAACGAATCTCTCGCATCGTCTCTTCTTCAATCTCTTCCACGCGAACACCGCAAACGACACCCGTGATCTTGTTCCTCAGGGGATTCAGCCGAGGGGACTGGCCAAAGAAGCTCTCGAGGTCTGTTTCGTCTTCTAATCGTGCTTCAAGACCCGCCTGGTCATATCCAGTAAGCCATCGGACAATTTCATCAACCTCCGCTTTCGTGCGTCCTTTTCGCTCTGCTTTTGCGACGTAGAGAAGATAAACCTTTGCAAAGCTCATGGTGTAAATTTTGTGCTTACTCATTGATATTACATCTACACATTGAACCGAAAGTGCATGACGTCGCCGTCGAGGACGGTGTACTCCTTACCTTCGATCCGCATTTTGCCTGCCGCTTTCACACTGGCTTCGGACCCATAGTCCACCAAGTCCTCCCATCGACTCACCTCAGCTTTAATGAAACCCCGCTGAAAGTCAGTATGGATAACACCAGCTGCTTCAGGAGCAGAGGAGCCTCGATTGACGGTCCAAGCTCGGGCTTCTTTTGGACCCGCGGTGAGGTAGGTAATCAAATCGAGCAAGACATACCCTTCCCGAATCACCTTGTGGAGGCCCGGTTCTTCCAAGCCCAAGGATTCTAGATAGTCTTTTTGTTCTTCGTCTTCGAGCTGCGAAATTTCAGACTCGATGGCCGCACTAATGCAAATCACTGGAGACGGTGCCACTTGAACCTTCAATTTTTGAACGTGTTCGTTACTATCAGGATCCGCCGCTTCCGCTTCTGAGACATTGGCAATGTACATCATCGGTTTTTCCGTGAGCAGATGTAGATCTGCCACCCGCTCAAGCTCCTCTGGAGTCAAGCCCATGGCATGAACCGCACGACCCTCGTTGAGTCCCTCGGCCAGTTTCTCCAACACCCCAAGAACCGCTCGGGCATCCTTATCCCCACTCTTTGCCAATTTGCTGGTCCGCTGAAGACGTTTATCCACACTGGCCAGGTCCGCCAAACAGAGTTCGGTCTCAATGACTTCAATGTCGCGCAGGGGATCCACCGAACCATCCACATGCACCACGTTCTCATCGTCGAAGCAACGAACCACATGGGCAATGGCATTGCACTCTCGAATATTGGCCAAAAATTGATTGCCCAATCCCTCACCCTTGGAGGCACCTTTCACCAAACCAGCGATATCCACAAACTCTAAACTGGTGGGAATGATTTTTTGAGAGCCGTAAACAACGGCTAGTTTATCCAGGCGTGTATCGGGAACAGGCACCACCCCAACATTGGGTTCAATGGTGCAAAATGGAAAGTTGGCACTTTCGGCTCCTGCTGCCGAAAGAGCGTTAAAAAGTGTGGATTTACCCACATTGGGAAGACCAACAATACCGATATTAATGCTCATGGCTACAGCTCCAAAAAATATTGAGAGCGCCTTATCCGGTTCGAACTCATCTGACAATGATTTCCCCGGGGCAATTTCCCAAGAGCCACCAAAGGTTCGTGAATTTCTAACGATTTAACCGATATCGGATATGGAGGGTCGCCAGAACAATCAAAACCGACGCGTAAAGAATGGCATAGGTCATCCCTCCAAAAAAAAGCGCCCCTGAAATGGGTAACCCACTAGACGCATGGGCACGCAAAGACAGAAGGGATAAATCAGGCATGACCCAATAGACCGCCGTCAGAATAATTTCAGCCATGAATTGTCCCTTCTTCCCCAAAGACGTCGCCAGTACCAAAATATCCGGTGAAAAATTCCCCGCGATAGCGACTGTCGTATAGAGTGACACACCGATAATAGGCCGTAAGCAGATAGCCGCAAAAAGCGCCAAGGCAGTCAATAGGATGACCTCTAGGAAAAGGAAGAGGCCGGCGGTAAAAAACTGGGATGAGGGCACCCCCCCCTCATAGATGTAGAAAATCAGACTTGCTGCCAGAAAAATGCCCAGGAGGGTAAGCCCCACCACGACAACCAGAGCAAGATATCTCGCCAACACATAAGTAAGCGCCCCCATGGGTAGGGTTTCATTTACATGCATCGCGCCGCCAAAACGGTCTCCGTAAATCTTCTGCAAAACCATAATCCCGCTCAGTCCCATGCCCAAAAAACCAAGTAGGGCCAAAGTGAGATCCATAAATACGCGCTCATCTTGTCCCATAGAAACGCTGGAGACAGATTCGATAAACAGGATGAAGCACACCCCAAGCCCCCACAAAATGGGCCAAAATCGACTACGCCACGCCTCTAGAAGTTCCGGTTTAAGCTCTGCGCCTAAAGATGAAATGAAAAATCTCATGCCTCCGGTCTCCCATCTTCCCCGACCCCCTCGGTCCACAGAATATGTTCTAGGGAAGGACGAATCGCCTCCAGTCGCTTGATCAAAGCACCCCGCTCTTGCAACTTTCGAAGACAATCATTGGCAGTATCCAAAGTTTCGAAACGCAAAGTACAGACTCCCTTTGAACTCTCAAAGTCAGTGGTGAAACCCTTAAGTTGCTCCTTCGAAATGTCTAGGCCTGAAAACATCAATTGATACAACGCCGGATAAGCATCAATGATTTCTTCAAGACGCCCCACCCGTTTCAGTGCCCCTCCATCTATCACCGCCACGCGATCACATAGAACCTCCACATCATGTAAGATATGACTAGAAAAGAAAATGGATGTGCCCTTCTCCCGTAAACCCATAAGTAGCTCGGTCACCAATTTACGCCCAACGGGATCCAAGCCACTAAGGGGTTCATCCAATACAAGGAGTTTTTTCGTTCCTAAAATAGCCTGAACCAATCGCACTCTTTGCGCCATACCTTTAGAAAGCTCATTCAGTCGCTTGTGGCGATAAGAAACCATATCTAATTTCTCGTAATACTCTCCAAGTATAACCGGGAGTTCGGAGGCCGCTAAGCCAACTTTACAACCATGAAATATCAAAGACTCATCCACGGTAATATGAGAGGCCAAACGCAGAGAATCCGGTAAGTAACCGATTTGAGAACGCACTTCTTTTGACTGCGGACGTAGCCCAAACAAAGAAACCGTCCCCGCCGTAGGCCTCTGCAATCCCAAAAGACAACGAATCGTGGTGGATTTCCCAGCTCCATTGGGGCCCACAAAACCAAATATCTCGCTTTCGCAAACATCAAGGGAGATCTCCCTAATTAAGGAGATCGGAGATTCCCAAAAGTTTTTCTGAACACTGTATCCCAAGTTTCTAATATCCACTGGATTCATCAACCAAACCTTTTATGCTAACGATACACTCATTTATGCTTATCCAACCCAAATGGCCGTAGCCTTTTTTCTTCTGAAGTCGTCGACACTCTGCCATTGGCAGATAATTTGAACGTTCCGCCCACACCGTCATCAAGCTCAAAGGGTTTTCCCATCCACGACATCAATTCTTGAAAGGAGTCTGGAAAAATTCCGATTTCCTGGCTGTACCGATGCACCCAATCTTGGATGGTCTTCATACGGATTTCCATTAAAATCAACCGCCGTCGCTCTTTGAAATGTTCTAGGATCCGTTCGTCTTCATTGTCGGCAATCAGATGATCGATGATAGCCAATCCCACTTCAGGATTACCTCCTTCAACCGCAAGACGTTGTCCCAAACCGGGAACCCATTCCGGAACATTGGGAAGATGGGCTACCCTTGCGTATAGCTCAGCCGCTTCAGCATACTCACCTTTCTCCATGTAATGAATATAGGCCTTTAAATGCACGATCCTCCACTCCTCGGGAAATTCCTGAACCCCCTTCTCCAATATATCAATTGCGCCGTCCACATACCCCTCTACCATAGGTAAGGCCACACCCGCTAACTCATAGGCAGGACGAAAGTGGGGCTTAAGGGTGGTAACCAACTTGAGTAATTTTAAAAGCAAGGGATAGTCTACGGCTTGAGCTCTTGTATCACCAAAATGACTCACCACCCGCAACCAATAATAATCACCTGCAAGCTCTTTGAAATTCAACCATTGGAAACGGACATACTCTTCATTGGGAAGCGTTTCAACAAAGAGAGGAAGCTCTTCTGATTCAAACGACTTCAATAAATTTTGATGAGCCTGGTGGCCCAATAATGCCAGAACAACGAACAAGAAAAACAATCGGACTTGGCCAAAAGACTGTCGAATAATCAGAGGCATTTAGATGCTATACACAAAAACTTATTGCGCCGCCAGCAGGGAAGAACAGGTCTCCGCGCCACCATTCGTATCATCTGCGCACTGGACAACCTCAACGAAAGCCCCCGCCTCAGTCGTGGATTCCTGGGTCATATCTCTGACCCGAATTAGCCAAATATCCAATTGAGTATCACTGTCCAAATTTCCGCATGCCAAACTCGAATAGCTGTGGTCTAAGCCCGTAAGAAGCGCCACGATACTATCGCAACTCGAGCCCGTATCGCGTAAAGCCGACGTCGGCAAAGAACTTTTTACCCCAAGCGCACTCGATGTGCGACTCGCTGCCGTATTGGCATTCGTATCGTCACAATAATATCGGTAATGCGTCTTACCAACCGGCCTCCAACCACAGAAGCAATCCAAATCACAAACATAGCTTCCGGTCGCTTCGTAGTTTCCCATTTTGTGAAGATGAATCGCCTGTAGGTACTTCTGGGCTTCCGCCTGCTTCTGTCGCAAGTTCCATCCCCTCAAATTAGGAACCGCAATGGAAGCCAAAAGACCAACAATGGAAATCACCACAAAAAGCTCCATCAAAGTGAAACCGCTATCTAAATAACTTGGGCCGGATCTTTCGGGAGCCTTCCGAAAAACCTGGGTGCTGTTAAAGCGTTGTCCATTTAAGTTGGACATTTTTCGCTTGCCAAATTTCCCCAAAGCTTCGTTATCCTCTTTGATGAGAGCCCAGCTCCATCTGCGTCGCTCGCCTCGCACTGAACCGATTTTTCCGCCCATAAATTCGGTCAACGCACATAAACAGTGCTCTAAAAACATTATATCCCATAGCCCGAATGAATAAAGTTTGTAGAAATCAGAAGCCGTGATACGTGCAAAGAGAATCGGCAACACCCTGATTTAAACCATGCAAGAGCTAGAAATAATCCTAAATACGATGCCCAGCTGGTGGCTACCTATGTGGGTTTTTGCATTCGCAGCTTGCCTCGGCTCATTTGCCAATGTGCTGGTTGTGAGAATGCCCCAGGGACAATCCATCGTATTGCCGCGATCCGCATGCCCCAAATGCAAGCACCAGCTAAATTGGTGGGAAAATATCCCCCTCCTCAGCTATCTCTGTTTACGCCGACGATGTTCAAAGTGTAAGGCTCTTATCTCTCCTCGCTATTTCTACGTCGAACTAATCGCTGGGTGCTTCGGGGCTTTGGTCACCGTAAAATACGGATTACAACTGGAAACAATGCTTTGGCTCTTGGCCATTCCCCCACTCCTTGCCATCGCTATCATTGACTTTCAGCATTTTTGGATTCCAGACCAATTGCTGCTGCCTTTACTCGTACTCGGACTGCTCAGCGCAATCTCAGCACCCCATTTTGGCATCTCCAGCCTCCCGCTCATGCTGGCCCCTGCTGGATTGGTTTGGGGTATTGCCAAACTCTACTCGGTCTTTAGAAAGAAGGAAGGATTGGGCTTTGGTGATATTAAACTCCTCATCGTCATGGGCCTTTGGCTCGGCCCCATCGGTTGCCTGCATGCCCTGACGCTGGCATCGATTCAAGGACTACTCGGTAGTCTCCTATTCATGAGTCTCGGACCGAATTTTTTCCAGAGAGACCCCGAACAATCAGTCTTCGATGATCAGTGGACACCACCAACATCCGCCATACCATTCGGACCGTTCTTAATCCTCGGTTTGGTGGAGATTGGGCTCTTTGGGGACCTTCTCATAGAGGCGATGGTTCACTGGCTGAATTAACCCGCGATAACCGCACTCTCTACAGGTTCACCACCCAGAACCCGCAAACAGATGAACGAATAAAGCAATGCCAGCTCATCTCTTTTGGTTCCCAATCCATAGGTTTCCAATAATTCACGGGTGGTGGTAGGAGCATCAACCGGAAAACAAGCATCAAGTTTTCCCGACAACCCCGACCGCTCTGCATTGAGCTCATTCCGGCACAAAAGGCTGTCCATAAAAGGCTGCAGATAAAGACGCAGACGACTCTCATCAAAAGTCCGCTTCACACCCTCCAAAACGACAACACCATTCTCCAATTCACCAGCAAAGTCTTTGGCGGGCAACTCTACCGTAGGATTGAATCGATACTCGCCAAAATCCCAAGTGAAGCAGTCGTAGAGTTTTGTTTCAAATTGAAGCTGCAGAGCATAAGCCAAGTTTTTAGCCGTGATACTACCCATTCGCACCAAAATTTTTCCCTGCTTCTCGCTGGTCTTCTGCATCTCTCGGATGGAGGAAGTAAGCTCGGCTCGAGAAATCAGCCTTTCCTGGACCAATAATTGTCCTAAACACTCTTTGACCAAATTAGAACAGACACTATAAGGCTGACCTTCTTTGATATAGATGATTTTTTTCGTCGGACCGCTTCTGAGTAGGAGGGCCCCCGATACCTCTGCTGCCCACAATCGGCCCAGGACTTCAGCAGCAGAATGGTCGGCCAATGACCCCTGAAAAGTAAGATTGCGGTCTCTGCGCTGAAAATCAATTCGCGCCCTCGATTCTGCTTCGGCGCATTCTTCCCGACTCACTTCGTCCAGAACCATCGCTTCCCCAAAATTAACCGGCCCTGGTTCTAGGGACGTATCTGAATCTTGACCCGATTGAACCACTGCTTGCTCCGAACTCGGCGGTGACTCTGGAGGACAAGCCTCATCAACCACTTTGCCCAATTCATCCATGTTCAGTGGCTTATCCATGTACGCAATCACCTGGCCATACTGCTCAAGCTTCTCGTGGTGATTCAAACGACGATAAATTCCACTGAAAACCACAATGGGAATTTTGCTCAAACCTGGTTCACGACAAAGCTCTTCAAGCACAGCGAATCCGTTCATATTGGGCAAAAGGATATCCAAAAGGATCAAATCAAATTTGGAGCCACGCAATACATCAAGTGCCTGCTTTCCGTCGCGGCACGGCTCCACAAAGTGTCCGCGTTCACTCATGAAATCACCAAGCATGGTGAGGATATTTCGATCATCATCCACCACTAAAACATGCGCCATATGTTTCGTCTCCATAGCTAGGGCCTTCAGTTCGGCCCTTGATTCGGTTTCGAAGCTCCCATGATCTAAGTTAGTTTGGAACGGAGAGAGAGTCTAGCGCTTAAGACAGCTCGCCTGGTAACGCACTGCAAAACCAACCGAAAAACGATTAAGCCAAAATACGAAGTCGCTCCGCACCTTCTCCCGAATTTACCTTTATTTCAGAGCTAGGCAGGGGCGCAACGTTTTCCGAAACAGCCGTGGTTATGAAAGGCTTAAGGTCCCCTGGACCATTGGCTTTTTTGTAGAGCGAATTCACCCTTGGATCGGCCAACTGGCTCGGCTGCACATTCCTAAGGGCATTCAAAAGGTTCCCCTTGATATGCGGGTTTGTCTTGCCAAGCTGAGACAAGAGGTCTTTCACGAACTTTCTTTGGCTAAGCTGAGAACCACACAAAGTACAGGGCATGATCTCGTAAGCGTGAAGCTCAGATAATTCTTGAAGGTCCTCTTCAGGAACGTAGGCAAGTGGGCGCAGCAGCTCATGGGTTCCGGTATCATTTAGTAGCCGCGGTGGCATACCCTTGATGGAACCTGCATAGAATTGGTTTAGAAGGAGAGTCTCGATCAAATCGTCCCGGTGATGGCCGAGGGCGACTTTATTGCACCCATGCCGGGTCGCTGCTTTATACAAAATCGCACGACGAAAACGAGAACACAGTGAACAATAACTTTTCCCCTCTTCCGTTTTCTCGACAACTCTTGAGTACGTATCCTGGGTCTCAATTTCCCCTACGATACCAAACTCTTCACCCAGTCGGTTGAGGTAGCGAACCATCGGCGCCCCGTCATACCCTGGCTGGGCTTGATCTAAATGGAAAGCAACCACATCAAAATTGAATGGTGCCGCCGCTTTCATCTTGAGTAAGCCCCACATCAAACCATATGAGTCTTTGCCACCAGAGAGACCCACAAGAATGCGATCACCTTCAGTAATCATGTGGTACTCTCGATTCGCCTGGTTCATGAGGCGAAGAACTTTTGTCTCTAGGGCCTTTTGACGCATGGGGCCTCTGTACATGCGAAGCTCCCATTGAACAAGGGGCCTTTGCACCTAAAAAAGGATCGCGCACGGGATGAAAATATATACGAAACAAGGAGATCGAGGTGATACCCGCCTTGTTGGTGGTTCCAGGATTAAGAAATCTGCGCAGCGAGTCAATGCCTACGGAGATGTGGACGAACTAAACACGGTGCTTGGATGCGCCCTGGCATACTCTGATATTCCTGAAATCTCGAAATTCTTAAGGAAAATTCAGGCAACCCTCTTTGAGCTCGGAGCTGTTCTTGCAAACCCCAACCATTCAAAACAAAAATCCACCGGAATTCTAGAATCGGATGTCCAAAGCCTCGAAACCTTCATGGATGAACTTTCCGCAAGGCTACCGCCCTTAAAAACCTTCATTTTACCCGGCGGAAATACTTTAGCCGCTCAGCTACACCTAGCCCGTACCGTCTGTCGCCGCGCAGAACGGGAATGTGTAAGACTCATCGACGCCATCACCCTCCAAGAAACCACCCAAGAAACCACCGAACAATCGGCCCCTTTTGAAGTGGAACTAAAGTTCTTAAACCGACTGTCAGATACCCTATTCGTGGCGGCGCGATACGCCTGCGTTCAAAGCGGAGCCGAGGAAACTCTGTGGTATCCACGCAAAAAAGATGAGGACTAGAAGACTAACGCAGCAGGATTTCAAACTGCCTTATTGGACGTACCCAAGGGAACGAAGTCGTTCCAACTCTTCATCCGAAAAATGAGCCGAACCTCCTTTTTCATCTTTCTCATTGGGCTTTCTTTTTCGATTAAACGTATGGAGCCTAGCCGTAATTTTCGGTGGATAAGCAAACTTAAATGCCGGCCTGAATAAACGTGTGAGAATATCGCCCCCCATATACGAGGGTACTGGTAAACCCAGGGTGTATAGAACGGTCGGCGCAATATCATAGAGCGACGCCCGCTTTGATATACGAAGTCGGTTGGGGCGAATCGAAGGTCCCATCGCCAAACAAACACCCTCTAAATCATGAACCCCGTCAAAGGGAACTTCCGCATGGGTCGCAGTCGTATTGGGGTCGGACTTCCACCCATGATCCGACACAATGTAAACCGTCGTATTTTTGCCCGCCGCCTTGATGATTCTGCCAATCTGTTGATCGAGAAAACCATAAAAATTATCCAGAACCCTCCCAAATTGCTGCTTCAAAACCGTAGCTTTGTGCTGAGGTAAATGATGCGCTTTTAAACGCGCCCTAATTTTATCTATCGGTTCACGAAACAACCAAAACCTATGGGCAAGAGTATCCGTCCCATCAAAATAAGTCATTAAGAGACGCGTTTTCTTATAGGACCGTAGAAGTCGATTGATAATATTAACATTGGTAATTGCCGACGCCATAGACCATCGGACAGTGTAAATCGCTCTTTCCAAACTGGGATAAATCTTAAATAGGCTGGAAATCGATTCGGGATCACTGAAAATCCGTGCCAATTCGGCCGTAGAAATATCATCGGGTTCCACAATATGGCTTCGGAGCTTCTTAAATAATTCGGAGGGAGAACTCTGGCCCTCCACCTCACGATAAATCTTACCCTTAATGGAGCTCTGCTTTTTATCTCCTAAAGCGACATAGGGAGCAACCATTGCCCCCCTTAATTTTTCAGCCGGCCAAGTATTCAACCACCCTACCACCAAAGACTCCAAGCCCGCCTCGTCTGCTAAATTCCATAATGCTGGACTCCGGCGCATTTCAGATGAAACAAGCTTTCGAGCCTCAGTACGAAGGTGTTTCGGCCAATAACCGCTGCCTGTTACAAAATCGTAGATGCCATGCACGCTACGGGCCTGACCGGTGGCAATGGTCGTCCACAGCGCAGGAGAACGCATGGGTACTTCCGATTCTAAAATCAAACGCGCACCTCTTTCATAGAATTTTGCGATGTTTGGAAGTTTACCCTCTGCGACCAAATGGTCCATGATCTCAAACGTAGCCCCGTCCATTCCAATCACCAGCACACGTTGGGGAGCCACCTCCGCAGATGGAAGAACCCCCGTGGCAAGAAGGCTAAGTACAATGCAAAAGCTATTCATCGAAGCTTACAATCCCCCTCAAAAACTGTCGGTAGGTCGAGATATGGTTTCGACTTGAGTCATTCCATAGCAGTTTCCTGCATCCATGTAAAAATTGAATCGCGGAGAAGAAATGCGTAAGTTTCCAGCAACCCTGTGGAGGCCTTTATGGAAGAGCTCAATGTCGCCTATATTCAACTCTGCTCAAATCGAAACCCGGCTGCCAACCTAGATCAAGCCATGCCGATGGTAGAAGCTGCAGGACGAGAAGGCGCTCAACTCGTGGTATTGCCCGAAAATTGTGCGTTCTTGGGACAAGATCATGAAAAAATTCCGTTCGCACAATCCTTGGAAGATTCAAAACTACTAAAACCCTATCGAGACGCTGCCAAACAATTCAACCTCACAATCTGCGCAGGCACGATTCCAGAGCTCAGCCCTGAGCCCGAAAAAACCTACAACACCTCGGTCATGATCGGCCCCACAGGTGAACTCGAGCAATACTACCGTAAAATCCATCTCTTCGACATCCAGCTCCCCGACGGAACATGCTACCAAGAATCGGCCTCCGTAAGTGCGGGAAAAGAAACGTGTATCGCCCAAGTGGACAACTGGAAAATAGGAATAACGGTTTGCTATGACCTGCGATTCCCCGAATTATATCGCTCCTTGCGAAAACAAGGCGCTGAAATATTACTCATACCCGCTGCCTTCACTCTACAAACGGGAAAAGATCACTGGGAACCACTCCTACGGGCCAGAGCCATCGAAAATCAATGTTACGTGGTGGCACCGAATCAATGGGGCAACCACTTTGGACAACGATTTTCGTGGGGTAAAAGTATGGTGATCGACCCCTGGGGCACCATAATATCTCAAGCAGAAGAAGGGCCTGGTTATTCTTTGGTAAAACTCAAACGGAAGAGAATTCAAGAGGTCAGAACTGCAATTCCATGTTGGGAACATCGACACATCACGCCATAGAGGCTTTAAATCCAAATCCAGCCAATAAGTTGCCTTCCCTTTCGAGAACCGAGATATATATGCCGATGTTTCGACTTGTTTTATATTGCCTCCCGATTCTTTTGGCGACCTGCGAAACAAGCTGGGCCAAATCACCGATCACAGTTCAAACTGATGTTCGCATTGGGTTCGGCACCCACCAAAGCAATGGCTTATTGTTGACAGCACCCGGTTTCTCAGTGTTTGATGAAACCACTCTGCTTTCCCTAAGCTTTCCGATTTGGATTGAAAATTCGTCGAAAGCCAATGGCTGGGCCACGATCCACCCGTGGGATTCCTTCGGAAGCTACAGTGGGATCATCGAAGCACTAGAAATCAAAGCATTCTCCAACAAGCTCGTTCTCAAACTGGGAGCCTTGAGTTACTTTGACCTAGGTGAAGGCAATCTGGTCCGTGACTATTCAACCGTCTCAGATCCATCCCTGCCCCAGTCTGGCCTCCACACCCGTTGGGAATCATCTCGGTTCACCCTTGAGTTCTTTGCTAATAATTTCATGGCCCCCAACGTGATGGGCGCTGCTCTACGTTCGTATCCGTTTTTGGTGCTCGGAGCCGACCCCAATCGGAGGATTGCTTTTACCGCTGAATTGGCCACCGATGTGGGAACAGGCACGGCAAACGACGGTGCCTCTGGAATCGCTGAAGGAGCTTTTGGTGGGAATCTCTACCTCATTCGCAACCCTACACTCACTTGGCTGGCGAGAGCCAATGCAATCATCACCAACCACGGTGGCAACGCCTTCCGAGGAAATATCCGATTTGAGTGGAACGGGCCACAACAACGTAAAAACTTGTATTTTGTCGAAATAGACAGTCTCATAAGCAGTCCGAATTATGCTCCCTTCTACTTTGATGAAGCTTATGAATATGAGCGGTCTCAGCTCCTGGCCCAATCACAAAACACGATCTCAACAAACTCTGATGTCACGCAATGGCACATCGCATCAAGAATCGGCTTTGCCGGAAGTCGTTTCTCTTCCAAAATTGGCATCAAAGCATCACTAGCAGGAAAATCAAACATCTCGTTCGCAGCGCGTTATCGACATGAGCGATTGCAACTTCAACTCAACCTACACAGGAGAGCTTTGGTAAAATTGGAAAACTTCTTTACTGCTAGGGGTTCTTTTCTGGCGACCGTGGATAGTTCATGGAGAATCTTCCGAAACCTGTTTATCTTTGCCCTCTTCCACTGTGGCCCAAGTCACTTGTATTCCAACAGTGACCAAGGAGCCAAACCACCTTGGTTCTGGGTGACAGGTTTTGGTATCGATGGGACATACTCAAAGTCGTAACCCGCCCAAAACCCCAAGAGAGAAAAAGAACAATACTAACGGCATAAGCAAGCGTGTGCATTTGAAAATTTCACTTGCATCGTGGCCGAAATTTCAGCCTCCCTAAACACCACCCGCCATCGAGAATACGGGTAGGTACATGGCAATCATAAATCCTCCCATAAAGACCGCGAGAAAAACCATAATGAGCGGCTCCAAAACAGACATGAGAGCAACGACGGCCGCGTCGACCTCATCCTCATAAAAATCAGCAATCTTAGAAAGCATCGTATCCATAGCTCCTGTCGCCTCACCAACGCCGATCATTTGAACAACCATGGATGGAAACACTGTAATTTTCTCCATGGGAGCCGACATTGGCCGCCCTTCCATGATGGCTTCTCGAACATTATTTAAGCCTGATTCAACGATCGCATTACCAGAAGCTCTTGCAACCACCTCTAAGGCATCAATAATTGGAACACCGGAACTGAGCATGGTAGCCATGGTCCGTGTAAACTTCGCCACCGCGACTTTTCTGACCACATCTCCGATAATAGGAATTCTTAACACGACACGGTCAATAATCATCTGCCCCGGCTTGGAACGTTTAAAAGCAATAAATCCCAATACCACTGCGGTGCCCCCTAAGAGAATCGCCCCAATATTGTCTTGAACAGAATGGCTCAGATCAATCACAAACTGCGTTGGTCCCGGCAAAGTTTGCCCCATATTTCCAAACATTCCCTCGAAAACAGGGATAACAAACAAGAGCATCACCACCCCAATAATGGAAGCCACACCCATCATCAATATTGGGTAAACCATCGCACCCTTGACCTGTTTCAGTAATTTTGTGTTCATCTCGATATACACCGCAAGCCGATTAAGAGTCGTATCTAAAATACCACCTATTTCCCCTGCCTCTACCAAACTCACAAAGAGTGTATCGAAAACCCTAGGATGCTTTGCCAGAGAATCCGACAGGCTCTCACCAGATTCAACAGAATGCTTCACCTTATGGACGACTACCCTCAGCTCAGGATTATCAGACTGGGTAGCCAAAATATCCAGGGCCTGAACCAACGGTAGGCCTGCGTCAATCATGGTTGCGAATTGGCGCGTAAAAAGCATCAAATCCCTAGGGCCAATAGAAACCAAACCAGGGATTTTTAGATTAATCTCTCTCGGTTTCTTTCTGATTTTCCTTGGTCTTAACTGCTGCTTAAATAAATTACGCTCGACCAAAGCGCGGGAATCTGCCACCATTTCACCACGCTTGATTTCACCCACTTTGCTTTCCGCTTCCCACATAAAAACAGCCATTGTTACAACCTCACCTCTTCAATCACCGAGTTCATTAATCTCTTAAAGCCGAGTCAACATATTTTCTAGTTCTTCACTCGCGAGGCTGCGCACTATTGCCTCGCGGGGGCGAATTATTTTCCCCTCGACGAGCTCGGATAAAACATTGCTTATGGTCTGCATGCCGTATTTTGACCCAGATACCTGCATCTGTGAATAAATTTGATGAACTTTCTCTTCTCCTACCAGATGCGTGAACGCCTGATCGAAAAAGAACAACGAAGCAGAAAAACGCCCTCCTCTCTTGATAAAAAACATGGGCGCAAAAACAAGACGTGTTCTTGGGACCGAATAAAAAATCCAATTGTTGTCTTTTCTCTAATTCCTCGATCTGACCATCAACGAGAATTGGAATCATTCATTTCCTGGCCGTTTCGACGCGGAGACGATCCCCATCAATAGGGTTAAGTCGACCATCAATCCGAACCATCGGCACGCACCCACAAAAAAACACAACTCACTTACTCGGTACTCAAGCGTCGTCGCTAAGAGAGTCCTGAGTGGAGATTTAGCTGTCTTCGGTCCTATGGGACATTTCTCATGGTCAATTATCCCCTAGTCAGCAACAGACACCCGAACGACTTCTTCCACTGTTATCATGCCCTCTTCTAATTTCAATAAGGCACTCTGACGTAAGGTTCGCATCCCTTCTCTCCTCGCTTCCATTTTCAATTCCGCGCCCGTAGCCCCATTGATGAGGAGATCCTTAAGTCCCTCGGTCATAACCAACACTTCATAAATCGCCAGCCGCCCCTTATAACCAGTTTCGGAACAGCTACGACAACCCCTCCCTTCATATATAGTAAATCGTCCAATATCATCTTCAGGGATCTGAATATCCAAGAGAAAATCTCGCTCAACCTCTATTTCGTGCTTGCAATCTTCGCAGATTTTCCGAACAAGACGCTGAGCCACGACTGCATTTAGAGAGGCGGTAAGCAAGAAAGGCTCAATACCCATATTCAGCATCCTGGAAACCGTAGAAGCTGCATCATTGGTGTGCAGGGTCGATAAAACCAAGTGGCCTGTTAGAGCTGCTTTAATCGCGATTTCAGCCGTTTCAAAGTCACGTATCTCTCCCACCATGATAATGTCGGGATCCTGTCTCAAAAAGGACCGAAGCCCTGCCGCAAAATTGAGACCAATGTCTTCGTGCATTTGAACTTGATTAATCCCATATAAATTAAATTCCACCGGATCTTCGGCCGTGGATATATTCGCGGTACTTTTGTTTAGGTCAGATAAAGCCGAATACAAGGTTGTTGTTTTACCCGAGCCGGTGGGACCTGTCACCAAAACCATTCCATGGGGCCGGTGAATCGCCTTCTTAAAGGCAGAAAGACAATCTTTTTCAAAACCAAGCTTTGTCATATCTAATTGAAGATTACTCTTATCTAGAAGACGCAAAACAACCTTTTCACCAAACAATGTAGGCAGTACCGAAACACGAAAATCCATGCTTTGACCCTTACCTAATTTCATTTTAATACGACCATCTTGAGGAAGCCGCCTCTCTGCAATATCGAGTCGACTCATGATTTTCAGACGACTCACCACAGCATCTCGGAATTTAGTGGGCGGTTTCATAACCTCATACAAAGCACCGTCGATACGATAACGAACCCGAAAAGAGCTTTCGTAACTCTCAATATGAATATCCGACGCGCCGCGTCGAATAGCATCCACTAAAACCAGATTGACTAACTTAACAACAGGTGCTTCATCCGCAGCGTCTGCGCCAGCATCGGCTTCGAAAAACTCATCACCATCACCCACGTCAAATTCAATTTCAGAATCGTCCAACTGCTGCATGACCTGCTGGTAGGTTCCATCCATATCGGTGCCGTAATGGCCCGCGATAGCCGCTTTAATTTGAGACTCAGCCGCCACCACAACTTCAACGTTATATCCCAAAAGGAATTTAACATCATCAATGGCGTGGATATTTGAAGGGTCAGCCATGGCAACAACCATGGTCTGTCCCGTCCGATCAATAGGCAATAAACAATGCTTCTCCGCCACCGCGACAGGAAGAAGCTGCAAGACACTGGGGTCGATTTCGAAATCTTCGAGATTAATGGAAGGAACCTGGTATTGAGCCGATAAACAAGCCACCAACTCCTGCTCGTCAACGGTCCCCGCCTCTGAGAGAATCTCTCCCAACCTTCGGCCACTTTGACGCTGCTCCACTTGAGCTCGCTGCAACTGTTCTACTGAAATAACACCTTCTCGAAGAAGAAGTTCACCGATCCGCTCTGTCTTTTCCATAGTCTCTATCCTACTTTATTCACCATCATAGGACAGAGGACAGTTTAAGCCAAACCTCCGGCAAAGAGAAATAGGAGCGAGTTATATGAAGCCTGTAAAACGAAGAGAAAAATTAGGAAGACATAGAATCAAGAAACTCTTGGTTACACTTGGTGCCCTTCATCTTGGAGAGTAAAAACTCCATAGAATCAATAACATTGAGAGGGTGAAGTAATTGTCTCAAGATCCAAACTCGGCTCAATACAGCAGCATCAAGAAGTAACTCTTCCTTTCGGGTCGCTGAGCGATTGATATCCAAACAAGGAAAGATTCTCTTCTCCATAAGCTTGCGATCTAGATGTAATTCGCAGTTACCAGTGCCTTTAAATTCCTCGAAGATTACTTCGTCCATACGACTACCGGTATCCACCAAAGCTGTGCCAATGATCGTTAGGGAACCGCCCTCTTCGACATTACGAGCCGCACCAAAAAATCGCTTGGGTTTGTGAAGTGCATTGGAGTCAACCCCCCCCGAAAGGATCTTGCCGGTTGGTGGAACAACTGTGTTGTAGGCACGTGCCAAACGCGTAATCGAATCCAGTAGAATGATAACGTCGCGACCATGCTCAACCAATCGCTTCGCTTTTTGAATAACCATTTCCGCTACCTGAACATGACGCTGGGCAGGCTCATCAAATGTGCTGCTCACAACTTCTCCTGCAACAGAGCGCTGCATATCCGTTACTTCTTCAGGTCGTTCGTCAATCAGTAATACCATCAACCAGGCTTCTGGATGATTGCCTGAAATGGCTCGGGCTAGATTTTGCAAGAAAACCGTCTTACCTGCGCGGGGTGGTGACACAATCAAGGCCCGCTGCCCCTTACCGATGGGCACCAAGAGATCGAGAATCCGAGTAGACATCTCAGCGGTATCGTGTTCCATCATAAATCGTTCGGTGGGATAAAGAGGCGTTAGATTGTCAAAAAAGATTCTTTGCTTGGCCTTCTCTGAGTTCTCAAAATTCACCTGCTCGATTTGTAACAAAGCGTAATATCGCTCGGAATCCTTCGGAGGCCGGATTAAGCCAGCAACAGTGTCACCTGTCTTTAAGTTTAAGCGGCGAATCTGAGCTGGCGACACATAGATATCGTCTGGCCCCGGCAGATAATTGTAGTCGGGAGCCCGTAAGAAACCAAACCCATCCGGTAGCGTTTCCAAAACCCCTTCGGAATAAACAGAACCGCCCTTATCGGTTTGTGCTTGAAGTATTGCAAACATAAGCTCCTGCTTACGCATACCGGCAACGCCTTCAACATCCAGCTTAACAGCGTATTGTGCCAACTGCTGGGGCTTCATTTTCTTGAGTTCGTTGAGGTTAATCACCTCACCACTTTGGTTCACTTCCACTTTTGCACTCGCTTTTGCCATATTGGATATCTCACTGAAAGAGGGGCTTAGCACCCTGATAGTATATTCTGTTGTACGAAATGATTGTTGACCCCGGCAAAATCGTTCTTAAACCCAAGGCCTAAACCTTCGACTAATTTAACCTGCCATAGATGGATTGATTAACAAAGCGGGAGAAAGTACTCCCAGTGGGGCCCACTTCGCATTATCTGAACTAGAACGTCAAGAAAAATCTTTACTTTTTGCCACTCTGCTTCACCGATTTGACTCTACGTCTCAAATAACCTTTCTTGTCGATGAAGAAGGTATCCTCCAAGGAGTCGGGTAATATCACAGCAGCACCCTCGAAGCGAATTTCACCATTCTCAACAATAGAGAGCACTTTGTTTAATATTCTCGGCGCCGTATAAGGATCGACAACCAAATCAGCAAACTGTTTCGACCAAGTCTTCATCACCTCTTTGTCCGCCAATAACCCACGCTCAACCCATTGTTCAAAAATATCGAGAACTGTCCATCGAACATCGTCACTGTGATCAAAAAGAAATGGCGCCAATCTCTCCAACTCATCCAATCGGTCCAAACCCTCGGCCAAATGTAGAATAATTTGTTTTTTCGCCTCATCTTCACGATGACTTTCAGGACCAAACTTCTCTAAAGTTCCGAGCAAAAACTCGGTCGCTGCGTCCTTACCAACCAGTTGCTCATAGGTTTGTAGGGCATGGCTCAATTGTTTCTGGCTCTGAATGTAGTGCTCCAAGGGCTCAACAATCGGTTCTCCCAAAGCCAACAATTTCTCCGTAAGCCACTCCTTCTCTTCCTCATCAGCAATACCCCCATGGGCATTTGCCGCAAACCTCTTGAGCGCGGCTCGAAGCGCGGTGGGCGTCCCCTCTGCCAACAAACGCTGCATTTCACGAACCCGTACATCAGGTTGCGCAAAAGGATTACAAGCCAACTTCGTAATCTTTTCGATTTTCTTCTCGGACAGAGGGCCCCTATTAAACAGGTCCATAAATCCCATAGCCACTAGCCTCCTAGAACATTTTCGGGTGCTCAATCCACACAAGAGTAAGGGTCATTCTACAACTCACAAGCCCTACCGCTCCCAGCACGAATACGCTATAGGTTGGTAATGCTGCAAGGTAAAGACATCGCCATTGGTATTTCGGGCGGAATAGCGGCCTACAAAAGCCTTTATTTGATCCGAAAACTCGTAGAAGAAGGGGCCAATGTCTGGCCAATCATGACCCCCAATGCAGAACGTTTCGTGACGCCACTCTCCGTCGCCGTCTTAGCTGGACGACGCCCCCTCACAAATCTTTGGTCCAGTTCGGAATCCGGAGAAGTTTCTCACGTGGAACTCGCCCACCGGGTAACCGCAAGCCTCATCGCCCCAACCACGGCCGATCTGTTGAGTCGTCTGGCCCAGGGACGAGCCACAGATCCCCTAACCGCCCTCTGTTTAAGTACCCCAAACCCCGTTTGCCTCGCTCCGGCTATGGAAACAGAGATGTGGAATGCTCTCCCAACCATCCACAATCTGGAAAATCTTCGGAAACGCGGTTTCAAGATCTTACACCCCAACAATGGAGCATTGGCATCAGGACGAGAGGGTATAGGTCGACTTCCAGAACCCGACGTGATTCTCGATTTCTTTCGTCGCGCTTTTTATCCGCAAGACCTCATCGAAAAACACATCCTCGTCACCGCCGGCCCCACCCGTGAACCCATCGATCCGGCAAGATTTCTCTCAAACCCCTCCTCAGGAAAAATGGGATTTGCCATAGCCCAGGCAGCCACCGAGCGAGGCGCCCATGTGCATCTCGTCCACGGACCCACCCTATTGCCAACACCAACCAACCTGGAGGAAGTGGTTAAAGTCAATTCTACCCAAGAGATGCTCCAAGCCTGTGCAACACGCTTAAACAAGGTCCACACGGTGATTATGGCCGCCGCCCCCGCAGACTTTCGCCCGGCTCAGCCTTCGGCTCAAAAGCTGAAAAAAGGCAAAAGCAATCTGAAATCCATCGCCCTAACAAAAAACCCAGACATCATCCAAACCCTCTCTCAACAGAAAAAGGGGCAGTATATGGTCGGTTTTGCTGCAGAAAGTGAACAACTGGAGAAATATGCGCGGGAAAAATTAGCCCAGAAGGGACTCGATTTGATTGTTGCCAACGACATTACTGCCCCCGAAGGGGGGTTTGGCTCAGCAACAAATACGGTCTTGCTCTTAAACAAAGAGGGAGAGACCCAAATGGTGATCGACCAACCCAAAATAGCTGTGGCCCATAAAATTATTGACTTTATTCAAGCGTCCGTCAAAAAGGAGACGTCCCTCCCACCAACATGCTAGCCTCTAAGCCATAGAGAATGCTTCAATATCCATGGGTTAGCTCACGAGAAACTGGCGATGAAAAGATTGGGTCAATTAATCCTACTGGTAATTTCCCTAAGCCTGATCCTTATGGGCGTGCTGGCCAAGGTCTATTTTACCCCAGAGACCTTAGCCCCTTGGACCACCAACCTTCTAAAAGAACATTTCGGGCAGGATGTCTCCCTAGCTTCGGTTGAATTCAAATTTCTTCCACTCGAACTACAAGTCCGAGACCTCCGGTTTAATGAAATTCCCGTTGGAGATAACCAAGACCTTCACCATGGGCAGGTCCGACTTCTTTCAGTCCGACCAAATTACTTTCACCTCCTATCTCCAGATAAATTACCATTTCGCGTCGTGGCCTGGGGAATTCTTGGCCATATTGAAGAAAACTCAGAGCCACCCCCACCTAAGTACCAAAGAGATTCGACAAATGAGGATGAGCTTGGCCTTTTGAAACTGCAGTTTCCAAATATAGAATTATTCGATGTAACCATCCATTTGACGCAGCAAGACGTGATGATTCAACTCAACTCAGCCCAGCTCTCACGTTCCACATTGGGCTCAGAACACAGTTATGAGTTGGAAATTAGAGAAGGTATCATCAAGCATATTGCAACTGGTAAGATTGCAAAAATAGGAATTCAAGGGGATTTCGTACTGGGTCGTCATCCTGAATTCGGCTACCCAACATTTACAATACCGTCCCTGGTTCTGCAGACAAACAAATCGGAAGCTCTATTGGCTGGAAGCTTTGAGTTTCCCTACCTTCAAACTCCAAATCTCACCATGAGTGTTCACGGAAAATTAGATCTTTACTCTATTTGCAACTTCTTCACAGACATCGACCTCAAAGGTTCTCTATCCTATCAAACCAATCTTAAAGGACCTCTCGACAAGTTAGAAGCTGATTTCCACTTTGCGGGCAACGAAGTCGAAGCGCCTGGGCTGGGAGCTGGAAATCTTGTCATCAAGGGAAAGAGTACCCTTGAAAGGATCTCGCTTGAAAAAATCGTGTGGACCCAAAACAAAGAGAAGAAACTCATTGCCAGCCTCCAAGCAAATCTGAATTCCCCCCTAGATTCCCTCAAGGTCAATCTCGAATTAAGCACCATAAAACTAAGCACACTCTACCCGATTTTCGGCATAGAATCTCCCTACCCTGTCGAAACAACTTTAAGCGGTACTTTGAAAACAAACCCTGTCTCGAGACAAAAACGACACCGAACCACTGTGGCACTCAACCTAAACACCCCCACAGTCATTTCATCAAACGGCGAACATATTATCACCATCCCCCCCACCGCTATCTCGGGTGCATTCAGCTGGTCTCGGGAATCAATTCATTTTCTAGGCACAAAACTTAGAATGGCAGGGGCCACCTTCGCCGTAAACGGTTCAATTGCTATAGCCGCACCCCAATTATCTGAACTACAAATCCATGGCACACGCGTAAACCTGAAAAGATTCGGTCCCATCGCCGGCCTCTCCTACGAGGGATTCGGCAATATAGCTGCAACCTTGGAGGGCCCCTTAAAATCGCTGGCTCTCTCGGGTACGGTAGAGATGAAAGACCTTGCCATTGCAGGAATCCAATTAGGAAAAACCACATCTACGGTAATGTACCACAAAGAAATCCTTCACATCCTACGGGCAAAACTCCGCTATAAACTTGGCTATCTTGAAGGAAAAGGGCGCATTCACTTTTTCCATCCCGACCAAACCGAACTTTTCGTCAAAACAAACCAAACCGAAGGTATCGAGTTACTCGAAGCCCTAGACCTACTTCCCGAGGTGCGTGTGGGGCTCAAGGGACTCGTCAATGCAGAAGCCAATCTCCGCGGGCCCTTGGAAAAACTGGAGGGTCAAATATCATTTCACAGTCCCTCCCTCGAATATCGGGATGTTGAAATAGGTGAAACAACAGGAAATATTCAGCTTCGTCAAAATGGAAATATCATGGCGATGACGACCACCCACAGCCCTGGAAGCGGAAACCTGGAAGCCAAAATACTTCTACCTAAACTCAACCAATTAGACCTCGCCCTAAAAGCCCAAGAAGTTCCCACATCCATTTTCAACCCTTGGTTGGATGGGACCAAATTACAAGGCACTTTGTCAGGTCAAACCAAAATGAGAAATTTTTTCCACATGATGAGCGGAATGGGAATCATCCGTGTGGACAACGCTAAACTAAACGACGCTGACTTCGGAAAGATAAGCGCAACATTTGAAGCAAACGCCGGCCAGATAAACCTCAAGGTAGCCGCTATAGAAAATACCCTCACGGGTGAATTTAACATCAATCAAAAAAACGACTACAGCTTCGCGGGCACATTGTCATTCATCAATATTCTCGCAAACAAGCTTGTTCCCTTGCCCCCCGCTCTCAAAGCGATCACCTCAGGCAGCGTGTTCGCCCAAGGAACTCTCGAAGAAATCGAGAAAATAGGCATCGATTCGGAACTCAACCAACTCCACCTGAAAATTCACGACCAGGAATTTCGAAACGAAGGCCCCATTCGAATGCAACTGTCTGAAAAATTACTCACGATCGAGCCTAGCGTCATCACAAACGGTCAGCTCAGGGGGACCTTGCGTGGTACATTGGACGAAAATGGCCAAGTCCAATTAACAACCTCCGGCACAGGGGATTTTAAGGAACTGCTTAAACTCGTCGAACTCAGCTCAGGAAAAGCGCCCATTAACTTTGCACTACAAATCGATGGACCGTTGAACAATCCCAGCATCTCCGGACGAGCCGTCATGTCCGATGCTCACCTCAAAGTAGATTCCCTTGGTTTGGAACTCAATGAATTGGAAAGTGAACTTCGATTCAGCGGAAGGACCGTTCATATTGAAAACTTTTCTGGTCACATTAAAGATGGCATTGTGAATGGCCAAGGAAATATGATTCTCCATGCCAACCAAAAACCTGAATTCGACCTCCTGCTCGATATTAACGAAGTCTATTGGAAACCCTTGAGTAATCTCGATCTTGTTGCCAGCGGTCAACTTCAACTCAATGGTTTATCCAATGAGTTACAGCTTCGAGGAGATATTGAACTTCAATCACTTCGATACGATGCCAATATCGACCTCAAGCATCTTCTCGGTCTCGCCAATCAATCCCAGGGTATCGAATCCGAAGCACAAGCCCCCATTAACCTTCGCATTAAGCTAAAGGCCGATGACAATATTATTTTCATCAACAATTTCATTGAGTCAGAGCTTCAAGCAGAGCTTGACTTAACAGGAACCACCCAAAGGATCGGTCTATTGGGTTCGGCATCACTAATTTGGGCCAACATCACCCTCGGCGGAAATCACTACAGAGTGCAACATGCTACCGTCGACTTCATCGACGAATATGCGATCCGCCCCCGATATGACCTCCGCGCCACCACCGAGGCTTGTGGACTTTCACTTATGGTCATGGTCAGGGGAGATGCCGACCGATATACCATTTCCGCCACGGGACAAGATGATTCCGGCCCCGTAGAACCCCAAGAGGCACTCTTATGTGCACAATTTGGCCTTCGTTTGGATAGCTTGAATACTGCGAATCTCGGTGGGGAAAATGGGGAGGGACTCGGCGTTCTTCCCGGAGCGATGGATGCTCTCTGGAAAGTGACGGGTATGGATTCTCAGATTAAGAACTATCTTCCCCTCGTAGACCAGTTTTCACTCACAAGTGGATACTCCAAAACAAGTCGTCGTATCGAACCACGAATTCAAGTGTCAAAAGAACTCGGCGCTAAATGGCAGCTCGAATACAATGGACCACTCTACGAACAAGATGAACAACACGTCTTTAGCCTTGAATACAATATTAAACCGGGGGTCATTCTAGAAGGTACTTGGGTTAGTGAAAGCCGGGTAACCATTGGAGATCTTGGTTTAGATTTGCGCTTAGATTGGAAATTTGACTAACGTCGAATAAGCAAACAACAACATGTTATACTTCGCGCTCATTTTATCCCTGAACCTTATGAGTTCAGATCCGCTTTCACCATACCGGAACCAACCGGTTCTTTCGGTCAACGTGGTGGCTCCAGAAGAGCTCTATCCATCACAACTACGAGAACTCATCGATATTCATCCCGGCTTTCTACTGCATGAGCAGGATATTCAAACAGCGATCAAGCGAATCTATGGCACAGGAAAATTCCAGAATATTCGGGTCTTTGCCAAGCGCCTAGGAGGTGCCGTGGAATTAACCTTTGTACTAGAACCCAGGTTGGTGCTCGAGGATATCTCCATACAGGGTTTAAGTATCCTCGATGAAACCTCCATACGTTCCAGGCTCAATCTCCGCGTAGGCAGTTTCTTGGAGAACAATTCAACCACACGCATCCAAAACAATCTAGAAAGATTCCTTAACGCCAACGGATTTCGGCAACCCAAAGTGGACATCGTCATCCAAAAAGAGTCATTACGAGGACGCCACCTAATTATCAATGTGGAAGAGGGGCCGCCCAGTCTCATCCAATCCATAAAATTCTTAGGGCTATCCACTGATCTACAAAGGCAAGTCTTACTCCGAAACATAGCAACAAAACAGGGAACCAGACTCAATCAAGCATTGCTCGATTCGGAGCGCGAAAGACTCGTAGATTTCTTCGTACGCAGGGGGTATTGGACCGCCAAAGTGAGAGCACCCAAACTCTTTTTCCCACAACCAGAGCGCTGTGATGTCGAATTTACCATTGACCTGGGAGCGCGATATCAGCGTATTTTCAAAAACAACATGATTCTATCAGCCAAGGCTCTCGAAGAACTTTGGCCGGACCGGAGAAAACGCTTCACACCGGGGGCAAATAGAACATTTAAAAACATACTCAAGGATGTTTATCAAAGGCTTGGCTACGGAAAGGCAGAAATAAAACTCTCCCAAATAGCACTCACTAAAGAAAATGTGATCCTCCATCTTTTCGAAATCAATGAAGGTCCGCTCCAAAAAAGAGGAAATATTACCATTCAAGGCAATCGATATTTATCAACAGAAAAGATAATCGATGAAATTAAGACAGTACTCAAAAGTAGCCATGTCAACAAGGAACTACTCGACCCACTAAGTCCTTTCGACCAAGTTATTAGCAGTTCTGGGGGAAAATTACCGCCACTTTCTCAACTCAATACTAGCCCCCGCATTTTGCCCCCTACCGAGCGCTGGGTTCCCATCGAATTGAAAAAATCCCTCAGCCACCTCGAGAATCTATACAGTGAAGCAGGGTACCTCGACATAAAAATGACGTTGGGTAACGTAACGGAAATAAAAAAAAGGCACGATATTGAAATTCACGTTTCTGAGGGAACCCGCTATCGGCTCAACTCTATCTCAATTCGAGGTAACAAAGATCTAACAGCTACAACGATTCTAAACTGGATAACTGAGCCACTTAGCTTCACAAACAACACCCCTGTCTCCCTCAAAAAATTTGAGGAAGCTCGGATTAATCTTGTCCGTCGTTATCGAGAACGAGGCTATCTCTACGCGAAAGTCAATTGGAGCCACACGAAAGCCTCGGAAACAGGACAGACCAATGTCACCTTCCTAATTGAGGAGGGCCCTCTCGTAAGGATCACCCAAATATTGATCCAGGGCAACCGACACACTGACCCAAATTTTATAAGGAATCGATTAACATTCAAAAAAGGGGACATCTATCGCCTAAACAAAGCCTTAGAAGACCAAAATAGACTTACAGCTACCGGCATTTTTTCTACGGTCCAAATCAGACTTCTAGACCCCGATATCCCCGACGAGCGAAAAGATTTGGTTGTCCGAGTCATTGAACGCCCGCGTCATAAAATCCAGTTGAGTGGTGGCCTGTCCACAGAAGATGGCCCCCGACTGCGATTGAGTTACGGCCATCAAAACCTCCTGAGGCAAGGAGCTCAGCTAACTTCTTCGATTAAGCTCAATCGGCAGGTCTTTTTTAACCTTTATGGTTCTGCCGCTACCGCAATGATTGAAAAATATGACAGCTACACCAGTTGGTCTGCCCAGCTATCTCAGGCCCTAGAACGGCAAGTGCGCATTGGACTAAAATCCCCCAGCTTTTCACAGCTAACCCTAAACCCATCGTTCTTTATCGACTTCGTCAATGAAAGAGACAATCGAATCTCATACTTTCTAGAAACCTTTGCGGCCATCTTTGGCTTTGAAATCAATCCCGTACCAAGCTTCAAACTAGCCATTGAACCACAGCTCAACTCCACCTTTCTGGAATGCTTCGAAAATGACAAACTTCTCGATTGTAGTGATGAAATTTTTCAAGACGCGAATGTACGACTTCGAATTAATCCCGGTAGTCGACTCGGATTTAAGATAGGACCGCGTTTTACCCTGGACTTCAGAGATTCCCCCCTCATGCCAACCCGTGGATTTGTAGTGAGTATCGACGCTAAATATGCTTCAGGCCAATATGAAGAACGAAACAGTGCCTCCGCTCATTTGACTGCTGCCCCCCCAAAAAGCACCTACGCATTCACCAAAGTAGAAGGAAGAACCTCCGCCTATTTACCCCTCGGAACGACCGTCCTCGCTCTTGCTCTAAGGGGGGGATACATTCATAAAATGGACTCAGAGCCACCACTCGATGAAAGATTTTTTTTAGGGGGAAGAACGAGCCTTCGAGGCTATTCCCATGATGCCATCTATCCGGCCGACTACGAATTTCCTACGGGTTGTGAAGGGGAAGCTCAAGAATGCGTAGGCCCCCCACCGGGGGGATTGATCTATGGCTTGATCAAATCAGAATTGCGACTTCCTCTCTTTGGCAATCTCGGCATCGATCTATTCGCCGAAGCAGGAAATCTATGGTTCGAAAAAATCCCACCAACGAAACAACTGCTTCGTTGGTCCTTAGGAATCGGCATCAACTACCGGACACCCGCTGGACCTCTGGTTTTCAACATGGGCTTCAACCCCAAACCAATCAGTGCATTGGGTGAGCGGCAATTCGAAGTTCACATATCCATCGGGCAATTTTGATCTTAGAAGTTAAATCACCGAACAGGTCTCCGATTCAGGGAGCTTTGGGTTATGAGTCGTCGTGAATCCTTTGCCACGAACACGGTGGGGGGTACAAATAGGGCTTGGCTCCCACAAGGCACGAAGCAGAAAAGAGAAAACGCAGTGGGCAAGCATACAACCAGCTAAAGATGTGTCGATGGCCCAGAATCACGCACTAGTTCCTGGCCCCCATATCCCGAATCGGATATGACTTCATTATGAATTCTGACCCCCAAACAATGAAGAAGCACTATACCACCATCCTTTTCAGTGACATCAAAGGCTACACCGCTTTGTCAAAGAAAATAGGGCCAGAACGACTCAAGCTCGTACTTAATCAATACCTTGAGAAAATGGCAGAAATCATCGAAGGAAACGAGGGAAACGTTAACAAGTTTCTCGGCGACGGAATTTTGGCTTTCTTCGGTGCCCCCAAACCGACTAAAAGTCAAAAAAAAGCGGCTGCTCAAACGGCACTCGACATGCACCGCGCTGTAACCTCTCTCAATCAAAAACTCATCAAATCGAACACCAACATCCAGCTACAAATTAGAGTAGGAATCGCATCCGGAGATGTCATGTTGGGCGGCGTTGAACTTGGCCAACACCAAGACTATACCGCCGTTGGAGATACGGTAAATCTCGCATCGAGACTTCAAGATAGGGCGCCTCCTGGCTCAACCTTGGTCTGTGCAAATACCGGCACAGCCCTAGGCGAGGAATTTACACTCAATGCCGTCCACGATTTAGAGCTCAAGGGTTATTCCGACGCATACAGTGCATGGCAAATCGTCGACCCGCTTGAAATCGATTCTCCCGCTGCCTCAATCCTCAGAGCCTTATCATCATCAAATGAACTAAGAGGCACCCCCCGCCAGGCACTCAAACTACAAGTTAAATTTGTCAGTACGGGTGGGATTCGAACAGAACAAAGTGTGAATATAAGTGAAGGGGGGATCTTCCTCACCACAGAAAATCCAGAGCCCATCGGTACCACATTATCCCTCGTATCAAATGTTCCAACAAACCGAGGAAGTCTCCCGGTTCTCCTTCACGGACAGGTTGTGAGACATGGCATCGCTGAGCAGGAAAGTGGTATGGGAATCCGATTCAATGCCATTGAATCAAACGAAATAGACACCATTCGTTATTTTGCAACCCAGGCCTATGGTCTTACTCCCACCCGAACCGTTCAAACCTCAAGACAAAGTCCACTAGAATTCGATGAACCTTCCAAATTTGCCGTTTATAACAGTATCACATTACCCATTTCCCTAGAGAGAATAAGTTCGGGAACCTTTGCCTATTTCGGAAAACGATTTCTACACGAATTCGACAGAACAAGACGGTATGGACATCCCTTCTCCTTGGTAGGGGTTCAGCTAAAATTTTCATCAGACCCGCCTCCCGAAATCCTTCAATCATCTCTGACCGAAGCCGCAGACATTATAAATTCTACCGTACGGACCACCGACGAAATTTTTTACTATAAGGACGGCATTTTCTTGATTCTCGCCCCCGAGACCGAAGCCGGGCGGGTAAACACCCTAACCGGTCGCGTGGTGGACAGTATCCACCGTTGGACCCTAAGTGAAGAACTGAAACATGGCCTAAATTGCCGAACCAGATCATTCTGTTTCGACGGCCACAACGCAGAAACCCCTCAAAACATACTTAAGTATATGATATCATTTGACTCTGAAAACTAGCGCCTCGTTTTCGGCTTTGCGCTCTAAATCTCTGAACTAAAAGTTAACATTTAGAACATTGACAGTGTGTGGCTTGTCCTTAACATTAGTATTAGGAATATTTTTAGGCATAATTAATCCAGGAAAAGAAATAGGAATGCTAAAACTAACCCAAATTACGAACCATGGGCTCTTGCTTTTGGAGCATATAGCAACCCAACGCTCATCCTGCAGTTTCAGTGCAAGAGACCTGGCCTTACAATTAGGCCTACCACTCACAACAACAGCCAAAATCCTCAAAAGCCTCAGTAAAAATGGACTTTTAATCTCTCAACGTGGGGCGCAAGGTGGATACCAACTCGCAAAAAATCCCCTTGAAATAAGCCTTGCTGAAATCGTACTCGCCTTAGAAGGAAGCTCGTTTCAGGCGAAACTTGGACTGACCCACCCCGCCAGTTGGGTCTCAGCCAATATCGAACGTCTCTTAAAAGATATGACTTTAGAAGAATTAGCGAAGAATCGACCAGCTTACCCCACTGGTAGCCCCAAAAAAGAGGATAAATAATATGAGTCGAACCATGGCATTGGTCCCGCACGAAAATAATCTCGACAGCTACATGGCGGAAGTGAATCAATACCCCCTTCTATCATTCGATGAAGAGCAGGCTCTTGCGAGAGCCTATCGTGACCACGGAGACCTAGATGCTGCTCACAAACTCGTCATCTCGAACTTGAGATTCGTTGTAAAGATAGCACATCAATACCGCAACTACGGCATGAAAATGCTGGATTTGGTTCAAGAGGGCAACATTGGCCTCATGGTTGCGGTCAAGAAATTTGATCCAGACCGAGGTTATCGCCTCATCTCCTATGCTGTTTGGTGGATCAAAGCTCAAATACAAACCTTCGTCCAACAATCATGGTCTATGGTCAAAGTAGGCATGACTTCCGCCCGCCGAAAACTTTTCTTTAAGATCCGCTCCGAGAAAAGTAAGGCCGAACAATTGGCTGGGCCTGGCGAGCCTATCTCACGAGCGGAGCTGGCCGAAACCCTAGGCGTTAGCCTCGAAGATTTCGAGACCATGGAAGTATACATGGCCGGACGTGACTTTTCGTTGGATACTAAGCTTCGAGACGATGATGAAACCACGCACTTAGAAATGGTCGAGCATGAATCTCCCGATCAAGAATGTCTGCTAGGAAAAGCTCAAGAGACCCAAGCAATCAGAGATGGAATTGCCGAAGTGGCGCACTCCTGCAACGAAAAAGAACAATACATCATCAAACATCGTTTAATGACGGACGACCCAATGAGTCTCCAAGACATCGGCACACATTTTGGCGTGTCGCGGGAAAGGATTCGGCAAATAGAGAGTCGGGTCGTCTCAAAGTTACAAAAATCATTAAAACACCTTCGGAATATTCAACGAGTGTAGTTCTTTTGCACTCAACCCTTAATTAACTCTTGACGAAAGTCAGTGATGACTCCTATAGGCCAATCCCATCGTGAAGAAGCCGGTGGTCATAATCCCAGCGCGACTTAATTCAAGTCGCTTACCAGAGAAATTATTGAGAAAACTGGATGGATGCCCCCTCCTTGCGGTTACTTATAGACGTGCAAAGGCTTTGGTAGATAAGAATATCATCGATGATGTTTGGATAGCGACGGATTCTCCCAAAATTCAAGACGCATTGGCTCAGGAGACAACCAATATCCTGATGACCAACCCCCAACACAACTCCGGAACCGAGCGAATCATCGAGACCCTGCCAAGCTTTGGGCATTCTAAATTCATAAATATCCAAGGCGACGAGCCATTCTTCCCCCAAAAAGCCATTGAAAAGATAGCCAATCGACTTGAGCATCTTCAAACAGGTATCGTCACCTGCTCCAGCCCCCTTAAATCCATTGACGATTTTAAAGATCCAAATACCGTTAAGGTGGTAACCAACCCGAGCGGACAAGCGCTCTATTTCTCACGAGCCTCCATACCTCTGAACCGAGATAACCCCAGTGATATCACCCACGCTCAGCAACACCTTGGAATCTATGGCTACACCCGAGACGTACTTCAAGGTTGGAATGATCTAGAGATCCCCGAACTTGAAAAAATAGAAAAGTTAGAACAATTACGCCCACTTGTTGCAGGTATCCCCATTTACGTGATTGAAATAGAGTCGAGCTCGAGGGGAGTGGATACTGAGGCGGATCTTCGCTGGGCGCAAACCTTCTTCTCCCAAGCAAATGAGGAAAATAATGAACAATCGTAAACCAAAATTTATGTTCATAACTGGTGGCGTTGTTTCATCCCTTGGTAAGGGTCTATCCGCTGCATCCATTGGAGCATTACTTGAAAATCGCGGCCTCAAGGTTTCAATGCTCAAATTGGACCCCTACATCAATATAGATCCTGGAACGATGTGTCCTTTCCAACATGGAGAGGTCTATGTCCTTGATGATGGCGCCGAAACAGATCTTGATCTGGGGCACTATGAGAGATTCACCCACGCTAAACTCACTCGACAATCCAACTATACCACGGGCCGAATTTACCAACGTGTCATTGAAAAAGAGAGACGTGGAGACTTCTTAGGGGCAACTGTCCAAGTCATTCCCCACATCACCAACGAGATTAAGAGTGTTATCGTTAATTCTGCCCAGGATTGCGATGTCGCTATTGTTGAAATCGGCGGAACGGTAGGTGATATTGAATCGCTTCCCTTTCTCGAAGCCATTCGACAAGTCCCCCATGATATTGGAAAAGAAAACTGTGTGTATATTCACCTAACTCTCGTCCCACATATTAAAACAGCTGGGGAAGTAAAAACGAAGCCCACACAACACTCAGTCAAAGAATTAAGACAAATTGGTATCTCTCCCGACATCCTTCTTTGCCGCTGTGAAAATCCACTTGAACGCCACGTGAAGTCAAAAATTTCTCTTTTTGGAAATGTTGGTATCGACTGTGTTTTTAGTGCTGTGGATGTCCCTACAATTTATCAGCTTCCTCTCGAACTCCACAAAGAAGGTTTGGATGACAAAATTGCCGAACTGCTCAACATATGGTCTCGTGCCCCCACCCTTGAGCGTTGGCAGCGCATTCGTGATGGCGCACTCAACCCAAAAAGCATGGTTAGAATAGGACTCGTCGGTAAATATGTCGACCTTGTTGATTCCTATAAAAGCTTACATGAAGCCCTAGTCCACGGCGGGATAACCCATAACACGAGGGTTGAACTCATTTATCTTGACAGTGAAGAGCTTAAAGAGTCGGGCACGACCCAAGACAAACTGAGGGAAGTCGATGGAATCCTTATCCCTGGTGGGTTTGGAGAACGAGGTGTTGAAGGAAAAATTAAAGCAGTACAAATGGCAAGAGAGAACAACATTCCCTTTCTCGGAATTTGCTTGGGACTTCAAATTGCCGTGATCGAATTCGCAAGGAATGTCGTGGGTATATCAAATGCCAATTCCCAAGAGTTTAACGACCAAGCTACTGACCAGGTCATTCATGTGATGGAATCACAAAAAAACGTTACCGAAAAAGGAGGAACCATGCGACTCGGCTCCTACCCATGCGCCCTTAAGTCGGAGAGTCTTAGTCGTAAATTGTACGGTAAAGCCAATCTCGACGAGCGGCACCGCCATCGATTTGAAGTCAATAATCGTTATAGAAAAAGATTTGAAGAAAACGGAATGCTCATCGCGGGTACTTCCCCCGACGAAGAACTCGTTGAAGTCATTGAAATTCCACAGCACCCATTTTTCATCGCATCTCAGTTCCACCCCGAATTCAAAAGCAAACCCTTTTCTCCACATCCTCTATTTGAAGGCTTTATTGGCGCTGCGCTAGAATTTAAAGGAGATGAGAATTAATGCATCCGAATGTTGCGGACCTCTTTGAAAAACGAAAAATGACCCTGATTGCTGGCCCCTGCGTCGCTGAGTCCCTAGATACTTGCCGAAAAGTTGCCGAATTTACCTTAGAAACATGCACGCAGTATGGCCTGTCCTATATATTTAAAGCATCATTCGATAAAGCGAACCGAACCTCCATGAACTCCTACCGTGGTCCCGGTATTCAGAAGGGGCTCGAAATCCTCCGACACATCCAAACAGAGTTCAATGTCCCTGTGCTTACAGACTTTCATTGCCCATCCCAAGCCGAGATGGTCGCGGAAGTAGTCGATGTGCTCCAGATCCCCGCATTTCTGTGTAGACAAACGGACCTCATTCTCGCCGCAGCTAAAACAGGACGGCCAACTTGCATTAAAAAGGGACAATTTCTGGCACCAGATGCCATGACACATGTAACCAATAAGTTCAGAGAAGGCGGTGGAAGACATATTGCAGTCACCGAACGTGGATCCACCTTTGGCTACGACAATCTCGTGGTCGATATGCGAGGCTTTCGGACAATGCGTGAAGGGTGTCAGTGTCCGGTCATCTTTGACGCCACCCATTCGGTCCAAAAACCAGCCAGCCAACAAGACACTACCGGCGGGGACAGAACTTTGGCGCCCATCCTTGCCCGCGCCGCTACCGCTGCCGGCATCGATGGGCTATTCTGCGAGGTGCACCCGGAGCCAGATTTGGCAAAATCCGACGGGCCCAACTCCTTAGACTTTCCTCTTCTCAAGCAAACAATTGAAGAAGTATCTAAAATAGAGCAACTCCTTCGGCCCAATAGAGCATAAAGAGCCATCATGAACCAACAAAACCTGGCAGTGCCACCCCTGGAGAAACTAGAGAGAATCGAAGCAATCTTCTTCGATTGCGATGGTGTCCTCACCGACGGCGGACTTTTTTATAGTGACTCCGGCGACCGCTGGCTCAAATTTAGCGCTAAAGATGGTATCGGCTTGGCCCTCTGGAATCGCGCCAGTCTGAAATCCGCAATTATCTCAGGGCGGCCCATAGATATTGCTCAAGCTCGTTTCTCGGAACTCGGTGTCCATGCAATTCACGGCAAATGCCACGATAAAGAAGAGATGGTCAAACAAGTCTGTCGCGATCTAAACGTCTCTCCCGAGAAAAGCGCATTCGTTGGAGACGATATCATCGACCTTGCCGCCTTTAAAGCCGTTGGTCTAAGAATTGCCGTAAACGATGCTGTTATCGAACTCAAAGAAAAAGCTGACTGGATCCTAACAAGTCAAGGTGGACAAGGTGCGGCCAGAGAATGTTGTGAAACAATCTTGCGTGCCCAAGGAAAATGGCCTTACTAAACCAGAATGTCTGAACAATCACCTGACGCCGAGCGGCAAAATTCCACACCACAAGACTTCTCCTCCATTGAATTACCCCCGTGGCCCCCCCTACAACGAATCAAGAATAATCTCATTTTCATCGTATTGCGTCTACTCTTTAAGGCCCTGGAACGAATTCCCTTTCCGATCTGTCGTAAAATAGCAAAACTCCTGGGAATACAGGCAAGACTTATAGCCAAAAAGGAAGAGCGGCGTGCCATCGCCCAAGTTAGCTCCCACTATAGTAATGGCGATAACGTCGAGGCTCGAGGACTTGTGGAAAAAATGTTCGTCCACCTGGCCATGGCCAGTGTTGAAGCCATCCATTGTGACAAACTCATCACCCAAGACCCCACCCTTAAACTCACAGCAGAACAACGAACACTCCTCGATGATGCCGTGGCAGAAAAGAAAGGGGTCATCGCCGTCACCGGACATATCGGACCATGGGAATTACTGGCTCAAGTCTTGGCTAAGGAAGGCTATCCCATTACCTCTGTTGCGAAACCAACCTATGATCCACGACTCACCCACTGGGTGGACCAATGGCGGGGACGTCACGGCATGGAGGTTCTTTGGCGAGGCACCAATTCGAGCCCTAAGGAAATTCTACGAACATTCAAACGGCAGCGAATCCTGGGACTTCTGATTGACCAAGACACTAAAGTACCCGGGGTTTTTTCTCCCTTTTTCAACCAAGAAGCATGGACCCCAAGCGCCCCAGCGCTTTTCGCACTGAGGACCCAAGCCCCAATCATCGTGGGTTGGATCCACCGAACTGGGAATCAATACAAAATTCACTTGGAGCGATTCGAATACAAACACCAAGAAATGAGTGACGAAGCCATTCTCTCACTCACCACAGCCCTCAATCAACGCTTAGAAGAAGCGATTCGCATGTTCCCAGAACAGTGGGTTTGGCTGCATTCCCGGTGGAAAACACGACCGCAGAGCAGACCAACCCCTGGTAAGAAATGCGATTTTGGATTAAAAGAATAAAAAGGGTGAAGGCGTCCTCCTAGCTGTCTTAGGCCCCGCACCAAACACAAGGCACAATGGATGTTACATTATTTACTGCCACTGCTAAGCATCATCGGAGGCCAAGCCCACCAGCCAAAGAATGCCCCCATTGAGTTTCGGTGTGACCAAATGGAAATATTCAATCAAACCCATCGTGCAAAATGTATCAATAACGTGGTGGTGCGTACTCAAAAGATGATGCTCTGTTGCGATAGTTTTGAAGCCTTTGCCGATGAGAACTGGAACTGGAACTCACTCATTTGTATGCAAAATGTTCGGGCGCAACGTAAAAACGAACTTGTCTGGGCCGAAAAAGCGAACCACAATCCCGCTCAATCCAAAGTCGTCCTCACTGGAGCACCTCTGCTCAAAAGAGGCGCCAGTTGGCTGACTGGCGTCGAAATTGTGGTGCGACTCAATTCCGAAAACGCCCTAGTAAAGCGTCCCCAAGGAATCATCATTCGCCAAGACACATCCTCAGTACAACCGATTGATTTTATTGACTCTCGAAAACCTCTACCCGAGTTCTGCCCCCTTCCCTCAAGACCCAATACTCGAGGCTAAGCCGCGTGTCCCAACAACAAATCACTACACCTCGGCTGCATGCCAAAAACCTTCGCAAAAGTTTTCAGAGACGTCCCGTGGTTCGAGACGTCAGTTTCGAAGTCAGCCCCGGTGAAATTGTCGGATTATTGGGTCCCAACGGAGCCGGAAAAACAACATCCTTTCGATTGGTCCTAGGATTACTGCAACCCGAAGCAGGGTCCATCTTACTCGGCCCTAACAAACTTGATGGCATGCCACTCCACCAGCGTACCCGCTTAGGACTGGCATACCTTCCCCAAGAGAGCACTGTTTTTCGGGGGCTATCCACCAAAAAAAATCTGCAAGCCGCAGCAGAAATAGCAGGAACAAACGGTAAAGAAGCAATCAAAATTGCAGATAAGCTTCTTGAGGACTTTCAGCTTGAACCCGTCAGTCATACCCCAGCGAGCCGACTTTCTGGGGGAGAACGTCGACGTCTTGAGATGGCTCGCACGATGGTGACCAATCCCTCCATTGTGCTGCTGGACGAACCATTTGCTGGTGTGGATCCCATCGCGATCAACGAAATACGAAAATTTATCCTGGACATGCGCTCAAGAAATATTGGCATTTTAATCACAGACCATAACGTCCGAGAAACATTAGAAATTTGTGAAAGAAGCTATATTATCGCCGATGGCAGCATTCTCGTGGAAGGCAAAGTCGAAACGGTTATCAATCATCCTGAAGCCAAAAGGATGTATCTTGGATCAGATTTTTCCATGAAAATTGGATAATTAGCAAAAATCGTACCAACTCATTGGTTCTGAGCATAGATTTATATACAATGCCACTATGGCCCTTCAGCTAAGACTACAGCAAAAACTGGCACAACAGCTGGTCATGACGCCTCAGCTGCAACAAGCTATAAAATTGCTCCAACTCTCGCACCTTGAAATGGCCAATGCAATTCAACACGAATTGGAAGAAAATCCGGTACTTGAGGAAAGAGGGCAAGATTCAGACAGTCGGGAAGATGCTCCTCTCAGCACCGAACTTCCCCGAGAAATTGACCGGCCGCAGCTCGACAACGACGGGATGATGGGTCTTAACCCCGAGAGCCCCGACACGGGAAAAGTCAGGGAAGACCAAGAAATATTGAGGGATATGCAGTCCCTAGAATCCGCCCAAACGGAATCGAACCCTGAGCCGTCGGCACAGGAAGTGCGACAGGACATCGATTGGGAAAATTATGCTGACTCTTATAGTATGGGCCTACCCAATGGTGCCGGAGCGGGCTCATTAGAAGATGCACCGTCTCTAGAGGCAACCGTTGCCGCCCCTTCATCCTTGACCGACCATCTTAAGGCACAGCTTCAACACAATCGACTCTCAGAGCGAGAAAAACAACTCTCATATCTCGTCATTGAAGAGCTCACTGAAGATGGTTACCTGCCAGAAGACATCATTGCTACTCTCTTGGCGGATCTTGAGGTCCACGGTATTACGCGAGATGAACTTGAGTTAATCGTAGCCGAAATACAGACCCTAGATCCCATTGGCGTAGCGAGTTACAGCATTCGCGATTGTCTTCTGAAACAACTACACCAACTGACCAAACCAGAGCCACTCGCAATACAAGTAGTCGACCGCTTTCTTCCTGAACTCGAAAACCGACAATACAAGAAAATTGCCAAGGAACTCGGCTGCCCGATGTCCTCTCTTGGTGAAACTCTAGAAATACTGAAGCAACTAGACCCTCGCCCGGGACGAGCCTTCAACCCCCGAACAACTCAATACATCAGCCCCGATATTTACATTAAGAAAGTCAATGGCACCTGGGTTATCATCCCCAATGAGGAAGGCATTCCTCGACTTAGAATTTCAAACTACTACCATGAAACCGGCGCAAATCTGAGCAGCGATGCCAAGAGCTACCTGCAAGACAAAGTCCGAAGTGCCTCATGGCTTCTTCGTAGTATACAAATGCGTCAGCGTACCCTTTATAAAGTCATGGAAAGCATCTTGAAATTTCAAGAAAACTTCTTCGAGAACGGACCGGAACACCTAAAACCCTTAATCCTAAAAGATGTCGCCGATGACATTGAAATGCATGAATCAACAATTTCGAGAGTTACCAGTAATAAATACGTTCACACCCCCAGGGGAACCTACGAATTAAAATATTTCTTTAATTCATCCATTCAAAAAGAGGGAGGAAGTTCGGTAGCATCAGAATCAGTTCGAAACAGGATTAAAGATCTCGTCACAAATGAGAATCCACAAAAACCACTTTCTGACCAGGCAATTGTCAAAGCCCTACAAGAATTTGATCTTAAAATTGCCCGCAGAACTGTGGCAAAATACCGTGAGATGTTGGGAATCGCCCCATCCTCCAAACGCAAGAAAGTATTCTAAAACAAACAAACTCTAGCAGTTGATCCATAAATCCATGAAAATAGCGCCCTGCCTGGATAAAAAACCGGCTAAAGATGATTTGGAGGCGAACTCTATACAAGAGTTCTTAACAAAACCTGCTACCCAAGTTGAGCCCCTTCGGCCCCAGCTACAATTAAACAATTCGAGAACCCTACACGCCAGGATAGAGAGAGAAATACTCGGTTCAACCAAAATCGGAAACGGCGACACAATGCCACACGCTCGACTTTCTGAACTCAAGGAAATGGTCGCATTATTTGCCCGATGCCAAACCCCAGCACCATTTGATGCTGCACCATTTGATGCCATCGACAGAAGACCAATCCTGCTTATTTTCGGGCTTTTGGTCCCTGCAGGCTCCCACGGGATACCTCTAAAAGCCTTCGCAAGAGTTTCGAGACTCTTCAAAGATGATTCAATTCACCAAGGACTGTCTTCATCTTATTCCCCCAAACGTACCCTACGAATTTCTCCCACTTGAGGATACCAAGGTCATATGAAAGCCCAAATGCAAATATTGGTCAAAACAATTCTCGAAGATGAGCAACATAAGCTAGAACTCAATTTGCTCGCGGGTGAGACTGGACTCAACCGTTTGATCAACCATCGCCGAGTTCAAAAACCAGGCATCGCACTTGCGGGATACCCCGAAGCTGTCCGCCCCAACCGAGTCCTCGTTTTTGGTAAAACCGAAATCGGCTACCTTGAAACCCTCACGCAACCGGAAAAAGAGTCATCCTTAGGGGCTGTGCTTAGCGCCAACATCGCGTGTGTGTTCGTGACGACAAATCTTACGATTCCCCAGGAACTATTGAACGCTGCAGAAAATCACAAGGTCGCTCTCTTCATCACGCCCCTCGCCTCATCCACCTTTATTAATCGAATTAACAGCTTTCTCGATAAGCACTTAAGTCCTGAGGTCAACCTCCATGGGGTCTTGATGGATGTATTCGGAGTAGGCGTCATTCTAACGGGAAACAGTGGTATCGGAAAAAGTGAATGCGGGCTAGATCTGATTCTTAGGGGCCACAGACTCGTTGCCGATGATATGATTATTATCTCCCAACAAAGTCATCATCTCGTGGCCTACGGCTCCCCACTTACAAAGCATCACATGGAAGTCCGAGGATTGGGGATCATCAATGTTAAAGATCTCTTTGGCGCCGCTTCCATATGCAATATGAAACAGATTAGCTTAATAGTCGATCTGGTTGAGTGGGATCCCAATGCAGATTACGACCGAACGGGGCTCGCCGACGAATACGTACAATTGATCGATACAGAATTACCCAAAATAACCCTACCAATTCGCCCTGGCCGTAGTGTCGCATCCATAGTAGAGGTCGCTGCCAGAAATTACATTCTTAAATCTCAGGGACATGACTCAGCCAGAGAGTTTCAGTCCCACGTTGAACGTCAATTACGTGAAATATAGATGGTAGAGACATGAATAGCCCCGACAATAAAATAGGCGAAATCGTGAAAATAGGCGAAATCGTGATCATCACGGGGCCTTCAGGCTCGGGAAAATCAACGGTCAAAAGAGCCCTCGAAGATCTCGGATTCTACACGATTGATAACCTCCCATTGCCCCTCTGCCGGGAACTCTTTACCCACAACATTGCTTGGAACATTCCACGGATAGCGCTGATTTTGGATATCAGAGCCATTGGGTTTAGTCAGAGCATAGAAAAACTCGTCAAACATGTTCGAAAATCGCAAACCCCCTCTACCCTGGTCTACCTCCATGCCCATGACGATGTTCTCTTGAGGAGGTACTCCCAAACCCGGCGACCCCATCCATTGGACACTGGGGCAGGCCTCAGAGTCGCCATGGCATCAGAGCGAGAACTGCTAACACCCCTGCTGGAATTGGCGGACCAAAGCATCAATACTTCAGATCTGTCGCCCCACCAGCTTCGGGACAATGTATCCCGCCTCGTGTCTGAACCATTTCCTGGGGAATCCATGAGAATCGAACTTGTAAGCTTCGGCTATAAATATGGTCTTCCAAGTATGGCAAACTTAGTGTTTGACGTTCGCTACCTCCCAAACCCATTCTTTGAGGAATCATTGCGCGCAAAAACGGGTTTAGAGCAGGAAGTTTTCGATTATGTCATGAACTTCTCGGAATCTCATGAAACAACCCGACGAATCACAGACATGGTAAAATATACGATTCCCCAATTCATGAAAGAAGGAAAACACTATATGACTGTTGCTATCGGATGTACGGGAGGCCAGCACCGATCAGTGAGTATCGCTCGACAAGTAAAAGCGGAACTCGAACGCACATATGAACACATTCATTTACGGCATAAGGAAATACCGAGGTAAAAAATGCTAGGAATTATCGTTGCGACCCATGCCCCATTGGCAACTGGCCTAATCAAAGCAGCTAGCCTGATCTGCGCAAACATGGAACATATATATTCTATAGAAGTCGAGCTGAACAAACCTGTCGAAACATTTGAAGAAAGCTTCAACAGTGCCCTCCAAAAGCTCCGAAATTGCTCTGGTATTCTCATCCTAACCGACCTCTTCGGCGGCACACCATCCCACATCGCCATGACCAAGCACTCTAAAGAAAAAATTGAAGTCATAACTGGCGTTAATCTCCCGATGCTCACGAAGGCCCTCTCTCTCGCTACAAGTGACCAACCCCTCTCGGACGTTGCAACCCAAGTTAGCCAATCAGCCAAGAGCGCCATCGTGATCGCCGGTGAGGTTCTCACCTCATCGTGAAGCTGGAGAAATGATGACCACGAAACAAACTATAACAGTAGAAATATTGCACAATCTCGGTCTGCACTTACGTGCCGCCGGTGTCATTGTGCAAACCACCTCAAATTTTAAAGCCAAAGTTACAATCGAATACAATGGCATTGTGGCCAACGGTAAAAGTATCATGGGTATTTTAGCTTTAGCTGCTCCGTGTGGCTCCATATTAGAAATCACCACGGAAGGCGAAGATGCAAAAGCCTGTCTAGACACCCTCCGAAATCTCATTGTCAATAAGTTTCATTTCGAATCATGAATACAGAGAAAGAAAGCTTGCAGGGTATTGGTGTATCTGAAGGTGTTTGTATCGGAAGAGTCTCTCTCCTAGAACGCAGACACATTCGTATCCCACGGAATCATATTATCCGAGGCCAAGAAGCTTTCGAGATTTCGCGAATTAAAACAGCCCTAGAAAAATCGGTCACACAACTCGAAAGCATTCGCACTCGATTCATGGAAGATGGCGTGGATCATCAGCTTATACTTGAGGCACATGAGCTTATACTCAAAGACGAAGAGCTTCTCTCGGATACCTCGAAACTTATTCATGCAGAAAAAATAAACGCAGAATGGGCCTTTAGTAAGATCATTCAACAGATTCGAAGCATGTTCGAGGATATGAATGACCCATATCTGAAAGAAAGACGTGGCGATATCGATTTTGTTGGGGAACGAGTTCTGCGTAACCTAGTAGGAATTAGCCCAGAGCTCAAAGGGGTTGCGGACGTTGGCGTTGGAAGCGTTTTAATAGCACACGATCTCAGTCCGGTCGATGTTGTCATCCTCAGCCACCGACGGATTACAGCTATCGTTACAGAAAAAGGTAGCAGCACATCTCATACCGCCATTATTGCTCGTTCATTGGGTATTCCTGCCGTGGTTGGCTGTAAGAATGTTTTTTCCCTCGCTGGAGACGGCGACATTATCATCGTAGATGGTTTTTCAGGTGAGGTCTCCCTACATCCAAAAACCGAGGTATTACAAACCGCCCGCCAGAAAAACCACCGCTACCAGTCTTCCCATAATGCGATACTGAGAGATAAATTTTCGCCATCAATAACCGCAGATAACGTCCAAATCACCCTCGAAGGCAATATCGAATTGCCGTTCGAGGCATCGAATGTTGTTGAAAACGGTGGTGAAGGCATTGGGCTGTATAGAACAGAGTTTCTCTATCTCTCACCCGAAAACCCACCCACCACCGAGCATCACATCCGAACCTATTGCTCGATTTTTAATGAATTAGGCAATACACCAGTCACCCTGAGGTTATTTGATCTCGAAGCAGACAAATCTTTCGGCACACTAGAAAAAGCAGCCAAAGAACCCAACCCGGCTCTAGGCCTAAGGGGCATCCGGTTTGCCTTAAAAGAAAATCAGCTGCTTGAAGATCAACTAGAAGGCATACTCCGCGCATCCGAATTCGGCAATTTCAAGATATTGATCCCGATGCTTACAACCCTGGAAGAACTAAGAATCGTCAAGGAGAAAGTTCAAACAATCACAAATCGACTCAAGCAAGAAGGGCTGAAGCAGGAAAACACGCCGGAAATAGGGGCGATGATTGAAGTCCCTGCAACTGCCTTAATCACAGACCAACTCGCAGAAAAAGTGGACTTTTTATCCATCGGAACCAATGATCTCATCCAATATCTTTGCGCCATCGATCGAATAAACGACAGTGTTGCTTACCTATACAATCCACTCTCTTTACCTGTTCTCCGGATGCTATCGACAATATACCAACAAGCCACCACACATACCGACAATCTCACGATCTGCGGCGAGATGGCAGGAGACATAAACTGTTTGCCGGCGCTCATAGGGCTTGGGTTTCGCAAATTTAGCATGAACGCCGGTTCAATTCCCAAAGCAAAATATGTCATTCGCCGACTAAACGTTTCTAAATGCGAAGAACTGGCGGGCAATATCCTTGAAAGCTCTATCTCCAATCCAAGTAGGCTCATCCGCGATTATCTCAAAACTATTTTAGCCGCTGATCATGGCTTACTCGAATTGCTGGATCTCTGAAGCTAAAACCTACCCAAGCCCCCAAGTAAGCGGTCATCCCTAATTTGATTACATTGACAAATTTGGCCACGGCATAACAGAATCAAAGATTGGGAGGTAGCTATGGATCATACCAAAGAAGATTATATCGATGTATTCTGCGTATACAATCCAATCGAACTCGATTGGCTGGTGGGGGTCTTGGAAGATAACGGAGTCCGACCCATCGTTCGGGACCGAAGCCTTTCGCCCTTTCCCACCCCAATGGGAACCGATGAGTTCTACAAAATCGCAGTTGGCGACAACCAAATTGAGAAAGTCAGAGAAATTATTCATGAAGCACAGGCCCAAGGACTTTTGAATGAAGACGGTTACGAAATAGGCTAACGAGCCGCTCCAAAAACGAAATCACCAACCCATTCCACCTTAGAATCCGTTAGCATGATGGCCCCATGTCGGTCTGTCCTAAGAATCTTCGCTTTTATCAAATCGAGCCGATTTAATACCGGTTGATGGGGGAACCCAAATCGATTCTTGTAGCCACAAGAAATAATCGCGATTTTGGGTCTCAATACGGCCAACAACGCCGCAGTGGTAGAGGTTCGACTTCCATGATGAGGGACCATGAGAATATCCACTTCCTCAAGTTGATTTAGTAGTTTTGATTCACCCCAAGCATGAATATCACCCGCAAAAAGAACTCTTTTATTCCGATTGTGCAAAAGGAATACTGTAGAATGATCATTGTATCTCGTTCGCTTTTTCGAAGTGGTGTGCACTTCCTCACCGATGCTGAAAAAACGGATATAGGTCTCATCATCAACCTCTATCTTCCCCTGGGTACCCTCCAACCAATAGACCTCAACTCCCTTTCCCCGAAGCTTTTGTAGAAGAACACCAACATTTTTTCGGCGCTTGTGAAGCACATGGATATAGAAACGCTTAATTTCTACCTGGTCGATCAGCTCAAAGAATCCGCCAATATGATCAGCATCCGCATGTGTCAGCAGTGCAACATGAACCTTGCTGGCAGCTTCCTTGCCCAAATACCACCTAAGGGCTGGCCAAATGGGAGCACCATAACCATCAAAACCGCTCGGACCAGCATCAATCAAAACCGTCTTGCCTCCACTTAAACCTAAAAGAGTCGCTGAACCTTGCCCTATATAGGGTTGAAAGAGATTAAACTCTCTCTCCCGCGACATTTCCACAGTAACGCCAAAAAGAGCCATTAAAAGAGCACCCATCATCAACCAATAAGTTCGTTCAGACATCCATTTGCCTGACCACGCCAAAAGCAATCCCCATGCTCCCCCATAATAGGACACAAGAAAAAACCATGAAATATTGGACCAGAATAGGACAAAAAGAGAGTGATCAGCCAACATAACGAGAATCATTCGCAATTGAAAAAAAACATTATTCCAAAGATCCCACAGGATAGGAGCATCGATTCCCAAACTCCAAAGAAACAACAATAAGATACCTGAAGGGAGAATAACGAATCCGACCAGGGGCACAAAAAACAGATTAAAGACGAAACCCAAAAGTGGTACCTCGCCAAATGCATTCACAACAATGGGCAATGTCACCACGGTTGTAACCATTGTGAGACGCACACTCTGTAAAACCCAAACTGACATACCTTTCGTTATCGGAACCGGTATCAATAAAATAGCGACTGTCGCCATAAACGAAAGTTGAAAGCCTACCGAAAAAACCCAAAGAGGATTCAGTGCCATTGCCGCAAGAGCAATACCGCCAAGTGAATTCAATGCTCGATATTCGTGTCCCCACAATCGACCAAGAACAGCAATCGTCAGCATACCCGCGGCACGGTAAACCGAAACGCCCATACCCACCCATTCAGCGAAAATTAAACTTACCAAAAGGGCAAAAAGTGAAGAAATCACTGTAGAATTTAAGCGCTCAAAGAGAGTAGGAATGGCACTGAGTATGGCCAAAAAAGAAAGAAAAAAGAGACTAAATAATATCGCAATATGAAGTCCGCTTATGGCCAATAGATGCCCCAAACCCGCACGATTCCAGGGTCTTCTGTCCACTCCTGATAGAAGACTTCGGTCTCCTAGTAAAAGAGCTCTAGCCAAGGCGCCAACCTCACTCGACTCAATTCTCCGATCAAGAAACCTCGCAAAGTTACTTCGCTTAGCCTGCCACCATTGCGCCCCAAAACCCGCGTTTTCCATCAATACGAGCGATCCTTTACTTCTGGCGTTAGCCACACAACCTTGTCGACGTGTTCTCTCTTCGGGCATAATCTCCCAAGGATTCAACTTGGGACGCCAAGATTTAATCGTTAGATTTCCCAAATATTGCTGGCCCTTAACCAAACTCATCAACCCCCTATGGTAGAGACATAGTGGTAACGCACGCTTGCCCCAAAAAGATTCATCTTCTTCAATAACGTAAGCAGACACTTTGGTGCGGACTCTATGTCCACCATGTTCGTGTTGAGGCAACGGGAGCGAGTTCTCCTCGATGGTGATATGAAAGGTACCAGAACCTGATCGTACCTGATTTTGACTGGCATGCTCCGTTTGAGAGAGGTAATTGGCCGCCCCCAGGACAAAAAACCAGATCAATAGAGTTAGAATACTTTCTCGGGTCGATCGCCTGAGAGATCGTATTAGACATACTGGACTCCCAACGATTAGAATGGTTAGGAGAGCTGGATGAAATCCAAGCGAATCCTCATAAAGTATCCCTCCGGCATAGACAATACTCAGAATGAGCAGGGGCATACGTTTGATGTGTTCATTACGAGTCAAGCCCCATCTATTCAACTCTAAGAAGATCTGGTTGTTTAATTTCAGGGAGATAAAACTTTGCAAGGGCTCTGGGACAACACTAAACTCGAATCCATGGACTTTACCAAGTATCCACAAAAACCGGGAAAACTTTCGCGACCAATGTACCCTCAAATCGCCCTGATTATTTTCTTCTTATTCCCATTAACTGGCAATGCCACCACACCATTTACGCCATACCAGGCCATCTCTTACGATGCGATGATAGCCACGCGCGGCGAAGAGATTATCGCTCAGGAAGCCAGGTTCCTCGCCGGCCGAACCGCCATGGAAAGAGGATTTTACAAAAGTGGGCTTCGGTATTTGGAAGGTTTGGAAGAACAACTGCCCCCAGTTAAACATCACATATTAAGCCTACGTGCATATGGGTATAGAAATATAGGTGATTGGGAAAAAGCCACGAGCATATGGCGCGAGCTCATAGAGGGAAACACCCCTGAAGAATCCGTTGGAAGAGCCTATTTTTCCATCGCTGATAGCTATTACGCAAATGGTAGAACTGAAGATGCCATTCGGGGCTACGAAATCGCCCTTGAAAGATACCCGCATCACGATGCATCCAATTATGCTCGAATCACTTTGGCTATACTCCTCGAAAAAACGGGAGACTTTGAGAAGGCCGCGGCAATTTATCAGTTTTTTGTAACCGGTAACCCAACCCACCCCCTCAGCAATGAAGCACTTTCAAGACTCAACCAACTCGCAATAGAAAAACGAATCGCCGATATTCCAACCCAAACATGGCTTGAACGGGCAGAAAAACTGCTAAAAAGACGATCTTTGACCCTGGCTAAGGAAACTCTTGAGAAGGCCAAATTAACTCTAGTAGAAGACGATAGTCATCGGGAAAAATATGTATTCCTAACCAGCATTCTAGACTTTCGGCAGGGTCGTTTCGAAAAAGCAAAAAATGGCTTCATGCAACTTTCGGAAAGTGCCCAATCTAGTGGCGATTGGTACAAATACCTACAATGGAAGGCCCGTGCTCAGTATCGCTTAGGTGACAAATCGAAAGCCGTGGATTCCTATCTTAAAGCCCACGAACGATTTGGCGCCCAAAAACAAGGACGCCAAGCACTGTATATGGCCGCATGGCTTGCCAGTCATAGCTCGGCCGGAGAACGCGCCAGCCAACTCTTCACTTCGTATTTGAACAAATTCGGTCGACACCACAACACCGTAGATGCAAGATGGTTTCAAGCCTGGAATTCATATAAAAATGGCGAACTAAAAGAAGCTAAAACCTTGCTCGAAGACTTTGAACGTCGTTTTCCAAAAAGTTCGTTGCTCCCTAGGGTTCATTACTGGCAAGGCCGACTTTTCACAAAATTAGGCCAATCAGACAAAGCGAAAGTCGCATTTCAGAAGGTAATCGAAGAAAAACCTAGTCGCTACTACGGCTTCCTGGCCCGGCAACGACTCAGTGAATTCGACACTCCCATGACCACCACCAGCCACTTTGGCGGGCCGATCACCCTTGCCGCCCTGGACAGTGATGTCACAACCTCCAATCCAACCAGTAAAACTCGGAACAAATTTAAAGAAGCCGTCGGGCACGTGGGACTGCAAAAAAACGGACACTCAAAAACACTCAAAAGCCTACAGCCCAACGGTGGTAGCCTCTTTAACTGGACAGATAAAATCGGAACCACTATTCGACAACTCGTTCGTTTCAACTACCCACAGGAGGCCGTCCATATGGTTGATCTCCTTCCACCGATTTCTAATATCAGTAGTGATCAAGTTCGCTTGTCTAGGTTATTGCTCTACCAAGCTTTGGGCGCTTACAATCGCGCGCATCGCTTAGTCGCTCTATATTTTAAAGAGCAGTTGTCTCAGGACATACGAAGTAACAACGAGATCTATTACCAACTTTCATACCCATTGGCCTATGCAAAGACCGTTTCTCACGTGGCTGAGGAATTCTCCATCGACTCCTGGCTAATTCTCTCCATCATGAGACAAGAAAGTGCCTTCAAGCCACAAGCACAATCCTGGGCGAGCGCTCAAGGGCTGATGCAATTAATCCCGAGAACGGGATCAGAGATTTCTAAGAGACTCAAATTAAAAGATTTTAATTCCGGTACTTTACAACAACCTACCGTCAATATTCGCTTCGGAGCATGGTACCTCTCTGAGCTTCTCAAGAAATTTCAGGGAAATATTGCTCTGGCGATCAGTGCGTATAACGCCGGGCCTGTGGCAGTTGAGGAGTGGGCAAACAACCGAATAGGCATGGAGACAGACGAATTTATCGAAGAAATCCCCTACCGTGAAACCCGACATTACGTAAAAAAAGTGCTTGAAAATCTCGCGATTTATAGCGCCCTCTACGAACGTAAATCCCTGAACATTCAGGCAACAATCCCGAGTAAAATCATGGATAATATCAACTTCTAGCCCCTAAAACTCCGACTGATGACAAGAGCTTTACGGCTAATATTCATGGAACCAAGCCCTGTTTCTTAATCATCTGATGAAGTTTGGCCTGAGTGGTCGGTTTCACAAGGTAGTCATCACATTGCTCCCGAAAAGCCCCTAAAATTGCTGGGGGATCTGTGCGAGAACTCGTCATCACAATCCTAACCACCTCATTGTCCTTACATCCTATAGAGGCCTCATGCTCCCTCAGAACCTTCAATACGCTCTGGCCACTCATATCTGGCAACATGATGTCCAAACAAACCAAATCGAAGGCCTCACCACTTTCGAAAGCACGTCGAAAAAGGTCAAGCGCCGCCCCTCCTGACTTCACCACTGATACCGCTCCGTAAAACCCCAACAATTCGGCCATCACCGTGGCTGTCGTAGAGTCATCCTCGACCACTAATGTTTTCAAAACATCTCCCCTGTAGACCCGGGCCACCCCCCCCCGGTATTGTATCTCCCCTTTACCTCTAACACAAACCGAAATCGATGGACCTTTGAAATCCACAAAATTGCTCCTTTGGCATTTGCACACGCTTGGGGTTGCTCGCTATAAATAGGATATGGGAACGATTTCCCGGAAGGTGATATCATGCAAATCTCGTCTCCAAAGTACCACCTAAGTCAACGACTCATCACCTGCTTACTCTTGGGAATGATATTTTCCCCCTCGTTCGCAAATGCGGAAAGTGTTTCCATCGCCATCGTTCCTGTAGCCAAAGGTTCAAGTGTTAGAATGACACCCATCATGATGCAGCGAATCGTATTTCCGCTGGCCAAAAACTACTCGGTGATTCCCTTCAAGGACATCCGAAAAGAGGCCAAGTCTCAAAACATCTCCCTTTCAACGCTCAACGGTATGGATGAACTTGTCAAAATAGGAGAGAAGCTGAATTTCAGCTATGCCGTCACAACAGAGATCGGCAGCAGAAGTATAGCTGTCTCTGTCTACAAACTCCCAACTTCCGCAGCAATCCACACTCAAAAGGTCGACTTTAAAAAGAAATTAAATTCCACACTCGGAAATCAATTGGTCAAAAGCATAATAGGGGTCCTCACAAAAGCAGAACAATCCAAAGAAGCCCCGAAAATCGCCGCAGCCTCCCCTGCTGCAAGCTCTACGACAACCGAAACATCCGAAAAGCCTAATGGGTCACCAGCCCCTCTTGTAGCGATCCCGCTCGCTGGTCCAACAACAACAGCGACCTCCTCTCCTTCTGCAACAGACGCAGGTAGTCCTGTCGCAAAAGGAGAAACAGAGCCCCGAAACCCGGAAACGACAGTGGACATGGAAATTGCACCACTCGCCGACAAAGCCGCCACCACATCTGCCCCCCCTAAGGATGCGCAGACTGAACACGCTGACGCTGACACTGCGACTCAAGATTCTGCAACGGCAGCAGAGACCCAGCCGATAGACACCGACGAAAGTGCCACCACATCTGCCCCCCCTAAGGATGCGGAGATTGAACACGCTGATGCTACCGCTGCGACTCAAGAGACTGCAACGGCCACAGAGATCGTGGCTATAGACACCGACGAAAGTGCTCCTCCAAAAGGTGTTTACAATCTCGATGCGAGAAAACGACCCAATTTTTCGATAGCCCTCGCTCTAACTGGTAGAAGTCGAAGTGCTACGCTTTGCTGTAAATCAGATGACGGAGAATTAAGATACAGCTCCGGCGGACTCTTCTTCCCGGGAGTGGGGCTATCTATCGACGCATTTCCCTTCGCTCAATTTGGTATGACGCCCTGGTGGACTCACCTAATCGGATTTCACTTTGGACTAAAATGGTCTTCCGTTTCCAACAGAGGTTTGTTTGAGCTCAGGAGTGATTCGAGTCCCTATATCGCAGACCTAGCAATGAATATTCGGTGGGTACTTTTCGATAGGAAAAATGCGTCAGATCTGAATCTAAGACTAGGCTATCGTTATTACACTTTCCCTGCGAATGGAAATTTTGGTGCAACCATCCAAGCCTTTCCCAACATAGAATATAATCTCCCGTTTGTTTCACTTAGATACAATCACCCTTTTGATTTTAGCATACCTTTTTTCGACAGCATCGCGGCCTACGGACAGTTCATGGCCGCCTTCGGTGCCAATCCAAAACTCGAAGTCTTTCTGGAGGAAGGTCTTAGCGGACATTTCGCCTACGTCGTTGCAGGAGGAATCAAACTCAACATGGCTTCACTCTTTGTGAAGGTTGAAACAGAATTCGAACACTACGGAGCCTATGGCACTTATGACCCCACCAAGATTCCGGAAGGACGACAGGCCGTCTCTTTCAAATCGAAAGTTTCACTCTCCGATGTATCCTTGGGATGCACACTTTTTCTAGGTGTCGATTACTAAACCAAGGTAAAACGAAAAGCCCTTGTTGATTCATTCCATAAGAGCTAGATCCCCTCTTCTCAATCACCGTTCGGTTCGGCAGTTGTAGTAGAAGGTGTTCATGGGTCATACAATCGAAGACATATTTAGGAGCCTTACCAATCAAGCAGATGCTATCTCTCTCCGCTACATCCGAGAAGAGACTGAATCACTATCCATCCGAGAGGGAAAATTTGAATCGGCGCCCATGCACCTCAATGAAGGCCTGATGATCACCGTAGAACATCAGGGGGGAGTGGGGTACGCTGCAACGAGTAACTTAAGTAAATTCGGAATCGAAAAAGCGATCACCCAAGCGAAAACCTGGGCTCTCGCTACCGCTGAAAACTCATTAGGGGGACTCACCGAACCCGTGCAACGAGCCCCAATGGGGCAGTACCAAACCCCCATAGAAAAATCCTGGAGCGACCTAACATTCGTCAACAAATTAGAGTACCTCCAAGAGGCCTCCTCTCAATTAAGCCTCGACATCAAGATAGTAGACTGGTTTGCCAAAATTACCGAAATCAAAACCCATCAACTATTTCTGACTTCCCATGGTGGTAGAGTCGAGCAAAGCTTTAACTTTATCCTCCCTTCTCTTGGTGTCGTTGCCAATGATGGCCAAAAATCTCAACGCCGGACCTTTGTAGATCACTGCCAACAAGGCGGGCTCGACGTTCTCGAAAAAATGCAATTCCGGACGCTCGGTTTAGGTCTCGCAGAGGAGGCTCTAGAACTTCTAGCGGCACCACAATGCCCATCGGGAAAACACGACCTTTTACTTATGCCTGACCAGATGATGCTACAAATCCACGAATCCATCGGACATCCGCTCGAACTAGACCGCATTTTGGGCGATGAGCGCAATTATGCAGGCACAAGTTTTGTCGACCTTGATATGTTTGGCTCGTATCAATACGGTTCCGAGTTGCTCAATATCAGCTTTGACCCACACAAGAACCGAGAACTGGCCAGCTACGCTTTCGACGATGAGGGAACAAAAGCAGAAAAGATTCTCATTATTGAAAATGGCATATTGAAGGCTCCTTTGGGCGGGAAAACCTCTCAGAGAAGAGCCAATATCGCTGGCACCTCTACCACACGGGCGTGCAGCTGGAACCGACCTGCTATCGACCGAATGGCGAATCTCAACCTAGAACCCGGTGACAGTAGCTTCGACGAAATGATTCGAAAAACTGAACAGGGCATTCTCATGCAAACCAACAGCTCATGGTCAATCGACGATTCTCGAAATAAATTCCAATTCGGCTGTGAATACGGGCGACTCATCAATAATGGTGAGCTGGGACAAGTCGTCAAAACGCCGGGTTACCGAGGAATTTCGGCTACATTCTGGCGTAACCTTAAGGCCGTTGGCAGTGCATCTACAGCAAGGACCCTTGGGACCCCAAACTGTGGTAAGGGAGAACCCAATCAAGTCATCAGAGTGGGACATGCCTCGCCTAGCTGTCTCTTTAGCAACATCGATTGTTTCGGAGGTGAATCATGACCCACGGACCCGAAACTTATTTTTTTGAACTCTTCCAAACACTTCAAAAGGCAATTGGGACCGAACAAACACTTTTGGCATCAATTCACGGAGAGGTCTCTAACTTCGTCAGATTTAACCACGGTAAGGTGCGACAATCCGGAACAGTTGAACAATTTGAGATAAGCCTAAAGCTTATCTCGGGTCAAAAAATTGCGGAAGCGACGATAACTCTTTGCGGAAATCCCAATTTAGACCTTCAACGGTTGAGCAAGCTCCTACAAGCACTGACAACTCGCCTATCCTTCTTACCTGACGACCCTTTTCTTAATTACAATACTCAGGCAAAATCCACTTACTACGAAAAGAAATCCGCACTTCCACCAATTCACGAAGCAATTGGGCGTATAACGTGCCTGAATGAAGAGTATGACTTGGTCGGAATCCTCGCTCATGGTGAAATATTCACCGGCTTTGCAAACTCACTGGGCCAAAAAAACTGGTTCTCTCAGCCGAGTTTTAATTTTGATTGGAGTATTTTCAGTCACAGTGATAAAGCAGCGAAGGGAGGATATGCAGGCTTCGAGTGGAATGAAGAAATCCTAGAATCCAAGCTACGGAAAACTCAGGAACGATTATCCCTCCTCAAGGCGCCACAAAAGACCATCAGACCAGGAACGTATCGAGTTTTTCTCACTCCCAAAGCAGTATCGGAAATATGTGGGCTCTTAAAATGGGGCTCCTTTTCCAAAAAGTCCATCGAGACCAAAACAAGCAGTTTGCTAAAAATGGTTAACGGTGAGAAGAATCTCGACTCTAGGATAAACATACGAGAAGAGAGTGAGAGCGGTGTTTCTCCGCGATTTAACTCCTTTGGGTTCCTCAAACAGAACAAAATTGATTTAATTCATGCAGGTCAATTCGGAACAGCCCTAACATCCCCACGTTCGGCACAAGAGTACGGCGTAGATACAAATGGCGCTGAAAATCACGAACACCCAGATTCATTAAGGATTGATGGCGGCACCTTAGAAGAATCTGAGATTTTGTCCGAACTTGATACGGGCCTCTACATCTCGAATCTGTGGTACTTGAATTTTTCCGATCGGAATAACTGCCGGATGACAGGGATGACGCGTTTTGCAACTTTCTGGGTCGAAGGTGGAAGGATACGCGCCCCTCTGAATGTTATGAGGTTCGACGATTCACTCTTTAGGATGCTCGGAGAAAATCTCGTAAATCTGACAAAATCCACAGAGCGTCTATTTGACTCCAGTACCTACCATCGCCGCTCTACAAGCTCCATGGAGCTTCCCGGGATGCTTTTGTCCGGTCTAACTCTAACGCTCTAACGCTCACTAAGCCGCTGGTCCATAAAATCCGGAGGCCGGCGAAGAATGACTTCAAGCTGAAAATTTCGACTGTCTGTGGGCCAAGAAAAATCGATTCTACGGAGAAGGCAACTCTGGATCTGCTCCAAAACGGCTTTCTGAGCTTCAGTACCAACCAAGTGCTTAGACTCCGAAGACAATGCTAATTCGGGAAGACCACCCCTCAGAAGAACATCAATGTGTAAACTTGGAGTATCCCCAAGCTTCCAAACAACCTGTGAATAACATCTCTGAAGATCATCCGACAGTAGAATCCTCAAAGGCTTCTTTGCACGCTGCCCCTCTAACTCACGTAGTCCTTTTTCAACCGCACCTCTATAGCTCGGTAAAGCTGCCATAACACGCTTAGTCGAAATTTGATAAGCCGCACAGTGCACCACCAGTTCAACAAGCTGTGGCCCGATAAGACGACCCACCTCTTCCTGTGTATTTGTTTGCTCAAACTCCTGCGCTGCATTTAAAACGCCATCACAGTTCCCCCGCTGGGCATCAACCCAAGCCACTCCCAGTAGCGCATCCGTTCGATACGGTCCCTGTTGAACAACACGAAGCCAACGGGCGGCTTCATCAAATTGACCCGAACGAAGCGCCAAAAGCCCCAATCGAAAAGCCGTTTCTGTCGCAACAACCGACTCCCCGTAGTTCATGGTCCGGAGCCATGCCTTTTGGGCTGCATCATACCGCCTGGATTTTGTGAGATAGATTCCTACCAAATACGAAGCAATACTCCGTAATCCTATGGGTAAGCACTCTTCCTCGACTGACAAGACGGCTGCTACGGATACATAGTCTGGATGGGTGAGTACTTTTTCAGGTTGCTGGTTCTCCATCCTATAATTCGTATTCTGATAATATTGCCTGTCCGCTTTGAGCTCATTGACTAACGCTCTAACAATACTACGCCCATCGCAGTAAACCGTCTTCATTAATTGGCTGGACCACTGCTCCGTCTTATTCATAAAGAACTTTAATTGCTCCTTATCCATAGGACTCAAGCCGCCGTATTTCCCGTGATATTGGGCCAACAAATCTAGCCAGTTTCTCATAGCCTTACGGTCTTTGACCTCGACCGCCCGGAGAGGTAAAATCGCTCTTGAACCCAGAGCCGCTCTTCTTAAGGGCTCATAGCGAATAGGAACCTCTGGTAATTGAATCTGATATTGCTCAAGGGAACTTCGCGATTCACTCAAACTCATAGTTGGAACCGAAGCCACGACTGTTCCAAGGCAAATCAAAATCCATTTTCCGTTTTGGGTACCCAACATCTTTTGTCTTTCCTTCATCACAACTCTTCTCCGCCGATACTCTCTGCCAATCAATCACCGGGAAAAAATTCTGGGACTCCCATGCTTCACTCCACTCATCTACGGGATAGGTTTCTTCTAACAACCCAAAATCACTTACCTAAGACAATAATCGTACCCTCACTCTCTCCACAACCTACACTTCATGGCGTATTTCATGACAGACAACCCAACGAACGCAGTATCTAGGGATCCATTCCTGCCCCAAACACGGATGAATTCTAATTTTCTCTTGCTCGAAATCAAAAAGGTCAAATAGACCGAGCTGTAAACTGGGTCTGTCACTATGTGGGTGTGAGCGTACTGCCACCCATTCGGCCAATTTCGTTAAAGCCTTAGAGAAGCAAGGAAAATAGAGACCATTCAGGAAACTATCAACTGCTCCAAGATTGTGATGCTTCCCCTCTAACAACAAGAAATCTCCCTTTGATTATGGTTACCAGGAATCAATCCAACAACGTTGCTTTCTGGTCTTGAATATTCGTATAAGGGACACTAAATACGTATTATTGCAAGACTGTGGCTGAGAAATGCCCTTTTCGAAACGCGGGGCTTCATCAAGGCCAAAAAGCTGCCGCAATCTTTCCAGAAGAATGGGAGAACTAGAGTGAGGAATAAAATCCTCAAAAATCGAGTCAAGGACCGGCATAACCTACACTTGGCACTTTACGCGATGCTCGTACTCAGTGCTGGTAGTAGTTTTTTCCTGTCTGACGTAGTTTGGGAGGCTGTGAGCACCTGGGATCTCTCGGTCACAAAGGCGATTCTCGCTCCCATTGCCTTTGTGGTATTCGTCTTCATGTATGCCATCGATCGCTTAGTACTCGTGAAAATGGGACGCTTCCCGTTGATTCGGGCCCTTGCACAAATAGGCTTTGCTGCCGTCTTTCTCACTGCTCTAATCCAGCAAGAATACAGTAGGTATCAAGAAGCAAGAGAAAAACAGGCCGTACCAAGCGCAACCATTCACCTATTGAAACACCGGGAAGCCAGCGTACGGGGTGCCGCATGTGAACTCTTGGGTTATAGAGATTATTCAAATCTAAGACTGCTTAAACAGCTGGCAAAAACTGATGTTTCAGCCCAAGTGCGAAAAAGGTGCGAAGAAGCCAGCATACGACTTGATAAATCCATCGAACCGCGGGCTCGGATTGGTACCTCAAAAAATCAAGCCACTGAAACAGATACACAACATGAAAATCTTATAGATGAGACGCCTACACCACCAAAACCTGTTGATTCGAAAATTACGATAGGAAGTGAACAAACGCCATGAGGACTAAAATCAATGCCACCGACCTCTTTAAAAACGTGAGCATTTTCCGTGACCTACAGGATGCGGAGTTACTAGAGCTCACTGCTGTGGTTCAAACCCTCAGACTGAAGAAAGATACATTGGTTTTTCGCCAACATGACCAGGGCGACTCTCTCTACGTCGTTGCAGAAGGCCGAGTCAAAGTTACCGTTCAAACGGAGGAATCTGACCGCGAGATGATTCTAACAATCTTCAAGCTCGGAGATTTTTTTGGGGAAATGAGTCTAATCGACGGGCAACCTCGTTCCGCAACCATCGAGACCATGGAAAAAACCATTCTCTTGCAGCTTCGCCGAACCGATTTCATCGCCCACCTCAAGAAGCACCCAATGACTTCCCTGAATATTATTACAGAGATGAGCGCACGTCTCCGCCGTTCAAGTGAAATAATCGGAAACCTTGGACTTCTCGACGTCTACAGTCGCCTTGCTAGAGTACTCATAGAAATGGCAAAAACCGATGGAGTAGAACAGGAAGACACCACCATCTTGATCCCCAAAAGGCCGACACAACAAGATCTCGCGTCAATGATTGGTACTTCACGGGAAACTGTTTCAAGGGTCCTTTCTGAGTTTCAGCGACGGGGCCTACTCACAACAGAGGGGAAAAGCATCCTATTAAGTCATGGCTTTATAGCTGAAAAATTATGGGATCAACACAGTTAATCCCCAAATAGCCCCCCTATAGATATAGAACATGAAGTTTCGAGAAAAGAGGTTCCAAATGGCTGATACCATTTTTGGTAAAATCATTCGCGGTGAATTACCGTGCCACAAATTATTTGAAAATGATCATGTCTTGGCTTTCTTAGACATTAATCCCGTCAGTCCCGGACATACTTTGGTCATACCTAAAGAGGCAGTAGAAAAGCTTGAAGATCTCTCTGAAAATGCTGCAGCTGAGCTCGGCCGAGTTTTGCCGCGGCTCTGTAAAGCCGTGTCTAAAGCCACGGGCATCAGGGAGTACAACCTCCTACAAAACAACGGAATAGGGGCCCACCAGGCTGTCATGCACGTACATTTTCATATAATTCCCAAACCGAACTCCACTCAAGGTTTGGGGGTTGGGTGGCCTTCGGGCTCTTTGTCACCAACTGAAGGAGAGTCACTGGCACCGAAGATTGTTGCGGAACTCTCTTGAAGCGCCAAGATTCATATGAAGTGTGGTCAATTTTTGTAAAATCATTTATGGTTAAGACTAGGCAGAGAAGGCTCGCTGAACACTGTCTCTATCATCGTCAATAGGTTGGTACTCGTGAATGCACTCGTAGTTACACTCGTTATTATTTTTCATGTTTGGATGTTGTTTCATGCCTATCGTCAAAAAGCAGATCTATTTTGGTATCTGATCATCATATTTATTCCTTGGGGCGCGTTAATTTACTTTCTATTTGCGGTCCTACCTCAGTTCCTGGGTATGCAGTCCACTGTGCCCGCCGCCTCGGGAAGCGGCGATTCGGGGCTGTCTCAACCTGATACCGAACCCCTTGGCAAGCTCCGCCAGGAGGTCAAAGAAACCCCTAGCCTACAAAACCAAATTAAACTCGGAAAAGCGCTTCTTGGAGCCAATAGACTGGAAGAAAGTATCGGTGTCTTCGAGACGTGTATTTCCCTCGACCGAACTGATTCAGAAGCAATCTATTGGTTTGGACGAGCCCTCGTTCAAAAAGGGGATTTTGAACGTGCCCGTAGATGCTTTTCACAATTGATAGAAATTGATCCCTCATTTCGAGAATACGACCCGTGGTTAGACCTCGCCGCCGTGTATCACAAACTGGAAAACGGGGATTTAATGCTCAGAACACTCGAAAAACTGGTCGAGGAATCTCCACGGGTGAAACACAAGACCCTTCTCGGGCGGGGCTTGATTGATGAAGGTCGCTATCAGGAAGCGTCAAAAATTCTGCAAGAAGCAATGGACGATTATGAGGAAGCGAGTTTTTTCCTCAAACAATCCATGGAACTATGGCATCAAGAATGCGAAAAGCTCTTGGCTGAACTCCCCAGAGCCATTTCTCTAAACTAGTGAGTCATAAGTAAATCGTGATGCTATTCTCTAGTCGCCACGCTTCAAAGTTCCCCTATGAGCTGAGAACTTACCTTCACTAGACTCGTTTTCTTTGTGACGTGAAACCACTTCCCCCAAATAATTAACCAATTCTACGAGCCCCTCCCCTGTAGCTGCAGAAACAGCAAAGTATGGTAGGTCTTTTTCTGAGGCATAATCGGCAACGGTTTTTGCATTGTGAGCAACATGGGGCAAATCCATTCGATTAAGCACCAAGATTCGAGTAACTCTAGTGAGTTCTTCTTCATGTAAAGCAAGCTCTCGCTCAATACATTCAAAGTCCACGATGGGATCTCGACCCGGTTCCTCCTCGGTGATCGTTATGAGATGCACCAAAATACTGACTCTCTCGACATGTCTCAAAAAGCGACTGCCCAGCCCCGCCCCTTCATGAGCCCCCGGAATCAATCCAGGCACATCAGCCACAACATAGTGCTGCGCAATCCCGAACTGTACCACCCCCAAATTCGGGGTTAGCGTTGTGAAAGGATAATCTGCAATTTTCGGTTTCGCAGCTGAAATTCGAGAGATTAGAGAGGATTTACCTACACTTGGCATACCAATGAGCCCGACATCGGCCAATAATTTTAACTCCAAGCGAAGCGATAACTCCGCACCATCCTCCCCCGGTTGAGCAAAGCGTGGTGCCTGTCGAGTAGATGATTTGAAATGTTCATTTCCTTTTCCGCCACGACCACCGGTCAGTAGGGAAAGCGAATCCGAAGCATCGCACAGGTCCGCTAAAACCTCGTCGGTCTCATCGTTATAGACCACGGTTCCTTTAGGTACATAGAGAATAACTGGCTTACCATCTCGGCCACTACATTGGTTACCTTCGCCAGCACATCCGTTCTCTGCAAAATGCTTCGGTTTGAATTTATAGTCTAGAAGGGTTGATCGTTGAGGGTCAACCGTGACAATGACATCGCCTCCGCGACCACCGTTGCCACCATCGGGACCACCGAATTCCACGTGTTTCTCACGTCGGAAAGAAACGCAACCAGCGCCACCATTGCCCGAGCGAACATGCACGCGGACCTCGTCAACAAATTTATATGCCATCTTGAAAACAGTCGATAAAGGAAAGAAAAAGAGGAATTAAGCTTACGCGCGTTCTGCCATGTCCACAGGCGTGACAACCGCAACCGTACGTCCCTTGCTCTGCTTATAATGCACCACACCATCCACCTTAGCAAAAAGAGTAAAGTCTTTACCCATACCAACTTCTTGTCCTGGATGAATCTTGGTTCCCAATTGGCGAACTAGAATATTGCCGCCTTTAACCAGCATACCATCAGCACGCTTCACGCCACGGTATTTTGGATTAGAATCTCGACCGTTACGGGTTGAACCCTGACCTTTTTTATGCGCCATGGAAGTAACCTACCTTTCTATTCGAGTACCTTTATGCAGAAATCTCTGTAATTTCTACTTCAGTGAAAGACTGACGGTGACCAATCATTTTATGGAAGCCTTTACGACGCTTCTTCTTGAAGACCTTGAGCTTCTTACCTCGGCCATGGGCGACAATCTTCGCTTTGACACTGGCACCCTCGACCAGAGGCTGCCCAATCTTCAGCTCCTCACCACCAACCATCAGGATGTCATCAAATGCGAATTCTGCACCCACATCACCCACTAATTTCTCGATTTTCAAACGCTCACCAGAAATGACTCGGTGTTGTTTTCCACCCGTTCGAATAACTGCGAACATATCTCATACCTCCAATGCCATTGGCGAATCGCCATTGGACAACACACCCTTGCGGGAGGCGCCTTGTAGTGGACAGTAGCTTCAATTGTCAAGAGTGTTTACCCAAGAATGCTAAAGCAAGTCAGCTACATAGGGAAGGAACAGATCATTGACAATAGGTTCTCTAGAGATTCGTCATGTGGTACTCATTGTTGACATCGGCTCTAGCCCCTCGCTATTGCCTAAAACCTGTTGATAATACAATCACCTGCTTGGGAGGCATCGGTATGAAGATTTTCATTGATTCAGCCAACCTAGACGAGATCCGCGAAGCAAATTCATGGGGGATCATCGATGGCGTTACGACCAACCCTTCTCTAATCGCCCAATCTGGTCGCAATTTTGACGAAGTCATTCTCGAAATTTGCGGTATTGTCGATGGGCCGATCTCCGCAGAATGTATAGAGGTCGATGCAGATAAAATGATTCCAGAAGCACGTACGTTGGCCGATATAGATCCAAATATTGTGGTAAAAATCCCCCTTACGACGGAAGGGTTAAAAACAGTCAGGGTTGTATCTCAGGAGAACATCCAAACCAACGTAACTTTGTGCTTCTCTGGTGCCCAGGGACTTTTAGCAGCAAAGGCTGGTGCCACCTATCTCTCACCCTTCATCGGTCGACTCGACGATGTTTCGAGCGTAGGCATGACCCTCATTCATGAATTGGTAACCATATTTGACATCCATCTTTTTAGCACGCAGGTTCTGGCCGCGAGTATACGTAGCCCGAGACAGGTCGTGGATGTTGCCCTTGCAGGAGCACATGCCGCAACTATTCCATTCAAAGTCCTCAAGCAGCTCGTAGAACATCCCCTAACTGCCCACGGACTCGAAAAATTTCTCGCTGACTGGGAGCAAGTCCCCAAATAGTCTTTAAAGTGCGTAATGATCTGCCAGTGAAGGAAAAAAAATGCGCATTCGATTACGCGGATCGATTGCGCTATTAAAAAAGTGACACAGGCAGAAACGTATACCATCGGTATTATTGCGGTTTCGTGCCTATCTTCTTGGTTATTTATGGCATGATTTCTGCATGTTGCGTGGCTGTGCCAAAGAACTCATGGATTGTCCAATCAGTATAAAAACACCCAACGGCAGAGGGCGGAGTATGCATATTCACAATATTTCCTCTGATAAATCCTTTCCAGAACAGCCACATTATCAAACGGTCAACCGGGAAAAAGTTGCGGTGATCCTCAACCAGAACGCCCGATTGGTCACAAAAGACCTGGTGGGCCGCTGCAGGGGCATCGTGGGATCAGACAATGTCTTTTATTCCGCCAGCCTAGATGAGGCAGAAGCAATATCCAGAGAATTGGTCCAAAAAGGGTACGGAACGGTTGCATGTGGCGGCGGAGATGGAACCCTCACTGGTACCATCAATTTTATCCGAAAATATGTCGATGAAGCCAACCGCTGGAGACTTTCGCAATCCGAAAAGTTTGGCAATTCCCAACAATTACTTCCGATGCCTCGGTTTGCTTTCTTGAAGCTTGGAACCGGCAATGGCATTGCACCGGTGGTGGGAGCCAGACATCCCCTAAAAGACCTCAAGCGCTTGGTCAGCCTCGTTCCAGGTCGGAGCCACTATCTTCCCATGATCGATGTGGGAGGCCAATACTGCTTTCTGGCTGGCCTTGGATACGATTCCATCATTCTCAATGATTACAATAGGATGAAAAACAACACCAACCATCCCTTATTGAAATCACTGATGCATTCGGTCCTGGGTTATCTGTTTGCGGCCATCACACGGACCGTACCTCGAATGCTCTCAGGGCACTCTGGGCTGGAAGTAAATGTGAGCACCCATTCGGACGCGTACTTTGTTGATTCGCGGAGGGGAGATGCCTCTATCCTCCTTCCAGCCGGAACAACACTTTAGGAAGGCCGTGCCCACATGGTGGGTGCGGCAACACAACCCTACTTCGGCTATAGATTTAAAGCCTATCCATTCGCCAATATCATGCCTGGATACATGCAATTGCGAATTGCAAGCATGGGACCATTGAACGCGCTCGGAAGACTCCCAACCCTTTGGCGAGGAGCGTATCGCAACCAAAAGAAACTCCATGATTTTCTCGTAAAAGACGTTAAAATCGAGCTTAACCAGCCTTTTCCTTTTCAGCATTCAGGCGATGCCCAGGGCATGCGCCGCTCAATAGAATTGAATTTGGCGCCCGAGGCGGTCGAACTCGTCGACTATCATCCGCCCCAGCATCTAGGTTCCGACGGCTAAAATTTTCCCACCATTAAATTTTGCAAGTATTCGATGATTCAATATATTGCCACCACTGCCGAAGAGTATGATTCTTCAACATCACGATCTCTAAGAGAGCGATATGAAACTCACTTTTCACCTGCCAACATCATTTGGCCATACAAAACCACCTCCGACCAAGAGAGAACGGTATAGAACTTGGCGTAACCAACCAGCAACATCAAGCCCGTTTCATCACTTCGTTGGATAAAAGCATCAATGGACCAATTCAAAAAGAGAATAAAAGTTGCCCTGGTACTCACCACCCTTACCATTTCGGCAACATTGATTGCCCTCATTTCGTTATTTAACGAACTTCCCAAAATCGATACAATTGACGATTACGAGCCCACGCAGGGTACGAAGGTCTTTGCCAAAAATGGTGAACTGATCGCCCACTTTGCCACTCAACGACGAACAGTTGTTCAAATCGATTCCTTACCCAAATATGTCATTCACGCTTTTCTCGCCGCTGAAGACTCAAGCTTCTATGACCACCCCGGCCTCGATTTAGTTGGAATCACGAGGGCATTTGTCAAAAACTTGCGGCCTGGGGCACGTCTTCAAGGTGCAAGCACGATCACCCAACAGCTGGTCAAGACACTCCTCGTTGGCGATGAAAGATCGTACACCCGAAAACTTAAAGAGGCGTTTCTCTCATTGAAACTCGAACAAAGACTCACTAAAGATGAGATTCTCCACATCTACTTAAACCAGATTTATTTTGGTTCGGGCGTCTATGGCATTGAAGAAGCCGCCCAAACCTACTTTGGCAAGCATGCCCGCAACCTAACAATACCTGAAGCTGCATTTATCGCGTCAGCCCCAAAAAGCCCCAACCGCTACAATCTATTGAAGGACGTAAAGGCCGTCAAAAACCGTCAACTTTATGTTCTCAAGGAGATGGTTAAGAATGGTTGGGCCGATCAAGCTCTTTTCCATAAGGAAGAAAAGGAGGCTCCTCCAACCCCCCTCTCATCGAGACTGTTCTTAGGCAAAGCCCCAACGTATAGCGATTGGATTCTCAAACAATTACTCAGTAAATACGACAGGGAAAATATTTTCGAGAATGGGTTTAAGGTATTCTCCAGCATCGACCTACCGCTTCAACTGGCAGCTCAAACGGCATTGGATGACGGGCTGGAGAAACTGGCCAAACAGCATGGCTATCCAGGACCCATGGGACGCATCGAAATTGATGTCTTCAATGAGGTCATTCAGATGGCTCAAAAAAGTTTGGACTCGTTTCTCCGAAAAAGAAAAATAGAACCACATTCGCCTCGGGCTGACAACTATGTTTTTGATTTTGCTAAAATAGCGAGAACCACAAAACACGTCGATAGTAGGAGTATCCAATCGCTTAAAATTCGAGTTCTTAAGAAGGGACTTCGTATTACCTGTCCAATTATAGGGATCGATGACGCTGCAAAATCTTTTTCCGTAAGTATTGGCCATCACAAAATATTACTCTCAACCACCGACATTCCATGGCTACGAAAATTTTCACCAGAAACGCCTACTCCTTTGGTCGTCATTCCTTCAAGGATCCTTGAAATCGGGGATCTCGTCCGAATTGAAGTCTTACCTTTCAACGATACAAAATCGCTCCGGGCAAAACTCATCCCCATCCCAAAAGCACAGGGTGCAGTGGTCGCTATCGATCCACACAGGAGAGAAGTGAGAGCAGTGGTGGGTGGTTACGATTTTCACGCCGGTGACTTCAATCGGGCGCTCAACGCAAAACGACAACCCGGTTCAGCCCTAAAACCCATGATATACGCAGCCGCCCTGCACCAACGAATCATTAGCCCACGATCGATGTGCCAAGATGCACCCGTGGTCATTCGGGATCCATGGACAGGAAAAACCTGGAAACCACAAAATTATCAGGACGGCAAATTCGACGGTAATATTAGCTACCGAGACGCTCTGGCTAAATCCAAGAATACCTGTGCCATAAAGCTCTTGGAGCGCGTCGGTTTGTCAAAAAGCCTCGAAATGATTCAAAAAGTGGGCATTCGTTCAACCCAACCGAGTAATCTCACCCTTGCATTGGGAACCGGTGAAGTCAGCCCCCTAGAAATTGTGAATGCATATGCAACCTTTGCGAGTGGAGGTTTAAATGAATCCCCCGTGCTTATCCGTAAAATCGTCAAATACAATGGTGATATTACATACGAACACAAAATGACCTCCCAACTAGCAATCCCTCCCGAGCTCGCATTTATGGTAACAAATATGCTGGAATCAGTTGTTCAAAACGGAACCGCACAAAAGGCCAAAAAGCTAAATCGCCCATTGGCTGGAAAGACTGGAACAACAAACGGGCCAAAAGATGCGTGGTTTGTGGGCTATAGTAGTAATCTCGTCGCCGGTGTCTGGATCGGGTTTGACAACAATATGAACTTAGGCAGAGCTACGGGGAGCTCGACCGCATTGCCAATCTGGGTCGACTTTTTCGAAAAAACCCTTAAGAACTACCCCGCCCATCCATTTGAAACTCCAGAGGGGATCACAACGGTTGCCGCCGCTGGCGCCACTGAAACTATCCCCGGTGAATCGGTCGAAAAATATGTCGTTCCTAGTGCGTATTTTACCGATACACCTATCGCCGACCCCGCAGAAAACCGACAGAGCATCTTTATTGAAGACATGGAAAATGATGAGGAAATCCCATAGTGGAACCAGAGATTTTCAGAATCGTTACCTTAAACCGAATCAACACCAAGTTGGCGCTCTGCCTCGGTTAATCGCAAATAAGACGGAACAATACTCTCTAAACTTGCGAAATCCGCCGCTCTAATATGCTCTCGAACGAAATAAATACCTTCTCGCATACCAATTTTCGCCTCGCAAAACTGAAAATCATCATAACTTTCTTTCAATATTTCGGGCCGATTGGGACAAACAATCTGCATCGAAGCACCTCCAATCTCTTCACTAAAAGCCTGTATGGTCCCTCCCAATTGATGGTAATCAATACTCACGTCCGGGAGAACCGTTTTACACACCATACCTGATGATACTTGATATCCCCCCACCATAAACGCCTTCTTTCCTGAGCTTTGCACCACCAACCCATAACCATCCTGGATCGTTGAAAGAGCTGCAATAGCAAAACTTGACACACCCACCACCCCACACCCAGTCGCTAAACCAATCCCCTTCGCCAACGAAAGCCCAACTCGAATCCCGGTAAATGACCCAGGCCCCAATCCTACAACCAGAGCTTTGAGGGCAGCCAAATCAAAATTGTTCTCGCGTTTAAGATCACAAATGGTCTGGGCCAGAGCTTCTGAGGGAAGGGCTTTAGAATCCAAAGCAACCTCCTCAACTTTATCTTCCTTCCATCCCACAGTACAGACAGTCGCCACAGAAGTGGAGGTATCGATTCCCAAAATAGGTCCGCCAATATCCTTCGATAATTCTAGTAGTGCTTTGTCCAAATTGATCACAGGAAACCTCTGAAAATGCCTTGATTCCCAAGGCAACTCAAAAAGAAAGGGCATTCATTGGTGATACACCTAATTGATAATGAACCGAATAATATCATTGCTGAACACAACCACCATGAGAAGAAGAAGAACTGCAATTCCAATCATGTTACTGATCTCACGAAATCGCATGGACGGAGGTTCATGCCGAATAAATTCGACCGCATACATCAACAAGTGACCACCATCGAGTACCGGAATGGGCAGAAGATTGAGCAGCCCCAAATTCACACTAATCACCGCAAGCATCCTAAGAAAGGTGTCCATACCCCGCTTCGCGCTCTTTTCTGCAATCACAAAAAGCATGATTGGACCGCCCACAGAATCCAGAGGTACCTTCCCTTCGATCAACTTGTAAATGCCCTTTGCAATCAAGGTCATATCGAGTTGCACCTGCCGAGTGGCACGCATGGAAGCATCCATGATCGACACGTCTTCTTCGAATTTATAGGCCTTTAAGCTTCCAGAAACATTGGTCGCTCCGAATACATATTGAGTGCTTTTATTCTTTAATTCATCGGTGTGTTCTACTGCTTCTAGCCGAACGGTTTTTTCGATGATTTCCCGCCCTCTCTGATATTCGAGTTTAAATTTATTTCGAGCATCCATTCCTTGGAGGGCGGCCAGATCCATTGCCCAAACCCCAATCGTCCTTCGTTGCTCTGTCCCTTCAGTCTCCATAGACACAGCCAAAAGTCGGTCCCCCACTGCGAGACCTGCTGTTGCCGCAGGCGTACCTGATTCAACTTTATCGACGATGACGTCTTGAGAAACCAGGCCAGTATACCCACCAGGGACATCCGCCGAACTAAAAAGCAGTGATTCCAGTAAACCATCCGGAAAAGTCGCAGAGGGCGTTAGCTGAACTGAAAGTGGATTGCCGTTACGCTCTAGGGAAATCGTGATGGCTCGGCCGCTTCGATAGGCCCGCAATGCCTGTCGAATCTCATGCCAAGCCGCCACCTTTTTAGCCCCGATTTGAACAATCTTATCTCCAGTCTGAATTCCTGCCAAGGCTGCCGGACTATCGGGATCCACGACACCGACCCAAGGCAAAACGTAGTTGAGTGAAACCCCGATCCTTCCCCTAGACTGAGACTCCTTAAACATATCGAGTTCATTTTTAGCTTCGGTTCGAATCTCGGCCACGTACCGTTCATCATCTCTCTCATAAACAATGCGAATTGTCTCACCGGGCCTATCACCGATTAAAGTTGCCAATTCAGACCATTTCTCTATTTTTTGGCCATTGATCTCAAGCAGTCTATCTCCAGGACGAAGCCCCGCATTCCAAGCGGGCTGCCCCACATTGACTATCCCCAGTTTTGTATCGTTGAAGCTCTGAAGCCCCGTAAACATGTAAAGATAAACAACGAAAGCCAAGAGAAAGTTGGCAATGGGTCCAGCGGCGACGACCATAGTACGTTGCCAAAGAGGCTTGGAGTTCAGTGCGCGGTCGACATCCTCCGGTTCAATATCCATCCCCGGCATCTCGCCAACCATCTTTACATAACCTCCTAAGGGTAGAAGGCCGATGCGGTACTCGGTTTCACCATGCTTGAAAGATATTATTTGAGGGCCAAAACCGATAGAAAAACTCAAAACCTTTACATTGCACGCCTTAGCAACGAGAAAATGGCCTAGTTCGTGAAACAAAACCAAGCTGCCAATAAAGACGATAAAGTAAATGCTATTCTGAAGAATTTCCATAGTAACCTCAAGGCCGTTTCACAGGAGTCAATCTAATTCTATAACCACGGTTCCACTAGAACCAGCAAACAATAGACGGACGGGGCCACAAACATGACACCATCAAAGCGATCAAGAACGCCCCCATGACCAGGTATGAGCTGTGAGCTATCCTTGGTATCAGTAGCCCTTTTCAGTAACGACTCGCACAAATCGCCCAGTACACCCAAAACCCCCGCAACGACACCAATGCTCACCATCCAAATGAGTGGAATCGTAAGCGCAAAAGCTTTCCAGACAAACAATGCTACCAATACTGCGGTTATCACGCCGCCAATAGCTCCCTCGATGGTCTTATTTGGTGATACCATCGGCGCCAGCTTTGTTTTTCCAAAAGCGCGACCACAGAAATAGGCCCCCGTATCGGCACCCCAAGTACAAAAGAGCGCGCAAAGACCGAATGCTAAGCCGTGCTCAGGCCAATCCCTAAGAAGAGCGAGAAACACAATTAGCCCCCCCGCATACCCCACCCCTAAACTCAAAAGTCCCATACTGATTCATCGCTCGGAAAAATTTTGTTCTCCCCATAATGCAACCACCATGATTCCCAATACGGCGAGGGGTAAAAGTACAATCATTGCGACCCCAAAATTCCATCCCAAGAGAAAACCGGCCACTGTCAAAGTGAGAAAATAACCCAGGATCCGTTGTGGACCGGTTATTCGAGCGCCGCACATACGAAAAAACTCCCAAGACATGAGAAGAGCCAAAACCAACATTGATATCTTAAGGGCGTTCCCTCCTATCCAGAGCACACCCAGTAAGGCCGGGGCGAACACCGCCGCAGATAAAATACGCTCTTTTAGCACGTTACCGAACCACTAAGGATGGTAAAAGTTGGAGAGTGTGCTCAGAAGAAGCATCGGATTGTCCAGAGGCCGTTTGTCCAAAACGTCGCTCACGATGCCCAAAGACATTGAGTGCTCTCGCAAATTCTCCACGGTCAAAATCGGGCCAAAATACGTCGGAGAAATAAAATTCAGTGTAGGCCAGTTGCCATAAAAGAAAATTAGACAAACGATATTCACCGCTGGTGCGTATCAATAAGTCTGGGTCGGGCAATTGATTTGTGTTGAGGTAGGTCGCGATAAGTTTCTCGGTTATCTGGCCGCTCTTCAGCCTTCCTATTTCGATGTCCCTAGCTATTGTTCGCGTCGCCTCGACAATCTCCTGCCGACTTCCGTAATCAATGGCCAATGTGAGGGTCATGGACTTATTATTAGCCGTCACCTCTGCCAATTCTTGAAACGCCCTTCGCGTGGGTTTTGGAACTCGATCAAGACTCCCGAGGAGGGAAAGTCGAATATCGTTCTTCATGAGTTCATCACGCTCTTTTTCACAAAACTCTCGTAAGAGTTTCATCAAACCACGGATTTCACCGACGGGTCGTTTCCAATTCTCGGTGGAGAAGGAATACAGAGTCAGATACCGGATACCCCATTCCCTCGCTGCGGTGGTCACCAACCGAACCACACCCGCACCTCTGCGATGCCCTTCAAGACGAGGTAACCCCTTGGCTTGGGCCCATCGTCCATTTCCATCCATGATGATGGCCAAATGCTTTGGAGGTTTTATGTTGTCGTTTGCAATCACCGGGGAGAAATCCTACTAGATGGCTAAAATTTCTTCTTCTTTCTTTTTCAGAATCTGGTCGATTGATTCGACGGCAGTATTCGTTGCCTGCTGCACTTTGTCGATCGAGCGTTTCAGGTCATCCTGAGACATCTCTTTTTCTTTTTCGGCATCTTTCAACATGTCGTTGATGGAGCGGCGGTGATTACGAATGGAGATCTTAGCTTCCTCGCCTCTCGCCTTCGCTTGCTTGACTAAGTCTTTCCTGCGCTCTTCGGTCAATTGAGGGATTGGTAGCCGAATAACCTCTCCGTCGTTTTGTGGATTCAACCCAAGCTCGGAAGTCATGATTGCCTTTTCGATGTCGCCCAAGATGGTCTTTTCCCAAGGTTTAATCAGTAGAAGTCTGGGTTCTGGTGCTGACAACTGAGCACATTGGCTAAGCTGAGTGGAGCTTCCATAATAATCAAGGCGAATGCCATCCAGTATAGCCACGTTGGCTCGGCCGGTTCTTAGTTTCTTGAGTGACGTAACGAGCGATTCCTTTGTTTCCTCAATATTTAGACTAAATTCATCCAGACATTCTTCTTCTATGGTCATTTTTGTGCTCCGCACCTTATTCTTATTCGTCAGAAGATTAAAAAATCTACGATAAAGCGACTCAGATTAGTCGGAAACAATCGTTCCGATGGATTCACCAAGAACTACGCGACGTATGTTACCACTTTCTTGCATATTGAAAATGATTATCGGAAGTTGGTTGTCGCGACAAAGGGAAATCGCCGTGGAATCCATAACGCTTAGGTTTTTCTGTAAAACATCTAGGTAGCTCAATTTATCAAACTTGGTGGCAGCGGGATTCTTGACGGGGTCAGAATCATAGACACCGTCAACTTTGGTGGCCTTCAAAATTACTTCAGCGTTAATTTCATTCGCCCTTAGAGAAGCAGCCGTATCCGTCGTGAAATAGGGGTTGCCTGTACCAGCGCCAAAGATCACCACCCGTGATAATTCTAGGTGGCGCATGGCTCGCCGCCGAATATAAGGTTCTGCGATTTCCTGCATATCAATCGCCGTGAGAACCCGCGTCGCAAGCCCTTGGGCCTCGAGTGCATCTTGGAGGGCCATAGAATTGATAACCGTAGCGAGCATCCCCATGTAATCAGCGGAGGCCCTATCCATACCCTGAGCACTAGCAGCGACACCTCTAATAATATTGCCCCCACCGATCACGATTGCAAGCTCCACACCAAGCTCATGAACTTCCCTAACCTGACTCGCGAGAGATTCAAGGATAGGCGGGCTTATTCCATAGCCCTCATCCCCCTGTAGAGCTTCGCCTGAAAGTTTCAATAAAATGCGTTTGAATTTGGGTTGAGCCATGGAGCCCCCGGGTTTAGAACTTATTGATCTGGCAACGGGCTTACCGACGCCCCAACTCTATGTCAAGAGGGAGAACTGCTTCATGCACCAACCAATCATCGGCATTACCAGTGACCACCATTCGCATATCGATGGTCGCGGTTCTCATCAACAAACGTACCAATTAAATTCCGACTATTGTAGGGCGGTTGAAATAGGGGGTGGCATCCCTCTGATACTTCCCTACGTGCATGATGAGCTTGCAAGCAACATCGTAAAAATGATTCATGGCCTCGTCATTTCGGGCGGTGATTTTGATCATCCACCAGAGTTTTTTGGACGAAGCCGGAGTCAAAAACTGGGTAAGTTAAAGCCCGAACGAAGCAATTTTGAACTTTCTGTTCTCCGGTTAGCCCGCGAGGTTCAAATGCCCGTTCTTGGGATCTGCGGTGGAATGCAACTCATTAATATCGAATTTGGAGGTACACTTTATCAGGACGTCTCGGAAAGGCGGGGCACATCTGAGCATACGCAGCCTACACCGAAAAGCGAAGTTTTTCATTGTGTGAAACTTAAAGAAGATTCGGTCCTGCGCAGAGTTTTTCGGCAATCCATTATCGGCGTTAACAGCACCCATCACCAACTGGTTGAAAGGGTTGGTCAAGGATTGATGGCCAGTGGTATTGCGCCGGATGGGGTTATCGAAGGTATCGAGGCGACTGAAGAACCATTCACCGTCGGTCTCCAGTGGCACCCAGAAGCTTTGGGTGAAGAACATTCCCTAGCGGTCTTCGGCTCACTCATTGACGCCGCCAAGTATTATCAGGAATCGCGAGGATAGAGTGACCATTAATGTTTGGGTGGTTCCTCATTACTCAGATTCTCAAAACGTACAAACTCGTTGAAGAAACGTAACTTTAGAGTACCTGTGGCGCCATTTCGCTGTTTGCCAATGATGACTTCGGCAATCCCTTTGTCGGGTGAATCTTCATTGTAATACTCATCGCGATATACAAACGCGATGAGGTCTGCATCTTGCTCGATGGCACCGGACTCACGTAAATCGCTTAACATTGGACGTTTATCTTGGCGTTGTTCCAAGGAGCGATTTAACTGACTCAAAGCAATAACCGGTACTTGAAGTTCTTTTCCAAGCGCCTTCAAACCACGTGAAATCTCGGAGATCTCGCGTTCGCGCCCTTCACGCCCCCCCCCTCGACCGTGCATTAACTGGAGATAGTCAACCACAATCAATCCCAAACCCTTGTCAGCTTTCAGGCGACGGCATTTCGCCCGCATTTCCAGGATGGAGAGTGCTCCGCTGTCATCGATATACATCGGAGCCTCAGCCAAATGCCCGCAGGCCTTTGCCAATTTGGCCCAATCCGAATCCTTTAGCATTCCTCCCCGAAGTCTGTCCCCTCGAATTCGACCTTCGGAACAAAGCATCCGCATAACCAATGACTCTTTGGACATCTCCAAAGAGAAAAGAGCAGTAGGGATTTTTTTCTTGAGGGCAGCGAACTGGGCCATATTTAGAGCTAACGCAGTCTTTCCCATAGAAGGGCGTCCCGCAACAATAATGAGGTCACCTGCTTGAAACCCCGCCGTCATTTCATCAAGTCGATTAAACCCACTTGGAACGCCTGTAATCGCTTCCTTACGTTCATAGAGAGATTCGATTTTCGAAAGTGCATCCCGAACAATATTTCTTAATGGAGCAAAAGTCTGGCTTGCCCTAGCACTGGTTATTTCGAAGATTTTGGCTTCTGCCTGATCGAGGAGGGTTTCAACATCACTCGTGCCCTCATAACCCGAACCCGCAATGGTGGTAGCGGCGTGAATGAGCCGTCGACTCATGGACTTACTTTTAACAATCTTTGCATAATGGACGGCGTTGGCAGCGGTGGGAACACGCTCGGTGAGGGTCATTAGGAAGCTACGACCTCCGAGGCCATCCAGCTTTCCCATGTTCTGCAATTCCGAGCCTACCGTGATCTCATCGATTGCTTCGTTTCTCTCAAAGAGATTAAGGACGGCCTCGAATACACCTGTATGGGTATTTCGATAAAAATCACTTGGTTCGAGATGACTTAGAACTTCCTGACTCGCCTCCGGATCTAGTAACAAGGCGCCCAGAACTGACCGCTCTGCTTCAACATCTTGTGGCGGAATTCGACCAGGCTCCGGCTGCAGAGCCACTACCTCACTCATAGTTGTCCCCTCTGGTTACCCTCTACTGCATACGCAAAAAGCGGCAAGATGCCCAGAGCGATCCGAACATCTTACCGCTTTTATTGCGAGCAGATTGCAAAGGCTAGGATTCTGCGAGCACGCTAACCTTGAGTGTTGCCTGAACTTCCTTATGAAGCTGGACAGCGATCTCAAAATCTCCCAATTGCTTGATCGGATCTCCCAAGAGAATTCGACGGCGGTCAATGGTAATTTCTTGCTCTTCCAAGGCCCTCTCAAGGTCAATGGACGTAACAGAACCAAAGAGCTTATCGTGCTCCCCAACCTTACGTGTTAACTTGATATCAAGCGCAGCAATTTTCTTCGCTAGGCCTTCAGCACCAGAACGAGCCTGCGACAATTTGTAGTTCGCAACTCTTTTCTCATGCTCAAACTTCTTAACATTCCGAATAGAGGCGGGAACGGCCTTACGATTCGGGAAAAGAAAGTTGCGCGCGTAACCATCTTTGACGTTAACGAGATCACCGATTGCACCCAGCTTGGGCATATCTTCCATTAAGATGACTTGCATGATGTTCCTACTCCTTATTCAGCACTTGCTTCGGTGGTCGCTTCTTCAGCGGGAGATGCCGCTTGAGCAGGAGCTGCTTGTTGAGCGGGAGCCGCCTCCGAACCGGTTTCAGTTCTTGGGGTCTCAGCGCTGGCCTGGCCAGCGCCAGGAGCTGCCTCCTCAGCTAGATCGGGCCGTGCATATTCCTTTTCTTCCCGCGAAGTGGGGTCTACACGCCCAGCAGTCTTAAGGGTAAGGAAACGAAGAACCGAGGGTGTGATTCGTAAATTCCGCTCTAACTCAGAAACCAAATCATTGGCACCTAAGTATTGGAAATGAACGTAAAAGCCTTTGCCATACTTTTTGATTTCATAAGCAAGCCGACGACGTCCCCAGTGCTCGACAGCAAGTATTTTGCCGCCAGATTTCTTGATAGAATCACGCGCCCTGTCGAGCGCACCTTCAAGTGCATCCAGGTTCAAGTCGGGGTTAAGAATAACCGTGGTTTCATATTCATTCATTAGCATCATGCTACTCCTTGTCTTGGTCGTTGGGCCGCCCGCAGCAGGGACAGCCGACATGTTTATTAAAGTAGTGGAGCGAGAACCAAAGCTACGACACTCATCAATTTCACAAGAATATTGAGCGCCGGTCCGGATGTATCTTTGAAGGGATCTCCTACCGTATCACCCACAACCGCCGCCTTGTGGCTATCGGAACCCTTACCACCGTATTGCCCGGATTCCACATATTTCTTGGCATTATCCCACGCTCCACCCGCATTGGATTGGAAAATGGCGAGAAGAACACCGGAAATGGTTACACCGACTAGAAGCCCGGCTAGAGCTTGCTTGTCATAGAAACCAACCACAACAGGTACACCGACCGCGATGATACCCGGGAGAATCATTCGTTTGATGGCCGCGCTCGTGGCAATATCCACACACTTCTTGTGGTCAGCTTCCGCCTTTCCTTCCATCAATCCAGGAATTTCTTTGAACTGACGACGAACTTCGTTGATCATGTCGAAGGCCGCTTCGCCGACTGCAGTCATTGCCAGAGCAGAGAAAAGGTATGGCAACATGGCTCCAAAAAGGATTCCACAAAGAACCATGGGCTCCTTCACGTCGATGGTCGTAATCCCTGCTTGGGTGGTGTAGGCGCTGAAAAGAGCAAGAGCTGTGAGTGCGGCTGAGCCGATGGCAAAACCTTTGCCGATGGCCGCTGTGGTATTTCCAACCGCATCCAATTTATCGGTTCGTTCACGGACACCTGGTTCAAGGCCACTCATCTCAGCAATACCACCCGCGTTATCAGCGATCGGTCCGTAGGCATCAACAGCGAGCTGAATACCTGTGGTAGAGAGCATCCCCAAGGCCGCCATAGCGATTCCATAAAGACCTGCGAATTGGAAAGCCACCATGATAGCAGCCACAATGAAAACAATTGGCCAAACGGTGGACTTCATACCCAACGCAAGACCAGATATGATGTTTGTGGCGGCACCGGTTTGAGAATCTCTAGCGATTCCTTGAGCTGGGGCAGCTGCATCTGAGGTGTAGTATTCAGTGACTTTTCCGATGAGCATTCCTGCCACGAGGCCACCTACAATCGCGGCAAATACACCCCAATTGCTATAAATAACTTGCTTCCCTGCTTCGAATTCAACCACACCATTGGGGATGATATAATGAACACTAAGAGCGGCGGCGCCGATCATAAGTGCACCCGCGACATACATACCTCGGTCGAGGGCATGCTGGGGATTGCCACCTTCTTTGGTTTTAACCACAAACGTGCCGCAAATTGAGGCGATGATTCCAAAGCCAGCAATCACCACCGGAAAGAAGATAGTGGCCTTTTGAGATGCAAATAGAGCGGCATCTTCAGGAATTTGGGTAAGCGCCGCAGCTGCCAAGGCCATGGCTGCAACAATAGACCCCACGTAGGACTCGAAAAGGTCCGCGCCCATACCGGCCACGTCGCCCACGTTATCACCCACATTATCCGCGATAACAGCAGGGTTTCGTGGATCATCTTCAGGAATACCCGCTTCGACTTTACCCACAAGGTCAGCGCCTACATCGGCTGCCTTGGTGAAAATTCCACCACCCACACGGGCGAAGAGGGCAATCGAAGAGGCCCCCATTGAAAAGCCACTCACCACGGCCACAATTCGTTGCCAATTGCCGGTAATAATCCCGCTTTCATAAAAAATAAGGGTTAGGCCACCTACACCCACGATTCCTAGCCCCACAACCGACATCCCCATGACGCTGCCGCCAGAAAATGCGATACTCAACGCTTCTCGAAGTCCCGTACGTGCGGCGTTGGTCGTTCTAACATTGGCTGCCGTCGCAATCCGCATTCCGAAATATCCAGCTGCGCCAGAAAATAGAGCCCCCATAAGGAAAGCGAGCGCCACCAAGGGGTGGGAGGCTTCGCTATTCCAATTTGCCGCCGCAAGTAAAACAGCAACGAAAAGAGCAAAGACAGCGAGAACTCTGTATTCACGATTGAGGAATGCCATCGCACCTTCGCGAATATGCCCAGAAATCTCGCGCATGCGGTCGGTTCCGACTTCCTGTTTATTGACCCAAGATGATTTGGTGTAGGCAAATAGAAGTGCAAGGGCACCGATTGCCGGGGTAAATTGGAAGAACATATAGGACGCTGACATGGACTCTCCGTTCGGTTTATCGATTGCGACGATTCAGTTCGTTCATCGCATGCGCAATTCCCATTTTTGCAATTAATGTCAATGCCTTGACCGATTTTTCGACAGCTTCGTCCATCTCGTGCCTCGAGGATGGATCAAATTTACTGAGCACAAAGTCCGCACCGCTTTGTTTTCCCTGGGGTTTACCGATCCCCAATCGAATCCGAGCGAAATCTGGGCCAACATGAGCGGAAATCGAGCTCAGACCATTGTGTCCGCCCGTACCACCTCCGGATTTTAGTTTCATCATGCCGGGCTCGAAATCGAGTTCATCGTGGATAACAATGAGGTTGGTGGTGGTAAGCTTGTAAAACTTCAGAATGCGGCCCACAGAATCTCCACTCAAATTCATGTAGGTCTGGGGCATCACCAAGAGGGCAGCATAACCGTCAATGGCACCCTTGCTTACCAAGGACTTTTTCCAATTCTTAAAGATTGGAAAACCGTGCGCTATAGCAGTGCGCTCGATGGCTTCGAACCCAATATTGTGACGGGTCTTCTCGTATTCACGACCAGGATTTCCTAACCCGACCACAACGAGCATGAGATCAACCCCGTAGGAGTGATGGAGTCGAGCCTAGAATGAAGACCCCGACTGAAGCTTACTTTTTCTTGTCTTCTTCTTTTGCCATCTGGCCACGTTTCGGAGCGATGACCGTCGCAATGGCGTAGTCGTCTTCGCCTGCGGGCTTTGCCCCTTCGGGCAATGGCAGTTCACTCACCCTAATGCTGGCGCCGATGTCGAGATTCCTAATATCCATAGTCACGCTCTCGGGATGGGTACCTGGGCGACCGACAACTGGGATCGTTCTCCGAAGGGATTGAAATTTCCCCCCCTTTACCACACCCCGGCAACGGCCAGTAAACTCCAAGCCAACGGGCAAAGTCACATTTTGATCGAGAGAAACCTTCCAAAAATCCACGTGCAGGAGACGATTTCGGAAACTATCCACCTGGATATCTTTGATCAGCGCGGGAACGGTTTCACCGTTTTCCATCTTCAGTTGATACAGGTGGGTTCGACCAAATTTACGTCGCGCATTAACAAATGCTTTGGAATCAAGGGAAAAATGAACCGGTTCACTACCATCGCCATACACGACCGCTGGGCACTCGCTCTCGGCGCGCAATTTTCGAGCTTGGGATTTTCCACCAGGCACGCGGTTATTAACTTCTAGGACATCACTAAGCTCAGACATAATCAGCTCCTACGTCATACTCAAACAAATAGAGAACTTACCGATTCACCCAAATGGATCCGGCGCAACGCCTTGGCCAAAAGGGGGGCAATGGGTAAAACTTCTATTTTGGGACAATCTTTGGCATGGGGAACCAGTGGAATCGTATCGGTTACCACAATTCGCTCCATACACGAACCAGTCAATCTCTCCACAGCGGGCCCAGACAAGACAGGGTGCGTGGCATACGCCACAACCTTCTTGGCTCCCTTATCCAAAAGTGCTTTCGCGGCTTCGGTTAAGGTACCAGCGGTGTCGATCATATCATCGAGCAAGACGGCTTCCATGCCTTTAACTTCCCCAACAATATTCATTATTTTTGCAACGTTCGCCTTCGGGCGACGTTTGTCGATAATCGCGAGATTTGTGCCTAGGCGCTTTGCATAGGACCGAGCGCGCTCCACCCCACCCGCATCGGGAGAAACCAAAACCGTATTTTCTAAATCGCAATGCTCGGTCATGTGTCCCAAAAGAACCGGTTTTGCATAGAGGTGGTCGAAGGGAACATCGAAGAAACCCTGAATTTGACCCGCATGGAGATCAACGGAGAGAACACGGGTCGAACCCGCGGTACTCAATAAGTCAGCCACCAACTTGGCGGTGATGGGGGTTCGAGGCGCCACTTTTCGGTCTTGCCTGGCATAGCCGTAATAGGGAATCACCGCACAGATGTTCCTGGCTGATGCCCTTTTCAAACTGTCGATAATCACCAGAAGTTCCATGAGATTTTCGTTGGTAGGTGTGCAGGTAGATTGCACAATAAAGCAATCGGAGCCCCGTACATTTTCCGCTACTTCGACATACAATTCGCCATCGGAGAATCGCTTCAATTCCATTTTTCCCACCGGAACATCGAGTAACTCCGCGATTTTACTTGCCAATAGCGGATTCGATGTTCCCGAAAAAAGTTTGATGTCGCTTTCTGACGGCATTGCCTACGCATCCCGGAACAAACAGGTTAAAAAGAGTGGTTGGGGTACTAGGACTCGAACCTAGGAATGCCGATACCAAAAACCGGTGCCTTACCAACTTGGCTATACCCCATCGTGTGATGACTCGGCCCTGCAATGGGAGCCGCTTCATCCTCCGTGGTCTGAATGCTATTTTCCTTGGAATACAGCATCATACCCTCTGGACGCGCCCAATAGCAGGGGGGAAATTTACTGTCAATGAATTTGCCGATCAAGGGGAAAGTCCGAAATCTTAAAATTTACCGGTCTGGGGGGTCGACTCACTTAAAAGATCGCTCTGGCGCAGTGACGTCGAAAATGCTTGGTTGCTTGCATGCTCCTCAAGGCCGTGGAAAAGCTGCTCCACCAAATATTTTGGAGATGCCATGAAATTCCTAAGTCGCTTATTACCTTGGACGCTGATTCTCTCACTTAGTTTTTATTGCTTAAGTGCCCAAGGCCGGGAATCGTCGGGTTACAAAGGCACGGTCGTGACCGCCCACGACGCAGCAACCCAGGCGGGGATAGAAATGCTTCGGCTCGGAGGCTCGGCAGCCGATGCCGCGGTGGCCGCTGGTTTCGTCTTGGCAGTCGTGGAGCCTTATTCCTCTGGCCTTGGAGGGGGCGGCTTCGCGCTCACCAAATTTCGCGGTAAGATACAATTCATCGATTTCCGAGAGGTTGCGCCCAAGGGGGCCAGCCGGGATATGTTCGTCGTGGATGGAATCGCGCAAGGGCGACTTTCCACCGATGGAGCGCTGGCGGCGGGGGTACCTGGCGCCGCGGCAGGTTATCTAGCGCTCCAGGCCGAAGATGGGAGACTGGAGCGGACTGTGGTGCTGGCCCCGGCCATTCGTTTTGCGAGAGAGGGCTTTGCGGCCACGGCAAAATTTGTGAGGGCAGCCAATCACCGCCATCAAGTTTTAAGTAAAGACCCAGAAGCAGCCAAGATTTTTCTGAGGGTCAATCCAAGGGGCGCCTACAGCGTGCCCAAGGTGGGTGAGCGCATCGTCCAGGAGGATTTGGCACAGAGTCTAGAGTTGATGGCGGCTTTGGGCGCGAAGGCATTTTACGAGGGGCCCATTGCCAAAAAGCTTGTGGCGGACATGGTTGCTAGAAAAGGACTCATTACCGCCTCGGACCTAAGAAATTACCGGATTCGGTATCAGGAGCCACTGGTGGGCTCTTATCGCGGCCATGCGGTGGTCTCTTCGCCGCCGCCCTCATCGGGGGGACAAATTCTCTTGACCATCCTGAATGTGATGGAAAATCTGCCCCAAAATCGCGCTTGGAGAAGTATCGAAGAAATCCAAACCTATCTGGAAGCCAGCAAACGGGCATTCGCGGATCGAGCCCTCCTAGGGGACCCCAAATTTCTACCTTACCTCAAGGATCTTATTCCCGGATTGATCGCCAAAGATCGTGGCAAACTACTCTATAAACTCACCAAGGGTGGCGTGATACCGTCTCTGGAGATTCCCCCCGCACAAGGGGCGCCCAAGTACTTCAACGTGCCGGATTGGAAAATAGGAACCCACCGCGAAAGCCCGAGTACGTCCCATCTTTCCGTGATCGATGTGGAAGGAAATGCTGTTTCTTTGACCACCACCGTCAACTACAGTTTCGGTGCCGGTATCGTCGCCAAGGGGACCGGCATCATTTGGAACGACCAAATGGACGACTTTGCGATTGCGCCAGGGATTCCCAATACCTATGGAATCGTGGGCTCGGAGGCGAATGCCGTGGCCCCGGGTAAAGTTCCACTTTCATCCATGTCCCCCACCCTGGTGTTTCAAGGTGGGACACCCGACGGCGCCCTCAAAATGGTTTTGGGATCTCCCGGTGGTTCACGGATCCCCACCACAGTGGCCCAAGCAATCATCAATGCTGTTGATCATAGAGCCGGTGCATTGGAGGCCATTTCCGAGGGGAGAATTCACCATCAGCATCTTCCGGACATGGTTTTTGTGGAACCCCGCGCCCTGGATGAAACCACCTTTGAAGCGCTGCAGGCCAGGGGCTACGCCCTGAAAATTCGGTCACCGTGGAGCAATGCGACCCTCATCTTGGTGGATCCAGAAACAGGACTCATCACTGCGGCAGCGGACCCGAGGGGGGTGGGAACGGCGGCTGCCGAATAACCCCTGCCGCCTCCACGGCCGAGTTAATCCAGGAAAACATCCTTGAGGATACTTGGATCCGCAACCGTTAAGTTGCCGTTTCCATCCGCCAGGAATTTCACGACGGCCTCTCTGAGCGTGTTCATCTTCGTGCCTACACGCGAGGCACATGCATAATAGGCCGCAGCATCGTCTGCCTTATCGGGACAACCGCGATCCGGCAGGAGAAAGGCCGCATGGTCAACCTCCCCGGAACTGTTGCTTAGCCGAATGGCGTGGAATGCGCCCAAACTTGATACCGCAGCATCATATCTGGAGAGCCCCAATTGCTTGGCCAACGCCTCTGAACCGGCCAACACTCGATCAGGCTGGGTGGGGTCGGTGGCACCATAATCGCGCCGGGCGACGTTGGTTGGGGCGGTGGGGTCGTTCTCAACATCCACCATAAGGAACTTCGTGTCTGTGAGGTGGGAGACATAATTGATGGGATCGGCAGGATCCATCGCCGCCTGAAACACAGCCCAAAACTGCTCATAACTCATGACGCCACCCCGCTCCTTATCAGAGGTGATGGGCGATGAAGACTTGTGACACATACCAGCCTCGTCCTTGGCTGTGCTGGTTTGCGTTTTGAGCAGGGTTTTAACCGAGCCACCTAAGCCTGAACCCTCAAACTGGTAGGCAAAGCCTGTGAAAGGTGCGATGGCCGTAACGGCTTTGATACGGTCATCGGCACCGGGATCCCAAGTGCGGCGCCAATCGTCCATACTCGCCGCGATGGAAACAACCGTGGCGCCCATACCCAAACCCACCATCGTGACGTGGTTTGGGTCGAAGAGGGGCTCACCCTCCCACTGAAACGCCAACCGGCGAAATAGACCCGCCCCTTGCGCAGCGCCTAAGAGGGCAACAACATTGCCACCAGCGTACGCTACCCCTGGAAAAGTGTCTAGGTCGGTGAATTTCACGCCTTCCTCTAAGCAGGGACTACCTGCGCCAACTCCTAAACAGGACGGGAGAAGCGCCTTCGAAATATCCCCAACACCCACTACGATGCTACCAAACATCGCCCCACCCAAGGTCATGTTGTCTAGCTGCTCACCCGCTTGAGCGCGAATAGCGGCAACAGTCAGATCTGCATCGTAGGCTGCAACCGTAGCTTGGGTGAGCCCCATTGGATCCGCCGCCTCTGCGCAATACCAGGGCGAAGTGTCTGATAGACTCTCACAGCTGCCGCCTGGGTAGTTGATGTTTTCCAGTAGCCCTAAAGCGCCGCCTGGGGCAGTCAGGGCATCGGCATTGATTAAGACAGCCGCCATCTTGCTTAGCCCTGCGACTGGACCATCATATGACGCAGAATCGCTGCCATTTCCAACCGTAGCCGCGCCTACCACAGAAGCAAATGAGCCTGCTTTGTTAAAGTCTTGTTCAGCCACCCGAAAAAGATGGGCCCCAAGCGCTCCTGCATTACTTTCCAAGCAGCCACCGTCCACAAAACTCGCCAGTGACAGGGCATTGGTGCTCTCAGGTATGTTGTACAATCCCGAGCTAAAGTTTTTTTCCCAAGCGGCCTTGGCTTCAGTATAGTGGGTCGACTGATGCCAAGCAAAAGCCTTATTAGGCAAATCGAGACCAGTCAAAAACGTGTTACCTGCGTTCACCAACGCCGAAAACCCCGCCAGCGCAGCAAGCTTGCCGTCAACCAGGGCTTGTTGCGCAGCGACGCTTTTGTAGATAGCGCCTAATTCCGCCTGGATCTCAGAAGAGAGATGTGGATTCTTACAACTTTCGTTTGAATCTATCCCTTCACAAAGATCGGCAACGACACCCACGGTGTAATCCACGGCCCCCTTCATGGTAAGGGCGTAACCGCTTTTGTTACCTTCCGCGTCCGTGGTGTACAATTTCTGGACGAGGGCTGTGACGACTTGCACGGCAGCGGCAGTATTTGCCAAAACACCTCCTTCAGCGGTGGTGATTACGCCATCTTGATCCACATCATCACCGGCTATCTTGGCGATGACTTTCATAACGGCGTTTACTTTCTCAACAACGATTTCCTGTGCTTTTAGCATACGAGTACTGACACCCACCTCGACCACGGCGTCCGAACTTGTGGCTTGCCCAAGCACGGGTTCCCACATTCCTCCTTCCCCAAAAAGAACATTGATTTCATCGGCTTCGAACCCAAATTGGGCATGATCTTCGGCCATTAAAGCCTTGGCAAATACACCCACTTTGGCAATCTGCTCTGTCTGCGACAAACCGTTGTCCATACAGCCCGTTTTTTCCCAAGTAGAGGTGCTGGAAGCGGACACATTGTCCGCAAAGAAAGCGCCCGTAGCGACGTAGAGCTTGATTGCAGTTTGTGCATCGGCAATCGCCAGGCCGAGCTCGGCCTGGGCTGAGCCAAGGCTATTTTTAATGGCGAAGAACTGGTCTACCATTTCCACCGCCGCCCGAATGGATTTGGTTACCATCACCTTATCTTCGGTTCCTAAAGCGCTGCAAGTTCGGTCATCCAATTCCTTACGAGGGCATTGTGCACCCAAGAGAGGATTGGTGGGGTCTTTCATTCGACAATAGGTTGCTGGATCTGCACTGCAAACACCCTCGTCTTGAGGTATTTCCAATTCGGGAGCGGCTGAGGGATCCGAGAAGAGCCCAGGTAGAGCCTCACCAAGATTCATCCTCATGGAGTAGCTCGTGTCACCTCCGGCTAGGCCACCCACAATGTGTGGAAACTTGGCACCGATTCTCAAGAGGTGGCGCATGCCCTCTGAGTTGTCGGTGATTTCAGGAATGGTCTCGGCCAACACGAGGAAATCGGAAACGGCCTGTCGAACATTGTCGCGCGTGGTTAAGAGCTTATTGGGATTGATAAAGTCGAATCCCGATGGATCAACTTTGCCATCGCCGGTAGGATAGTTGGGAGAGGCCACTGCCAAAGCGGCGCTGTTGTCGGCGAAGTCGAGGTTAAAGTGGCGTTCACGGAGCGGCCCCAAAACAGTTGAATACCACGGTAGGTTTGAATAGGCACCGGCGATAGGCGCAGCCGAACAAGTAAAACCATCCCAGCTACAGGATTGTCCCCCGGTACAGGCGGTTTCATTGCTGTAAGAGACGCAGGCACCGTTGAACGCATAAATAATGCTGGAAACCCCGCAAACATCGTTGGCATTGTCGAATTCACAAACGCGGTTGGCGTGGCAATCGGCGGCATCTAAAACGCCGCAGGTATTGCCGTGAAGTGCTTTATACGCCTGGGGGGTGGGGAAATCCGCAGACACAAAATAGTAGGGGGAGAGACCCTTGGCCGGATCATTCGAAGTGGCCGGGCCTTCGTACTTATTGATGCCGTGTAGGGGTAGATCAATGGCAGCCATGGCCATGCACTCCTTCGCAAAGGAGTCGGCGATGATGGCCATGGTGGTGCGGTCGGTTAAAACCTCGTGGGCAAAAATGGCCGTCTTATAGGGTTTGGAGCATCCCAGCACCGCTGAAGGAATGGAAACCACCAAAGGAACCACCTCGGAACCATACATTTTCGGTCCGAGTCCACCTGAACCGGCAGAGTAAAACCGCGTGGCGTATTGGCCCAAGTGACCTTCCCAAAAAGAAGTTCGACTCTTGTTGCCGGTCTTGAGAAAGTAGGGAAGCTCCACCGCACCTAAATAGATTTCCGAAAGCCCCAAAAGATTGTAGCTGATGCAGCCGCTGGCAATACAACCCGTGGCTGGTGTGTGGGTGCAGAGGGGATTGGCCCCGCATGCGGTGGCATCGGCAATCACCTTACAAGTAGCATCGGTGGCGACTTCGGGGCAGAGGTCCCGGGTGGTGGATACTTTGGAAGTATCTGCGGGATGCAGCGCAGGCCCCAGGGCATAACGACCGGCTTTGACATTCTTCACAATGGTCTTGAGCATGTTGTCGGTGGACTGGGTGGTCCAGGCCCAAGAGAGGACAATATCATCGCTGGGGATGTAGGGCGCCAGCACCTGCTCGTAGGTATTGGTTAGGCTCCGGATGGTTTCTAGTGAACCATAGCTGTCTCGATTTTTTTCATTGGCAAGACCAAAGCTCTGCTCACCACTGGTGGGTAGATCGGATTTGAGATTGCCCTCTGAATCAAAAAAGGACGCCTTGCTTTTGGCCAACTTGTAGAGAGTGGCCGAGCCAACCGGATGGCCGCCCAAATCAGTAATGCCTGTGGTCACCGCCACAAGGTAGGCGGTGTCGGGCTTCAAAGGCTTTGTGGGAACAATTTTAACAAAGTCGTAATAAGTACGACCGATGACCTCACCGGTATCATCCTTGGTCGAACTGCTGTCGGTGACCACTTCCACGGTGTAGTCGCCCAAAACCCCTAAGAGCGCATTGGGGGCCGCCAGTTCCGCTCGCACGGCCTTGGCGTCTAAGAGGTAATTCGCCAATTCCACTTCGAAGACCCGGACCGTCTCACCCGCGACCACCGTGTCTGGATCAACACTGCCATTGAACCGGAATATCATGGGTTGGAGGGTCGAGAACCCATCCAAGGTATTTAGAACGAAAAAAGGATCCGAATAATTCTCATCGGCTTTTGTCACCCCCTCGGGGAGGTCGGCCGGATCCGTACATTCGCCCCCCATGGGAATGTTCATCGTCCCATCGGTTGGCCCGGATCCACCGGCAGCGAAAAGCAGGTTGTTGGGATAGGGAATATCCACATTGACCGGATCAAAAACCGCTGCCACATTTCCTTGTGCACCAGCAGGAATCGCTTCCTCCGTTAGGCCTTCATCGACCCCAGCTTGAACCAAGTCATGCGTTGTTGATGGTTCTGGAAATAAAGCTTCACAGCCACTTAACAAGACAATACCAAAAAGAGCCAACAGGCTACGTTTTAGCATCTTGCACCCCCCCTCATTGTTAGCGCCGCCTGGAAAATATCCCCGTCTCAAAGAGAAACGAGAGGGCCGCCCAAAAATTCATCTGGAATTGTTAGAACAGCCTCAGCCAAAAGTCACAATAATTTCAGCCTTTTCTTAATAAGCCACTGAAGCAAACATTTGTATGAGAGCTTAGGCATATGTCGCCTGTGCGTTGCGTCATAACATAAGGTTTAGAAACCAAGATCGTCATCGTCACGATACCGGAACTGTCCAATCAGGCTCGTAAGCTCACCGGACATCATGGATAAATCCGCCGCTGCTTCTTCCGTATTCCTGGCACCGCCTGTGGTGGCATTTGCTGCATCCGCCACCATAATGATGCTCGACGCAATATCTGTACTTCCTTCAGCGGCCACCGAGACGCTGCGACCAATGTCGCCCATGGTCGAACTCTGCTCTTCAACCGCACCCGCAATTCCCGCCTGCAAATCGCTTATCTCTTGAATAATCCTCACTATCTTTCCAATAGCATCAACTGAAGCCACGGATTCCTCTTGAATACCTTGAATCCTCTCTCTAATTCCTTCAGTCGCCTTCGCGGTTTCCTTGGCCAAATCCTTCACCTCAGTGGCCACCACCGCAAAACCCTTGCCTGATTCACCGGCCCGAGCCGCCTCGATCGTGGCATTGAGAGCCAGGAGATTTGTCTGTTCGGCAATCCCTGTAATAACCGAAGTGATCTTACCAATATCGGCGCTACTCTGCCCCAAACGAACCACGGTTTCATTGGTCACTCGCGCCATCTCCACCCCAGAACGGGCGACCTCAGCGGCCCGATTGGCACTCTTGGCGATTTCCCGAATGCTGGAGCTCATCTGCTCGACCCCAACGGCTGCCCTCTGAGCATTTTCGCTTACGAGAGCAGCTGAACTCGAAACATCGCCCGCCTTCACCGAGGTTTCATCGGCGGTTCCGCCCATTTCCAAAGACGTTCCTGCCAGAGCTTGTGCCGAACTCGATAGGGTTTCTGTGGTGTCGGCTACACTCTCGATAGTGCCTTGAAGCTTTTCGAGAAAGACATTGAGCCAATCCGCCAATTCACCAATCTCATCGCGATTCGTAACCAACACTCTCTTGGTGAGATCCCCTTGCCCTTCAGCAATATCTCGTAGGCGCGACACAATGGCCTGCAAGGGCTGTGAAATGAGTCTCCGAATCACAAAGATAATGCTCCATAGAGTAATCGGGACGGTGACGACAAAAACAACAAATCCTAAGTTGCGACTATTTGTGGATTGTTCAGCGGCCAAATCCAATTGATTTTCCAGTGCAGTGGAAAGCGCGGTTGAAAACCTCCCGAGACTCTCTTTTAACGCCTGATTTTCACGACGAACTTTACCCGCTATTTCGGAATCTTCGAGTTCTTCCCCGGATGCTAAAACGCCGTATACCTTGAAGGCTTTGGCTGACAACGTGCTAAGATCTTTGAGTAGGCGCTTGGCCTCCAATACTAAATTCTCCTCCAACCCCCCAAATTCCGTTATTGAGCGTAATTCATTCTCGACTCTTTTCTGCCAAACCTTTGTCTTTTCCAGCACCTCTAAATCGCCCAACATGGACGAATCCTCATAGGCCTTGAGAATTTTCGAAAACTCACTTTCGACCATTTGTGCTTTTTGCGCGGCAGGAAAAATGATGTCCCTCGCATTGCTGATGAGACTCTCATTGTCTTTTCCGAAATGATAATTCACCGCGATAGAGAAGAGATAGCCTCCAAATAATACGCCGACACTAAGCCATATCTTAGCCGTAATACGCACTCACGCCCTCCGAAATAGTACACCAGTCACAATATCCCAAGCTTACGTTCACCACTTTGCTCACAACCTAAACCCCTGGAAAAGAGCACGCAGGTCCTCTATGTACTTATTGGACATCAATTTAGTATCTCGGATCAAGTTCTTAAAAAAACAATGCTAAAGAAACCGCTTAACACGAGCTCAATAAATATTTAGACGCTTATTAAAAACAACCTCGCGGTCCAGTAATCATCATCAATTTAAACAAGTTTCGGGCAGTTTGCGGGTAAAGAAGTTTACTTAAGGTCGGATATGGATATTAATGTCGGGCACTGGTGTCTGGGGTATGAAATGCGCATAAATCAGGGAATCATAAAGGCGTTTATCCCACCACGGACAGACAGTGAACACCTGAGGGGAATCCGACGTTGAAACAGAATCGAAAATTGGCTTCGCCTGGATTTTCGGACTTCGCTAAAGAACTTTCGGACTCATGCAACGAAAAACGCTCGCGCACGGGAGTTGTCTTCAATGAGCCAAAATAGGGCCGTATGGTTCGCAACGAAACAGCCACTCTTGGCCCAGTGGGGGTGTACATTCATAGCCGCCTTTTTTCTGCTTCTGAGTCCCATTGCAAACGCACAAGTCGATGTCCATGGTTTTGTAAGTCAAGGCTATCTTAAATCGACGGGCAACAATTACCTCGGTCAAACAAAGAATGGCTCGCTGGCCTACGGAGAAATAGGCTTGAACTTTGGTGCCGACCTAGGGGACGCCCGAGTTGGCACTCAGATTTTTGCTCGAACCCTGGGGGCGCTAGGTAACCTTAGACCAGAAGTGGACTGGGCATTTATCGATTACTCAATCACCGACTGGTTTAACCTACGAGCCGGCCTCGTGAAGCAGCCCTACGGACTTTATGGTGAGTATCAAGACTTGGACTTAACACGAACCACTGTTTTAATGCCGCCCAGCGTGTACTACTTGGCCCTCCGAGACCTTCTAATCGCCTTCAACGGCGTACAAGCCTACGGCAACGTCGACCTCTCAGACTATTCCTTGGGGTCTTTCGATTATCAGGTCAGTTACGGCAGACGGGGCGTACCTGACCCAGATAATTCGTCGGTCACAGACTTCTTCAAGAACCGTGGCTATGACCAATTCAAGGGTATCTACGCGATTAACGTATCCGACCTGTACAATTCTGCAATGACCAGCCTCGCGCTTCAATGGAATACCCCACTCGAAGACCTCACCGACTATAAATGGGGTACATTGCTACTCAAATTCACACACCTACGATTCGGCAGCAGTTACGCCGAAGGCCAAATCGGTGATGCCTACTTCGATGAACTCATGGGACGGGGACTCGTAAGTTCGATCAGTCAAAAAGACTTCAGAATCACTTTTCCAAATACCGTGTTTTGGGTTGCGTCCCTTGAATACACCTATGAAAACGCAGTGTTCGCTGCGGAATATGCGCGTTACCATGGTGATTTCCTGAGCAACAACACCTTCGTTAGCAACATGGCTTTGAATCAGGAACGTTGGTACGTGCAACTCTCTTACCGTTTCACTGATTGGTTTGAAGCAGCGACTTACCTCTCTGTTCAAAACGATCCTACCTGCAGAAACGGGGATTTAGACTGTAAAGACCTTGCCGGTAACCGGATCTATGGAAATGGCATCGATGAACTCTTACAACCCCACTACAACGCATTCTCCAAAGACTTAGCGTTGTCCATGCGCTTCGATATCACTGACTATTGGCTCTTTAAGATCGAGGGCCACCTTATAGATGGAACCATTATGGTTGGCGAAAAAGACAATCCAGACAATCCATACCTAGAGCGCTATTGGACAATCTTTGGACTCAAAACCACGGTGACGTTCTAGGGGGGAGAACAGACGATGACCAGATTGATCAAATCACGCGCAAGGCAAAGTAAGATAGATCTGACATGTCTCTTCACTGCTTTAATGATGCTGGGGGCATCCAGTGCTTTGGCTGATGACGTGGCCATTGTCAAAGCAGACAACCCCGTGGCCACCATCTCTAAAGGAAAACTCAAGAAAATTCTTCTGGGCAAAATGAAAAAATGGGGTAACGGTGACCAAGTTGTTCTGGTGACATTGAAGACAGGAGACCTCCACGAACGCTTCATGAAAAAATTTGCGGGCAAAACAGCCAAGCAATTTACCAACTACTGGCGTAAAATGGTCTTCTCCGGAAAAGGTAAGATGCCCCCGACTTTCACCTCTGAAACGGAACTCATGGCTTTCGTAAAAGCCCATAAAGGGGCCATTGGTTATGTGGCATCCGAAACAGCACAGGATGGTACGAAAGTCCTCGTCGTAGACTAACTTTTTCAAAATCGTATCCGCAACTCTCTGGAAAACATCACCTTATTGCTTTTGTCACCCCCCAAACGATAGAATCAAACAAATGCCCCTCGAAGATAGACCATGAAGATACTCGTCGTTGATGACAGCAAGCCCATGAGGCGTTTGGTTATCCGAAATATTAAGGCCGCCGGATGGGAGTCTGCGGAATTCATCCAAGCTGCCAATGGCAAAGATGCCCTCGACTTAATTTCCAGTGAGAAGCCAAACCTAGTCATTAGTGATTGGAACATGCCCGTCATGGATGGTCTCGAACTTCTCAAAATCGTCAAGAAATGGTATCCAAATCTTCCCATAGGATTCGTTACCTCGGAAGGTAGCAATGAACGCAGAAAAATCGCGGATAATAATGGCGCAAATTTTTTAATCTCTAAGCCATTCGGCGTCAGTCATTTCAAGAACGCCCTCGGCCCACTCTTGTCTAAATGAATCCAGAAACAGTTCAACGAGCCCTTGGGACGCCCAGGGAAACACCAAAGATTAGTTCTCCATGACATCCGCCAAATCACCCCGGTCTTCCCTGCGTTGAATTTTTTCAACTCGCCTAGAAATATCTACGGTCGCGTGACGGAGGATCCGAGTAACCTCATCAACATTGTCCATCTTCTGAGCCATGGGCTCAAAAGTTGCCCTAACCTCTTCCCGAAATTCATCCAGCGAACGAACATGCTCGGATAAGGTACCGATCCATTCCATAGACTTTTTGGTATTACCCTTCATACTTTCGAGTTTGTCATCGAGCGCGTCGAGCCGTTCTTCGATGCGCTGCAGCATAGAAATAATTGTCGTGAGTTCCATAAGCCAAGCGTCCCACGTACTTTCAAAGAGGGCAAAATTTTGGCCGTTCCGATAGAACGATCATGAGGATTATGATTTGTTTGCTTTTAAAATATTCAACACTGGACGGAGCCATCGCTTACTACCATACTGATCGTAATGGATAAGGTTAAGGTATCCAAAGCCCATGATAAGACTTGGCATTTACAGAGCCTTGTTCTTGTCTGGACTCTTACTGAGTTCGCTCATCCGAGCGTAAACACCCAAAGGAGTGTTAACTATCAACCAATCGTAGGGGTCGGTGCGCCTGCATTCGACCTATTTTTCTTTTAAGGTAAGCGCGATAGCGCAGGGGACAATGGCTCGAAAAGCAACGGGTCAGGAGGATTTTCTTAATGAGAGTGATTGTTAAAGCGAGACACATGAATTTAACCCGGTCGTTGAAAAACCACGCGGAAGACAAGATCGGTAATTCGCTGATGCGTATTTTCGACCGACCAGCCGCAAAGATTGAAATTGAGCTTTCTGACCTAGGAGAAATCACAGGTAGAAGGAACAATGAATGTCGGATCGCCGTATTCATGCCACAATCTCGCCCTATCAACATCACAGAAGTAGATGACGATATGTACAAGGCCATAGACCTCGCCAAAGACCGACTCGTGGAGCAGGTAAAGCGAGAAAGGGGTAGGAGACGTAACACCAGCCGTACACGAAAAGCTGCAGCGAAACGTAGACAGTTTGAAACCAAGGAAAATCTATCTTCAGCACCAGAAAAATGGGAAAGAGAGGTTCTTGAGTATGAAAATTCAAGCCCGGCTCTGGTGCCAATTGAATAGAGAGAAATCCCAATGATTGAAAAAAAGCCGCCTACTTCGGGCGGCTTTTTTTACGAAAAAACCGAGCTAACGGTCTTGGAATGGGCACTCCTTTCAAACGATGTGCCCAAAACGCTTGCTTCGATATCAATTCATACCATCACAAGCAGCAAAAGAACATGAACGCCACCTGACCTGTCAAAAACTCTATTTCCCAACCACCCAATCTTTTGGGCACCTTGAACAACGTAATCTAAACATGCCCCGGTCGAAAAACACATCTCCAATCATCCTGCGAATCATTCCCGTCACTTCAAACTCGGGAAAAGCCGCAAACCAAAATCCCGATGAGATCGCAAAATGATTGGACACAAACATAGCCTTGCAGAACAATGAATATTTTTTACACCGCAAATCAATTGCCAAGCATATGTATGTGGTTCCCAACTCCCAAACTCGAAAACCAAACCTCAAATGGATATCACTTCGAAACGGCGAATTTGAGGTTGATGAGAAATCGAGGGTCACCATGCCAGTCGAACTTCTACCCCTCTCAAAAGATTTTATTCTACTCCGAAAAGACCTATTTTATTGAAAACGATAACGCGAAAAGTGGGTGGTAGCATGATGCAGAAGCCGGCGCGCCGATTATCGATGCTGCTTTACCTTGGCCATTCATATTGTTGCCCCAATCAAAGACTGTGCGCCTTCATCTATTGGAGCGCTCTCCTAAAATCGTACCTCGAGTTAAAATATCCTTACCAAATTTCGTACGTAATTGCGCACGAACTTTTTCTAGCTTTTCACAACGTTCATTTTTCTTTTCCTGAAATAGACTTGTTTGGCGCTCCACAGATAAATTGGATACCGACAACCCAACCAGCCGGACCGGGCTCCTTAGGGGCATTTCCCCGCGAAGAATTTCTCGAGCCATCTGATAAATTTCGTCGCCAGAAAAAATCCCCTTTTTCAGGCTTCGCTGACACGTCCGAACGCCATGCATCGGATCTTTCAACTTTAGAGTCACTGTCTTGCCGTGATAACCCTTGTCAAAAAGTCGAGCCGAAATAATGAAACTGTGTTGAAGAATTGATTGCTCCAAAACTTCCTGGGAACGCGTATCAATCTCAAAAGTGTGTTCGGAACCCACAGACTTGGGAGCCGACTCGGATATTACCTCGCGCAGATCAATGCCTTTGGCAAGCAACAAGAATGTACTGGCTGAAGAACCAAAAATATTGGTCGCTTGCAAATCCGTTAAATGGTTCAGCCCACCAATGGTGCAGATCCCTCTTTCTCGAAGAATCTTGGCAGTAAGACGACCAACCCCCCACATCCTCTCGATGGGCATCCCAGACAAGAATCCCTCGACTTCTTCCAATTGCACTCGCGTTAGCCCATCTGGTTTGTTTTCCTCAGACGCCAATTTGGCCAAAAACTTATTCGTTGCAACTCCCGCAGATGCAGTTAAACCCAATTCACTCCAAATCAGCCTTCGGATATTCTTTGCAATTTCAAATGCCGAACCGAATAGCGACTCGCTTCCCGTCACGTCAAGAAACGCCTCATCCAAAGAAAGTCCCTCCACCACCGGGGTAAAGCGTCGAAATATCTCAAAAAGACCTCGACTTACTTCCTGGTAGCGCTTCATTCGTGGGGGCCGGACAATAAGATGGGAACAGCGCTCTAATGCATGGACCATGGGTTGAGCGGAGTGGATCCCAAACCGACGGGCTTCGTAAGAAGCTGTGGCCACAACTCCGCGACTGGAAGAACCACCCACCACCACGGGTTTTCCCACCAACTCAGGAAAGTCCTTCACTTCCACAGCCGCAAAAAACGCATCCATGTCAACGTGAAGGATACTTCGTAGTATGGAATTTCGCGATTTAACGGTAGTTACCGAATTGTAGTTCAACCCCAAAATCTTCTTGCTTTAAGATCCCCATAACCTCCTGCAAAGCATCTCTTGAAGGCGAAACAACTCGAACTTGATCTTGCTGAATGGTGGACTGGACCTTCTTCAATTTTTTTTCTTTAAGAAACTTGATGATCTTCTTAGCGGTGTCCGACGAAATTCCTTGAGTCAGGGCAATGTCTTGACGCACAGAAAATCCCGTTGCCTGAATGACATTACCACGATCGAGGTTTCTGACCGGGACGCTTCGCCGAACCAATTTCCCCTGTAGAACATCCCAAATCGCGTTCAATTTATGCTCATCTGGTGCGTGGATCGAAACACTTGCTTCCCCTCTTTTGAAAACCAACTCATACTCAACACCCCGAAAATCATAGCGTTGTCCCAATTCCTTGTTGGTCTGATTCACAGCATTATCCACTTCTTGAAGATCACACCCCGTGGTTATGTCAAAAGATTGATTCCCTGCCATTCCTGTATCTCCTCTCAAGCATTCGTTCATGAGATAAAATCAATCGTCTTGTAGAGCGAAAAATTTATCTCGGTAAAAGTCTATTACCTCTTGCGCATCTTTGAATTGAAGTTCAACCGCTTCTCGCGCCGTTCCACCTGGTGTCGTCCGACGTTCAATGGCATCCTCAACTCGACAATTTAGAATATCCTCAGCCATAAATGGTTTTAGCTCTTCTGGAGAAGCCGACGCCGCATACTCCTTCAGTGTGCCACCACCTTCTCGAACCCTCGCCACCAAACAAGAGACAGCCCGATACGCAGTTCGAAATGCTTCACCACGCCCCACCAACAAATCAGCCAATTCAGTCGCTAGAATATCATCAGAAAGATCACCACTTAGGGCATCGCCATTAAAGACAACCCCATCAATGGCTGCGGTCATGGCCAAAAGGTTGGTTCGAGTGACATAATTCGAACGCCATACAGGCTGCTTATCTTCTTGAAGATCTCGCTGATAACTTGTGGGCAACCCCTTCATTAAAGTTAGAAGTGTCATCAAATCCCCAATGGGTTGAGCCGCTCTTCCCCGAACCAATTCGGGTAAATCTGGGTTCTTTTTGTTCGGCATCAAGCTGGAGCCAGTCGCTAAATTAGAAGGCCACTTAATAAAACCGAACTCCGCTGAGCTCCATACAACCAAGTCTTCAGACATTCTCGACAGATGAATCCCAATTAAAGAACATGCAAAAACAAATTCAATCGCGAAATCACGATCTCCCACCGTATCCAGACTATTCTCACTGATCGCATCAAAACCCAACTCATCTGCCAGATAATTCCGATCGATGTCAAAAGGATGTCCCGATACCGCCCCCACACCCAAAGGTAGAACGGCAACCCTCTGACGCAATTGCATAAGTCGCTCTAGATCTCGTTCTAGTGGCCAAAAATAGGACATCAACCAATGAGCCAGACGAATGGGTTGTGCGCGTTGTAAGTGCGTATAAGCCGACATGAGGGTGTCAATTTCATCTTCTGCACGATTCAGAATAACCATGAGGAGATCCGTTCCGCATTTTGCCAAATCATCAATAATCCCCATGACAGTCAGGCGAAAAGCTGTGGCAACCTGGTCATTTCGACTTCTACCCGTATGTAATCTGGCGCCTAGATCTCCCAAACGCTGGGTAACCTCCGCTTCAATAGCCGTATGAACATCCTCAAAACCATCCGGCCGCCATTCACCCTTCCGGTACTCACCCCGGATTGTTAGCAACTCCTTGGAAAGGGCCTCCCCATCCTCTATGGAGAGCACACCACACTTGCCCAGGGCTCTAGCGTAAGCCGCAGACGCCTTTAAATCTGCTTCGGCCAGAGGCATATCCTGCCGCAACGATACGGAAATCGCATCAAGGGCAGGATGCATCATAGAATCTCCCCCTCCCCAAAGTGGCTGTTGCTCGTTCGCAGTCATCTGAGCTCCTTTAGCATGGGGACAAGCCCCTCCGTTCTTCTCTCTATGTGCCGGATAATATAAGGAATCCTGCGGTGCAATCGATTCGTGAACCCAAAGGCCCCATTGTCTAATGCTCCATGTATCTAATGCTCTATGTGTCTAACGCTCTATGTATGCAACCCAGCCATCTCCATAGGGACTTACCATTTCCCATACCCACATCATTTCTTCGGAAAACCCAAGAGTTGCGGGGGGGCCCATACGACCTCGGCCATTACCTTCCCAAGTCCCACGCAATAGGTTGCCAGAAATGACACTCAAAATCGAGGATAGAGCTTCTTCAGGCTGGACATTATCGCTCTCCTCGACGAAACACTCCTGGAGATAAGCGGCCAAAACTAAATCTGCCAAATGTTTACCAATGACCATCCAAATTGAGCCACATTGAGCCAATTCTCCTTCAGGCTTTATCAATTCGAGATCGACACGAGCGATATACCATTTATCTCCTTGCGCCAAATTCAGCCTACGACGGCTTAGTTGGGATAACTTAACTCGAACACCCGTTAAACGAAAAACGAGTCTTGGAAAAACTTCTTCTATGTTTTTCATCAATATAGGCCGAGACAATTCAATATCCGACGTTTGTCGACTTTGATTGTGCAGAGACTCTTCGTAGTGAAATGCGTCTAAATACCCATGCAATGCCGTTTTCTGTATAACCTCCAAGTCCACAAGTGCCTCACCTATAGAAATCCGACACCGCGCTTGTTCAGCGAGTAAAAGTTGTAAGTTGTCACGGGATAGATACCCTCGCTCAATGGCCAATTCACCAAACGAACAATCGATGTTTCGTTGGATGCGGGTTAACTCTTTAATTTGAACCGAGGTTAACAACCCACGCCGGAGCGCAATTTCTCCAATACGTTCGGATTTTTCATCGAGCCAACGCAGAGCTAGGTCGAGTTGGCATGTGGAAACAACGCCTTGCTCTAGTAAATATTGACCAAAAAAACGTGCAGGCATGTTTTGAACCAAGTTATCGAGACATACTTGATTCTAACGAAGCGCGACCATTCACCGCAAGCTCACTGAAAAAATATGCGACCAATCAACACCTACATCAGCTTCATTTTCTGGAAACGAAACCCCTCATTCCAAGTGCACAAAACGGAATCCTTTGCACTGAAATCCCCGGCCAAAATAGCAGAAGCAAGTGGATTTTCAATGTATCTTTGTAGACAGCGCTTGAGAGGTCGAGCCCCAAACGACGGATCATAACCCAATTCGAGCAATTTTCCCCTAGCTGCTGGTTCAACTTCCAAAATGAGCTCTCTTTCGGCCAGCCGTTGATTAATATCAGCAATCCGAAGCTCGAGAATCTTTTGGAGATTCGTGTCATCCAATGCATTGAATACCACAACCTCATCAACCCGATTGATAAACTCTGGTCGAAATCGAGTTCCAAGTAGCGCCCTGAGATTCTCATCGGAGAACTTTGTATTCAGGAGTTTGTCCACACCATAATTTGAGGTCATTATGACGACCGTATTTCTAAAATCTACGGTTCGCCCTTGGCCCTCGGTAAGTCGACCGTCCTCTAAGAGCTGAAGAAAGAGATTGAATACGTCGTCGTGAGCCTTCTCAATCTCATCGAGAAGAATAACAGCGTAAGGTTTTCGGCGAACCACTTCCGTGAGCTGTCCACCCTGTTCATAGCCGATATATCCAGGAGGCGCTCCCACCAAACGAGAAACGGCGTGCTTTTCCATATACTCACTCATGTCGATCCGAACCATCGCGGTTTCATCATCAAAGAGGAAAGTAGCCAAAGCTCGAGCTGTCTCGGTTTTCCCTACGCCGGTTTGTCCCAAAAAGAGAAACGACCCTAAAGGTCGATTGGGGTCAGACAGCCCAGAACGACTTCTGCGAATAGCGTGGGCAATGGCTTCAATTGCCTTAGATTGACCTATGACCTTTTGCGTAAGTACTTCCTCCATTCTCAAAAGTTTTTCGGTTTCACCTTCCAACATTTTTGTCACGGGAATATGGGTCCACTTTGAAACAATCGCAGCAATATCTTCGGGCTCTACTTCCTCATGAATCAGAGAGTTTTCCTTGGCTTCGAATGCTTTCTTAACATCATCAAGCTCCTGTATTATTTCGGGGATCTTTCCAAATTTAATCTCAGCTGCTCGACTCAAATCCCCTATTCGTTCGGCGGTTGCCTGCTCCTGACGAAGCACTTCGAGTTCCTCCTGAAACTTTTGGCTTTTCTTGAGATCATCAACCTCCAATTGCCACTGAATTTTGAGTTCTCGTTCGTTTTCTTTTAATCCATTCAATTCGCGGTTGAGCTTTTCAAGCCTTTGTTTTGAACCCTGATCCACTTCTTGTAAGAGCGCTTGTCTCTCAATTTCCAACTGAACAATTTTGCGCCCTAATTGATCTAATTCAGTTGGAAGAGAGTCAATTTGGAGTCTTAAAAGGCTGGCCGCCTCGTCTATAAGATCGATGGCCTTATCTGGCAAAAATCGCTCAGGTATATATCGAGCTGAAAGCTTCGCGGCCGCAACCAAGGCCCCATCCTGAATTCGAACGCCGTGGTGAATCTCGTAGCGTTGCTTCAAGCCTCGCAAAATTGAAACCGTATCTTCCACACTGGGAGGCTCAATGAGCACCGGAGCAAACCGCCGTTCAAAAGCTGGATCTTTTTCAATGTGCTTCCGATATTCGTCCAAAGTCGTGGCACCAATACAATGCAGTTCACCTCGAGCTAGGGCTGGTTTTAACATATTCGAAGCATCCATCGCCCCTTCCGACGCTCCTGCGCCCACCAGAGTATGCATTTCATCGATAAATAGAATGATGCTACCCGCACCCTCGGTGACTTCTTTGAGCACCGCCTTCAGGCGATCCTCAAACTCACCTCGATATTTTGCTCCCGCCACAAGCGCGCCCAAGTCGAGGGCCAAGACCCTTCGATCCTTCATCCCCAAAGGTATATCTCCATCGACGATGCGTCTGGCCAGTCCTTCAGCAATGGCTGTTTTACCCACCCCTGGTTCGCCAATTAAAACCGGATTATTCTTCGTCCGACGAGACAGAACTTGGATAACTCTTCTAATTTCTTCATCTCGTCCAATAACGGGATCTGTTTTTCCCCGCCGCGCCTGGTCAGTCAGATCTCGAGCATACCGAGCCAAAGCCTCGTATCGATTTTCTGGCGTTTGATCCGTGACTCGGTGGCTCCCACGAACTCCCTCCAATGCCCTCATAATCCCTTCATCGGTAACCCCGAGACGGTTTAGAATTCTTTGAGCCTTTCCCTGCTTCATGGAAATCGCCAAGAAGAGATGTTCAGTGGAAACATAGTCATCGTTCATGCGATCAGCGACCGCGTCAGCTTCTTCTAAGACTCGCTGAAGATCATCGGACCCATAAGCACTGCCCCCCTGAACCTTGGGCAAAGAACCAAATGCACCGTCCACCTGACCAAGAATGACCGACGGATCAACGCCAATCTTTTGTAATACGCTGGGCACGATACCCCCATCCTGGCGGACCAATGCCCACAGTAAATGAAGGCCTGCGATACCCTGGTGTTCGCGACGCTTCGCTTCAACTTGGGCATCGTCCATTGCCTCAACCGCTTTGTGAGTCAGTCTCTCCATACGCATAACCACTCCTGATTCAGGCCCCTCAATCGGGCGAAAAGTCCCGCTCTGAGATATAGAATAGGGGACTTCAGCCCAACCGCAACTGCTTCAATAGGATACGACCGAGCTGGGACAATGGGAAAAAATTAATCCAAAAAGACCATGAAAGCACGTTTTGCTGGAGAATCCTGAAACATAGGAGCGGCAAAACCCGGTACCCATCTCCAAAGACGACATCTTCAAAGACGATGGTATTCCATTAGAATGCTATTTCGAAAAGACAGCCAAACACCAAAACAAGCGCGGCGATTGTGAATCAAGGAAGATAGGACCTAACGACCAATAATCGTGGCCAGGTCAATAAGATATCTGAAGGATTGGACCTAGATGACGTTCTTGGTGCGTAGTTCATCCACATTGACCATTGACGACTTCGATTCTGAATCAGGGATCTTAGCCAAATGGGCATCGAGTTCTTCTTGCTTCAAAATACCTTCTTTCATGTGGCGCTCAATCAAACGAACGTCATAAAGAGTATCTTCTGTTATATCCCGCATTTTCGTAACCTCGCTATACTTTGAACTTAAGTCTGAAGCTCATAACCAGTGATATTTACCGACGTCAAGCATATTGCCATAGATCTCTGTCTATCAGCGAGAATTCTTACAATAAATTCGCTGCCTTCTCTGCTAAATCCGACCTCTCACCTCGACTGAAGGAAATATGGCCCGCGATTCTCTCCTGCTGAAACCGATTGACCACATGCACCAAACCATTGTTGGTCGAATCAACATAGGGATTGTCAATCTGATATGGATCGCCGGTTAGAACAATCTTTGTGTTATCGCCGGCACGGCTGATGATGGTTTTCACCTCGTGGGGGGTTAGATTTTGAGCTTCATCGACCACCATGAATTGATTCGGAATACTCCTGCCTCGGATGTAGGTCAGTGGTTCAATTTCCAAAAGCCCCAAATCCATCAGCTCCGCATAACCACGGCCTTGCCGTTTGTCGTTACGGGATATTCCCATTAGAAACTCGATATTATCAAAGATTGGCTGCATCCACGGTGTCAACTTTTCCTCGACATCCCCCGGCAAATAACCAATATCCTTTCCCAGTGGAAAAATAGGCCGAGATATCAAAAGGCGCTGATAAGCCCCCTCTTCAGTGACCTTATGAAGACCCGCTGCTATGGCCAGCAATGTTTTACCGGTACCCGCTTTACCAACGAGGGTTACAAGCTTTACCTCATCGTTGAGTAAAATATCGGCGGCAAAACTCTGTTCTTTGTTGCGAGGCCGAATTCCCCACATGCCATCCTTAGGAGAATAAATTGGCCGAATCACTTGCTCATCGGTGTCGACCTTGCCCAAACCGGTGTGCGTGGGATTCACTGGATTTTTTAGGATCACAAATTCGTTGGGGGTGGTTGCTTCCTCCTCCACAGGAAGAACACCGTCCCTATAAAATGAGTCGATTCTCTCTCCATCGACCCCAAGCTCTCGGATCCCCGTATAAAGTTCGCTAATATCCGTACCCTCGGAGTCATAATCTTCCACATGTAATCCAAGGGCGTGCCCCCGAATTCGGAGATTAACATCCTTGGAAACAAAAACGACTCGATCCTCAGGATTCCTATCTTGAACCTCCAAGGCCGTGCCCAAAATCATGTTGTCAGTGGAATTTCGAGAGGTAAAACCTTCCGGCAGACGATGATTCGTCATCACCACCTGAAGACTGCCATCATTGGACATGGTCACGCCCTCACTGAGGGCACCTCGCACACGTAATGCATCCAAAGCACGGGTGACATGTCGTGCATTGCGGCCCAATTCAGACAAGTCTTTTTTGAAAGTATCGATCTCTTCAATAACGTAAATAGGAATAACAATTTTGTTTTCCTCAAATCCGAAAATCGCATTGGGATCGTGCAAAAGAACATTCGTATCAAGAACAAAAGTTTTTTTCATTCGTTTTCTCTTACCCGTTAAATTCATCCTGCCTTTTTTCGAGTTGTTGGAAACTTCGCCAAAACAACTCGATCCCTGCCCGCACGTTTCGCTTCATAAAGCCCCTCATCAGCAGCAACCAACAACTCCGTCTTTATGGACGAGTGGAGAGGGAATACCGAAATCCCAAGAGACATGGAACACCGAAAACTTCCAATCTCACTGTGGAACAACTCCTGTTTGACCAGATTCCTGATCCGCTCCGCAATGGTCGTCGCGCCAGTAGCATCGGTTTCATCCATAAGGATTGCAAATTCTTCTCCCCCATATCTAGCAACAATATCTGTACCCCGAGCAGACCTTTTCAGCACACTTGAAATTCTCTTTAGTACAGCATCACCGACTGGATGGCCATAGGTGTCATTAACACTCTTAAAATGGTCAAGGTCACATAGTATCAAGGCGTAGTTTCGTTGATACCGAGCCGCCGACTTCAACCCAACATCAAATAGTTCCTGAAAATGCCGATGGTTTACCAACCCAGTAAGTCCGTCGGTGGTCGCGAGCTCCTCCATCTGCTGATACATTTGACCGTTGGCAATGGCAATTGCAGCGTGATCGGCAATAACATGCAGCATATCTCTCACTTCGTGATTCAATTTGCGCGGCCGTGGGTCAGCCACCAAAAGTGCTCCGATGGGTTCATCATTCCAGACCAATGGTAAAATCATGAGCGTTGATGGTTCAAACGACAAATCCTTTGCAAATACTGTCTGTCCCTGGGAGCATATCTCTCCATAAGGCAATGAATGCCGCGCCTTCAAACTAGCAGCCACCAACCCCCCAGAACCAAGAAAACGGGCTCCTTGAAGTGCCTCCACCACCCTCGGTTTTGGCCAAGAAATAGAGACTATCTCAAACTCGTCAGGCCTCGAAAGACATCGAACCATGGCAGCCCCTTCCAAGCCCGCAACTTCCATAGCGGCTTGAATCGCGACTTGACCGACATCCTCCACTCTTAAAGTTCCATTGAAAGCCCGAGAAGCTTTATAAAACTGCTCTTTTCGAAATTTCTCTCGATCCATATCGCTAAAAATACGCTCCACTTGAATAGCCCTGATAATTTCGCCACCAATGGTAACCAGAATCTGTAAATCATCGTCAGAGAAAGGCAGAGAATTGACCCGGTCGGCCACCAAAATACCTCTGAAGTGGCCATGTTCCAGTAAAGGGACACCGAGAAAACTCGAAGGACTGACCTTGCCCGCATAATAGGTCAACCCAGAATACCCTGGGCTCAAAGAATGAAGCCTAATGGGTTCAGCCTTTTTCTTAATGGCCCCCACAACACCTTCCACGGCCTCAATGGACGCCGCTAATTCGGCTTCCCCATGGGTTCTTTGCTCTTTCAAAATAAGTTTTGCGTTATTCACATCAAGCCAATAAAGCGCCACGGTATGTGTATCTAAAGCGTGCTCGGCAATAGCCAAAACATTGTAAGAAGCCTCATGTATAACTTCCACCGAACTTACATTCCTTCGAAATTTAAGTTCTTCGGGACTCAATTTTTTTCCATCCCATGCCATTCCCGAAGTAAGACGAAAGTCCTGTGCATCTTGGGAAATCGACGTGAGCATACATTCGATTTCCCTTTCCATGGAATTTCGGCGATTCATCACCTCACCGCGTAATAAGAGTGCAAACAGGCTTCCGAATAAAAATGAAAATAATGTATGCGCAGCCAAAAGTTTCCAACCACCAACCTCTGGTTGATAGGTAATAATCAACGCTTCGGTGACCAATAAAAGGGGCAGGACAAAAAAGAGGACCCTCTTCGAACAAACGGCGACACTGAAAGCAACAAAGACATAAGCAAAGGGATAAAGTAGCCCCGAGGGACCTCCTCCCCCCTCTAAACACACAAAGACCAATGCGAGCGTGAGCATCGCAATATCTAACTCTGGTTGAATCGGCTTCGTTTTCGAAGCTATTGGAAGGCCTTTTCGAAATGTCAGATGGAAACGCCAAAATAAGACGGAAAGAGTCACCCCCACAAGAACCAATGGCGCCACCTGAAAAAACTGACTTCCTCTAAAAAAACCCCGTATCGACAAGAGAATCATCGAAAGAGACAAGAGAATGCCTGCGCCGTGTCGAAAAAGATTGAGAAGGCGTGGTACGAGCCAATCGTACAATAGTGCGCGGAACGGATTATACACTTCCCTACCGCGGCGCCGGACACCGTAAGTGCGCTTCACCAAATTGGACCCTCCACAAACAAGTGTTCCCCAGAAGATCGTTCCTCGCAAGTATAAGAAAGAGATTTGGCGAACTCCGAGTACGCCTACCCACACCTACCTTTTCGGACCCTTGAGATGCTTAGGAGAATCCGGCGCCCCCATTAGATAAGAACTCGGTGAGACTGGTTCACCAAAAAGAACAAACACTTTCTCTAAGGACTGATGGGCGAGTTGAAACCGAGACTGCGCAAGGTGATCACTCGCCAATCGTACAAACTTCTTGAATTCACGTCGCCGATACTTCGGTAGCGTCTTCTCCTGCTGGAGCTGATTGACCAATTGATACCGTCGCATCACCGTCCCAAGATCGACATCGAACTCTCCCGCCCGCTTGATCAAAACGCACCCTACCCTCGCCGCTGCAGCCATCACGCCTAATCGATAGTAATTCGAAAAATCTGCAATCAAATCTGTAGCATCCTTTAGATCAACCGGCCGGAGAAGACGCTCATTGAATACTTTTGACATCTTTGCCAAAATGGTTTCATACTCTTCTTTGGTGACCGTTGCACCAAGATCGGGACACCCCGCTACAATTTCATCCGGGTTCAATTCCGCTTGCTTGTGGCCCTTGATTGAAACAGTGGGCAGAAGTTGTGGAATCTGCCAATTGTTCTCTAACTTGAAAACATGATTCAAAGCTCGGTTGAACTGCTGACTCGCTTCTAGAAACTTACCGTCGGCCAGCTGTGCCACCCCATGCTTCAAATAACCCTCGGCATTGATTTGGGCACTTAGACTCGCCACTCGATACCAAGCTTCCAACCTTCTAAACTTCTCAATGACAAATCGCCCAAATTCATCTGGGGTTAGTTCCGCCGAGGGAATTCGGCTAAAAGCCGAGTCCACGGCCCCCATTAAATACTTAACTTTGCACCAATCTTTTGCCGCCCACGCAATGTCGACCGCCTGCCGATCCTCCCAAATCGAGGGAGGAAAATCTAAAATATGCACCCCCTCATTCTCCAAAATCTCTGGCATATCCTTAACGCTGCCATAGATTTTCCACACCTTGTGCCACTTGCTCTTCCCACCCTTTTCGCATTTCACTGACTCTGCGGCTTGCGCCACTTGGCCAGAAAATGCTAGCGCAAAAATCCACACAATGGTCCACTGAGGAATCAAGTTAAGACGTCTTTGGGAACTGAAGTTATTCAAATGTTTCATCGTCTTCAATTCGTATGAGGTTAATAGATGCGATTTAATTCTATGATTATTCTACTCGCGATTGGGTTTCAACTTCAAATATCAGAAGCTGCACCTGGTGAAGGCTTTGGAGAAGCTCTTACCCCGCCAGTTACGGCTCTCAAGCGTGAATCCGTCGAAAAACTATTAATCTTAATTCCGAAATTAGCGGAAGCAACGGCCGGAAAACACCACCAACTTATGGGAAATTTCGCTGGCGGCACGCCGGATCAGTCCATGAGCCACGATGAAATGGAAAGACTTAATAGGATTTACGTGCAACATGGGTTCAGCATGGAAGAATTTGTCATGCAGATTTCGGCCCTAATGGCGACCTACTTCGTATTGGAGCCAACCGCCTTTGAATCGATGCTTTTGAGTCCGGAGCACTCTGAAATCAAACTCAAACTGGCGGATCCAAATTTTCCAGCCTCAGAAAAACGCGCGCTGCTCAAGCAGATCGAATATGTTCAGAAAAACAAGCATCTTTTTTTGGAGCAATTTGAAAAGAGTACCAATGCTGCCAACAAAAAGTTGGTAAAATCTTTACTCCCGAAAATCCGAGCCGCCTTCGAGAAAGCACAAAAAAGCGCAAAAAAACCATAAGTTCTTCCCTGACGAACTGAAACAAACCGAATAAAATCCGACATGTGCAGCATTGACTGGCTGAGTCACCCGTATTAGTAAAAATCCAATCCCAGCAAAAGGAGCTTGACGTTGACCTCCCCTAAAGAAGACATCAAAAAGTACGCAAATGACCTTTGGCAACAAGCCATCGATCAAATCGAAGAAGCCAAAGTGTTCTTGGTTCGGTCTCGAGATAAATTTGAAGAAGATTTTCATCGAGTTCGGCTTGAGAAGGATAAATTATTCAGAACCCTCGGAGAACAAACACTCAAATTAAACAACCAAGGTAAAATTGCACTGCCTGCGGGCCTTAGAAAAACCATCGAAAAACTTAACGAACTTATCGAAGAACTCCAGGAAAAACGAGCTGCTGGAAGCTCAAATCCTGCACCTGCGCCGGCCCCCGCCAAAAGGACCGCTTCGGCAGCCCAATCGAGTCAAAAAACAAAACCGTCCAAGAAGGCAACCACCAAGAAAGTAACCCGAAAGGCCCCTAGCGAAACAACGAAAAAGGCGACAAATAAAACCACGACTAAACAGACCACGAAGAAGGGGCCTGCCAAAAAAGTTGATAAGAAAGCCCCCGCCAAAAAAGTTGATAAGAAAGCCCCCGCCAAAAAAGTTGATAAGAAAGCCCCCGCCAAAAAAGTTGATAAGAAAGCCCCTGCCAAAAAAGTTGATAAGAAAACCCCTGCCAAAAAGGCCGCTAAGAAAAACGCGAACTAAGTCCTTGTGGAGCTTACTATTTCCCTTGCTCTTTTAAATCATCGATATTAGAAAGTGCGCTCTAGTGGGGCCGTAGCTCAGTTGGGAGAGCGTCTGAATGGCATTCAGAAGGTCGTCGGTTCGATCCCGATCGGCTCCACCATTGGAAATTGTAGAGGGACGTTCGGCCCTCAGCGCCTGTTTAGCTGCATCCTTGTTTTAAAGATACCCATTGTCTTTGTTTGAGTTATAGGGGCTGTAATGAATTACTGGCTCGTTAAAACTGAACCCGAAGTGTTCTCCATTGATGATCTCTTGCATTGTCCGAATAAGACAACTTGTTGGGACGGCGTTCGAAATTACCAGGCACGTAATTTCATGAGAGATCAGATTAAACTCCATGATGGTATCTTGGTTTATCATTCAAGCACCAACCCGATGCGCATTGTCGGTCAGGCCAAAGTAACCCGTGAATCTTATCCAGATCCCAGTCAATTCGAGGCCAGTTCTGCCTACTTCGATCCTAAAGCAACGATCGATTCACCCCGGTGGATAGCCATAGAGATTCAGTTTGTACGAAAGTTCCCGCATCCCATTGATAGAGACCAACTCAGAAATACACCAAAACTCCGAGAAATGGCCCTCCTCAAGAAAGGAAACCGGCTCTCAGTCATGCCTATTTCCATGCAAGAATGGGATATTATCACCATGATGGGCGGATAAATCAGCTAGTCCGCATTTGAGATGGACACGTCCCGATTAAACAATGGCGCCGGTAGAAGAAATTTCATACCCGCCCAATAGGTGAAGGCAGAAATGAAGACCCCTGCAAACCACGCTCTCTCATAGATAGCTCGCGCGAAATCCCCAACTTCAATAACGCCCAAAGCCCCCAAAAAACCAGGTAGATTCACAGAAATACCCAAGCACAGCGCCAAAACCGCAATCCAATTGAACCCATTGGAATACTCATACTCACTCCCCCTAACATAGAGCGCATCAACATTGAGACTACATTTCCGGATGAGATAATAATCCGTGAGCATAATGCCGGCAACGGCGCCAAGCATTCCCCCATAGCCAATGAGCCATGTAAAAAGATAATTGGCACCATCAATGTAAAGCTTCCACGGCATCATCACCATACCCACCGTGGCAGCAATCAGCGCTCCTGTCTTAAACGATATTTTCTTGGGCGCTAAATTTGAAAAGTCATTGGCTGGCGAGACAACATTTGCCGCCAAATTGGTACTGAGGGTCGCAATAATTAAGCCAACCATCGCTAGGACCGTCAGGAAGGGCCCCCCAAGCTGAGAAACCAAAGCAACGGGGTCTGAGACCTTGGTTCCCAAAATAACAACGGTAGCATTGGTGACCACTGCACCAATCCAGGCAAAGGCAGTCATAGTGGGAACCAAACCTAAGGCCTGCCCTACGATTTGTTCCTTTTGATTTTTCGCATAACGGGCGAAGTCTGGAATATTCAAAGCCAAAGTTCCCCAGAAAGCAACACCACTCGTAAGCCCCGCACCTAACAAAGCACTCGACGTATCACGTGTGATCTCTCCCCTTTCCGCAAGTAATTCAGTCCAACTACCAAGGTTGCTCCACGCCCAAGCGAGTAAGCCCGCGCCACAGAGAAGAAGAAAGGGAGCCGCCCACACCTCTAATTTTTTGAGGGAATCCATGCCCTTCGCAATCACAGCCACATTGAGAAGCCAAAATGCCACAAAAGCAAGAAACTCTCCTGTATTAATCCCAAACCAGGCCGGAACAAGTTCCGGTAAACTCGGACTATTTGGAAATAGACTGAGCCAAAGACGATAGAGCGCGCTGCCTCCGATCCAAGTTTGAATACCAAACCAGCCACACGCAACAAATGCACGCATCATCGCCGGAATATTCGAACCCAGAATACCGAATGACGAACGCAGAAGGATTGGAAATGGGATCCCATACTTCGCGCCTGCATGGGCATTTAAAAGCATAGGAAATAACACAATCAAGTTCCCCAGTGCCACCGCCAACACCGCACTCTTCCAAGACCATCCTTGGCTGACCATGCCACTTGCCAAGGTGTAGGTGGGAATACAAACGGCCATACCTACCCATAGGGCAGCAATATGCCACCGGTCCCAAGTTCGGTCAGCCTCTGTGGTTGGCTCCAAATCAGGATTACTTAAACGCTCTTCACTCATTTCCACAAACCTCCGAAAGAGCCCTGTCAAGTCGACGGCATCCCTCGATTAGTTCCTCTTCCTCAATCAGCATAGGTGGGGCAAGACGGATCACATTTCCATAAAGCCCGCCTCGACCTATCAGGAGCTTCTCTTTCTTGCTCACTTCCATCAGCCGAGTGGTTGCCTCAACCGCTGGTTCCTTACTCTTTCTATCCTTAACGAGCTCGATTCCTTGCATTAGGCCCTTGCCCCGCACATCGCCTACCAATCCGTATTTTTCCTTCATTTCCATGAGATAGCCCCGTAGGGTTGCGCCGAGGATCGAGGCTCGGTTCGGAATATTTTCCCGCACCATCACCGATAGGGTTGCGTTCGTAGCCGCCATAGAGACGGGGTTACCACCGAAGGTGCAAGTTGATTTTCCACTAAAGCTATTGGCGACTTCATCGGTGGCCACTGTGACCCCCGCGGGCATCCCGTTCGCGATGCCTTTGGCCATGGTCATAATTTCGGGTTCGACACCATGGTGCTCAATCCCAAACCAATGTTCCCCAGTCCGCCCAAAACCCGTTTGAACTTCATCACAGATAAAGACACCGCCGTAGTTCCGGACAATACCGACCGCCACTTCAAAATATTCCTTGGGTGGCTCAATATAGCCACCGAGCCCCAAAATTGGTTCAGCCAATAAAGCTGCGACTTTGCCACTTGTCTCGGTTTGAATCAATTCCTCTAGGTCTTGGGCGCATTTGATACCACAACTGGGGAACTTCGCGCCAAATGGGCAACGATAACAGTAGGGGGCATGGGCATGCTTGATTCCTGGCACCGTACTACCACTGGCCCGCCAGGAGCTATGGCCCGTTAAATTCATCGATAAATTAGAACGCCCATGATAGCCATGACGAAGCGCGATAATTTCCTGATTGCCGGTGTGAATCCGCGCCAATAAAACCGCAGTTTCATCCGCCTCGGTCCCAGAGTTGGTAAAGAAGGATTTTTTCAGCGGCCCTGGTGTCAATTCTGCCAAATGCCGCGCGACGTCCACCATCGGACTGGTTTGATAAAGGGTCGAAACATGTCCCAAAGTTTGCATCTGTTTGGTAACAGCTTCGGTAATTTCGTCCTGACAGTGGCCTAAAGAAACCGTGAGGATACCCCCGAAGAAATCGAGATATTGCTCTCCTTGACTGTCTTTGGCCCAGCTTCCCTTAGCCTCCGTTAAAACCAGCGGCTCTTCATAGTAATTTGCCACGCACGGAAATAGAAACTCATCGTGACCTTTTCGAACATCATCCATGCTCATTACAAAAATCTCCAAAATATCCCGAAGGGATAAGCTCAAGAAAAATCAAGATTCGTCAAAACACTTTGGAATTTAAGGCAATTGTTGAGTCATCGCATCATAGGACTCCGGGCGGCGATCACGATAAAATTGCCATACTCTACGTACTTCTTCCAGTTGGTCCAGATCGAGTTCAGCAGTCACCAGCTCATCGTTCTCCAAAGAACCTTCGGCCAAGAATTCACCTCTAGGATCAACAAAATAGCTGGAACCATAAAATTGGCCAATGTTCCAAGGTGCCTCGGTACCAACACGGTTGATGCATCCCATAAAATAGCCGTTGGCGACCGCATGGGCTGGCTGTTCCAACTTCCAAAGATATTGGGACAAACCCGCCACAGTCGCAGATGGATTAAAAACAACCTCAGCGCCATTGAGGCCTAAGAGGCGCGCTCCTTCCGGAAAGTGCCGATCGTAACAGATATAAACACCCACTTTCGCATATCTCGTTTCAAAAACGGGATAGCCAAGATTCCCTGGCTTAAAGAAGAACTTTTCCCAAAAACCAGAGGTATGAGGAATATGGTTTTTTCTGTATTTACCAAGATACGAGCCATCAGCATCAATAACAGCTGCGGTATTGTAATAGACACCGGGCATTTCTCGTTCATAAATAGGAACAATCAGAACCATCTCATATCTCTTTGCATAGACAGAGAGAGCTTCAACGGTGGGCCCTGGCACCGCTTCCGCAATATCACACCATTTCGCATCTTGGCTTGGGCAGAAATAAGGTCCATTAAACATTTCCTGAAGACAAAGGATCTGCACACCTTCCTGACCTGCCTTTTCAATCAGCGGAATATGTTTCTTAACCATAGCATCCCGAACATCTTCAACACGTGCAGAGTCGTCGTTGATGGGGTTACTCATTTGAATTAAACCTGCTTTTACTACTCTAGGCATTGCTTCCTCCTTTAGAACCAACGAGAGATGACTACTTTTGCATCCGTAAAGAACCGAACAGAGTCCCGACCGTGGGCTTTAACATCTCCGAAAAAACTCGACTTTGTTCCACCAAATGGAAAGAACGCCATCGGTGCTGCAACACCGATATTAACACCCATCATACTCACGCCAGCCTCGTGCTGAAACGTGCGAGCGGCCTTACCGCTACTGGTAAAAATAGACGTGGCATTTGCGTATCGGCTGTCTTTGATTCGTTCGATGGCCTCTTTGAGGGTATCTGCTCGAGATAGCGCTAATACCGGCCCAAAAACCTCTTCCTTAGCGATAGACATGTCGGGGGTCACTTTGTCAAAGAGGGTCGCTCCAACCCAAGTTCCCCCGTCGCAACCCGCAACTTTCTGGTTACGGCCATCGAGCACCAACTCAGCGCCTTCTTGCACACCTGCCTCGATCATCGACAGGATACGATCCTGCGCTCCAACGCCAATCACAGGCCCGAGCTCCACACCCTCTTCTGTGCCATTGCCCATCTTTAAACTGGCAGCGCGTTCAACGAGCTTGTCTCGAAAAATATCGTAGGCATCACCGACCAGCACAGCCACACTGGCAGCCAAACAACGTTGACCGGCGCAGCCATAAGCGCTCTCGATCACCGCATCGACCGTGGGCTCGACCACTGCATCTGGCATCACAATAACATGATTCTTAGCACCACCGAGGGCCTGTACTCTCTTACCAAGACCCGCAGCGCGTTCATAAACAGCTTGGGCCACCCGTGTGGAACCAACAAAAGAGATCCCTTTGACAAGAGGATGATCGATGAGTGCTTCACTGGCCTCACGACCACCATGAACCATATTGATGACGCCCTTGGGAAAACCCGCTTTTTCAATCAGCTCAAATTGCAACTGCTGGGTAAGAGGTACTTGCTCAGAAGGCTTGACGATGTAGGTGTTGCCACTTGCTAACGCATAAGGCCAAAACCAAAGAGGAACCATGGCAGGAAAATTGAAAGGTGTGATGCCCGCAAAAACCCCCAGGGGCTGACGTAGGCTTTGGGTATCAATGCCACGGGCGACGTCTTGAAGGCTTTCCCCCATCAACAAGGCCGGCAGACCACAGGCATGTTCTACATTCTCGATGCCTCGGCGTACACTGCCTCGGGATTCAGCAAGGGTTTTCCCATGCTCTTTGGTTACTATCTGAGCAAGATCTTCTTTGTATGTGTCGAGCAGCGATTTATATTTAAATAGATAGCGTGCACGCTCAACGGGAGGAACCATCCTCCAATCCTCAAACGCAACATGAGCGGTCTCAATCACCGAATCCACTTCTTTCTTCGACGAAAATGGAACCTGTGCTAATTCCTCTCCTGTGGCCGGATTACAAACCCTCTGCCAACGCTCCGCATCGACGACCCGCCATTCTCCGTTCGCGAAATTATTAAGACGTCTTTCACTCATCGTTGTTCCTCCCTGGGTTCATCCAGGCACAGCAATGCAACAATAGCAATCAGATTCCCCAAAAGAGAACTCTGACTTCATTTAACTTGCCCAATTCCTGGCGAACCTGATCAGGTATTTCAGGCTCTAGCCATTGTTAACACATTTTAGTTTTAGAATAGGAAATATCCATTTTGCGATTAGAGACCCGACCTCAATTTGGCTTCGTATCTTTTCGCGGTCGCTTTCACATAATTGGCGCCACAGGGACGGTTGACGTATTTCCCCATGCCCTTTTCCACGTAGAGCTCACCGTCTTTATAGAGAAGTTTTCCCCGCTGGACAGTCGCCACATTGACCCCCTGAACCTTCATGCCCTCAAAGATATTAAAGTCCACCTTCTGATAGTGACTCTTAGCGCTAATGGTGCGTGTCTTCTCGGGATCCCAAACAATAAGGTCTGCGTCCGCGCCCTCGATGATCGCACCCTTTTGGGGATAAATATTGAAAATCTTCGCCGCATTTGAGGAAGTAACCGCAACAAATTCATTGGGGGTTAATCGGCCTGTATTCACACCATGGTGCCAAAGAATCGTCATTCTATCCTCAAGCCCACCGGTACCATTTGGGATTTTTGTAAAATCATCCCTCCCCATTTCCTTCTGTTCGGTAAGAAAACTACAATGATCTGTCGCGGTAGTTTGGATCATGCCCGCCTGTAGTCCGTGCCAGAGCGCTTCCTGGTGCTTCTTCGGTCTGAAAGGTGGACTCATGACATGGTGCGCAGCGGTTCGCCAATCGGGATTTTTATACACGGAATCATCGATGACCAAATGCTGAGACAGCGCTTCACTGAATACGGTCTGCCCCCTTAATCTCGCTTGGATCACCGCATCCAAAGCATCCTTAGAAGAAGTGTGAACCACATAGAGGGGCACGCCTATCATCTCGGCCAAACGAATCGCTCGGTGCGCGGCTTCCCCTTCTACCTCAGGAGGCCTCGAGAGAGGATGTCCTTGTGGCCCGGTGATTCCTAAATCGAGCATTTTCTTCTGTAAGTGACTCACCAATTCACCGTTTTCAGCATGAACGGTAACCAGAGTTTCTAGTTCTTTCGCCTTTTCAAAACTCTTAACAAGGATCTCGTCATCAGCCATAATGGCACCCTTGTAGGCCATGAAGTGCTTAAATGAATTCACGCCATGTTCACGTGCCAAGGTTTCCATATCCTTGGGCACGGAATCCCCCCACCATGTAACCGCGATATGAAAACTATAGTCTGCGGCCGCCTTTTGCGCCCAATCCATCCAAGTGTGGTACGCCTCTAACAAACGCGTCTGGGGGCTGGGAATAACGAAATCAATCAGCATGGTGGTTCCGCCCGTCACCATCGCGGAGGTCCCAGTAAAAAAATCGTCCACCGCATGGGTGCCCATAAATGGGAGCTGCATATGGGTTTGGGGATCAATGCCACCCGGCATAACGTAACAACCACCCGCGTCGACAATCTCGGTCCCTGAGGGAACTTCTAGGTCCGCCCCAATGGCCTTTATTTTATCGTTTTCACAATAGATATCGCCGCGCCAAGTTCGGTCCGCAGTCACGATACTTCCACCCTTTATGCAAATCGCCATACTTTTCTCCCTATGTGTTTCCCCATTGGGGCTGAATTGTCACCAGCTCAAAAGGGGCACCGCCCCTATCATGACTGCAAAGTCTTTATCAAATGCCAAAACGATAATTTGGTTCTCCCTGTGCAACGCTTCCGAGGAAATGGCCCTGGCCCTAAGAAATATGCCCTATACCCTTAGGAATCGGTACCTCGGATTTTGGGACTCTTGTCCCAGGCGAGCAGCCCCATTTTTCTTTTGATTCATTCATAGGCCCTAAAATCATTACAGAAACAAATGAGGAAAACCGAAAATATTCGGAAGCTAGAGAACCCCAACGGTAGCTCTGTTTCTTATGGCATCTCAAATTTAGACGCGGTGAGTTATCATGTACTTCTGGGTTTAAGCATGGAGATAAAAACATCTTTTGGTTGACGTAGGCGTCATCCCACAATGTAGGCAACCACAGTCTCATAGGGGGAATTCCAATGCGCCCCCAAGGTTACCATCCGAGCAAGGCAGGTATCCCCACTCCACGGATGCCGTAAAAACCAGCCTAAGTGGCTACAATTCCGTTACTTTATTTTCTCCGAACACCAAATTCTTCCTGTCACCATAGGATGTGCTACTATGGAATGGTGAATTTTGATCTACTAACAGACAGTGAACTTCTAAATCGGTTAAGAGCCCGTGTTTACAAAGAAACACTGATCGAATTACCCCAAGCCCACGATTCTTATTTAATCAAGAAACTCACTGAACTCTGTATGGACACCGCTGACTGGACGCCAGAAAGAGTCGTGACTACTCTCTTCGACGACACGGAAAAATCGAATCAAGCGCTAAAGCTACTCGTTCGTTATACACTGAAAGAAGATCACGTTTTTTTCAGAAGCCTCAAGTCATTTAAGTTTATCCGTCACCGCTGTATTCCCGAAATATTACAAACGTATCCTAAAACAGAAACACTCAATATTTGGGTTATAGATACGCGCCACGGACAAGAAGTCTACTCCATGGCTACCATGCTCGACATGAGTCAGAACACACTTCAAGGTATTCCCTACAAAATCTATGCTTCCCGGATTTCGGAGACAGAAATGACGATCGCTAAAGAGGGGCATTTTACCCACTCTGAAGTTCGCGCCGGTCTTCCTGAATCTGTGTTGGAAAATAACTTCGTTGAAACCGAGCAAGGTTGGGAAGTTCATCCCAAACACCGAAACAATATCGAATTCCTCCCCATGAAGCCCCTGGATGCAGTGAACAATCTTCCAAAACTTCATTTGGTCATCGCCAAAGGAAGTTTGATTTTCCTAACAGACGAGGCCCGCAACCGACTGTACGCCCAACTCGAGCATGTGGCATTGCCCGGTGCCTTCTTAATCCTTGGACCAGGCGAAAGCATTGAGGTGCCAAGCTCTTACGAAAAAATAGTGCAATATAAGTCCGTCCTATCCTATCAAATCAGGCCGATGAAATCGGGCAAGAAACGGTCAGGCCAATCAAGTCAAACTGAAGACAAAAACATATCGCCCTTCAAGAAACTGGCCACTGTGGCGGAGCAGGGACAAGAACTCTCCACTGAAGATTATATGCATCTCGCGAGATTCGTGCGACAAACAAATCTCTTCTTCGGATTGACGGCAGAGCAGGTTGACGACTTCTGCCAACGTCTAACCATCGGGGAATTTTCTAGCCACGATGTTATAATCGACGAAGGCGAACCGAATCACTACATGTACATCATCATCAGCGGAACCGCATCGGTCATTATCGGTTCAGGGCTCTTACGCAAACCTAGAGAGATTGCCACCTTGCACTCCGGAGATCTCTTTGGTGAAATGTCTCTGATTCAACGGAGCCCCTCCACAGCCACCGTTAAAGCGACCAGCCCCCTCAAGACAATCTGTGTTGCCAGCACCCAATTTGACGCCCTATATGAAGAAAACACAAAATTTGCGAGCCAAATTAGGACCCTCGTCGCGAAACGACAACAATACAACGAGGCCTTCAAAAACAAGCGATACTTGGCCATTCCAACACTCGGTTTGCTCACCTCGGAAGGAAATACCAAACAACGCAGGGAATTTGAGATCGATTGGAAGACCCTCCCCGAGAACTGCCGAGAAGTAGAACTGAATAAAAAACTTAGGGCAGCTTTCACTTCATTTATTCGCGCCTACCGGATCTTTGAAAAAATGGACTTCGAAGCCATCGACCAGTTGTGGCGTTACATTAGACTTATCGAACTTCCCGAAAAGATCTGCCTAATTAAAGAAGGCCAAAAGAGTCCTGCGGTATTCATTATCTATTCAGGGGAGGTGAGCGTGACCACCGGCCAATCTTTTTTCTCCCCCGGGAACCAAGCTGCTAGCCTTGGTGAAGGTGATATTTTCGGCGAAATGTCAGTCATCATGAAAGAACCCGCAAGTGCGACTGTCCTGGTCAAGTCACAAACGGTCGTTTTCGTGATTACCCCTAAATTATTCGAATATTTCTATGAAAACAATCCTGCCTTCTCCGAAGAACTTAAGATTCTGGTAAAATCGAGAATGGCGAACTAAGATCTCAATCGGGCCCGAATTCATCGAGCCCCCGTGAAGCCGCAGCAGAATTTAGCGAGACTCCGTATTCCCCTCCAAAAGCAAACCTATCGTAGCAAACATTTCAAGGAGCGTCTGGGCATGGCCGACACGCCCAAGAGGAGAGGATGAAACCCTATCATTTCCGCCCCTACATCACTTGCCAAGGGTAATCAAACCCGCTAGCTGGTGACTCCACCCTAACCAAGTATTTGCATGCCTTCCTTAGACCAATACAATCGGCCACTTCGTAGTCTGCGCCTCTCGCTGACAGACCGCTGTAATCTACGTTGCAGCTATTGCATGCCCGAAGAAAGTTATCGCTGGCTACCCAAAAAGGATATCTTGAGTTTCGAAGAACTCGTGACCTTGACGAACGCCTTCGTCAGAGCGGGAGTGGCGCGAATACGTTTGACGGGCGGGGAACCCCTGCTCCGACAAGCCATTGAAGAACTCATCAGACAACTCAAAACGATTAACAATCTTGAAGAAATAACACTCACAACCAATGGGGTTTTGTTGGGGGAAAAAGTCGAAGCCCTCTGGGCTTCGGGTCTAGATAGAATAACCATCAGTCTAGACACGCTCAAACCCACAATTTATCGACAACTCAACGGTAGAGACGACCTCATACAAGTGGAAAAAAGCATTGGCCAAGCCCTAAAATTCTACCCACATGGCCTAAAAATAAACGCCGTAATCATTCGAGGTATCAATGATTCTGAAATTGCGACCCTTTTGAAATATGCCCAAAGTATCAATGCTGAAATCAGATTCATCGAATATATGGATGTTGGGGGGGCCACACAGTGGAAAGATGAAAAAGTCTTCTCGAAGCAGGATATCCTGTCAGTGGTCACCGAGTTTTTTGGTCCCGTTACGACTCTCGGCGACCGTGGACATGCCCCTGCTGCCCGTTTTCAATTAAAAGACGGGACTAAATTTGGGATCATCCCATCTATGACCGAACCGTTCTGTGGAACTTGTGACCGCAGTCGAATCACCGCAGACGGCCTGTGGCATCATTGCCTTTACGGAGAAAAAGGGATCCCCATCAGAACAATGCTTAGAAACAGGATCGATGAAGAGACATTCATCTCCTTTATTCAGCATCACTGGAAAAAAAGAACCGATAAAGGGGCAGAAAATCGGTTCCGACAAAACGAGCATTCATTGATCCCTTTGGCCACCCTCAAAAAAGACCCCCATTTAGAGATGCATACCCGGGGGGGCTGACCACTTCGAAATATCCTCCTGACTATTAAAGGAAGGTGGATCCAACCAATCAATGGGCAGTGGTACGGCGGTCACATTTACTTGGTCCAAGAGTCCTTGAAGCGAACGTCGGCCACTTTCGTGATAGTTTGTAGCCCCCTTTAACAACGTGCCCTTATAAATGCCATGAAAGGGTTGCCACCGGTCTCCTTTGAAAACAACCGCTTCACTGGAAGCAGTTCGCGCTGCCCATAGAGACTCCACCCATGCCGTCTTAAGTAGTTTCACGTCACATGAGGTAATCAGAGCCCATTTTTCGCTCTCTAGTTGCTCCAAAATAGCCAATAACGCCCCTAACGGCCCTATACCCGCAACCGAGTCTACAATCTTTGGATATTTCAGATTTGGGTATCTCCCCCCCTCATTCAACACCAAAACAGTTTTAGAGGAGAACGGCGATACAAGGTCGATCGCCCTTTCAAGAAGCATTCGACCTTCGAACTCCAGGGCCCCCTTATCAACACCCATTCGCTTACTCGCCCCCCCAGCGAGGATATAGGCGGTACAATCTATTTCATTTCTTCTTTCATTATTCACTTTGCGTCCCCGTCTTCTCTAGCTTTGCAAGAGAACAAAGAGCAAACCACGCTCCGCCTCCGCCATCATCAAGGCACATTCATAGGCTGCTTCTGCGCCGATTCCACGAAAAAGGTTGTGAATCTGAAAATCCACCAGCAAAATCCACCAGCGGCGTCGCATCAAAAAAACAATGCGGCGAGTGAATCTGCCAACTTCATTCCTTCCTTGGTCGGTTGAACCAACGAACCTGACTTTATCAACCACCCCTTCTTGATGGCCATTTCGATGCGACAAAGTTCAGGCCTCCCCCAACCCTCTTTCCATAGCCTGTCCAGATCTACCCCATTGGCACAACGCAGTCCGGTCATCATCCGTTCCTGCAAAAGTTGCTGAGGGGTTAGGGATTCGACCCAAGAAACCCCAGGAAAAGTCTCGGCCTCATACGCCACAATGCCCGTGGTCGATCCGGCCCACGCCTCAATATACTTCTCCGGTCGCCGAAGATTCTCCCAACGCTTGCCTGATTGACCTTTGACCACAAAAAAGCTGTGGGCTCCTGGACCGAGTCCCAAATAGGGAACACCATTCCAGTAGCTACTGTTGTGCTTAGACCGGCGGCCCGGTTGAGCGAAATTGGACACTTCGTAGTGCTCATAGCCAGAGAGGCTCAATCGGCCTTCTATTTCTTCGGTCATCGCTAGAAGTAATTCTTCATCCATTCGAGTCATTCGCCCTCGTTTGAGAAACGATGCAAAGGGAGTTCCTTCATGAAACGTCAACTCGTAAAGAGAAACATGCTCGGGGCAAAGAACCTCTATCTCGGCCAAATCGTGTCCTAGATCTTTTAGCGCTTGGCCCGGTACACCAAAGATTAGATCGATATTAACATTGTCAAATCCAACCTTCCTCGCCATTTCAAAAGATTCACGACTCTCAAAACCATCATGATCACGACCAAGGATATGGAGCTGAGAAGAACGAGAAGATTGCCAGCCTAAACTAAGGCGATTAATTCCAGCCAAGCGGTACCCTACCAACTTATCCTCACTAAGCGTACCCGGGTTCGCTTCCAGGGTAATCTCAAGACCTGAAGAAAAGGGCATGATTTCCGCGAGGCCTTCGAGAAGACTTTGCACCCAATCAGGAGACGCCAGAGAAGGTGTACCACCGCCAAGATAGAGCGTAGAGAGCACACGGCCATGAAACATTTCCTGATACGCCCAGGCGTTGCGAATCATTGCCGCACTGAGTTCGTTCCAAGGTATGCAGTTGGATTGATAAACATTGAAATCACAGTATGGACAGATAGTCCGGCAATAAGGGATATGCAGATAAAGGCCAAACTCCTCAGACGGTGTCGAATTACTCCGCATTTTCAATGGATAGCTTTCCGAGTAACATGACAATTCTTGCCTGCTGGTATGGAGCTCCCTCCGCGAGCTTAATATGAGACACATCAGCGTTCACTTGATTCCACGTAGGATCAACAGCATACCACTGGCCATTTGCCCAAACCTCCGCCCACGCATGCCACCCAAAACCCTGGCCTGGTGGCCAATACGCCACACCAACCGCCATTCTCGCAGGAATGCCGATAGCTCGGGCCATTGCCACAAAGAGAATACTGTGTTCCGTACAATCACCTTTACCACTCTCAAGTGCTTCGAGAGCATTGGAAAAAGCAGGCACATATTCATCCTGAACATGTGAATAAACAAAACGAACAAGAAGCTCCACTGCGGTTGGTAGAGTTGCTGCCTTTGAAGTGACCGCTTCCGCCTTCGATTTCAGGTTTGGATGGTTGGATTGAATAAAAGGGGTCGCTTCCAAAGCTGTCTGTGGGCCTCCTTGAATCGGCAACTTGATGACAGGCAAGGCATCATCAACTTGCAACTCCACGCTAAGTGTATCGCCATGGGATTTCACTTTTTGCCGTGGGCTTTCGGGCGGCAATAGTTTCCCAAATCCTCCCATTGTCAGTTTCATCGAAGTTCGTTGCTCGATACCGGTCAAAGGGCTGGGTGGTTTCACCACTGAACTAACCAAAAGGTCCTGAATATAATCGAGACGCTTAGCCTCCTCTTCTGGCTCAAGACGCGCCACAAAAAAACCACCCACCTTCGCTTCTAAAAGTTTACCTGACCGGTCGTACCAACTCGTCTCTTTAATCTGCATTGCAGGATAATTTGTTTCGATTTTAAGCGTCGATGTTTCGATACCCCCAAAAAGCTTTTGCTCCATGGCCAAGACTCTGTGTTGAACCACAAACTCTTTCTGGGATGATGCATCAAAATGGGAAACTTCAATGCTGTCTCCAACTTTCCCCGTCTTCACAAGACTTTGGACATCCAGGATATCTGAAACCTTTTCCCAAACCTCCATAAAACGCTCTACCTTATTGCCACCTGCTAAAATCTCGAGCTTAAACTTACCCGTATCTCGAAATCCATTCACTTCCACTTTTCCTGTCGAAGACGACTGAACAAAATGAAGGCGAGTGAGTAGGTTGCCAGAACCGCTGTATGCTCTTTTCTCCGATAAATTCACTTGAGAGACGCGCCCCATACCTCCAATCTTTGCCTCCATGAGCGTACTGAACTCAATAACCCCGTGATTCTCTTTCCCCGTGACCTGCATCCACCCTGTCTTCGAGCCGTTTAAATAAACACCGTAGTAATGTGAATACGGTTCAAACCAATCACCAGTCCCATTTTTTTGCGTCGGCTCCATCCGCTCTGCCTGAGCGGAAGTATCGCCCTTAGACAAACCAAGCTTGGGCTGCTCAATGGTTTCCCCACTGACTCTAGAAGTTGCCAAAACCTCACCTTTGGGCGTTATCGCAACACTTCCAGAACGCTCACAAGAAAAGAGAAAGAGTAGAGAGCAGAAAAACCAATAATTCTTCATAAAGCCTTGTCCTATTGATTGAGTGGCTGACTACCTCGCCTGAACATAAAATCCAAGTACTTAGGGGCTTGGTTTACATCGAAGACATTGACATTCTAGGATTAAAGCTCCAACGCTGCTTTATGGATATTACGGTCGTATACTTGGGTGGTTCGAGGGTGGAATCGGGCTGTAGCTCAGAGGTCTTAAACATCAACCACCCAGCTCCCACCCTTCAAACAGTGATCGATGAAATTAAGGAAAGACATCCCAAACTCATTGCTCGACTCCAAACGGTTCGGTGGGCGATTAATTTCGAATTTTCAAACTTGGAAACCGAACTCCAGCCCAATGACGAAATTGCATTGATCCCCCCCGTGCAAGGGGGAAATCATCGAACTCTTCTAACAAACAATCCGATCCCGCCCCAGGCCTTTGTTCCTAGGGCAACCGAGGAGCACGGCGCCACAGCTTTTTTTGTGGGAACCGTGCGAAATCATAACCAGGGGAACACCGTGTCTAGGCTTGTCTACGAAGCCTATATGCCAATGGCGGCGCAACAATTGGAAAAAATTGCCGCGTCTCTCGAAACCAAATATCCCAAGTCTCAAGTATCGATCTGGCACCGGATTGGAGAATTGTCAGTGGGAGAAGTTTCCGTCGTCATTCAAGTCAATACCCCCCATCGTGACGATGCGTTCAAAGCCTCACGGGAGGCCATCGAACAAATAAAAGTCGATGTCCCGATCTGGAAAAGAGAAGAGTCTCCAGATGGAGAAACATGGCTAGGATGGGGTGGAGGCTGAAGCCAAGGGAGGTTTGGTCCCATAAAATCCGATGCAGACCCTCTTTTCAATCCAACGCGCGAACCTCTTCCTGCAGAGCTTTTCTATCCACATTCGCTTCGCCATACCCACAAAGTGGGATCTTTTTTACAAGCCGAATTGGAACACCTTCATAAATAGAGAGAGCAAGTGCTGATGAAACGGCTTCCACGATCGAATGCTCGGGCAAAGCTTGCAGTCCCAGTTTAGGTTCAATCACGATCACTCCCTCGGGATAGGAACTCGAAGAAATCAGTGCCGCCCGAGCCACCTCCGGCAGGATCTCAACCCTCGCTTCAGCGGGATACGGCGGCAACGTACGTCCCGCTCTTACGATGTTGTCGACGGTTCGCCCCACCAACCATAAAAAGCCATCATCATCCATATAACCAAGTTCGCCGGTTCTAGTCCAAGAAGTACAATAGCCAACCCCCGAATCAACCAATTCCTCACGGGAATTTCCTTCAATCACCAACTCCCCCACATCTCCTATCCTCACGCTAAAGGAATCCAACTCTTTTTCCCGAAGTTCTGTGACTTCTCTCGGAATATCCAAGATCTTGAGGGAACGAGAATTTCTTAGTTTTCCAGCAAGATAGCCAGGCTTATTGAGTTGTCGAATGTCTCTCATTGAAGCCCTGGCCACGAGCCCCGCATCCGGTATTTCACAAAACGAAAAACCTTCCGCATTTGGAAATGCTGTCCGGGTCGCCGCGCTTAGATACTTTGGCATCGGCGTTCCTCCCACAGCCACCCGCCTCACCCGCCCGAGACTCTCTCTGCGCGAATTCAAATTCAAAGCTATCCTTTTCATGAATTCAGGTGACACAGTCACCGAAGAAACCCCATGCTCTCGGATAAAAGGAATCAAAAAGGTAAAATCATTAGATTCAACGGTTTGTGAAGCTCGCCAACAATAAAGGGAGGACGCTCCAACCATTAAGTTCATGAGCACTTGAATCGGATATTCGGTCAAATCGACTTGCTTCTCGTGGGCGGGGAAAAGGTCGAAAAACTTGCGCGCATCTTGGTGGAGCTGTGAATAGCGTTTTCGATAGAGGTACTTAACCCTGTCTTTCTGGACACCGACAATCGAAATACCATTTTCATCCGACAATCGATTTTCTAAGCTAGGCTCCTCCAAATCAGACCCAAAAACAGATAAAGACCGAATCAAAAATCCTCCCTTGTCACCACTCAATTTCAAGGGCACTGCCCGTAAATTTTCGTCTAAGAACCAAAAACGATAACCGCTACCCGGTGCAACAACCACCGACGGCTGTTCTGAACTCACCCATACTCTTACCATCTCGCTACTGAGCTCACGATCAGAAACGAGCACCTCGAACCCCATCATTAAAGCCGCTACCGCAAAAGCAAACAGTTCCGGACTTGGGTTCGCCGCCAAAATGACCTTACTCCCAGGGACAAGATTGGCCACTCGCAGTCCCTGGTTAAACTGTAGAACCCTCTTTTGAAATGCCTCGAAGGTGATATCCACTGACCAACACAAACCGTTGTCTTCTAACTTCAAGATCGACAACGCCGTTCTGGAGGAATTTTTCTCACACTGCTCCAAAAGGCATTTTGTTACCCAAGCTGAACTCAACTGCGCAGACACTGGTACGCTCCGTATTCGTAAGGACCGGTGAAGGGAATCACCCCCCCCAATTTAAGTGTGACATTACAACGCGTCACCACGCAATGTAGGTTTTTGTCACTTTGCCCTTCCGAAACCAATCAAATTGGTTCTGGCTAGAAAGACGGTAATCCAAACCAAGCGAACCTTCTGGTTTCAATGGCAAGAAAATCTAAGTTAAGGGCTTTTCAATCGCACGAAAACGAGCTATAACCCTGCCTCAGGTGCGTGGTTCTGTGTCCTCAAGTAACATAAAACTTCGCATAAAAGCCTTTAATCTTAGTCACTTAGTTCTAATTCCGCGAAATTAGGCGTGTGTTGAAGGTTGAGCGTCGGTGGTTTGTCATAACTTATCCGGCGTTGTCTGAAGAAATCGCGGGCTGGCGTAGCTCAATTGGTAGAGCAACTGATTTGTAATCAGTAGGTTGCGGGTTCAAGTCCCATCGCCAGCTCCACTTCTTTTCTTACCACTTACTTCGATCCATCATTTTTCAAAGCGCGCAGGCGTCGGTGTGAACGTGTAATCAGATGCTTCATGGGTAAAACGACCATCCAAAGCAAAGTGCTACGAAGAGAACGATACCATGGCAGTACGGGCACTTTGGGAGAATATTTTCCAATCAAAATCGGACCAAGACAAATCACCATGGCGCTCTGGCAAAAATCATTGCGACTCGAAGATATCCCCAATGTTTGCTGATCCTACGCCCCGCCCTATTCCAATTGTTCTGAGCCCCCATACTCTATCCCACCCTTGAACCCTTCTCCGCTACCCTTGAACAGAAAGGGTCTCTCGTACCCGGGCCACTGGGTTGAGCTCCATCGCAGCAGTAAAGATTTTATGGTTGGGTCTCTAGCTGAAACTCGGTAGTAAACCATACTGGAGGTTTCAGCTCCCTATGATTTTGAGAGATCCCCACTTTTTGAGCCTGGAAGTATATAGGGCGTCGTGCCGACACCTCCCCTGTAAGCAGCCCAGTCCAGGCTATAAACCTGAACCGGCTCTGCCTTTCCTTTAACATCCAAGGACTTTCGGTTCCTGATGTTGAGCGTATTCTCAACCCGCTCAACGGTCACACCATCACACAAAATTTCATCTGCTTTGGCCAAGCCCGACAATCGAGCCGCCAAATTTACAGCATCCCCAATCACCGTATACTCCATTCGGCGGCGTGCACCGATGGTTCCAGAGACACAAATTCCAGTCGCCAGACCAATTCCCACGCCAATTGCGTCAAGACCCGCTTCCGCTCTATCATGGTTGTGCCTTCGAAGTTCAACCAACATCGCTTGGGCTGCAGCAATGGCCCGGTCGCTATCCTCACCTTTACTCATGGGGGGGCCCCACACAGCCATAATGGCATCCCCAATAAACTTATCCAGAATGCCTCTGTACTGAAAAATCACTTCGACCATCTTGTCGAAATACTCATTGAGAAGCTCAACAATGTCCGTGGCTGGAGTAGACTCCGTCAGTGACGTAAAACCACGGATATCTGCAAACATGACCGTGACCATCATCTCATCACCACCACGTTCCAATTCAACTTGCTTGGAAATTACTTCTTCCAACAGAACCGGAGATAGAAACCTCCCCAATCGCTCCCGGTGACTCAACTCCTTTGCCAGTCTTTGTGTCATATAAACATTTTCAAGCGCCATGGCTGCCCCATGCCCAATGGCGGTCAGTAAATTTAAATCGCTTTCAGAAAATGCTGCTATCTTAGCATGACTGGCAATATAGAGAACACCAAGGGGCTTGTTCTTTGCCACCAACGGCACACACATAACCGAACGCACCCCCGATAAAACCAGCGACCTCGCTTCAGAGAAGATAGAATCCCCTGCTATATCAGCGACAACCAACCCCACCTTCTCTCTCAGCGCTTGTTCTACTACCGTGTCACTCACGATAACCTTTTCCTCCTCTCGCATTTGCAAAGAGCGTACGGCTTGAACCTCCATGACATCGGATGCATTGGGCACTAAAACCACGCCCTCATCCGCTTCCAAAATCTCAAATGTAAATGCGAGCAGCCTCTCCGACAATTCCGAAACTTCAGTTATTTGAAGTAAATCCTGCACCGCCTCTAAAGAAGTTTTGAGACGGGTGTAGGCTTCCTCCAAGCGACTCGTCGTGAAAGAGCTATCCCAAAAAGACTCAACAGAAGTCTTATGAATGACCTGAGTTGAGCGATTCCCATCACCCCGGATCCAAGAAACAGAGTTCTCTTCTTGTTCCTCTTCAAATCTAAAACCAACGTCGCCCAAATAAATGGAATCACCTGCCTCTAGTATTTTTCTCGAGATCTTATCACCATTGACAAGCGTACCATTTCGACTACCCACATCCGTGATCTCATAGCCATTCTCTGTGCGTTCTATCGTCGCATGAAATTTAGAGACCTTTGAGCTGTTCAATCGGACGGTATTGGACGGCATCCTCCCCAAACTCAAGGGACGACGAGACAATGAAAAGCTTTTCAAAACTTCTCCCGAACTTCCTAAAAGAACGAGAACCGCGGAACGAACTTTAGTTTTTATTGGCCCTTTGTTCACACTTACAACCTTTCCAATCTTGTGTTCCTTAGGGTAACTCAATTCTTAGCGCAAATAAAACCGGGTAAAATCCACAACAATCTCCCGATTTTCAAGGCTCCATCAACACCACAATCTTTTCGCTCCAATGAGAAAACTGTAGGATTGAGCATATGGATAACCCCTGGGAAAACATCCGTTATTCCTGTCTAGGTGTAGGATAAAAACCGACAATTCTTGCCCCCTTGAACCAACAATCTTCTATCCGGTTTTGGAAATACCTCGAAAAACTGATAGTAAATGATGAGAGAGAAGCTCTAATTCTTTAATTCGTCGAAAAGGATGTGCCATGAGACTTCGTCTTCAACTCCTATTGTCGACCGTGGCTATTTGTATCGTAAGCGGTTTAGTCGGCTGGTTTTTCATCCTAAACCGACTCGATAAATCCATAGAAAATCTATCCAAACAACAAGTTGCGGTGCTTGGTCAATCATTACAAAGCCATTCTGAAATCGGCGAGGCCTTTCAGAACCGGGACCACGAGGCGATAAACTCCCTGCTTAAAAAAATGATTAGCTCGGATGCCGGCCTCGAATATTTTCTCCTCACCGACGCGAATTCCAAAATCCTTGGCTGGTATTTATCACCATCGGTCAACTCGGAAACAGACTTGACCGACCCTGAAGTACGACAAGAATTGTTGAACATCTTTACAGAAAAAAAGCGGCTGGGCTCTAGAACAAACCCCCTGACTCAAAAAATGCATGTACTCATTAGAACTGGAGTCGCCCCTAAAAAATCACCTTCCGTCCGAGAAGAAGACAAAGGTGAAAACCAAAAAAATGCTGAGCGACAAGACACGCAAACTAAAACTCCAAAGACTTCCCCAACAAAAACCAAAACGCACAAAACATCTATCGAAATCCATGAAGCTCAAATCCTCGCGCGCTTCGCTCCCGACACCCTACTCACTTTCCGCGAACACACAAGATGGGGACTTTTCCTGTGGCTTTCACTTTGCCTCGGACTCATGGGAGCAATGATTCTTATTTCAACAAAGCAACAGTCGAACCGAATAAACTCATTACGAGACTACGCATTAAATCTGGCCACAGGAGACTTAACACACCCCTTTATCTCCCAAGGTGACAAAACTGTTGATAACATTGGACAAGCACTCAATACAATTCGTAAGAATCTAACCAAAACCATCGTAACCACCCAACTTGCCAGCCGGGATTTCGATACGGCTTCAAAACACGTTCTGGATTCATCCAGTAAAATTACCGCAGACGCAATCGACCAATCACATGCGGTCCGTCAAACCGTTGTTAACTTCGATGCTTTGTCCGAAAACGCGCACTTGATTCAAAACCAAGCAAGGGAAAGCATGCGCTCCCTAAACGATACCACCCTCAAAATACAAGCAACTCAGAAGTTCATCGAAAACTTTCTGGCTTCTATGCAACTACTCACCAAGAATGTGGATCAATCCCGACGAAGGGTCGAAGACAAGATCGCGAGTCATAACGAAGCCGACCGCTCGGTTAGTAATCTCACCGAAAGTACCAGATCCACCACTAGAATATCGACCGAAATCACCGACAATATTAGAAATATTGAGGCCAGTACCAATGAAGCGCTCAAGATGTCCACAGATGCTACAATCCAAGCAGAAACAGGGGTCAGTGCATTCCGGGAATCCTTGGCTTCGATCCAGAAAATTAGTGTAAACGCAGACGAGTCAGCAAGCTCCATTCGCTTTTTGTCCGAAAAGACATCCTCTATTGAACATATTCTCGAAGTCATTGACGATATTTCCAATCGAACGAGGTTACTCTCCTTGAATGCGTCAATTATTGCCTCTCACTCAGGAGAAACCGGGAGAGGGTTCATGATCGTTGCCGATGAGATTAAAGACTTGGCCACACGAACAGCCGGTTCAACCAGGGAAATCTCAAAAATCATTCGAGAAGTAAAAGATGGCTCTGACCAAGCCCTCCAGATTGTGGAGCGTGGTATTCGGGCCGTTAATTCGTCAGTAAAACGCGCCGAAATCGCGGGCGGAATCGCCACCCAGATTGTGGCCTCCACCCATCAAATGGGACAGCAGGTAGAAGAGATATCCCACACCACATCCCGGCAGGCCCAAGGAACGCGACAGATCAATAATGCGCTGAAAGAGATGCTATCTTCCACCACCCAAATTAAAGCTACCGTCCGCGCGCAAAAAGTGGAAAGCCGCGACCTCGAATCCTCAATCCGAACCACAAGGATTCAACTAAGTCGCATGGTCGCATCAACCAAGCGCCAAATGGCGGACATGCAAGATGCAATCCTGGGCCTTGGTGGCATTTCTCAACAAATCCGTCGAATTGACAATTTCAACTCCGAGCAAATGAGGAACCAGGAAAGTACGTCAGAAGCAATTGAAAGACTCAGAAAACTTTCGGACTTGGCTCACTCCAGCGCAGATAGGCTTTCTCTCTCAATCGAGCAAAGTACCGAACAATCACGCATTGTAACCGATGGCTTCAAAAGCTTCCGGTTATAACCCCCTAGAGCGATTAGACAACTCGATAGAGCTGCCCCCGTAAACCTGAAACTTAAACCGCTTGCTCTGAGCAATTCCTAAATAGCTCCCACGCATCTTCGACCGAAACAACGCGCCTCAAATTTTCAAGAAGGTTGGTATGAACAGCCATCTTCGACAGCGCTCCAATCAAGAATAAGTGGTGTTCTCTGGAAACCGCCGGACCAACAGTCGCAAATACAATATCAATTTCTTGAAGTTCCTCACCATGCCCATACTCAATCGGTTCATCGAGAACCGATACAATCAAATAAGTTCGCTCAAGACCAACTAGGGCAGCATGAGGCATGGCGACCCCACGGGATACCGCTGTATTCCTAAGCCTTTCTCTTTCCCAAAAAGCGTCATTGACAGCGCCGACGTTGATTTTCACCCCTGTCGCGACAAATTGCTGCGCAAGGCTAAGAAAGAGTTCTTCCTTATTCAAAACATTTAACCCCAACCGTATGGTATCCTTCTCAAGAAAGGGCAAGAGATGGAATTCTTCTCTCATTCTTGCTACCGCTTGATGATATTTGTCTGCCTTCGGTGACTTCATTAACAAAACCGAGCAGACAGCACCCTCACAGAGTTTATCCTCACGGGTCTTCAGGAAAATGTTGCTCACACGACTGTGTGGGTGCGACCCCAACACCATTAAATCAAATCCTTCAGTGAGGGTTGCTACGCAGTCCTCCTCTGAAGTTCCCTGGACAACCACCTGGTCGGTTACCGCTGGACACAAATGCGTCAATTGCTTGAGGTAATTTCTTGCCCCTTCGACATCGGCTTCCGAAAATGATTTAGGCGCAAATTGACCAACAGTTATGGTGGCCCGGTAATACTTCGCAAGATTATAGGCTACAACCACCGCCATCGGGTCCAAATCGCCGGGCTCAACCAACACCAAAATCTTTCTCAAATAACGAATACCCACATCTCGGAAAAGAGCTAAATCACTGTGTAAATGATTGACCAGCCACCCCAAAGGGTTGAGGAGTCTGAAGTTTCGCCAGCGCATCACCAACCAATCACAATGCAATTGTGCACTTAGAGTATGGACTGTCTCTACGGTGTCATGACTCACCACGGGGTCGAACCTCACATCCACGTTGGAAATTTCCCGCATTCCCAACACTCGACGCCGAATTGCCGCCACCGTATTGTCTTCATCCAGCAAATCATCAAGGGCTATGGGTGAAGGTATTTCGGTGATGTGTACAACCTCAACTCTCTGTCCTTGGGAGAGCGCGGTACCCAACTGCGTAAGCATTTCCACAGACCGTTCTCGACCAACCAGAGCAACAATAGCCGCTGCCTCAGTCGGCATCACCGATTGAATTTCCTGAATCTCGGGTCCCAATTCGCGTTTCAGATCCTCGCGGCGAATCATCTTACCCAAAACCCCCTTCTCTGTACTCTTCCTCCAGCCGTACGTCAGATAAACACAGCCACCAATGGTCAAAATAGCGGCACAAGCGTGGAGGGTAGCCTGGCCCAAAGCGAATAAAAGGACCCCACCACCCATAACACCAAAGATCTGAATTCCTGGGTAAAGCGGGGAGCGATATTTAGGCTGATACCACTGAGCCTTAGACTCCCGAAGTACCAAAACCGCGAGGCAATTGGCCGAAAAAGCCAAGATCTTCAGTGCGCTCGCCAATTTGATAATTTCGGGGATATCCACCCAAAGGATAGTGCTCCCCATAAGAATAGCCGTCACTAAAATCGACCAAACTGGGGTTACTGTATCTCGATGAATAAAGCCAAAAAAGTTCGGCATGAGTTGATCACGACTCATGGCAAAGGGGAATCGAGAGGCTGCCAATAAGCCTGAATTTGCCATCGCAGCCATGATCAAAACCCCAACAACCGAAACAAACACACCGAATGAGGGTCCCGATAAATGGACTGCCAATGTATGAATCGAACTGTAATTCCCCACCAGTCCTTCTGCTTCTAAAACCCCGCAAAGAACAAAACTCAAGCAGACATAAATCGGCGTGATGAGCGCCAACGAGACTAAAATACCTTTGGGTAGGTTCCGGGCAGGATCTTTGACTTCCCCGGCCACTGCCGCAATTTTTGTGACCCCTGCATAATCCATAAAAACAAAGCCAACTGTTCCCACAAAGCCGAGAAAGCCAGCCGGCATGATGGGATCAAAATTGGAAGCCTTAAAATCTCCCGTGGCCATAGCCATCAAGCCAAATAAGAGAACAATACTCAAAAGTACAATGGGAGTTTGTACGTTGCTTACAGCCTTAATACCTCTTAAATTGAGGACTAAAATCAAAACCAAAAAGCCCAAAGCAACTGGTTTAAGGGGTATATCTCCCAACGTGGCAAGATAGGCACCAACCCCCATCAAAGCAAATGCACTTTTCAAAAAGAGTGAAGCCCAAAGCCCCAACCCCATGCTCGTACCTGCAAACGGGCCAAAGGCCTGAAAGATATAAACATAGGTTCCCCCAGAACGCGGAATAGCACTTGAGAGCTCGGCCTTCGACAACGCCGCGGGTAAAAGGATTAAAGCGGCACAAAGATACGCAAGCCAAGCGGTACCCCCCGTTTGGGCCACCGCCAAGCCACAAACCACAAAGGCCCCGGGGCCGAGCATGGCGCTCAGACTAAGTGAAACAGCCCCCCACAACCCAAGGCCTCTTTGAAGTGTCTTCATCTACGGACTAACCTACAATCTTTTCTTGCCGAAACCGAAAAACCTGTTTAATCGGCATATCTCTGGGAGAGCACTGGTAGCACCTTTGTCTAAGCCCTGTCTATCCACGAACCAAACATAGTGAGACCAAAACTTGTGGCAAAAATCATTCTAAGAAATATTGACGCCCCCATGGAGTGTGCCGCCGAACCGGAAGAAACACTCCGCCGTAGCGCCGCAAAAAAGCTAAGTATTTCAAGCGAGGCTATCTCCAATTTATCTGTTTTCCAACGTGCACTCGACGTTCGGCGCAATAACCCCCGGTTCACCTACGCCGTCATATTTGAAACCGAGGCGGATATTGCCCAAAAACTCGTCGAACAAAAGAAAGCCGAATGGGCCCCCGAACCGAATCCTAGAAACTGGAAAATCCCTAAGACTCTTTCCCAAGCCCGCCCAATCATTGTTGGCGCAGGCCCCGCCGGGCTCTTCGCTGCCTATATTCTCGCCGAAGCTGGCTTAAAACCCATCATCCTTGAGCGAGGAAAGATGGTCGAAGAGAGAAGTCGAGACGTTAGTTCACTCTACAGTCGTGGCACACTACAAACAGATTCCAACGTCTGCTTTGGAGAAGGTGGAGCAGGAACTTATTCCGACGGAAAACTGTACACCCGAGTTTCGGATCCCAGGGTCCGAGCCTTCTATGAAATTCTCATCAAGCTCGGCGCAAAATCGGATATTCTCATCAACACTCGCCCCCACATAGGAACAGACAAGCTCGTAAACATATTGAAACGTCTTCGGAAATACTTGGAAAGTCTAGGAACATCCATACTATTTAATAAGAAACTGGTAGACTTCGAACTCGACGGTACCCGTGTCAAGACACTAAGAACAGAAGATGGAGAAACGTTCGAAGTAAGCCAGCTTATATTGGCTACTGGCCATTCGGCCAACGATGTCTGGCACATATTGGCCAAACATAACATCAGCATGGAAGCGCGTTCCTTTGCCGTGGGTTTTAGACTGGAACATCCGCAACCACTTATCAATGAGATTCGGTACGGTCGCCATGCTACCCATCCAGAGCTCCCAGCGGCTGATTATGTGCTTCGCTACAATCAAAAAGGCTCAGACGAGCGAGGCGCCTACTCATTTTGTATGTGCCCGGGCGGGGTCGTCGTCCCCACACCCACGAAGCCGGAACAATTATGCATCAATGGCATGAGTCATGCCGCTCGTTCGGGTCGCTTCGCCAACAGCGCCTTGGTGGCGACCCTCACCCCCAAGGATTTCGAAACCTTTGGACACCTCGGTATTTTCTCAGGCGTCGATTTTCAAACTCAGCTTGAACGGGATGCATTCAGAGCCGGTGGCGCAGATTTCAGGGCTCCTGCGGGACGCCTCACAGACTTCCTCGACGGTAAACTCTCGAGAGATCTTCCCAAAACCTCCTACCGAAGGGGACTTACCCCCTACCCCATCCATGAATTGTTTCCCCAGGTACTCGTTCAATGTCTACGAGAAGCACTCAAGACCTTTGAAAAGAAAATGCCTGGTTTTATCACTGCCGAAGCCAGTTTGATTGGTGTAGAAACCCGCACAGCCTCCCCTATTCGGGTATTGAGAGATCGTGAAACCCATCAAGCGCTGGCACTGGAAAATCTCTATCCAAGTGGCGAAGGCATGGGCTTTGGGGGGGGCATTGCCAGTGCTGCCCTAGATGGCATTCGTACGGCAGAAAAGATTCTCCTGCGTCTCGGGGCGCAACTCACGCCCTAAACCGGACCGACAATACAAAAATGGTCACTCCAACTCTCCCCAAAGCAATCATCCTCACTCAAGTCGAAATCAAAAGACGGCACAGTGTTTCATGGTCATGGGTTAGGTTACGAAGTGATACAAACCGCAGGCAAAAAAGCAGGCATTGCTGGCCTTAGCGGTGGATCGGCGGCTAGGGTTTACGTGGCAGCCAAAGAGAAAACTCAGCCCCACCAAATTTTTCGTTATTCCGGACCAACAATTTCCCTTGATGCTCTTCCACTATTTTCTTGGCAAGATTCAACCCAACTCCAGAACCAACTCGCCCCTCTTTCGTGGTAAAAAATTCATCGAAAATAGAATCAATGATATCCGGTGCAATCCCGCCCCCATTGTCCCGAATACTTGTATTGACTCCCTCCATTCCATCCACTTCTTTCATGCCTGTTTGAATTTCAATCTTGCCTTGAAAACTTGTATTCCCTGAATCAAGCTGCACCAGTTGGCATCGCTCTAGGGCATCTGTTGCATTGGCCAAGAGATTCATCAAGATCTGCCCTATACGCCCAGGAAAACAAGTAATCCGGGACAGCTCACCAGAAATAAAGCGAACTCGGTAGCGTATCATTTTAGCGCGACATAAAATCAGGCTTTCACGAATTAACTTATTCATATCAATATCGCTGCTAGTAGAGGTCTCATTTCTACTTTGGCTCCTGAACGCGTCCGTTACCTCCGTCAAACGCCGAAGCGCAAAATGGGATTGCTCCAAAATTCTATGTACCTGACAATAACTTTGCTCGAATCTAGCCAAAAACTGTTTTCCCGCATCATTCGAGCTGTCCACAATGGCCTCGAGAAGGGTGCGCATTTCATCTAGAGGTTTCTTGGCCATAATCAGCGATAAAGAAATCGACTGGGCAGGATTGGTCACTTCGTGCCCTATCAACGAAGCAAGTTTACCCAGTTGAACCGTATTATCCATATCTAAAATGAACTCTTCATGATCCTGACGTTCCCGAGCCAATACACCTTCCAATTTCAAACTCAATTCTTCTGCTTCTTGGCGCTCTTCCTCCTTAACCGCCGCCAAACGAGCTTCGCCAGACATAAACTCCTGTACGTGAGAAACATTGCGACCAACAACCACGTAAAGATTTTCATTCCCTGCTGCCTCTAGCCTGAATCCAGACAGGTCGAAGGTCTTGGCCTGACCACCTTGAGTATCAAACGAAGCGATCAGGTTGAGGAGAAGTCCCAATTCCAAAGAGTCAGCGACTCCCGTCGTTTTGAGTAGATCTCCATCGGACAGGAAGCGCTCAAAATTCTTTCCGATCAGCGCTTCGACTGGGTAGCCTAGGACAGTAACCACGGACCGATTGACTTCAATGATTATACCCCGTTGATCAATCACAAAAATCGCATCGGGCATCCCTTCCGCGACCCGCGACAACCACCCGCTCATTTCATTTTCTTGGTTCATTTTTGTAAAAACCTTTAACTCTTAGTGCCCTCTGCCTCTATGGATATAAGCATCAAACAAACCCCTAAACAAGTGAGGTTTACCGCAGAACCCAACTCATCACCGCTCAAAATTGACTATTTTCGTTGCAACACAGTCCACATTACCACTAGTTTGTCTGCCAATTGGGTCTAGACGAGGAGAATAATAATGGAAGTGGTTGACGTTAAAGAAACTATTGCCAATGAAGCAATCATCAAGAGCCTTGACGAATACCAAAAGCTCTACCGTCACTCCATTGACAACCCCGAGGAGTTCTGGAGTCAGCAAGCCAACCGCTTAACGTGGTTCAGGCGAGGCGACCACATCTGCAGCCAAGATTTCTCTACCCCAAACTTTTCTTGGTTCCGAAACTCAACGCTCAACGCCTCCTACAATTGCGTCGACCGTCACGTTGTAACCACCCCCGACAAATCTGCGATTATCTGGGTGAAAGACGAACCTGGCCAATATGAGCATATTACTTACAAGGCCCTTGAAGAGAAAGTATCCCAATTTGCAAACTTGCTCAAACGGTTCAATGTCCGAAAAGGCGACAGAATCTGCATCTATATGCCGATGATTCCCGAACTCGCCTATGCCGTCTTGGCCTGTGCACGGATTGGAGCCATTCACTCGGTTGTTTTTGCTGGTTTCTCGGCAGAGAGTCTCAAAGACCGGATCATCGATTCCGGCTCAAAAGTGCTACTTACTGCCAATGAAGGGCGAAGGGGGGGGAAATCCATTGCGCTCAAAGAAATTTGTGACGACGCCATCCAAGACCTTCCCATGGTAGAAACAGTGATGGTCGTAAAGCGAACAGAAAGCGTAGTACCCATGCAGGAGGGCAGAGATATTGATCTCAATGCACATCTAGAACACGAACGCCCCTACTGTGCCCCAACGGAAATGGATGCCGAAGACCCACTTTTTATTCTCTATACTTCGGGTTCGACGGGTAAACCCAAGGGTCTCGTGCATACCACTGGAGGTTATATGCTTTATGCATCCATGACCCATGAATATGTCTTCGACCTCAAGCCCGATGACGTTTATATGTGTGCGGCAGATATCGGTTGGGTTACAGGACATAGTTACATTATCTACGGTCCCCTCGCCAACGGCGCCACCACCGTCATGTTTGAATCAACCCCAACCTATCCCGACTCAAGTCGCTATTGGCAAGTGGTTGAAGACCTTGGGGTCACTCAATTCTATACGGCACCAACTGCCATCCGAGCCATCGCCAAGGACGGGAATGCGATGGTTGAAAAACACGACATTGGAACGCTTCGAATCCTAGGCACGGTGGGTGAACCTATTAATCCCGAAGTTTGGGACTGGTACCACAATGTGGTGGGCAAAAGTCGGTGTGCCATTGTCGACACCTGGTGGCAAACAGAAACAGGCGGTATCCTCATTACGCCTTTACCTGGAGCAACGCCGATGAAAGCCGGTTCGGCAACCCTACCATTTTTCGGCGTGAAACCCGTTTTGGTCAACGATGATGGAAAACTACTAGAAGAAACAGAAACCAAGGGAAATCTCTGTATTGCTGCCTCTTGGCCTGGCCAGGCCCGCACCATCTACGGAGACCACGAGCGCTTTAGAGAAACTTATTTTGGACCATTCAAGGATCTCTACTTCACCGGCGATGGATGCACTCGGGACGCAGATGGGTACTACTGGATCACGGGACGAGTGGATGATGTGCTCAATGTCTCCGGACATAGGCTCGGCACAGCTGAAATCGAAAGTGCTCTCGTCGCCAGCGGATTGGTTTCGGAAGCAGCGGTGGTTGGTATCCCCCACGAAATCAAAGGCGTGGGCATTATGGCCTATGTCCAACTCAACGCAGCTGCACAAAACTCCGATGCCACTAAACTCAATCAAATGCTGCGAGATGCCGTACGAAAGGGCATTGGCCCCATTGCCAGTCCCGACGAAATCATCACTGTCGCCGGTCTTCCCAAAACCCGTTCCGGAAAAATCATGAGACGGATCCTCCGAAAGATTGCCGAAGGCGAGAAAGAGAATTTAGGCGACATAACCACCTTGGCAGACCCCATGGTCGTCGAGCAGATTATTACCCAATACGAAGCTCAGAAAACCAAGCCAATGTCTAAACAAAGTGCCTGACCTGGTGCTCTAAATAAAACCAAGCCAGATTTTCCCCTTGGATTCCAAGGGTGGGCAACGCTATGGCGCCAAAAGGTGGCAGTCACCATCATAGGGTCGATTCATCACGTAGACCTCCCCGCCAATCTTTATTTCCGCATCATCTCCAACAAGTTCAGCCGTCAACGCCAATTGGTAATAATCGGTCGCACGAAACCGGCAAGGAACCGCATAACCACTTCGAAAGAGCTGACAATAAAGCACGTTTTCTCCACTCATCATGAAAGACTCCGGCCTTAATACCTCCACTTTACCATCGGAAAGGTTTAGGACCACCTCCGAGATTCCGCCTTCTTCACCGGTCGTCATTTCCACATAACGAACAAAAAAGGCCACATCTTCCACCTCGACCATCACCTTTTGGTGACCTACGACAAGCCGATACGCTTTGTTACCAACAACCTCCGTACTACGCGCAAAAAGAGCCGCTACCTTCGGATGGAGGGGTTTATCGCCGTGACACCATGTTCCATTGGCGAGTAATCGAATAGGCAAATCATCAATGATTAAAAGTTGAGCCAATTGTCACTCCATGGATTGTCGCAGCGTCTAGAATCCACTAAAACCAAACCAAGTCTAGAGCAAGCCCCTTGCTTTAGAGTGAGGACAAAAACCATGGCACCACGACTATGTCTTCTGGGGTTCGATTGTTTAGCGCCAAAACTTGTGTTTGAACGCTTTCGCCCCCACTTACCTAATTTTGACCGAATTATTTCCGCAGGCAAAGCGAATTCACTCCAAAGTGTCGCCCCCCCCATTACGATTCCCGCTTGGCCCTGTATGGTCACAGGCCGCTCACCCGATGAATTGGATATCTATGGATTCAATAAACGCCTTGATGATCGAGCCAACTTCGTTCTTCACAATTCACTCGACATCTCAGCCCCCACAATCTGGGAGATATTATCCCAAAAAGACAAGACCTCCTGTATCCTCGGCGTCCCCCTCACCTACCCCGCCAAGCCTTTCAAAGGAACAATGTTAACCGGGTGTCTCACCCCTGAAAACCACAGTGGTTTTGCAACCTATCCCCGAGAGCTCGCAGCGACCACAGAGTCCGAATTTGGCTCCATTCAATTTGACATCCCAGCCTTCCGCTACCTGGGTCAAGAAGAACTCAAGAGATCACTCTTTACCCGACTGCGACAACATCAGCGCATCTCCTTAGCCTGGCTAAAACGACATCCTTGGGATTTCTTCATGAGTGTCGATATAGGAACCGACAGACTCCACCATATATTTTGGAATGAGCTCCAAGAAAAAGATGATTCAGAAAATACGATCCTTCAATACTATCAATTGTTGGATGAATTCCTGGGAAAAATCATAGAAAATCTCAAGCCTGACGATAATCTCCTCGTTATTTCCGACCACGGGGCCCAAAAGATGAAAGGCAGTTTCTCACTCAATCAGTGGCTCTATGATGCCGGTTATCTCGTGTTAAGAAATCCATTGGCCTCGGACGGGCTCACCCACTTGGGGAGCGATGATATTGACTGGGAAAAAACCCAAGCCTGGGGAAAGGGGGGGTATGTGGGCCGTATTTACTTCAATCCTTCAACCGCCACTGAAACTGAGAATTCTGCACTATTCAAGAAAATCGCATCCGAACTACAAAAAACTTTCAAAGAGCTGGGCATCGAAAATTCAAGGATTTATTCAGACCAAGAACTCTATACCCATTCAACAAACGCCCCGGATATCACCCTCTATGTCGGTGACCTCAGTTACCGTTGTTCGGAAAAAATCATGGCCCGGGCAAAGCTAACCTCTGCCGTAAATGACCGGGGATTTGACAGCGCAAACCACCACCCCGATGGGATTTGCATCGGGTACGGTAAAAAATTGGAATCTAAAATGAATACATTCGGATGGAAACTGCAGGAGACCCATGAATTGATCAAAGAGGTTATTCTAAATTAAGCCAATTACTGAGTAGCGCTGGCCGGGGGCAATTCAGTAACCTCAACCTCCACAGCCTCTGCCCCTTGGGCTGTGTCTGTGGCTGTGCCATCATCAGTCGTAGAAGCTGCTGCTGCAGTACTGGAACTATCAGACTCATCGGAACTTGCCGTTGCCCCAGCATCGATACCCGTTACTTCCGAAGCCATAACATCCGCCTGTAATTCGGCCCCCGCGTCGGTTTCAACTTCAGCTGAGGTTTCTAGCACTACCGTCTCACTGGCCTCTGTGTCCGCAGATGCGGAACTGTCGGAATCAGCAGAGGCCGAACTATCGGAATCAGCTGATGCCCCAGAATCAACACCCATATCACCGGGTGAAGTCGGCTCGGTCGCCGCTTGGGTCACGATCTTGATCGTCTTGCCCGCCACTTCAACTTCAAGTTCGGTATTTCCCACGTAGGTCGCCTGGACCCCCACACAAAGCTCACTGTCTTTTCCGATCTGTAGGACCTTTGCGGTTGTTCTCTTTAATTTCGCTGCCTCGGACTTAAAACTGGTCGTGTTCCCCGTCGCTTTGGCCTCACGCATGGCCATCAGAGCGCTCTGACCAACATCTGCCAATTTCTTGACCACTCTCCACTTATCATCCAGGCAATTGAGCTTAATCACATCCCGCTGTGTTCTAGCCCGCTCGACCTCCTTAAGAATTCCACGCGCCGCTCGATCTAGATTATCTTTTTGGATTTCTGCTTTATTTAAGCTCTCATCCATGGAAATCTCACCATCGCCTGATTCACCCAAAGCAACGGAACCGGTCATGAGCAACACTGTAACTATAGCCCAACGCATACGAACTCCACAATAATATTACCGTTAGATTGTAGACGTCGATGCCCCCCAAGTCAATCAATCTGCCCTCTCCCATCGAAAGCAAACTCGCTGAAAGAGCTTCAGAAATTCTTATTCATAATTAGACAAGAGAAAAAATCTACCATATGTACTAGCTGGTTGGGTATTTTTCTAGTTATCTAAAATATCTAAGCAGAATGCGGGGGGGCAGAAAATGAACTTTGAAGAACCATTAATAGAAGCCAAACTTGTTCGGCGGTACAAAAGGTTCCTAGCCGATGTACAACTGCGCTCGGGAGAAGAAGTCACTGTCCATTGCAGCAATCCAGGTGGCATGATTGGGCTCTCAGAGCCTGGAGCCAAGGTCCTAATCTCAGAAACCACGAATCCCAGAATAAGGTTTAAACACCAACTCGAGATCATTTATACCGGCCGAACTCCAGTGGGAATTCATACCGGCCGCCCCGTTACCGTGGTCGCTGAAGCCATCATGAAAGGACAAATTCCGGAACTCGCTGGCTATTCCACAATACGGCGCATTCCCCGAAAAGACCAATCTCATAAATTGAATCTCATTCTTGAAGGCAACAGCCAACGAACTTGTTATCTTTCGGTCGAAAGTGTCAGTCATGAAAGGGACGGGATTGCGGCCTTTCCAGATATGAAACATCGGGAGGGGCTCAGTCTCTTAGAGCGTATGACCAACCTGGTACGAGAAGGCAATCGTGCCATGGTTATCTTTGTGGCCCAAAGACACGATGTACAAAAATTCACCCTGGCCGACCAACTGGATTCCGAATATTGCGAAACCTTCAGAGATTCTGTGGCCAGGGGCGTTGAAACACTTTCCTACCGAGCCAAAATATCCCGCAAATCTATCGAATTGGACAAGCAATTGGAAATGGAATTGAGCTAATGGGTCCATTGGTAACACATTAAACTTTGTCGGCTTGGCCCTCAAAGAAACAACGACACCACAAGGCTTCAGACTCTAAAGGAATTTCTCGATGGCTTTACGAACATCAATGAGGTGTTCTAGATCCTCAATATAATTTAGGTTATCAGTATTTAGTACGATCGTTGGCGATCGGTCATAGACCTCAAACCACCCCTCGTAGAGTTCATTCAATTTTCTAAGGTAAGAGACAGGAATCCCTTGTTCCTCGGGCCTTCCCCGTTGCTTGATTCGTTTGCGAATTGTCCTCACCGATGCTCGCAGATAAATGACAAGGTCCGGTGGTTTCAGGGAAGCCAAAATCGTATCATAGAGTTCCTTATAAAGCCCCCAGTCCCGATGACCAATGCATCTGCGACGATACAAATAAGTGGCGAAAACTTCTGCATCCTCGTAAATGGTTCGATCCTGTAAAATCGTCTCGTACTGACGACGCCGCTCTAACTCCTGATGAATCCGAAACTTATGCGTGAGAAAATACACTTGTGAATGGAATGCCCATTTTTTCATATCGCCGTAAAAATCTGTCAAATATGGGTTCTCGGCGTTGGGTTCAAAAAACGGCTGGACACCATAATTTCGGCACACAAAATCCACTAAAGTGGTCTTTCCACAACCGATGTTTCCGGCCACCGCTATGTATTTCGTAGACCCCATCCGTTTGAATTCTCCAATGATTAAGTTACAAATCGACAAATTATGGGTCACATCCTATTATAGAAGAGTGGGAACCGCTAATCGAAAAATGTACCTTGTCGTTTGGCAAAATTCCGAAGAGTACCGTCTCTACAATACATACTTTCACTACCCAGAACTACGAGTGAGCCAATGAAGACCACAAAACACATTAGCTTTTTACTTTCCTTGGGCATGGTGATCACCACCTTACCGGCATGCAGCCGGTTGCTCGGTGCTATCGAGGAAGAAGTCGAGCAACGCATTGGTCCAACCGATGAAGATGGTATCCGCCGCGCCGCCCCCTTAGACCCATCTGCAGTTGAGCAGGAAGGTCCCAAATTAGCCCCCCGCCTAAAGTTAAACATGGTTCGTCCCAACCGAGGTTCTACGATAGGTGACGACCTCATCGAAATTGTAGGTGTCGGTTTTAGCTATGCAACTGAAACACCACCACGGGTCCTGCTCGGACCGCCTTCTGCAGCAGGGACCTGCAAAAACGTAGAAGTCCTAAGTGATACCCTACTTCGATGTCTTACCCCCACCTACCCAACAGCCACCCGCGTGACGATTCGGGTCATTCTAGAAACCAACGATCGCCCTCCAGAAACAGCGCTCATTGAAAATGGATTTGAATATTTCGAGCCAATCAAAATAGAAGCACTCTCGCCCATCGAAGCACCCACCCTAGGTGGCACCGAAGTCATTATCAAAGGCAAGGGGTTTATGGATGCAACAATCGTGCGATTTGGTCCCACAGAAGCCACTTCAGCAACCCTCGTCAATGCAAACACCATCATTACGTTCTCGCCTCCCTTAGAACGCGGCGTCCACAGTGTGACCGTCTCGAATCTCAATGGCTCCGATACCATGATCGATGCCTTTAGAGTTTACGAGGATGTGGAAATCGACCAAGTCGCCCCCGTCGCAGGCCCCCTCTCAGGAGGAACCCAAGTGGTCGTTACCGGAACGGGTTTCACCAGTAATTCCAATGTTCTATTTGGAGACAACACCATTCCCGCCCAATTTTCGGGCGATGGCCAATCTTTTTCTATGGAAACCCCATCATCCAATACCGAAGGCCTCGTGGAGCTGAGCATTAACAATCGATTTGGTCGCGACACGGAGCGAAATGCATTTGCCTATGTGGACACCAACAATACCTCTCCGCGAATATTGGCCGTAATTCCAGCCGGTGGTTCACCAGAAGGCGGCACTCCCGTTAAACTTATCGTCGCCGGGTTCGAAACAACCAATGCTTATGTCACTTTCAATGGATTGAGTGCTCCCTGCGAACCCACCGAAAACCCGCACGTTTTGGATTGTCTTGCGCCCGAATCCGAGCCGGGAGCAGCCACAATCTCCATTCAAAACAACAACAACACCGCGATACGAAATGACCTTTTTGAATATGTCGATTTGAGAATTACCAGTTTAAGTCCAGACCAAGGCTCCATCGCAGGTGGAACCTATGTAGAAATAAGAGGATCAGGATTCGATTCAGACATGAAAATTCTCTTTGATCATAAAGACGCGAAGGACGTCACTGTACTCTCCCGAAGTCGATTGGTTCTGCGGACCCCCCAAAGTGTCAACGAAGGCCCTGTAACCGTCAGTCTTCAGAGACTGGGTCTCGAACATCGCTTAGAAGATGCATACACCTATGTAGATTCATTTGTAGAAAATAAGCTCACCACCGGTGGACAAATCAATGGGTCACTCAACGTTACAGTCACCGACACCCAAGGAAATCGACTGGCCAACGCTTATGTCATGGTCGGAGCACGTGTGGATCCATCACGGCCATATTTAGCGGGATACACCAATTCCCGGGGTCAGATCACTCTTTCGGGACCAGATCTAGCCGGCCCCATTTCGGTTCACGCTGGTAAAGTTGCGCACGGCCGATTTTCACTGGTGGATATCGATTCCCAAAACGTAACCATGCAACTCACCCCCGAGCCTAGACCCGCACCGGATCCCCTACCCGAGTGCCCTGAACCCGAAAGTGCAGCACCTCCGATCCTAAAAGGCAATGTCTACCGTATCAAGGATCGGCTCAATACCGGTGACGATACAGTGATGGTAACCACCACCTATCGAAATTTCTCAGAGCCACTTCCCGATCCTGGGCCAAAATCCCAACTAAACAGCAATGGCCCATATGAAATGTTTGGCCGAACCGGCGATCTCTCAGTCATTGCGTTGGCCGGTAAACTGAGTTCGGAAGGCATCAAAGTTCACGCCATGGGATTCCATCCATTTTTGTACACGGAACCAAGTTCGGGAGATCCATGTTTCGAGCCCAACGACTGTAGCGAAGGAGAGCAATGTACCTCCATCGAAGGGCTGCAATACTGTATGAAGATCTATGATAAGATCGATATTGTTATCGATACACCTCTGGATACACCATTGGAAATCCGCCTAGACAATCCGCCCTTAAGCGGTGTCGCACCTGGAGACGGCCTACCGACCCACTCTTCAATTCAAGTATGGTATGATTTTGGATACATGGGACTCCACCCCATGGCATGGGTCACTGAAAAAGGAAAAGATCTGCTCTTCGTGGATATGCCTCTCGCACTTCCAGACGCACTCGATTTCGTCACCTTTAACGTCGATGTCGGGGTCGCCATGAGCTATCAAGGTAATTCCTATCCGCCTCGATCCGATACAAAGAACTATGGGTTGATCGACCCAACACTTCCCGTGATTGCAACCCCTTTTCTTCCTACCCACCGCAAGCTCTCATCCTCTATTCAAACCAGCTCCTCACCTATCAACTTGCAGGTCGAACTCAAGCCCGGTTCAACCAGCCCCGTCTTACCAACAGCCAATAGCCATTGGCTCTATAATTTTGAGGCATTTATCCCCTGTGAAGGAGCCCCACCCATCACCCGTCCAACCATCCATTGGCTGATTATTTCAGCCGGGGACAATGTACTCGTCGATCTACCGGTCTTTCCCCAAGAAGCAGAAGAATTGACCCTAAAATCTAATACATATTATTGGCAACTACTGGGCCTCTATAGCCCCAGCACTTCTTTTGAAGAACTCAATCTCTACACACTTTTCGGCTGGAAAAGCAGATCGCTCTTCCTGGCTAGCTTTAATTACCAAAGCCCCAATTAAGCCTTAGAAACAGCATCTTGCCACTGAGCAAAACGCTCGCGTACTTGATCCTGCCCCATGGAGGGTTCAAATACACGATCGATTTGACGCTCCATTGCGATCGCCCCCTGACCAGAAACAGCCCCTAAACCAAGGGCCGCCAGATAGGCCGCGCCTAAGGCAGTCGTATCTAAAACCTTCGGTCTCTCAATACTTCGCCCCAAAATATCTGCTTGAAATTGCATTAAGAAATTGTTGGCAGTGGCACCCCCATCAACCCTCAGTACCTCGACATTGTTGGCACCCGCTCCCTTTCCCATTGCGCCTACAAGTTCATACACCTGCCAAGCAATACCCTCCAAAGCAGCCCGAGCGATATGCGCTCGGTTTGTCCCTCTGGTAAGGCCTGAAATGACCCCCCGAGCATCGGGATTCCAATGGGGTGCGCCGAGACCTGTCAACGCAGGCACCAACATAACACCTGCGGTATCCTCCACCGTGTTGGCCAAGGCCTCTACTTCAGCACTGCTCTGAAAAAATCCGAGTCCATCACGAAGCCACTGCACAATAGCGCCAGCCACAAAAACGCTCCCCTCAATCGCATAACTCGTCTTTCCTCCAACCTTCCATGCAATCGTCGTAAGAAGCCCCTCGTCACTTTGAATCGCTTGCTCACCCGTATTTACCAAAGCAAACGCCCCAGTCCCATAGGTGCATTTTGCCATTCCCGGCAAAAAACAAGCCTGCCCAAAGAGGGAGGCCTGCTGGTCACCGGCAATTCCAAGGATGGGAATACCATCTCGAAGACCAGCCACGCCTTGAGTTTCACCAAACCAGTCGTCACACCCAAAAACCTCAGGCAAAATATCAACCGGTACCTCAGAGCACATCCCCGCTAAACTCTCATCCCAGACACCCTTGTGAATATCAAAAAGAAGCGTACGAGATGCATTGGTCACATCGGTTTTATAGGATGCCCCATTCGTTAATTTCCAAAGAAGCCACGTATCCATGGTTCCGGCTCGTAATTTCTTAGCCCTAGCCCGCTCGCGCAGTTCTGGTTGCTCACTTAGAATCCATCCCAGCTTCGTACCGGAAAAATATGGATCTAGAAGCAACCCTGTTTTCGCTCGTACCTCGGGCTCCTTGTGAGCAGCTTTAAGGCCAGCACATATTTCGGCGGTGCGGCGATCTTGCCAAACAATTGCGTTGCACAAAGGCCGACCATTTTCATCCCAAACACCAATGGTTTCACGCTGATTTGTTATGCCTATGGCCCCAATGGAATCACCCTTTACCCCTGCAGCCTCTAGGGCGCCATGGATCGACATCGTGACAGAATCCCAAATTTGGTTCAGATTGTGCTCCACCCAACCTGGTTGGGGAAAATGTTGTTCAAATTCCGCATAACCACGACCTTTTACCTCCACTGCACCATGCGAAAAATCGAGAATGAGCGACGTCGTACCAGTGGTACCCTGATCAATCGCTAAAATAAGTTCTGACATAATTCATCAACCCTTGTTTGATTTTGGCCATAAAAACCACAAAAATGCGGGCGCATCAATTGTTCCTGGGAAGATGACAGTCGCCATAAGAAAAGTTATGTAGACTCCATGGTGACCTGCTCAAATATCCAAATTGCTGAACAAGCGTTTCACAACTGGCCAATGCTCTTCATTGTTGACCGACAAATCACCGAGCTCAATAACCGAGCGCTTCACCTCCTGGAAATCAAACCATCAGAGATCAAGCTTCCGGTTTCTTTGGATAAATTATTGAAAGCCCAAAACCTCGAGCGCCAATTGTCCGAAAAACCTCAGCGAATTTTCGATCTGGCATTCCAAAAAACCTTGGGTGACAATGAAGGCACCGAAATGTTTTTCGGAATTTTCTTGCCGATTCCTTCCCCCACATCTACGTGCTGGAATCTATGTTTCCGACCCATTTTGGCGAAACCACCAGGCTTGGCATCCCATGAAAGACGCGATCGAAATCTACAAGAACTTGGACTCAACGCAGCTCAAATAGCCCATGACCTAAACAATGCAATCATGGTAAGCCAGCATCACCTTATCCAAATCGATAAAAAAGTTGGGCACTTAGAACACATCTCAAGACATACCGAAATAGCCTTGAAAGGCATCGAGAAGGCCGAAAGTTCAATTCGACGAATTCGTGTCCTGGCCCAAAATGATGGTCCCAAAACAAAACGCTTCAATATTGCTCACCTCCTAAATGATGTCGCGGAATTCACGGAAAGCTCCCTTCCCGATGGAGTCACCCTGGTGGTAGACCACAGCCCGGGGCTATTCTACGAGGGATACTACTCTGAGCTATTCGATGCTTTATTGAATCTCACAAAAAACGCTATCGACGCGGTGACTCCCCGTGGGAGAGTTACCTTGAAATCATTTGCCCAAGGCGAGCAACTGCTATTGGAAGTCACCGATAACGGCCCGGGGATTCCAAAACCTCTCCAGGAAAAGATCTTTCTGCCATTTTTCACGACAAAGGGGACTGACGGCCAAGGGCTGGGTCTAAGTTCGGTAAAAAAGTGCTTAGATATTAACCATATCCAAATCGAGTTGGACTCTTCAGAAGAAGGCACGACCTTTAGACTCCTGCTAGAAGAAATTACTTCACGTAAACGGGAACCACTGAGTAAACTCCATACCAAAGTCAACGCCGTCGTCATTGACGATGATGGCCCAATTCGAGATTTGTTCGTCGAAATATTCGAGGAACTCGGCCATGGGTGCCAAACCTATACCTCTTACGAAGAAGCTATTTCAGAATTTCAGACATCAAAAGTCGATCTCGTGATTGTCGATCTTGACCTCGCTGGAACTGTCGGATGGGAAGTCATATGGCAAATAAAACAAAAGTACCCCAATACCCGTATGTGGTTAACAACAGGTTGGTCATTGGAATTAACCAACAGTGAATTACAAATTCGAGGCGTAGATCAGGTACTCGAAAAGCCGTTTACCATGGAAAAAATTCGTCAGTATCTTAATCAATAAGATTATGCGCTCAACCTCCGGGGAGAATCACGACTCGGTAAATGCTACCCCTCTCGCTTAGTCTGGATGAATCTTTGATGAATAGGATTTAATCGGTGGGAAATCTTCGACTTATTTTCAAAAATCCCTTCACCGAACTCCTGCTCACGCTCACGTATATTGGTCACTTGAGACTACAGTTGTTCCACTTCATGCAGCACCGTATTAATGAATCTCAATCTAACTGACTCGACGCTCTAGTCCCTAATCTCAATCTCCTTACGCAATTCATCCCCAGAAGATTCGAAAAATTCGTTACGCTTCTCGTTCTCGCGTCGCCAATCTTGCTCTTTCGTTTCAGAAAGTGCCCTCGCCTCAGCAAGCTGTCGTTCCAGCGCCTGATGATGACTCCTCTGGTCATCCAACTTTGCCATCAAACGCCCATTTTCCTCGCCCATATGAACATTCTTACCTTCAATGCAAACCAGATTCGTGAGGGTTTCCTTCAATTTTTTCGCCGTTTCTCGAAGCACTTCTTCCTGCTCCGAATATTGCTCCCTCAACGTGTCATACAATCCATTTAGCCCATCGATTTTCCCATCACTTAACTCCGTTTTCCCTTTAAATTCAAAGAGTAAAACCTCTGCACTTTCGAGTTCTT
>JAYZAY010000010.1:0-13832 GCA_036339465.1 Myxococcota bacterium | reverse complement strand
GATGTCTTCGGTCAAAACCAAGTTGTCGAAGGGCATGCGATAGGCGGGTATGGCTCCATTGTCCCAAGGCTCGCAGTCGTCAGTTTCGTAGTTGGTGTAGCCATCGTCGGTGACGTCATCGTCGGGGTCGATGTCGCAAGGCACAGTATTGTAGATGGCTGAATTATCGTCGGCACCATTGCTGTTGTAGGCTCCCCAGTAACCATCCCCAATGTCGAAGGCTTTGGTCAGTTGTTTTCTGAGGAAACGATAACCAGCCGATAGCCTGAGGTCATCGGTCACGTCCCAAGTAACATTTTGCTCAAAGGATAGGGCATTGTTCGCGGTGTGGAATTCTGTGTAGGACAGGTAGGAGTATTGGCTCTGACCTTCGTCCCAACTTGGCGCGGCGTCTGCCCAGAGGCCAGTGGTACCGGATGTTCGAAAGCTCACCCTGGATTTGAGTTGAATGTTATCATTCCATTGTTTGTTGTGCTCAATGTAGACACCGTTGCCTCCCGCGGGCCAAAAGTTTTTGGATTGAAGGCGATCTCCTGCGTACTCGGGCCCATTGCTGGCTGAGCGTAAGTAGTTATAGGCGTTGAGTTTAAAGTCACCGAGGGTTAGTGATGCCATGAACATATGGTCATCGTCGGGGTTACCAAAGCTGCCATAGTCGTGGCCGTTGCTGGCCCGATCGAGCATGGGTCCCCAGATGGTCTTGCTCGATGCGTAGTCGTTGTGAAGCCATTTGTTATCTCTCTCGCTCACGTCAGCGCCGTCTGTTCGGCCGAAACGAGCGGTGAGCGTCATCGAGATGGAATCGGTCAGCTTAGCCATTGCGTGAATATCCACCCGTTTTGTGTCGTAGCTTCCGGCTGATAAGGAGGCTCTGACCTGATGCGTTCCGGTTTCGAGCGACGAGGCATCGGTGGTGATGATGTTGATGACACCGAGAAACGCATTGGGCCCATAGATAGCACCCGCGGGTCCGTAGAGAATTTCGATCTTCTCGATGGCCTCGATGGGGATCATAGGGCCGAGTGGTACACTTTGGTACCACAGTGGCGTGAAGTTTTGTCCATTGAGTAGGACCAATGTTCGGCTGTTGAACGCGGAACGAAAGCCCCTCTGATAGGTATATAATTCGCCGGACCCTCCGACGTGGGCATTATCAAATCCAGGCAGGTCTTTCATGATGTCTGTAATGTCTACGTAACCCCGCCTACGTATCTCCTTGCGGGTCAGGACATACATGGGTGCTGGGGCATCGAGTAGAGTTTCAGTGGCTACGGAGGCAGTACTAATCTTGATCGACAAGCCTTCATCTAATACCAAGCTTTCCCATTGTTTCAAATTAAGCCCCAAGTTGTCAGACGCAAAAATGGAAGTGGGTGTCAGCGCTATGAGGACACTCAGCCAGAGGTTGCAGTTTTGTCGGTATTGCTTAGGCATGGGTAGCGATCCCCCTCTCCACTGAGTGGACCAATAAATTGGTGTTGGTCTTCACAAAATGTTAAGCCACTTGGTGGCATAGGGGCAAATGGTTTTGCTCGTGAAGCGTGTTTTGGCTGCTGTCACGACTACCTGGTTGGCTTCTGTATACCGCAGTGAAGTGAGTAAATGGCTCACGCGTGCCAGCATGCCACCCAGACTCCGATATCCATCAGAACGGTCGCCATGTGTGGCCACCACATTTTCAACAAACTCGTCAACTCGTTGCTAGCTCGATTCAAAAACATAAACGCGAAGTTACGTCAGCTCTTTACTCTTCTTAGTAACAATGCAAATCGCAGCAATCCTCGCAGGGAGCGCCGTAGAGGTAGGCTCAACATGGGACTATCATCGGCAGGAGTAAAACCTTAAGTGATCACCTATGATAGCTGACTAGGCACGGATCATGGATATGAGTTCGAGGGTTATTCGGAGGCGGGGTCAGTGGTTTTCCGAACCGGATTAATTTTGTCTACGGAGTGAATAAAGGACTCGACCATGGATGCGAAACGCGGCGGGCGAAGGAGATCTGGGGGAATGTGGTTTGGGAAAATGATACTCATCCAGCTTTCGTTCGGTTTTTGTTTTGAACACGGTGCCATCAACATTTTTGACTGCTTGCAACATTTTTGACTGCTTGTGTCCTGCGCTTCGGTCGTGCGGTGAATTTAAGTCTTCGCTTTCACACCCAGATCCCCGAGGATGTTTTTGTGGAAACAACCGACGGACTTCAGTTCCGGCGCCTAGCCGGCCTCACGCCCAAAGACCTTGAAGCCATTGCCCAACGGATTTTCCATAAGACGGCGGCTCGCCTTCCTATGAAAAAGGTCAGCAACGTCGAGGTCGTGTCCCAATTGATTTTTCATGGTGTCGACGGGGGCGACAAAAAACACACTCACTTCTTTGCGGCCATATTGATGGCCACAAATACGTTTCCTCCATAGCCGCCACTGCCAAGGGTGAGTGTTTCTGTGTGTATTTCCATTGTCTGGGCACAAAGTAGGTCTACAATAGCTGTTTGAGTCCCTTCAACTTTCGATTTGAGCGCCTCGGAAAGAGCCGACTTTTCCCGTGGGTTCGCGGGTTTATGAATGGAGGTTTTCCGGTATGACCAAATAAAACCATTGGTTTGCCGTTTTTTCGCAACAATTACCCCGAGGCGCCGATCATTTATTAAACTGAGTTACCCAAATGGGAGAGATAAATGTTCGATGCAAGTGTAAATACCAATCGTGGGCTGGAGGATACGACTCAAGAACAGAAGTTTGATGATTTCTTGACCCGCTATTTTGCCGCCAAGAACAAGAAAGCTGCGGCAGCTTCGAAGCCCGAAACTCCAGTTTCTATGGGTCCTACCGATTCCCTCGACGTGATTGAGTCGCCTTCTCGTTCTCTCGCTCTCAAGCCTAAGATGACCCTAGGCATTGACCCGAAACCAGAGGTGGCCACAACCATTGACATCTCGAAACTTAGAAACACCATTGACATCTCGAAATTTAGAAACACCCGTGAAAAGTCAACTCAGATGAAGGGGATCTCCGTTAAGGGCGTTGGTTGCCAGACCACTGAGATGGTGAGTTCTGCCGTCGAACCGAAAGTGGCAGAATCTAGGGCAGTGGCTCCGAATTTAACAGAGCAACAACAAGCACTTCGACAAGCAGAAAATAAGTCATGGCAAGGATTGGCAGGACTTAAGGAGTCCGTGGTTGGAGACACAGGCCTGAAGGGAGGTTTCTCCGCCCTTGGAAAAGGTCGAATCGGCGAAGGTTTTTCAAACATTCTCCGTAGCTTGGTGATGTCGCCCATCAAATTAGGAACGGTGATTCTCGACGCGCCCCGGAAAGCGGGCGACACCGCAGCTCAGGCTGGCCAGGATTGGGTGAAAGCTGGTGAAGATCGCGGCGGTGTGGTGGGTGCATTTCAGGGTTTTGGCGGGGGGCTTGTGCAGGTTCTCGGTGGTGCTGGTCGGTTTACGAAACCTTTGATCGGACTGAGTTGTTTGGTTGCAGGAGGTCCCGCAGGTTGGGTTGCAGGCTCGATTTTAGTTGGTTTCTTCTTATTCAAAGAAATCGGTTTCATCGTGAACGATAAAATTGACGAGACCCAAAGCGTTAAAGCCCTTCGAGACGTAGCCAGTGGTGTAGGTGCGATGGTTGGTTCCATCCTATCCCCCATCGGCCAAGGGATATACAAGCTTACCCAGAAAAAAGCGCCCGTCCTTTTGGAAAAACAGTCGCAAACCACCGATGTTTGGACAAAGCCTGTGATCAGTGGCCCAAAAGAAACAAGCAATCCGAAGGCGATTCAACTGGATGGAAAAATTCCGTGGCGCTCGGTGGTGCCTCATTTTGAGGAACTCTTGAAATGGGAAGGGCAGGGGACAGGCCTAACACCCAGGAATATTCAATTGGCCCTGAAGCGGCATCTTGCCAATCCAAATGCCGAGCGTTTTGAAACCCTTCAGGAGTTTTTAAATAGTGCCACCAATGTCTGTGAAGAGATACGCCAGTTGAAACACTGCTCTTCCCCGGGTGGTTATTTAGCCCAGGCCCTTGAGGATGGTCCGGTGGCGCCGCCTTCTTTGGGATTTCAGAGTCGACGAAAACAAGCGGAGGCCAAGACCGATAAATCAGAGCAACCAAAGTCACCCCAAAAAACGCCTTTAGAAAGGGTGCAAAGGATGACGAATATGGAACTCAACGATTTTCTTGGAAAGGATGGTTATTTTCTTCCTGTTGCCGTTAAAAGAAAAATGGCCATGGAGCACTTACAAAGCTCTCTTTAAGCTCTCTTTAAGCTCTCTTTAAGCTCTCTTTAAGCTCTCTTTAAGCTCTCTTTAAGCTCTCTTTAAGCCAGGCGCGGAAGTTGTCATGGCGGCCCGGGTTGCGGCCCCCAAAGGTTTACCCCACCATCCCGAGAATCTGCCGCTTTGCTAAATCCTCCTCTCTCACCTAAACATTTCCTTAAAGCTTGAATCCACCGGTCCCCTCCTCAAAATAGCCCGTATAATGGCTCTTTTGAGGTACGAAGGGTCGCGGAAATTGCAGAGGATAGTTTTAATTTTTGGATTTTGGCAGTTTGAATTGCCTATTCGTGTCGCACCAAAAAGTCGCTTCCGGATTTACCTGTCAAGAGGTTGACGATCTCGTTTTGAAAAGGAGCGCATCGTTCGTAACGTTTTGCGGCTTTTTCGCGGGCTTCGGGGCCTTGGTTGTAGATACGGGCAAGAATCTCCTCAAATAGGACCGTGGACTCTAGTCGAAGCGTTAAATATGCCGTGTTGATTGCATCTTGTTCATCATCCCCGGTAATAATATCAACTACTGACTCACATATCTCCATTTCTCCCAGCTTCACTAAGGTGATTGCGGCGCAACGTTTGATCGACAAATCATTTGAAATCAACAATTCTCGCACTCGGTCGAGTTGGGTACTGTCGTTGGTTTCACCAACGGCATAAATACCGCTTGCGATTTCTTCTACTTTATCGGAATCGAGCAGGGCCAAGAGCGCCTCTCGGGTTTCGTCGAGGAAGGCGTGATGATGCCGTAGTGTGATGATGGCGTTGCCACGCACGCGAGGCGCCGGGTTGGCCAGAAAGGGTAGCGCAAGTTCTGGAACACCGGGATAGTCGAGAATTGCAAGTTCTTCGACGGCATCGGCGACAACGCGGTAGTCTGTATCTTCAAGCGCTTTCATGATGAACCGAATGGTGGTTTCGCCAGGGCAGTGTTTCACCAAAACCCGAAGGGCGATAGAGCGCAACCGCGCCGATGGAGAGGTTGTATTCAGGCCCATAAGGGCCTCGCGCATTTCGTGTTCTAGAAACGGTCCGAATAGGTGTGGGGGAAGTCGTTCAAGACACAAGATGCATCCAGCTTGTAGATCGTGCTCTTCATCTCGAAGGAGAAGGTCGATAATTGCAGGAAGAGGTTTAGCGTTTGGTGTGTGTGCAAACGTCTGTAGAACTCTTAGTCTAAGATGGAGATCCTTAGACTCGAGCAATATATAAATGAGCTTTTTTAATTCCGCTTCTTTCGAAAACTGGTCAAATACAACAACAGCGTTCTCCTTGAGCTCGGCTTCGTCGGCATCTAGAAACTTGCTGACCTCTGCATTGTATCTTTTCTTTAAGGCCGCAGAGACAATGACCAATAATCCTAGAAGGGTGGTTAGGCTGGGATAGAGTAACGACTTTGGGAGTAAGAAAAGAACGCCCACGAACATGAATCCAGCAGCAAAGGACCATATATCTGCAACCAGCCGAAGCTGGTCGCGGTCGCGCTGAGGGTAGAGGGTGAGCTTGTTTGAAACAGTTATAATGATGAAACTATTATTCGCTACTTTAAATATCAAATAAGCAAGCACCGCAGTCGTGAAAAAATCCCCCACAAAGTAGGAAATGCCAACACAAAACAGGACACTGCTCACCAGGAGTAAGCAGGTTGCCAGCCCAGCCCAGCGCTTGACTTTTGGATAGACGAAACTAAGGCAAAAGAAAGAGAAGAGTGCTCCGATGAGATCCAGGCAACCATAAAGCACCGTCAGATTGTAACCTGATTTTTCAAACGATGTTCCCACAAGAGTAAGTATGCTGAAATAGACGAGGGCGAAGAGAAATACCCATACTGTAATCACGGGAATAGAATGGTATTGTTTGAGCTTTTCTAAAATGTTTGTGCTGCTTTGTTTTTGTTGGTCCCGAGTTGCTGTAGACGGGATGCGGAGTGACGCGGTTTGTCTTTTTATGAGAACCAAGCCAAACTGGACCACGGTTGCGATTTCAATCGCCCCCCAAAACCAGAGGTAGTACAACTTTGGAACTCCGGAAATGACTGAGACCGCCAACGCGGCACCAATCACGCCACCGAACTCAATGGCCAATCCTATTTTAGGGAATATACGGATTGATTCGAATGGTGTTGTGAGATGCTGCGCGAGAGACCATGTATTGAAGTAGACGCCGACACCGCTGCCCATTACCGTCAAGAAAATGATTTGGGCTCTCACTACCATTGAGTCGGCCATGATTGCGGCGATAACCGAACTTAAAATGAGAAGATGAAGCATGAACGTTGTGGTGATTGGCGAGGCCTTCTTGCTCACGTATGCAGCACCTGCCGACACCGAGATCCCGATAATGGCAGAAAGAGAAAAGTATGTTGGAAGATGGGAGGGGCCAACATGGCTAATAAGAAGGTCTAGTGCCAAGCACGCAACTAAAATTTTGGGCACTGAGACAAAAAATGCCGTGGTATACAAGAGTCTGTCACGTGTTGACCAGGCCACAGAAACACCTCGACTGGAGGGAAAGTTTCTCTAATCAAGTTCCTGATATTAAACCCCGAGATGGAAGCGAAACCAAATAAAATCAAGAGATTTTTCGGCAAAGCTCCAGAGGTTGTTATAGGGCCTTAGCCCCGTTTTTCTTGTTTCCGCGCGAATGAAGTAATCATCGTTTGATGAAAACCAAGGAAAACCGAGGTAGCGGGGTCGCCTCCATAAATCGGAACATGGAATGGGCAATCTCTTCACCCTGGTCATCATGCAGAAAGTGACCCCATTGGGGCAAGTGAGTGTGGTCGTGATCTAGAGCCCTCTGGCGCATTGTCAATCAAGTTAGCCTGATCCCATTTCTTTAGTGACCATTAATGGAATGACCGTCGTCATCGACAGTGTTCTCCGAGGTTTCATCATGCCATCTTAAAGGTGGTACTTTGCCAAAAGATGGTTCATGAACACCAAATGTGCAGATGGGGCCAAATGGATATTTATCTGTGATATAGTACCCGTAGACGCCGTTGATGTCGGTGGCTCCGTTGCATTCATCCAAATTGCCAGTGCTGCCGTTGTCATAAACCCAGTCGTCGATGTATCTGCCTAGGGGCAATCCAAAATCACTGCGAAAATCTTTAGGACGATTGGCAATATCCCATGGGGTGGGCGGCGTTCCTCGGTCAACATTGGTGGGTAGACCAACATAAGGATCCCGCGAGTTTCCATTATTGAGTTCGTAGGTCTTTAGGACGTAGCCTGACGTCGCCTTGACCAGATTACCCTTGATATCGACGAACCAGTGGCCAAAGATGGGAAATCCATCCTTGGCAAATCCGATCAAAGGAGAGCCGCCCTGGGGGCCGACGGTTTTGTCATCGTCTTTTTGTAGCGGGTGAGTGATTGCGTGGTAGTGATAGGACCCCTCGTACCCGTGACCAAAGAATTGGTCAAAGGTTGCAGCCATGTTTTCTGAAGAGGGCTCATGGAGCGAATAAGCGGGGATCTCGTACCAAACAGACAAACCGCCGCATCCCAGGGAATTACCGGCGGTGTTGGCTCTCGAATCACCGGGGTTGTAACAGAACCCGGAATCCATCGCGATGCCTATGCCGTTAAGAAGAACACCATCGTAGTCCATGAAATTCGAGGCGTTTCTATCGGTATCGTCTGCGACCAATGGGTCGGAAAACCTCGGATGCACTGGAATATAGGTGACCTGTGTGTCGTCGTGGTCGATCTCAGTAACCCAGACATCGGGTTGAGAAGGGTTCCCAACATCCCAGCCGAAATCGTGATTTGGGATCATGTTGTGAATCATTCGGCAGTGGGTTGCGCGTTTGGGATTGGTCGTTTGGGTGACCTTTTCATAGTCCCAACCTCCGGGGATGGTGGGGTTCGCTGGATCTTGGATATAGTCACCACTTACGATCACAAGATCCATGTGGACGATGCTGGTAACATCGGTGCCGGGATAAAACGGCGCTGATTGGTCGAGGTTGGATCGGTCAGTGGCGCCTTGCGAGCCATAGTCACCGTCATTGGCATCCGTAGCGTAAACCCGGCAATCGGGATTTCGGTTGGTGAGCGCCACATCGAGCATACCCGCGGGTGTCTCGTTAAGATCTGGGTTGTTGATATAGATGCTTTCAGGTGTTTCTTTTTCTCGGGGTTGGTTGGTGCCTCTGTCTTGTCGGGTTTGGTTGGTGCCCCTGCCTTCTCGGGTTTGGCCGAGGGCACTTTGGGCCAATCCAAGAGAGAAGATGACGGGAAAAATGATGAACAATTTCATTGTATATCCTAATGAGACTGCGAGATCTCAGGGTCGGGGTTAGGGTGAGGGAACTCAAGAGAATACCCTAAAATCACCCGTTCGAAGGGGTCGCACCGGCGCTGACCATCAAACCGGTGAGTGGCTAGAAAGTTTCGAACGAAACAGGAGATTACGCGATTGATCTGCTTTCTTGTTTTCTTGCTTTCTTGTTTTCTTGCTTTCTTGTTTTTTCAGGAGTTTGAGAGAGGTCTCCGTATGACCTGCATATGTTTCGTTTAGCCTTTGCCAATCAACGCCTTGAGATTCTCCCCGGGCTCAGTCCTCCGAAGTTTAAGCAGATTTGTTTTGATGATGGATGGCTCGGATGTGTTCGAAGCTTTGGACCGGTGCATTTTGCGTCGTGATTGTGCTCTCTTTTGGATGTTCTTCGTTGGGATTTTGGAGAAGGGTAGGGGGGGATTTTGATGGCAGGGCAACGTGGGTGCACTCTTTGCGTTGCTTGGGGCCTAAATGATGGTTTTAAAACCCCTAGGCACTTTAATCTCGCCCTAAGCTGTGCATAGATAGGCGCCCGGGGGAGACTTTTGGTAGATTATTGGCTTCCGTAGATACTTAAACCCTGGCAAGACGCAGGCCATGGTGTGGCTTTGGGAACCTTCCGTGTTCCAATACTTGGGGAGATCAAAGAGATGAAAGTAAAAGCAGCAGTTGCCTTTGAAGCGAAACAGCCTCTGGTCGTTGAAGAGATCGATTTGGAGGGTCCGCGCGAGGGCGAAGTTCTCATCGAAATCAAAGCGACTGGCATTTGTCATACTGACGCTTACACCTTGTCTGGCGCGGACCCCGAAGGACTCTTTCCTGCCATATTAGGCCATGAAGGAGCGGGGGTGGTGGTGGATGTGGGGCCGGGGGTAAAATCCCTAAAACAGGGAGATCACGTTATTCCCCTTTACACGCCGGAATGTCGTGAATGTGGTTATTGTACCAGTGGGAAAACAAATCTTTGTCAGGCGATTCGGAGCACCCAAGGAAAGGGATTGATGCCCGATGGAACGAGCCGTTTTTCTCGAAATGGAAAACCGATTTACCATTATATGGGCACGTCAACTTTTGCCAATTATACGGTTTTGCCCGAAATTGCCGTGGCCAAGATCCGGAAAGACGCACCGTTTGATAAGGTTTGTTATATCGGTTGCGGGGTGACCACCGGGATTGGCGCGGTGATCAATACCGCTAAGGTAGAAGCTGGGTCAAATGTGGTCGTTTTTGGTCTCGGTGGAATTGGCTTGAATGTTATCCAAGGGGCAAAGATGGTGGGTGCCGATAAGATTATTGGGGTCGATATCAATCCCGCCAAAAAAGAGTTGGCGGAGCAATTTGGCATGACACACTTCATTAACCCGACTGAGGTTCAAGGAGAGCTGGTGGCTACCTTGGTCGAACTTACCAATGGCGGTGCGGATTATAGTTTTGAATGTATTGGGAAGGTCGATGTCATGCGTGATGCCCTCGAATGTTGTCACAAGGGATGGGGCGAATCGGTCATTATTGGGGTTGCAGGAGCGGGTGAGGAAATTGCGACGCGTCCCTTTCAGTTGGTGACCGGACGGGTTTGGCGCGGAACGGCATTTGGTGGGGCGCGAGGTCGAACCGATGTTCCGAAAATTGTCGATTGGTATATGGAGGGTAAGATCAATATTGATGATTTAATTACCCACACCTTGCCTCTACCGGAAATCAACGCGGCCTTTGAACTTATGCACAAAGGTGAGTCTATTCGGTCCGTGGTGACCTTTTAAGGGCGTTGAAGGGGATTTTATGAAAATCACAACCTACAGTGAGCATGGGTGTTTTGGTGGAACCGTCGGGTTTTACGGACATGACTCGAGCCTTTGTTCGGGGGAGATGAAGTTTTCGGTGTATCAACCTCCCCAGGGTTTAAAGGGCCCCACCCCGGTTCTTTATTATTTGTCAGGTCTGACCTGTACCCCGGAAACATTTATGACCAAATCTGGGGCACAGCGACTGGCAGCTGAATTAGGTCTCTTGCTCGTGGCTCCAGACACAAGTCCACGGGGCCATGACCTTCCCGGTGAAGGGGAGCATTGGGATTTTGGGCTTGGCGCGGGGTTTTATCTCGATGCGACCGAAGCGCCGTGGGCTAAGCATTATCAGATGTTTAGCTATGTTACCGAAGAATTGCCCGCCCTCATTGACCACCACTTTCCAAGTAGGGGGCCCGGCCATCAAAGTATTTTTGGGCACTCCATGGGCGGGCACGGGGCGTTAACCATTGGCCTGAAGAAGCCGCAGGCCTACCGTTCCATCTCTGCTTTCGCCCCAATTTGCGCGCCGTCGCAATGTCCATGGGGCAAAAAAGCATTCAAGGGTTATTTGGGGCATGAGTCTTGGAGATGGGCAGCGTACGATGCCACCGAGCTGGTGAAAACAAGCCAACACCCCACAGAGATCTTAATTGACCAAGGGTTAAGCGACAATTTTCTGGAGCAACAATTGCATCCCCATCTTTTCGAAGAGGCGTGCCGGGAGCATGGCCAGGCGTTGAACCTACGCCGTCACTCAAATTACGACCACGGGTATTACTTCATCGCCACCCTCATGGAAGATCACCTGCGCCATCATGCGCGTTATTTGCTTTAAAATCCCAGGGCTCCCCACGTTTACCAAAGCAATAAAACATCGGGTGTGTGTCTGCTTTAAAGGAAACAGCGCTTCATCGGATTTGGATTGCATTTCCTTAGGAGGCATAATGGGGCCGCTCCAAAAATCCACAAAATGCTGCTTCATGGGCCCTTCATTTAAGCTTTACTCCGACACCTCAGAAGCCGGCTTGTAGTCGATGATTGGCAGCTGAGGCACCAAACACTGCCCCTTAGCCGGCTCCTGGTAGCCTGCGGCTGGGGTGTCGGTGAGGACTATGAGGGCGTCGATTGCTTGCAGAGAGGTTCGTTCGGCGGTGCTCATGGCCCCATCGCAGGGCTGGATACAGAGAGACGAATCATCGCTGTATGAAGCGGTCTCCATATCATGGGTGAAAGCGTAGGCAGCGCGTTCTGAGAATGGGAAATCCCCGGTGGAATTGCCCTTGTCGTAATGGCAGGCAACCACCCACCGGTTCTGAGGTGACAGCATCGACTCATTTGTGGGGCCTAATTCGCTGCATCTCACCGCCCCGCACCCGATTTTGGTGCCCATGGCCTGCATCATCAAAGTGAAATGGCCGGTGGTTTTTTTACTCGCCGGGATCAAATCCGAAATTGCTCCGTCCCACAGAGAAGCTCCTGTCATACCATACAAACGCGAATACGAATCGGCCCCGTTGCCAGCGGTATAGAGATGATTGGTTTGGCAGCTTGCGCCGATGCGCGCGTAATTGTAGAAGTTGCGCTCGATATTCCACGATTCCACTGCTCGCGCCAACATGATTCCGCGATCTGAAATATCCACTTCGTCTTCCCCGCTGTTTGGGGGAATGGATTCGTAGAGATTTTCAGCGCCGTTGAAGAACCAGCCTGCTGCTGAATGGGAGATTTCGTTGCGTTTGCACAAATCATCCGCATACCCTTTGGCGGTCGCTTCTAAGTCTGTATCCCATTGTAGTTCTTGCAAACCGGCCTCCGCTCGCAATTGGTTATGGCGCACCAAGCCGACACAATAAGGATTCGAACTCGAGCTGCAGTTGCTGAGTATGGAATCAGACGACAACACCGTGGTTCGTCCGTTTAATGCGTCAACAGGCTTTATACTGGTCACGCCCGTGCCCCAATCATCTGGATTCATCGGTTGCCAGGTTCTCGTCTCGAAATTAGAAGAAGCGTTAGATTGATACACCCGGTAATCGGTAAACGAGGCCTTGGCCTGCCCGATAACGATGGCGTCGTCTAACCCATCGGCTTCAATTTGGTCTTTGAGGTCTTGTACGAAAACATAGTTGTAAGGCTGGCTGCCGTTGATAAAACCCGTGGGGTTTTCGGAGCCGTCATTGCGGTTGATGGAGGTTTGTAAACCCGTTGGGCCTCCGGCAAATGCACCCAGGTAATATTGGCTATTCATGTACACTTCGTAGTTTACAAAACTGGTGTCTCCGCACCCGCCTACGACCACGCCATCTGGGGTATTGGATTTTTGGAAATCGCCATTTTCACAACTCAGCCAGGTATCGTTTTTGGGGATGAAAGAAGCCGTGTTGGCGGCAATCACAGTTCGGAGTTGTTCTTGCATGGTCTTGCAAACCGGAACTGATACATTGCACAACATAATGCCACCCTTGGCCATGCGGGCCTTTTCCCACCCAAAATCTCTGTCTATGGGGTCTGGAGTCTCGCCCACAACAGGCTTGACCACGTTGACCGTAAGCATAATCGTGTTTAAGCAACAGGGTGGAAGGTTGGTTTGTCCATTGTTGAAACGGCTATCTAAGCCAGCCCCGAAGGCGGACGTGAGCACCGAGGAACTCGCGTCTCCGAATTGTGATGTTCCAAAACTGAGTTCTGCAGAACACTCGCCTTGCTTGGTCTCATAGTAAGCAGCGACCAAAAGACTCGCCGGGCCCGCCTGCCTTCCATCGATATGAATGCAGCCGTATTGCGTCCCATCCTCCTCTTGACATAAGCCGATCTGATGCGCTTGCAAGGATTCGGCGGTCACCTTGGAGTAGCCAGATAGAGGCACGGTATTGCTTGAGTCACACGGCGACGGCGGCAATCGGACCGTGAGGCGGTCACCTTCCACGACCGTCAACACCTGATCGTTGTAGGGCACCGGGCAGGTGTTGGTCCCGTCGGAACTTTCGTTTAAAATCAAACAACAATCGCGCATGGAATCTCCGACACACGGAGAATGGTCGTAGGATGGGTTGGCCGCCTTCCAGGCCTGAAAATCAGAATACGTTCCTTCTAGAGCCCTTACCGCACCTTGGCCCCCATTTCCGGTGCCCGTCCACATCTCTTCGCTCGACCAGGGAGTAGTCTGTGGTGTGTCGCATATTGGTTCGAAAGCTTCACAAAGCGGATTTTCAGGATAAGGACCGGTTTCCGAGCTGCAATTTCCTGCAGCCTCGTCGCACTCATCGATATCTGCGCAGGTAGGCTCCGCGCCTGAATTGTTTGTGCAGGTGACATAGGTCTCATCGCCGCATCCGCCGTTGTTGGTTGCGCACTCATTGATATCTGCGCAGGTGGGATGAGCGCCTGAATTGTTTGTGCAGGTGACATAGGTCTCATCGCCGCATCCGCCGTTGTTGGTTGCGCAATCATTGATATCAACGCAGGTAGGCTCCGCGCCTGAATTG
>JAYZAY010000009.1:0-53161 GCA_036339465.1 Myxococcota bacterium | reverse complement strand
GTGGGGTACAAGCGAATGTCTGGTTGATGAAAGTTTTTGCCCAGGCCAATCTTCTACCGAACAAATCCGTTGGTTTGACCCTTGGGTTACGGGTTGCCTGGTAAGGCAGTCATGGGGTTAGTGGGTGATTTTCTTCGATGATGGCTGCGGCGCTTTGAAGGGCCGAGAACGGATTCTCTGCGTCGTCGGTAATTTTTTCGATGGCTTGAATAAAACCATAGAGGTCCCCCCCCACTTGGTCGAGAATGATTTGAAAGTAGGCTTGATTTGAATTGTAGGTCTTAAATTGCGCCAAGCGTGCATTGTTCCAGGTGCCAGCTTGAATATGGGAGAGGTAACGCTGCTTGTTGTAAAGAGTGGAATCCTCGACCTTGGCCGGGAGGGATTTGAATAATTGTGATTTGGCTTCGAGCTTGTGGCTGTTTTGTAGGTTTGGGTTGCGATAAACACGTGCGAGGTCTTGGTATAATTTTTCAAGAAGGGTTTTCCACTGCGCCCGGTCAGAGAGTATTTTCCGTGTGGTTTCGAGTTGATGGGATGCGGAACCATATTTTTGACTCAGGAATCGAATTGCCGCTTCATGGCCAACGAAATTGGCGAAACTCTCATTGAAGTTCACACTGCCAGGGATCCAGATAGTGGCGTGGGTTAGCTCATGGAGCACCAAATTTACCAAGTCGTATTCAAACCATTCAAGCATCTGACGGAGAATGGGATCTTCAAACCACCCCAAGGTGGAATATGCGCCGACCTTGCGAATGTAGACGTCGAGTCCTTCTTCCTTGAGGTCTTTTGCTTCATTGTCCACGGCATCTTTGCTAAAGTAACCCAGATAGGGAATGCGTCCGATAATCGGAAACCACCAAGTCTTAGAGTTAAACGATAGTGGATCTGAAGCTGAAATATTCCAGATAGTCTTGTCCCAATGGAGGGCGATGGACGTGAAATTTTTCGAACCGGCGAGTTGTATTTCTTTGGCGTAGGCTCGAACCTCATCGATCAGGTCCAGAGATTTTAATTCGTGTGGGCTCAAATCCCCTTGCCGGCGGGCTTGTTCAATCGGTACCCTTGAGGAGAGGAGAGTCATTTGGTGATAGGCGGAGGAGAAAACGTAACCGAAGCCACAACCGGATATGGGGATGGTGCATGTGAGAATGAGTGTTTTTGCCCAGTGCATTGAATTAAGATGTCATGGTCGAGGCTCGGGGTAAATATGTGGGGGTAGAACCTTGATTTTGTGGCTTTCTCTGTGGGTTTAGGGCTTTTCAGGATTTGTAAAGGTCCCGTGACACTGGTCTGTATGCATCGCCTCGGCGCCCTCTAATGAGATAGGACGGGTGCGGGTGGGGGTAGCTGAGTGGGGAATGTGGAAGCTAAGTCCTTATGGGGCTTTTGGCCTGTCTTGCCGGGTTCTGATTTTTGGTATCAGTATCGATGAATTTAAGGTGCAATTAAATCCAAGCCGGTTCACACTTTATTGAGTCAACACGTTCGGGTAGTGAACTCTCCTAATCACTGAGTAGGAGACGGTCTCTACAAATTTAGGGTCAATGCTTTCGTGGCCGCCACACGTCAATCAGCATCTCCGGGATTCATTCCTCTTTCAAGGCTTAGGTATCCTATTGCGAACGGGGCTAATGCTGCTAGGGCTGTCCTTGGGGGAGTTTTGAAAGGCCGTTTTTAATCACGGCTCAGGTCAGCGATGGTCCTCACCGGGAATGACCATGAATTTTTGGATGGCGTTGACATAGTTGCTCGGGAGCCGAATTACTTCACTGGAGGGAGTCATATTTGGAAACCGTGTGAAGAGTTGCTCAAAGAGTATTCTTATTTCCATTCGTGCAAGGGTTGCACCGAGGCAGAAATGTTGGCCTGTCCCGAAGGAAAGGTGAGGGTTTTCAACGCGTTGGATGTCGAATTCTGATGATGAATCAAAAATTTCTTCGTCTCTGTTGGCGGAAGCATAATAGAGAACCACTTTTTCTCCCTCTTTAATGGCCTGCCCTCCCAACTCTGTGTCGCACATGGCTGTGCGCCGGAAGGCTGTGATTGGGGAAGTCCAGCGAAGCATTTCTTCAACCGTGCTTTCGCTTAAACCAAGAGGATCTGCCTTGAATTTTTCTAATTGGCTGGGGGTTTCGTGTAGGGCTAGGAATCCTCCGGATATACAATTTCGTGTGGTTTCATTTCCGCCGATTGCCAATAAGAGAAGGAAATTGACAATCTCCATATGGGATAGGCTTTCTCCGTCGATTTCAGCTTCCAAAATGACGTGAAGGAGGTCGTCGCGTTTTATTTCAGAACTTTCCGCTTTTTCAATCAAGCAAGTGCAATACTCCCAGAACTCCATGGCGGCTATGCGGGCGTCCTCGGGTTCGTAGTCGATCCTCGCCACGCGGTTACTCCATGCAAACATCAGATCATGGTCAGACTCTGGCCAGCCGATGAGATCAGCGATGAGGTAGAGGGGTAACTGTGAGGCGATGGTGGCTACAAAGTCAACTTCCTTTTCGCCGGATATGCGGTCGAGGATAATGGCGACCGCATTTTGGATGGCGCCAACGAGTCTCTGAGTCATCCTGGGTGTGAATCCTGTGGATACCAATTTGCGATACTTGGCATGTTGCGGGGGATCCATGTTGATCATGATCATCCGTGCGACTTCGAGGTCCTCGTCGGACGGATCTGGGATATTAATGCCGCCCTGTTGAGAGGAGAATATTTGAGGCCTTTTGGAGGCATAGACCACATCAGCATGTTTCATGACTGCCCAGTAGCCGGGACCCTCCATTTCTTGTTGGAAATGAACGGGCGCCTGATGGCGCAGTTCGTTGTATTTATCGTGGGGAACCCCCACGCGATATTGTTCGGGATTGTGGATGTCGATATGGCTGGTTTTCATCTTTGTTTCCCCCTTCGGAAGGCAAAAGTCCATAAAACCAGGGGAATCAAACCACATAAAATTGTGGATGAAAAGAGTTGCCTTTGGGGGTGTAGGGAACCGAGCGCTCAAAACATCTCACCATGGGGATTGGCGCAGCAACGGTGAATTAGTTTTCAGCTGTGTCGGGTTGAACAATGGTTCGTTCGCGGACTTCTTGGCTAAATTGGGTGAGGAATTCATCGACGTCGATTTTTCCTAAATCTTTACCCCAGCGTGTTCTCACGGCCACTGCGCCCTCTTCCATTTCTTGATTGCCACACACGAGCATGTAGGGAACGCGCCGTAGGGTATGCTCTCGGATTTTGAACCCAATTTTCTCATTTCTACAGTCGGCAGCAACTCGAAAGCCTGCGTCATGAAATTTCTTCGCCACACTTTGGGCGTATTCCAATTGCTTGTCGGTGATGGTTAGGACCATGGCTTGCTGTGGTGCCAGCCAGAGGGGGAGGGATCCCACAAAATCCTCGATGAGGATCCCGATAAAGCGTTCGAGTGATCCAAGAATGGCGCGGTGAATCATAACGGGGGTTTCCCGCTCGTTGTTTTCACTGACATAGGTGGCCCCGAGTCTCTCGGGAAGGGCGAAGTCGAGTTGCACGGTGCCGCATTGCCAAGCTCTAGCGAGGCTATCGAAGAGGGTGAATTCAATTTTTGGGCCGTAAAATGCCCCTTCACCTTCTTGAAGAGAGAACTGGATGTCCATGTTCTTGAGAGAATCGGAGAGGGCAGCCTCGGCCTTATCCCACATTTCGTCTGTGCCGACCCGGCGTTCGGGGCGCGTCGATAACTGGACGGCGATGTTTTTGAAGCCAAAGGTCGCATAGGTATCGTAAACCATTTTAATACAGGCGGTGACTTCTTCTTGGACCTGTTCCGGGGTACAGAATATGTGGGCGTCGTCTTGGGTGAAGCCTCGCACGCGCATAAGACCGTGCAATGCCCCAGATGGTTCGTTTCGGTGACATGAACCAAACTCGGCCATTCGCAAGGGCAGGTCCCTATAGGATTTGAGGCCTTGATTAAAGATCTGAACGTGTCCCGGGCAATTCATGGGCTTGATGGCATATTCGCGGTTTTCGGAGTTCGTGGTGAACATATTCTCGCCGAATTTCTCCCAATGACCAGACTTTTCCCAGAGGCTGCGGTCCATCATCAGTGGCCCCTTGACTTCCTGGTAGTCATATTCGCGAAGCTTTTTTCGAATAAAGGCTTCGAGTTCGAGAAAAATAGTCCAGCCATTGTGATGCCAGAATGCGATTCCTGGGGCTTCAGGCTGCATATGGAAAAGGTCCAATTGCTTCGCAATGCGTCGGTGATCCCGTTTTGCTGCTTCTTCCAGTCTTTGGAGATGCGCTTTGAGCTGTTTTTTATCGGCCCAGGCCGTGCCATAAATCCGCTGCAACATTTTATTGTCACTGCGGCCTCTCCAATAAGCGCCGGCAAGGCTCAGGAGTTTGAAGTGGTGATTGAATCGCATACTGGGAACATGGGGCCCGCGGCACATATCGACATATTCTTCGTGATAGTAGAGGCCGGGTTTGTCTTCTTTGGCGATGTCATTGTCTAGGATTTCAATTTTGTAAGTTTCGCCTCTCGCCTCGAAAACATCACGGGCCTCCTGCCAGCTGACCTTCTTTTTCACGACTTCGTAGTTGGTCTTGGCTAGTTTTTCCATGCGTTTTTCGAGGGCGGCGAGATCATCATCTGTGATGGAATGCGCTAGCTCGATGTCGTAATAGAATCCATGGTCAATGGTGGGTCCTATGGCCATTTTTGCTTCGGGCCAAAGCTGCTTTAGGGCGTGGCCGAGTAGGTGCGCACATGAATGGCGGATAATTTCGAGTCCGTCTTCGTTTTTGGCTGTGATGATTTCGAGCGTTGAATCGGCTTCAATAGGGTCACAGGCGTCTACGCGATCACCATTGACTCGGCCTGCGATACAGGCTTTGGCTAGGCCTGGGCCAATATCCATGGCGACATCAAGGGTGCTGACTGTGTGTTCGAAAGAGCGTTGGCTACCGTCGGGAAGAGTAATAACAGGCATTTGAGTTCCTCACAGTGGTGCCACATACCAGGTGGCACTTGCAAAAGTTAAACCATGGGACCTGGAAGCGGTCTGCGAAGTAAGCGCTTTACTGACTTAGCTTGAGCGTGAGGTCAACCTTTCGGGGCAAATACTTCGAGTTTTATGGTAGGGGATGAGGGAAAAGAACTGAAGAAGAGGGTTGGAGAGAGCAGGGGGAGATTCAGGTCTGCGGAAAAAAGTGGAATGCGAGGTAGGCGGCTACAAAGCTTAGGCCCACGTTCAAGATGATATTGGCGAGAAGTTTACCGAGGGCACCGTCTTGAAGAAGCAGGATATTGTCCATGGAGAAGGTTGAAAAGGTCGTGAGTGCTCCCAATAGTCCGATGGTGAGCATAGGTCGCCACGGGGTATCCGCGAGGAGGCCTTGTTGAAGGGCTGCTGAAAGGGCACCGAGAATTGCCGATCCCAAAACGTTTGCCACCAAAGTGCCGTAGGGGAAGTCTCGTCCCAACCAGTTCGCCATTAGGTTGGATAGGAGGTATCGACCACAGGCACCCATAGCGCCGCCTAGGCCAATCCATCCGAGTGTCCAGAGCTGAGTCATGGGGGCATCATATCTTTGCGATGGGTTGGGGGAAAGAGAGTTGTGAGGATGTCTGCTTGAGAATCGTGTTTTTTGACGGATGGGTACATGAGCTACCTGGGAAAGAGCGGGGAAATCGGACGTGTTGGCTTATCTCAAGGCGCCGAAAGCCAAAAGCGCCTAGGGATTTTATGGAAGTGTGAGGTTGTTGGCGGTGTATTTATGGCTACTTTTACTGCGCCGCGTGATTGCGGAGACGCCTGGTGGTGCGTGGAGTGGTAAAGCTTTTGAGAAGTTCCAGATTCGTCGTTAGAGGGTTTGGGCCAATGTTGTTGTTGGTCCTTGCCGACGTTTTTTTTGAAGCTTTTGCGTGTCTTTTTGAGCCTAGACCAAAGGGTTCTGTGGTCTGATTCGAGAAGGTTTGAGCTTTATTGCCGTCCAGACTTTTCTGCTCGTAAACGACGAAGGCTCCGCGTTTTTTTGATACGGTAAGTTGAGGATGGCTTGGTCGGTCGGTTTTGGTTTGCTGCATTCGGTGGAAACGATTTTCCGGCGTTTCGATTTGAGTTTTGGTGGTTTTGATTTAAATTCAATGATTATCGAGGGGGTTGGTTGGTTTCGTTTGCGCAGATTTGTTGCGTTCCCACAAAGCCATGTTCTGAATATGAAATATCTAGGCAAAACTTCCAGACGAAGGGGTTGATAAATGACTCAACTTCGTGGCAGTTCTCACCAAAGAGGTAAAGCCCCGAGTTTAGGAGGCTTTTATTTATGGAATTGATTTTGATGGTGACGGTGAGTTTATGGGATTGTTCGATGAGGGTGATGCCATCTGTGGACTTCAGATTTGAGTCTTGATTTGGACGAAAAGACTTGGGCGTGACCTTGAGCGTTTTCTGTGTTCGGTCAATGTCGATGTATGTGTTGGGTGGGCGAATTTTTTTTGTTTTGTCGGCAATGGTTGTGGGTGAAAGAGGCAAACTTTTCCGGTGCCGAAAATGGCGGAAAAAAGAATAATTTTTTGGCTCGTTGATGATGGCTTTTTTTTTTTTTGGGGGGGGCACTTGACCACTTAAGGGCAGGCCACTAGGGCTTGGCAAGTGCGAGGAGTTTCCCATTATTACGGTACTGGAAAGGTTAAAACGAGAAGCGAAGTTAATACGAAACATTCTCTTTTCAAGGAGTCGTGAGGGGGCTGAGCAAGACCAAGCGGTTTATGTTTTGGAGAACTTTTTATCGGAAGAGGATTTTGCTTACGTCAAGAAGCTGGCTTTGGATTACAAAGAAAACATGTTTCGGAAAGACTCATTGCTGCGCAGTGGTTCAGCTCTCTCACTGCATGAACTACAGGAGAGTTCCTGTGTGGAAGTTGTGAATCTTTTGGTGAATCCGGATTTTCTAGCTAGGGTACGAGACCGAACGGGGATGTTGGCCCTTGACTATATCGGGGCTGAAGATACGTTTCAGATCAGTTTGCTTTATTACGGTCAGCCCGGTGACGGTATTGATTGGCATTTTGATGGCAATATCTATCTGGGTAAGCGTTGGGCGGGGATTTTTACGCTTCACGAGGCGACGGGGCAAGCCCACTCTAAGTTAGAGGTCGAGCAGAATGGGCTGGTAAAAACCTTTCCCGTCGGGGTGGTTGAAAACACGCTTCTGGTTTTTCAAGGAGACCAAGTCAAACATAGGGTGCGACCCATGTATGAGGGGGAAGAGCGTTTGGTCGTGAACATGGTTTTCTCAGACAATCCCACACAAAGTCAAAATCCGTTTTTGAAGGGATATCAATCGTTGGTGAACTACTTCTTTTATGGCAAATTGAAAACCTAGGGTATTCTTTCTACGTGCTTTTTTGTCTGTTTGGGCATGATGTTTGTTGGTCTCAGTCATTGTGCCCGTGTTTTTGTTTCTAGGGATATTGTCAGTTGGCGTAGAGTCTTGCCGCTATTGTTCAGCTTCTCCTATTTAGAATTGTCGTTCGTCGTTTTGGACATTTGCTGGAAACGCTGAAAAAGGACTAACATCATTCCAATACTTAGCCAGGGTGGGGTGTTTTGGACTCTTTTTACGATGACTTGGTGAGAAAACCCAAGAAGATTATTGGTATGAAACATCGGATCCCAGAAGGGGGTGGTTTCAAGTCACGGCTCATGGGCGTTTATCTCCTTTTCGAACTCTGTTGTGCCATGTTCTATAATCTCCGATTGGATTATTTAACAAAGCCGGGTTATTTTAAGAAACATTGGAAATATTGCGTTTTCTTTCTCGGGCTTCCTATCGCTTCTAGCGTTTTTTCGATGTCTTATGATTGGAGGACCGTACCGTTTGATATTGTTTTATTCTTGTTGTTTGGCAGTTTTGTCTATTATTTTGTTGGCAATACCCTTTTTTTCAGACTGTCTTTAAATGAGATTTTGTGGTCGAAGTTTGGAAAATCAAAAACCATCCAGATTTACGAGATGTATCTGGTGACGATGTGGATGGGGGTTCAGGTGGGGTTTCATAGCTTTATTCAGGCCACGGTGGGTCTCGGTCCGTCAATTCATGAGGCGGTAGGGTCGGTTTTATTGTGCCAAGTTGTGGGGGTGGTGATTTCTGTTATTGGCTACATATCGAAAGGATGGGCCACTTGGTTGATAGGTATTGATAATTACTTTTTTCGAGACCAGCTCATTGCTCAGCCGAATCCGTATTTGGTACAGTCCAAGCTTTTTAAGTATTTGAATCATCCCAGTTATAGTGTGGGCTATATTGTCGGTTATGGCTATGCCATCAGCGCTGATTCGATATGGGGCTTGCCTGCTGCGTTGCTGTTTCATGTTGGGATAATTGCTTTTCTTAAATTCGCCGAAGAGCCGGGTATGCGGAAATTGTATGGGAACGCGCCTGAAGAAAAGGTCCAGAATTCACTGGTCTAGACCATAAACGAGAGCACATGGTGTTTATGTAGACTTTCTTCAATAATTAGGGTACGGAGGGGCCAATTTAACCGTAGGATTGATGATGTGGCAAGGAAAGAGGGCTCTGGTAACGGGGGCGAGCGCTGGGATTGGCTCGGCATTTGCAAAAGAATTGGCGGCCGCGGGTGTACATCTTGTGATCACTGCTCGGCGCGAGGACCGTCTTCAAGCATTGGCCAGTGAGCTCAAAAGTACCTATGGCATAGAGGTGCATGTGGTCACCGCGGATCTTGGGTCTTTTGATGGTGCGGCGGTGGTAGAGAATTTTCTCAAAGCGGAGAAATTGGAGATCGATATTCTCGTAAACAACGCGGGTTTTGGTATTGCGGGTTCCTTTGTAGAGACTGCTCCGGAAAAAGTTATGGGAATGATCCAGGTCAATATTACTTCCCTGGTGGAGCTGACATACCGCCTTCTCCCGGGCATGTTGGAGCGTAAAAGTGGGCATATTATGCTCGTGGGTTCCTTAAATGCCTTTATGTCTGTTCCTACCTTTGCTGTTTATAGTGCGACGAAAGCCTTTGTCCGCAGTTTCGGCGAGGGGCTCGCGGGGGAATGCGCTGGTAGCGGAGTGAGTGTAACTACGGTGCATCCCGGTGGAACAGCGACGGAATTTTCGGATGTGGCGGAAATGAATGTTTCATCATTGCTTGAGAAAGGCATGATGACTCCAGGGCAGGTGGCCCAAATTGCGGTTTCGGCTTCCCGTAGGGGAGCGGTATCGGTGGTGACTGGCTTGATGAACAAGGTGGTGGTTTTTCTGCTATGGTTAACCCCTGGTTGCATGGTTCGGGCTGGGGCCAAATTTGGCTATGGTTTGATGAAATAGTGTTTGGGGGGATATCTCAAGGTTTGTTTGGTGGCGGTTTAGTTGAGGGTGTGGGGAAGTTTGTCCACCATATTAAAAGAAACTTAAACCTGCAGCGTCGACAGGTTTTGGGGCTTAGCCTTGGTTGGGCGTTCTGGGTCGGTGGAGGGGATGGCGCCACAAGCTGTGGTACCTAAGAAACAAACAATGCTCATTAACCCTTTCACGGTTTAACCTCGTTGTCTTGGGGGGGATGTTTCAGCGGTGCCCGGGCTGTGACAAAAGCGTCAGTTTGAGTATTCGCATTGGATTTCAGGCTTTGATGGATATGTGTGTGTAGGTCATTACATATAATTTTCGTGTATCTCAGAGGGCAGGTGAAAAAGTGTCCTTTTGGCCCAGATAGTTTTTCTCAGGTTCTGTAGCGATGCAGTTGCCGGGAATGAGGGTTGAGCTCCATTGAAGGTAAGTCAAAAGCTTTCATTGGAAGGCATCAATTTCCCCGTCCAACCACTAAATCCGGCATGACAGGTGTCGTATTGCTTGGCGCGCGGTGCATCTTGAGTTCTAATCGTAAGTAGGAGCGTTGTGTGTGGGGAGTGTGACGTAGGACGTGGCTTTCGAAAAGCGGAGGGGGGGATCTTATGAAAAGTGCTCAGAGCATGGGGAAACAAGTTGGAGTCTTGGTTTTCTCTGGGTATCTTTGCTGGTTTTGTGTGGCTTGTGCAGATGAGAAGTGCACCGCAGTGGCCTTTAATCAGGAACTAGCATACGTCGATGCGGTGCAGAAGGGAGAGCAAGCAAGTGTTATTTTGTCTGCTTTAATGGGGGATCTGCGGGACTTTACCAACTTTTCGATGCTCCAAGTGGAAACCTACGCGTTAACCACCCAGACTGGAAGTGCATTTAAGGGACCGATTGTGCCGGGAACCTATAGGATCGAAGAGATTGAAACCAATGGAGGAGAGGACCTGTCATTTACGAATTGTAGCCTGTGTGTGGTTTTTGTCTCTGAATGCAGTTTGGTTGGGGGTAAAAAGACATGTGAGAGGGGCTTTTTTGCGACCCAGGGTGTGGTTCATATTAAATCGCTGGGGTTTCTTTCTGGGGACAGGGTAGAGGTGCAACTCAGCGAGCTAAAATTCAAAGAAATTAGTCTCGAAACAAGCGAGGAGAAAGAGGGTGGGGAGGACCTTTGTCTGGCTGAGACGAGCTTAAGTGCGAGAGTGCAGTCAGGGCCGGTTGTGGTTGAACCAGCGAAGAATACGGTTGCCAGTTGTAGCCAGGCTGGAAATGGACAAGGATTGGGTAACAATATTACTGATCTTACCTTTACCAATTGTCTAGGCGAGCAAGTGGCTCTTCACTCTTTGGGATGCGGAGAAGCAGCAAAGGCGATTTGGTTGACCAGTAGCGCTCAGTGGTGTGGGGCATGTCTTATGTATAATCCCGTTTATCATGCTCTCGCAGAGGAAAATGATGAAATCGACTTTTACGTCGTTTTGGGGCAAAGAAGTATGAGTGATGACAGTCTGAACTCTGAGGCGTCTATTCTTGCAAGTTGTGCAATGGGTTTTGGGTCAGAGCTCATTGAAGGCGTGGGCCAGGTCCCGCCGGAAAAGATATTGATTGATCCAGGCTGGCGGAAAACCAATTTGGCTATGGATAATTACGGTGTCCAAGGTATTCCGTATACGCGCGTGTTGCGCGGGATAAATATGGAGTATCTTTGGACCCACAATGCGAACCGTTCCGATGGTAGTTTACCCCTCGAATATGATGCCCTCAAGGAAGCTGCGGGTATAGGCGGTATTGTCGGGTGGGCGAAAATGATAGAGCGGATTAATCAATTAACGCAGGCAAGCCAGTAGTCGCAATCCATTTATTATTCATCTCAAAGCCGTGGTGACTTAGGGGAGGATTGATGCCCTAAAGGCCTTTCGGCACCACTCGCGAAGGTGTATCGGTCGCTCTAGGCCCGTTCGGTGACTCCAATTTACGGCTTTTTGGCTTGCGTGTCATGTGAACATCCCTTAGAAAATCTCCACAATTTGGTTATGGGGGGCTTGTCATGAGTGAAGCTGGAACAGTTCGAAAAGGAGAAACAACGCCCAAGGAGCTTTATCCTGTAAAACTTGATGCGCCGCCTGCATCCCAGAGGTTCAAGCGAGATGCCTCTTTTGCGCAAGCAGGTTCAAAAAAGAACCGGTACACCTTGCCCGATGAACTAAACTCTCACTCACCGGTGGGTTACCGCACCCGAATTTCCTTGTCGGAGTCTGAAGTGGAGGAAGCGTTGGGGCTGTTGGCCCTAAGCCGGCCCACGGCCTTTGAGACGACTGACAGTCCCACTGAGCAGGAACTTTTTGAAGAGTGCTCGTTGGGGGTCTTGTCAAGTCGTCAGTCCACGAACTTTCGAGGTCATCAACAGGTCACTTTCGGTCCCAAAGATAGCGCGAAAATTACGCGTTTATTGAGAAAGATGGAAGGTGGTAATGTCGAGGCTCTCGACAACGCGACACACACACATGTTGTTTTTTCGCGTCCGTACCGAACTCCTTTTACCATGCTCTTAACATTGGTTGGCCACGAACCGATGAAGAGTCTGGTGACAGTCCCCATGCGCATTTTTGAGAAATGGACCAAGTTTAAAAGCGACATTCCCACCATTGGCTATTTGCAACAGTTGCATCTTGGTATTCTTGCCGATGCGATGGAACGGGCTGCGGTTTTGGCTTCAGGGGCCCAGAGGAAAGCTCAGGTTCACCTTGCCCCCTTTTGCGGGTCACGAGTTGGGAATAGGAAAGCAATTCGCGAGTTGGAAAAACTCTGCGGGTTAACCCGAAGGGAAAAGATGTTGGGTTGGAGGGTGTCGTTGGTTGCTCAGGTTGGACAAGTTGCTCCCCCAGAGCGGACGCCTATTAAACCCGAGATCTGTCGTCAAATCGGCGCAAATTTGCTTGCCTTTCGAAGTGAACGGATTCAGCCAGGGGTTAATCAGGAGGAGAAAGCCCCGGAGGGTTATCAGCAACGTCAGGACATGGATTTTCCGGAAGAGGTGACTCTGATGTGTGGGCGAGCGGCTTACAATGCGTTTGCACATTGGACTGGATGTTGCCGTGAGGCGGCCAAAGAGTTCTTACTTTTAGATCGCGTGGATGTGCTAACCCCAAATGGCAAAGAACGGCTTCGCTCTATTCGCCAGGACTTATCTGATATCACGGATTCTTTGGTGGCGGATTTGCCCCTGTGGGCCGATCTTCCCAGTGGTCGAACTTTTAGTCGAAATGCAGGGTTGGGACGTAAGGCTTTTGCCCTGGTTGGTCAACGTATTTACATTGCAGGCTTGTCTCGGACCGAACTATTTAAGCATGGAATGGATTGGGAATTGGCTGTCTGTGCTGTTGGAGCCGCCGCTTCGCGTTCTTCCCTCTTTGCGGAGATTATGGGTTGTTATGAGCTGAGTGATGAGTGTGACTTGCTGGCAGGAACTTGTATTATGGCGGGGCCGGTGAATCAAAACGATATTGGAAAACAATTTTATGGATATCGGGACCTCCTGCATTCCAAATATGGGAATATGGATCCGACTTCGCTTTTGGTTTGGACCCTTAAGGGAAAAACGATTACTGATCCAATTGGTAATGAGGAGCAACTCTTAAATGCTAAGCGGAAGGGAGCGCTGGTGGATCTACGGTGCGGGCCACATGATATTGTTAAAATTGCGAATCATGGAAACCTGGAACCCATGCGGCAGGTGGGGCATCGGATGAATCAAGAGCGAGCGTTTTCTGACCAAGGTAATTTTGTCACCGATCCCACAGGGCAGGAAATACCCGGCAACCGGGGCGAGTTATGGGGGGAATTCGAATCGCGCCGTAAACTATGGTGATTTTGGTCGTTTAAGGGGGCGGTCGCTGTGTGGATGTGTGGCGAGTGTGGATGTGTGGCGAGTGTGGATGTGTGGTTTGAGGGCATTAAATTCAACGCAACTGGGAAGGTTTTGAAACGATGCATAGATTTTGCTAAGAACTCCGGGGCCTCTCTGGGTTATTTATGTGTGTGTTTGGTGCTGTGGCAACGGCATGCCAAGCTTCTTTGTATCGTGCTTAGAACCTCGTTGAGTGGACCAGTTAACAACTAAAATAAGAAAAGGGGTATACCGCTATGACTGAACGAGTATCAAGAAAACGAACGGGAATAATCATTTCCGTGGTTGCTCTTTTACTTGCGATCACGGGTTTGTCGAGTGAAATTTTTGAGACAAATATGGAAGGCTACTATCAAGTGAAGCAGGCCGCCATTAGTGGTGAGATGACGGTTCGAAATCAGGCAGGGCTTTACCCACAGCTCTTTGGGCACATCACCACCTATCAAGTTTCTGACATGTATTACTTTTCCAAATCATCGCTCGATGGAGGAGATACGGAGGAGTCTGCGCCGATCAAAGTGCGCTTTAATGACGGCGGCACTGCATTGGTCTCAGGCTCTATCAAATATCGTCTCTCCTCAAACGAGGATCATCAGTTGGCGCTCCATAGGGACTTCAAGCGCTACGAAGCCGTAAAAAACGATTTGGTTCGGCAGGTCGTTACGGAAGCACTGATGCAAACCGCCACACTGATGAAGGCCGAGGAATCCTATTCGACTCGCCGAAGTGAGTTCACCGCGTTGGCCGAAGAACAGATCAAAGATGGCATTTATGAAACAGAATCGAGCGTTGAAAAAGAAAAGGATGCCGAAGGCAATGAGTTTGTGGTTCGTTCGGTCTTTATTAAGGGTGATAAAATAGGTAAGCTTGTGGTTCGAAAAGATTCCCCGTTTTTGAGATACGAGATCAAGATTCTCCAATTTGTAATCAAGGATATCGACTTTGACCAAACCATTGATGCTTTGATTGCTAAGAAAAAAGAAGCGGAACAACAGAAAGTGGTTGCCCAAGCGAATGCCGAGAAAGCCAAGCAAGATGCGATTACGGCGCGAGAACAGGGCGCGGCCAACGTAGCCAAGGCGAAGGCAGCAGAAGAAGTTGAAAAAATCCGCGCGGTGACCAAGGCCCAAAAGGAGAAAGAAGTCGCGGAATTGAATGCAGCCAAAGAGTACGCGGTGGCTCAGCTCAACCGGCAGAAAGCCGAAGAAGATTCGAAGGCGGCGTTGGTGAAGGGGGAGGCCGATGCGAAGGTTGCAAAATTAAAGGTTGCGGCCGGACTATCGCCGAGAGAAGCGGCTGAGTTTCACATGCAGACCGCCATTGGTGTCGCCGAGCAGCTTAAAGGGCTTCAATTACCCCAGCTTTTCATCACCGGAAGCGGTTCCGGGGGGAAGGGCCAAGTGGACCCTTTTAGTGCGGTGGGTTTAGAATCCTTTATGCGCATTAGTGAAAAACTGACGCAGGCTCAATAATATTGGCCGGTAGGATTTTTCAGTCACATTGAGCCTGATAGAGATCTGCTCTCGAGAGTGAATATACTGTTTTTGTTTTGCTTTGGGCCTGGGGCATCGGCGGGTCTGGAGCCTTGTGTTATTGTCAGGATTTTTCGTGATTGGCCGGGCAATGTCATTGCAATATGAGTGCTGATACGGTAGTGGGCGCTCAAAATTGGTAGTTGGCCCATGGGGCTTCGAATGCAGTTCCGCTTGAGCAGGGACTGCTTGAGCTTGGCTCTGGCTGCCGTGCAATATCTCAACCGACTGGAGACAATAGCAATGTCTAGCGCCATCAAGGATCTCTCGAAAGTCCGTAATATCGGAATCAGCGCCCACATTGATTCGGGCAAAACCACCCTCACTGAACGGATCCTCTTTTATGCGGGTCGAATTCACGCGATTCACGAAGTTAAAGGCAAAGACGGCGTTGGAGCCACCATGGATTCCATGGAATTGGAGCGGGAGCGAGGAATTACCATTGCCTCTGCTGCGACCCACGTGACCTGGGATGACAAGTTCATCAATGTCATCGACACCCCCGGACACGTGGATTTCACCATTGAGGTGGAGCGCTCCCTCCGAGTGCTCGATGGTGCGATTTTGGTATTATGTTCAGTTGCGGGTGTTCAGAGTCAGTCCATCACTGTGGATAGACAGATGCGTCGCTACAATGTTCCTTGTTTAGCGTTTGTCAACAAGTGTGATCGAAGTGGTGCGAATCCACTCCGCGTAGCTCAGCAATTGCGTGAGCAGCTAAAGCACAATTCGGTGGTGATGCAGTTGCCCATCGGTCTTGAAGATGAGCACAAAGGCCTTGTGGATCTCGTGACCATGAAGGGCTACCTTTTCGAAGGCGACAACGGTGAAAACATTGTTGAAGTCGATATCCCGGCCAACATGGTTGAGGAAGTGGAAAAATACCGCGAAACCATGCTTGACGCGTTTTCCATGCACCACGATGGTCTGATGGAGGCCATGCTCGATGAGGCGGTGACACCAGAAGTGATTGCTGAAGCTGTTCGTGCAGGGGTTATCGCGCGTAAGGTTACCCCCGTATTCATGGGTTCCGCATACAAAAATGTGGGTGTGCAACCGCTTATTGATGCGGTTTGTGCTTACTTGCCCGATCCAACCGAGGTTGAAAACAATGCCATTCGCCTCAACAAGGAGGGCGTCGAGGAAAGTTTTATTGTTGAGCCTGTCGCCGATAAGGATTTCATCGGGCTGGCGTTCAAGTTGGAAGTTTCTCCATACGGCCAGCTCACCTACATCCGTATCTATCAGGGAAGCCTCAGAAAGGGCGAGACTCTCTTCAACAGTCGGAACAATAAGAAGATTAAAGTCGGTCGTTTGGTCCGGATGCATGCTGACGACATGCAGGACATCGAAGAAACCATGGCGGGTGATATTGTTGCGCTCTTTGGGGTTGATTGTGCGTCTGGGGATACTTTCACCGATGGGTCAATCAAGGCATCGATGACTTCCATGCATATTCCGGAGCCCGTGATCAAGCTTGCTATCAAGCCAAAGACCAGCAAGGGCGTGGACAACATGGGTAAAGCTATTTCTCGTTTTACCAAAGAAGACCCAACTTTCCGCTCCCATACAGACGACGAAACCGGTGAAACCATCATCGCGGGGATGGGTGAACTTCACCTCGATGTTTACGTTGAGCGGATGCGTCGTGAGTACAGTTGCGATGTTGAAACCGGTGCTCCTCAGGTTGCCTACCGTGAAACCATTAGTAAGGCTGTGGATTACAACTACACCCACAAGAAGCAAACCGGTGGTTCTGGTCAGTTTGGCCGTGTTCAAGGGCGTATGGAGCCATCTGAAGAAACTTTCGTGTTTGAAAGTAAGATTGTTGGTGGGTCAATTCCCAAGGAATTTATTCCGTCGGTCGAAAAAGGTTTCAAGGTTTCCATGGACCGTGGTGAATACATTGGCTTTCCCGTACAGGGGGTGAAGGTTGTTTTGGAAGATGGGACCACCCACGCGGTGGATAGTTCGGACAACGCATTCCAGGCCGCTGGCCGAGGGGCATTCCGTGACACCTATCTCAAGTGCGGACCTAAGGCTCTCGAGCCGATTATGACCGTGTCCTGTGAGGGACCAACCGAATTCCAAGGTGATATTCTTGGCACGATTATGCAACGCCGTGGCCTAATTACGGGTACCACGGAAGAGTCTGGTTTTGTCCGAATTGATGCGGAGGTACCGCTCAGCGAAATGTTTGGTTATGCGACAATTCTTCGTTCTTGCACCCAGGGTAAAGCTGATTTTTCCATGGAATTTTGTAAGTACGGTGTAGCGCCCGAAGAAGTCGCGTTGAAACTTCGCGATGTGTGGCAAGAAAAGCGCGCTGCAGGTAACACCTAAGTCGGTGATGTCGATTTGTTTGAACTTCGTTTAGGATGGGGCGGTTTCGCTCCATCAAATCCCCCCCTCTTAAGTTTCTGAGCCAGCCGAATAGAGATAGACCTTGGTGCGATAGATATCTGGGAGGGTGATTTCTTCTTTGGGTGTCCAGCCCGGCACCCTAAACGTATGGGTTATTACCATTGTGTTTTTCGGGAGTTCCTTCTCGAATTTTCGTCTTAGCTTTTCCATTCCTTCCGGGAAGAGGTAAGAGACCACGAGCGACGCTCTTTTGAGGTCTACCTTCTGGAAATCTTTCCGATGAAATTCAAGGTTTTCCAGCCCATAGAGGCGTTTCAGTAGATTTGAGTAGAGCCAAGGTATGGGGGAGAGTTCATAGGCTAAAACCTTGGCTTTGGGGCAACGTTTTGCCAAAGGAATCGCAAGGGTTCCCCAACCAGATCCCATTTCTAAGATTTCTCCCTCAGACTCGGGCGGTATTAGGGAGAGGACTGAATGTTTCGCTCCCCTGGAGCTGGGCATTGGGGATATTCCTGTCCTCAACGTATAAAAAACAATGGAAAATCCGGCCCAGACGACGAGAAATAGAAATAAACCTTGTAGTAGGAGCATTATCTTTTTTCTCCGAGAGGCGGTTTGAACACGAGGTCGCTTTGGCTTTGAACACGATTGTTGTAATGCCGGGGAAGGTTTAGCGGATGCATTTCAAGAGACTGTATAACCGTCGGGTCCTTGAGACACAACTTTTGCTGCCCCCATTTCCTTCTGAAGGGGTGCCCAGGTGGGCCAGCTTTGATTCTGGTTTGGGTGAGATGATTTGGGAGGGGTGGTCGGTCGAAAACGAAATTAACGAATGATTTTAGTAACGTAAGCCGCCTATGATTAAGAAATGAGATCCTTTCTCACCTTTTAGTCGAGGATGGTCCTGGGGTGGACAAGATTCACGTTGACACTGTGGTAACATGACACGTATCGGGCGTCAGTAGAAGTGGTTTTCACGAATGCCACTCTTTGTGAGGATTGAGCCGCTGCCTGGAACATCTTAGAACTTAGACTTCGGTCTTCACAACGCACCATGCTACGGAAAAGAATCTCCACTCGCTGGCTGCAGTCAGAGACGTCTATCTCTGGTTCGCCTTGAAAAACGAGTGCTGGGTGTCAGTAGGCACGTTATTATTAAGAGAAAACAATGTCTGAACAAAAAACCACGTTTGATGACCTAAACCTTGATAAATCCATTATGAAGGCTTTGAGCCACTTGGGGTATGAAATGCCTTCCCCAGTGCAGGCTGCTGCTATTCCTGTGATGATGAACGGGGAAGATATTCGAGTTCTTGCCCAAACCGGAACCGGTAAAACCGCTGCCTTTGCGTTACCGGTCATAGGTCGACTTAATGACAAGGGGAAAAAGCCCCAGGTTCTTGTTCTAACGCCCACCCGAGAGTTGGCCATTCAAGTATCGGAAGCCTTTGCTGCATATGCCCGTTTCATTAAGAATTTCCACGTTTTACCTATCTATGGTGGCCAGGATTATAGCTTGCAGATTCGGCAGTTACGGCGAGGTCCCCAGGTGGTTGTCGGCACGCCTGGCCGGACGCTCGACCATCTCCGCAAAGGCACGCTGAATCTGAGCGAAGTGACCACGATGATTCTGGATGAAGCCGATGAAATGTTGAGGATGGGATTTATCGATGATGTTGAGACCATCATGGCGGAAACCGCAGCAGACCGTCAAACCGCCCTCTTTTCTGCGACCATGCCAGAACGGATCAAGCGTATTGCTGAAAAGTATATGAAATCCCCCCGTGATATTTCCATCGTCGCTAAGGCAACCACGGTTGAAAATATCGATCAGTACTATTGGTATGCGCGTGGGGCCCGAAAACTTGAGGCACTTACTCGAATTCTCGAGACCGAAACCTATGAGGGGGTTATCGTTTTCGCGAGAACGAAACATGCGACATCTGAATTGGCGGAGAAACTTGAGGCAAGAGGCTATGCGGCCGCGGCTCTAAATGGCGACATGACCCAAAACTTGAGACTTCGCACCGTGAGTCGATTGAAGAGTGGTAAATTGGATATTCTCGTGGCTACGGACGTAGCGGCGAGAGGATTAGATGTTGAGAGAGTTAGCCTCGTCATCAATTTCGACATCCCCCATGACAATGAATCCTATATCCACCGGGTCGGCCGCACGGGCCGAGCTGGACGTTGTGGGAAGGCAATCCTTTTTGTTTTGCCCCGTGAAAAACATTTGCTAAAGTCGATCGAGCGAACCATTGGGCAGCCAATTCAGGAAATGGCTTTGCCATCACCGCAACAGGCATCGGCGAAGCGAATTGAGATATTTCGGGATGCCCTGGCCAGTGTTTTAGCAGAGAAACCCTTGGGTTTTTATCGAGATCTCACGGCACAATTGTGTGAAGAACTTGAGGTTTCGGAACGGGAACTCGCTGCGGGTCTATTATATCTCGCGCAAAAAGACCGCCCCTTAAATGCCGCTTCAAGTACTGCTTCGGGTGAATCCAAGGGACGCGAAGACCGAGCGAGATCAGTCACCCAGGAGCGAGGTTCCAAACGAGAGGAACGTGGTTCGGAATGGAGAGAACGTGACTTTACGGAACCGCCAAAACGGGAAAAGCCGAAACCTCGGGACATTCCTCGATTCGAAGATGAGGGCGTTCAGGACCATGTTGAAGGCCCCGATGGCGATCTGGGTATGGAAGTGTTCAGAATAGAGGTTGGTAGCGAACATGGTGTGGAAGTTCGTCATATTGTTGGAACCATCGCCAATGAAGCTGGTTTAGATAGCGAGTTTATTGGTGCGGTCTCGATTTACGACGACCACACCACAGTGGAATTGCCAGGAGGAATGCCCAAGCCCCTACTTCGGCATTTCCGTGATCTAGAGATATGTAAGCGACCTATGCGTCTGAAGCGCGTCAAAGGATCCCCGCCATCAAAAGCTAAACGGGAAAAAGCGAGTGGAAAACCTAGCCGAGGGGATCGTTCTACAGCAGATGGTGGAAGCCGTAAGTCGGTGACGGCCAAAAAGGTAAAAAAGACGGGCAAACCTTCTCGTGCAAGCCGTAGTGCCAAATAGCGTCAAGCTTAGTCGAATCTTTCTGGTGCTTACGAAACTAATAGCCTTGGGGATTTCAATCCGAATTGCTTAAAACGGCACTGGACTTCGAACGAGCATCCTTGTTCGTTTTCTCTTTGATTTTCTGCTCGAAGTCTGGTTTTTTCTTTTCCAGACCGCCGCGTCGGTGGCCATCTCTTGGCCAATTGACCTTGCCAGGAGCGGTGAATTTAGGGTTGGCGAGAACTCAGCTTAAGAATACACGCGCCGAAGGCAGGTCTCTATCTTGCTCAACGTTTGATCGATCAGCGCAGGTGTGTGGCACACGGAGAGAAAGCCAGCTTCATATTGACTGGCCGCTAGGTAAATTCCTTCTTCAAGCATGTGATGAAAAAATTTATTGAATCTCGGAATGTCACATTTGTTGACATCTAAATGCGATTCAATCGGGCCAGGTGTAAAGAAAAGACCGAACATCGAACCCACGCGATTGTGACACAGGGGATAAGAGCCTTTTTGAATGATGCCAGCTAGGCCGGTTTCAAATTGTTGCCCTAATGACTCAAGGTCATCATAGGCTTTGGGAGTGAGGGCTTTGAGGGTTTCTATTCCGGCGGTCACTGCCACGGGGTTTCCTGAAAGCGTGCCGGCTTGATAGATGGGGCCGTCAGGTGCGACTTGCCGCATGTATTTTTCTGTGCCCCCGTAAGCCGCTAAAGGAAATCCACCACCAATGACTTTCCCAAAACAGTAAAGGTCTGGGGTCACATCGTAGATTTCCGCCGCGCCACCCCGAGCAACTCTAAAACCGGTCATGACTTCGTCCATAATAAATGCCGAACCATGTTGGTCACACAATCTCTTGAGGTCTCTTAAGAAGCCAGCTTTTGGAGGAATACATCCGGTGTTTCCGCATATCGGTTCTACAATCACCCCAGCTATCTCAAAACCATGGGCTTCAAATAAAGCGCTAACGGAATCTAAATTATTGAATTGTGCTAGAAGGGTATCTCGCGCGGTTCCCGTGGTGACCCCAGGGGAGTTAGGTGTACCCAAGGTTAACGCGCCGGAACCCGCCGCGATTAAAAAACTATCTGCATGGCCGTGATAGCAACCATCAAACTTAATAATTTTTTCACGGCCTGTCACGCCTCGTGCGACTCTAATGGCAGACATACAAGCTTCTGTACCTGAATTCACCAAGCGCATAAGCTCCAATCCGGGAACGCGTTCTATGACGAGTTCGGCCAATTGGACCTCAAGTTCCGTAGGGGCGCCAAAAGATGACCCACGGGCAAGTGCTTCTTGGCAGGCTGAGACAACCCTATCCGGTGCATGGCCCAGGATAGCAGGGCCCCAGGACAGAACGTAGTCGATGTATTCCTTGCCGTCTGCATCGAAGAGAGAAGCGCCTTTCGCTCTCTCGATGAATCTCGGGATGCCTCCGACGGATTTGAATGCTCGGACAGGAGAATTAACGCCTCCAGGCATGCGTTTCATCGCTCTTTCCAATAGACTTTCGCTTCGGGTGGTCATGGTATTCTCTCTTGGGGTTATTCGTTATTATAATGAGACGACGTCAACTTCGGTCTCGGGAAGCCAACCTTGCTGGTCGTTAACTTTGACTCTCACCCATCCGGGGGCTGATTGTTGAACTCTCATTTCGGTGCCCGAGTGTACCTTGAAGAGTACCGTGGTTTCGTTACTGGTGCCTGAGAAGACCGAGGCTTCGGAGGCTTGAACAACCGCGATTTTTCGTGGAAAGTAGGTGCGACAAAGGAACGAGGCGCTGGATGTAATGAGAAGTAGCACGGTAATTTTTTGGAGCCAGGGAATATATTCATTTCGAGGTAAATACATTGCAGCGATTAGGAGGAGTGCAAAGGTTAAATTAGCCAGAACTGCAACCATGCCGAACTCGGAGGGGCTTAGCTTATAATACCAGAAGAATAGTATTGCTGTGAGGATTGACTCTTCTTCCGAATCGATAGCGTCTCGTACTTCCGCGCGTGCGGTTTTGAGATTGGCCTGCAGATCGGCGAATCTTGGCGACTCACGGGTCGCGTGTAGGTAGGCCGTGATAGAGGCCCCCACGTCGCCTTGTTTGAAATAGGCGTTGCCGAGATTATAGTAGATCGGGCCGTTGGTTAAACCGATTTGAAGGAGGGATTCATAATCTGTGACCGCCTTTGTCAGATTTCCTGCATCATAGGAGCGATTGGCCTCGACGAAGAGTTCATTTGTGTCAGTGCTGGGAACCGAGTTATTGGCTATAGCGGGTCCCGATGAGAAAAGCGCCGCAAGCAAGATGAATCGATTCATTTTGGATTTGGGTACGAACATGATGTGTTATGCCTCCTGCAAGGACTTCTCTAGTTGATTCAAAAGCGCTTTAGAGGACTTGAGGTCGAAGCTCTCTGAGGAGGAAGAGGAACTGCAGGGACCAGCGTACTCTAACGCCTCGGCAACACCTAATAGCTTGAGGGTCTGCTCGATGACCTCGGCCTTGATCGGGCTTAAAGCCAAAGTGGAGGCGATCTCGCTGCGCGTTAATGCACCGCCGGTAACATTGAAATGGTGGCCTAGGTATTCTTTTAGTAATCTTGCGAATTCTTGAATTTGCACACTGTTGGGCGCGCTAACGTTGATGTTGTGAAGGCTCTGAGTTGCGTTGCGGTAGGCTTCCTTTTTACGCTTGAGCCCGACATCGGTGGCCAGTAAATTCAGGTGGTTTTTTCTACTTTTGATCCCCATAAACAATAGCCATGGGGTGATGAGAGCGACAAACCATAGTGGCTTGCGGAAGTTGATAGGGGGATCCAGAGCGTCGGGTTGACGGTATATTGGAAGGATGTCCTCTCCGAGTACTTCAATTCGTTTTTTACTATTTTGCGAACCATTTTGGGTGGTCTTGTCTGTGAGTGATAGACTTTCTTTTTGTGCTGCGGGTCGAATTGTTAATTGGTGGGAAGTTGTCATGATTGTTTCATAGGCGGCTTTTTCTGGGTTAAAGAATGTGAAAGGGATGGCCGCAATTGTGACGGTACCAGCTTGGATGGGGACGAGGGCCATGGAAAAATCAATGATTCCCCTGGGTGAATTTTCTGGCTCCAATTCATGGTGGACTGGCTTGTCGCTGTAGACTTTGAATTTATCCGTTATGTCGATGGTTGGTGCTTTGACCGATTTCCAGTTTCCTTCTGCTTGAATGCGGATTGTTAGGGTCAGTGATTCACCGACTAGGACGTTGGATTTGGTAACTCGAGATTTGATGGATGCTGTGCCTACGAGGCCTGAAGAGTCCTCGGCCGGTGTGGGTAGGGCTTGGACCTCGATGCGAATGGGATCGCTTCGAAGAACTTTTCGTATGGTTTTAGTTCGTCCAAAAAAATCGTCAAAGATATCGCCACGCGGTCTTCTACCGGATGAATTGGCCATCAAGTCGACGGTAACACTTGAGCTAGGTAGTTCAAATTGGCCAGCCTCTTGAGGGATGAGGATTTTTTTGATCTCACTAACTTCGTAACGATTGCCTCCTACATTGGTGGTGTAATCGTTTTGCTCTCTTGTCTCCTCAACAATGAAACCTTCAAATTCAGGAAGATTGGCGTCAGCATTGGTTAGGCGAACGCGACGATAGATTCTCCAGGTGTAGGTGATTGGTTGGTTGATATACGGCTTTTTGTTGGACACCACAACTTCCAGAAAGACAGGCTTTTCTGATTTAGGCTTGGTGTTTGGTGGTAGGACTCGAATGGTGATGGCTTGGGTTTTAGCGACGGTGTTACCGAATTGAATAGGAACTTCGGGGATTGCCAAAGTTCCTTCTCTTTTTGGGACCAGGATATAGTTGTAGGTGATGCTGGAGTTAACTTGTCCATTGATGACTTGCATTTGGGTTGACTGGCCGCGACTGTAGACTTCAAAGTTTTGAATAACAGCCACGTCTGGGGTTCCTCCCTGTCGGCCTTGTACGATGATTTGGTAAGACAGTTGATCTTCGACTGTCATTTCTGTGCGAGAGACATTGGCCTGCACCGCTGCGGTGGCAAGAGCGGGAAGAAAGCTCAAGGTTAGGAAGGTGAGAGTCTTGCACAAGTTTAGAGCCATGGTTCTCATGGGTTACCAGTCCTTAGTGGGCCGTCGTCGGGCGCTACCTTTTCTTCGTTTTTGTTCCAATGGTCTTTGCTGATCCCCGAGGCTATCCAAGTAACGTTGAGCTTCCTCTGGGGTAAGTGGCTTATCTTCGCCTGGAGTTTCTCCGTTTCGTTGTTCTGATTTTCCTTTGGCCTCTTGAGCATCACCGATACCGTCCCCGTCGGTATCTTTTTTGTTGGGATCGGTTTCACCTTCGTCCAGTTGCCCGTTTTTGTTTTGGTCTTCTTCGCCATCGGTGAGCCCGTCTCCATCGGAGTCTGGATTCTTGGGATCCGTTGGGTTCTTTGCATTTTCCTCTTGTGAATCTGACAATCCATCCTTGTCAGTGTCCTGAGCAGCCTCATCATGTTGGCTCTCTTTCTGCTGCTGGTCCTGCTGCTGGTCCTGCTGCTGGTCCTGTTGTTGATCCTGCTGCTGTTCCTGTTGTTGATCCTGCTGCTGGTCCTGTTGCTGACCCTGTTGTTGATCCTGCTGCTGGTCCTGTTGCTTTTGGGACTGCTCGTGGCGTCGCCGAATCTCATCCCGAGTGTATTCCAGGTTGAATTTTGCGTCTTCATCATCGGGATTGTGATCAAGGGCTGATTGAAAGGCTTCAATTGCCTTGTCTAATTTTCCTTGGCGAAAGAGAGTGTTGCCAAGGCTATAGTATGCTTCACCTTTTGACTTTTTGTCTGGATGTTGGGTGGCTGCTTGGAAGGAGTTAATGGCCTCTTCGAAGTTACCCATCTGGAAGTGAACGTTGCCTATATTTAAGTGAAGGTCCTGGTTTTGGGGATCGGACACTTGCATATCTACGAAACCTTGAAGTGCCTGCTCATAGGCACCATTTGCGTAGGCCGCAGAGGGGCCGTCGTAGACTTCTTGGGTGTCAGCTGAGGCAACGATTGTCTCTTGGATTGCTGGGGGTGGTTGAGTTTGCCCGTGCGCTGTCGCAGCGGAAACCGAGAAGATGAAAACAAGCCACTTAGCCATGGTTTTGTCCTTCCTTTCTCTGTTCGGATATTAGGGGTTCCAGCATCAGGAGTAGGAGGGCGAGGGCTAAAAACCACTGGAAGCGGTTTTCAAAATGTTGTCGACGTTGGGCACCGAGTTCCTGGTCTTCGAGGCTCGATTTGATGCCGTTGAGATATATCTCTTCGAGATCGACGTCTCCGGTTACCGAGCGTACATATTTTCCGTCCGTGGCTAGGGCAATTTTTTGTAGGGTAGTTTCATCCAATTTACTAAGAATAAGCTCTCCCTGGCGGTCGCGTCTAAATCCACCGGTTGGGCTGGGTATGGGAGCACCCTCGTCCCGGCCGATTCCAATGGTAAAAATCTTGGCTTGTTTCTCCTTGGCCTTTTTCGCAGCGGCTAGAGCATCGCCGGAGTGGTCCTCACCGTCCGTGATAAGGATAATGGCGCGCGCAGCTGTATTGGTGGCTTGAAAGGCGTTGGCTGAGGTTTGGATCGCGCGACCAATGGCTGTTCCTTTAATGGGAATTAGGTCGGTGTCGATGGAATCGAGGAAAAGCTTGGCTGCAGCGTAATCTAAAGTGAGTGGGCATTCCACGAATGCTTCACCTGCGAAGGCAACCAGACCAATGCGGTCTCCTTGGAGAAGCTTAAGGAGGTCTTGTATTTTGCGTTTGGCGCGTTCGAGTCTTGTGAGCTTTCCGCCGGTTTCGGCATCTTCTACCAACATACTGTCAGAGACATCCAGCGCGATAACGATATCAACCCCTTTCCGTTCGATTTCTTCCCAATGGAAGCCGTACTTTGGTTGGGCTAATCCCAGGATAAGTAGTGCGAATGCCGTGGTTATTATTTTGATTTTGAGCTTTTGGTGATCTTCTCTAACGCTCTTTGTCAGGCGCTCAAGCGTAGGCCTATCTGCGAACTGCAAAAGTGCTTTCTTTTTGCTCTTGTGGGTTGTGATGAGAAAGAGGGCGAGGACGGGCACCAACCAAAGCAGCCAAAGTAGTTGCGGCTGACCAAAGCGAAGTTCGCAGCCCTGGAGAAAAAGCAGGTTAGCCATGAATAGGGTGGTTCTCGTTTTTGTATGGAGTCGCATTATGGGACCTTCCTGTACCGGGTGTTTAGACCTACGAGTTCCAGAAAAAACACCAGGAGTGCGGGGAAGAGGAAGAACCAGAAGTGCTCATTGTATTCCATGTAGGTAGAACTTTCTATTTCTGTTTTTTCCAGGGTGTCGATTTGGTTATAAATTTTTGTCAATGCACTTTTGTCTTCGGCTCGGAAGTAGGTTCCTTCGGTGAGGCCAGCTATTTCATTTAGGATGTCGTCGTCGATGTCAACTTCTTGATAAACCGGTTGTTTTCCAAAGAGCCCATCTACCAGAAAGGGCGCTTTGCCACGTTTCCCGGCGCCGATGGTATAGATCTTTACGCCAAAGGTCTTTGCGATTTCAGCCGCTTTTCTGGGGGATATACTGCCCGCGTTATTGCGGCCGTCGGTGAGTAACACAATGACTTTTGATTTGGCGGTGCTTTTCTGGAGCCGTTTGACTGCGGTTGCGATTGCGTCGCCAATTGCGGTGCCATCACCGGCCATGCCGATTTCAAGGCTATCAAGAAAACTGGTAACAATTCCGTGATCTAGGGTTAGTGGACATTGTGTGAAAGCATTGGCACCAAAAACAACCAGGCCAAGTTGGTCGTTGGGGCGTTGCTCGACGAAGGATTGGACCACCTTTTGAGCAACCTGTAGTCGATTACGTCGCTTCGGCAATGAACGATCCGAATCGAGATCCAAGGCTTGCATACTGCCCGAGGTATCCATGGCCAAAACGATGTCGATGCCTTCAGATTTAATGAGACTTTCTTCTTTGCCTTGCTGAGGCCGAGCGAGGGCTAGAAGGATGAAGAACAGGGTGAGGGGACGGCTTAGAAAGAGACCTTGTCTTATGTGGAAGCGTTTTGATTTTGGGAGCTGCTTCAGGGCGGCGATGCTGGAGTAGCGTATGGTTGCACTCCTGGCCTCGCTCTTTCCTAGCAAACCAAGTTTTTTGAGGTAAGCCCATATCCAAATGACTAAGAGTGGGATGCCGAGCCAAATGACCCAACTGTCTGAAAAGAAAAGTGGCATGGTTACGATTCCCCTTCCTGGGCAGGGGTTATTTGAGTTGATTCGATGAATCGGAGGACGCGTTCGTAATTTGTTTCGATTGCGACCTTATCGGGTATGCGGTCAGCGTATTTGAATCCATCGGACTCTTGTGCGAAGCGCGAGAGCAACTCGATGTTTTGAGGCTCCACGATACTCAGGTGTTGGAGTTTTGGTAGTAACTCTTCGGTGGTGAGGTCTGTGGCATTGATGGAAAACCGGGCTTCGACAAAGCCGCGTAATATTTCAGACAAAGAAAAGAAATAGTCTTTGACTGCGCTGGGATGGTCGAAGTCTGTGGCACGGAGAGAATTTAAGGCGCGAAAAGCAATCTCGTGGGGAGGCAAAGGAGGGGTGGCGGTGATGGCTCTTTTTTTATACCGAGTCCAATAGATGACAAATCCCAATAGGGTAAAACATCCAAGGACAATGATTGGTAAGGCCCATGAAGGTGTGGCAGATACTTTCCGTATGGGTTTGAGCCCGCGAATATCTTTGGCAGATCCATCGCTGGGCAGTACAGATTCAATTTCAATGAAAATGTTAGAGGATTCGATGGTGGCGATATCACCGGAATCCGGATCTTTATAGCTCAGCTTGAGGGCTGGGAGGATATATGAACCGACGAGATCGCCCCGGAGCTTGTATTCGAGGTGTTGGTGAAATCGATTCTTAGAGGAGGTTGGGCCTAGTTTTTGGGTGTCGAGGATCCTTAGGCCTTGAATATCGGCTCCTATATCCGGGAATTCGAGCTTAATATCAGCTTTGTAATCGACATCGATGCTGTAGGTGATGACATCTCCGGTGGATGCGCGTGCTTTGTCGACGCTCGCAGAGAGTAGAACTGGTGCTTTCTGCATTTTTTGGAGGACTGAATCTTTCGGGTCTGAAGGACCGCAGTTGTTGACAGCCATAACAGTGAAGAGCAAGCAAGCCCCAATAAAGACAAAGGATCTCATGTTAGCGCAAGGCCTCTTCGATAATCTGGATGTTGCCATTCTTAAATTCGTTTGAAACCATCTCTTCATAGATAGCTTTGAATTTCATCACGCGATATTCATTTTCCACTTTGCTCCGTACTTCTTCAAAGGGGAGGATTTTGTCTTTGGCCTTGTAGCTTTCTTTATTGAGTTCGTAGAAGGCTTTGAGGTCGGGTGTGTCTGTTTGAACTTTTTTTAGGATTTCCTCTTCTAGGAAGCGACCGACCACGATTTGGCGTTGCATATGGTTTAGAGCGAGCCGAACGTCATCGCGTTTTGGGTATTCTAGTTTTTGCGCTTTCTGCCACACGAGTTCATCGGCGATATACTTTTGCAATAGGGGGCGACGGTTTTGGTCGCCTGCGAGTTGCTTGGATATTTCAGGGGGGAGTCCGTTGAGATAGCGGTCCAAGTCCGATTGATGAATGCTGGTAGGACCTAATTTCGCGAGGAGCAAATCACCGTCTGAATGCTGGGTCGGTTGGGCTAGACCGACGGTTTGCGATAGCCGTTGACGTGCCGAGTGGCTTTTTCCAAGGCGTTCGAGAATGTGGACGATCTTTTCAGAAATCGCGTTCTTGAGTGGGCCTGCGTTCGAGGTTTCTGCTTCGTAAAACCAACGAAGGGCTTGGGATGGTTGGGCGAGCTCGAGGTAAATCAACCCTAGACTGTAGGCGATATTTGCACGATTGGGTTCTTTTTCACTTAATTCTAAATAGCGACTATAGAGTTTTGCGGCTTCTTTGGTGGCGCCGGCTGCTTTGAGCTTGCTTGCGATGCTTTTGAGATTATGGACGTTGTCGGAGGGGGCGGAATGACGCTCGTTTGAGATCCAGTAGCATCCGGCAATAATCATGATGCTGAAGAGCGCTTGAGTGACGATGATTGTTCCCGTGCTGATTCGACCGGGGGGATATTCGGGCTGGATTGGAGGGCGACGAAGTTCTGCCATGCTGGGCTCCTTTAGCGGTGTCGAAAGTATTGTACGATGGGATCTACGTATGACTCATTGGTCTTGATTTGAATTTGCCCCACGGACATTTTCTGGAGATCGGTCTTCAATTTCCGGCTCCTGAGACCAGTGACCCTGGTGATTTCTCTTTGGGTGTCTGGGTCGCTTGTGTCGAGGAGAATGGTTTCCCCTGTTTCAGCGTCTTCTAATTCGATAAATCCGATGTTGGGAAATTTCCCTTCTCGGGGGTCTCGGACGTTGATGGCAGTGAGGTCATGGCGCTTAGAGGCGATTCGAAGCTGGTCTGAGGCGGTAAAATCCATAAAGTCGGAGAGTAGGAAGGTCACAGATCGACGTCGCACAACTTTGCCCAGGAAATCGAGGGCCACATCAATGTTGGTTGAGCGGCGTTCGGGTTTAAAGGTGAGGATGTCCCGAATGACCATCCACACATGGCCACGTCCTTTTTTGGGAGGCACATAGTGTTCGATGCGGTCGGAGAAGATGATTAAGCCTACGCGGTCATTTTTCTTGATGGCGGCATAGGCTAGGATAGCGGCGATTTCGGCGGCGATTTCACTTTTAAAGCGATTCCCACTGCCGAATGCTCCAGATGAACTTACATCGACCAGCAGCATAACCGTGAGTTCGCGCTCTTCTCTGTATACTTTGACGAAGGGTTGCCCTGTTCGGGCGGTTACTTTCCAATCGATGGTGCGAACATCATCGCCAGGGATATACGCGCGCACTTCCTCGAATTCCATGCCACGGCCCTTAAAGGCACTTTCGTAGTCACCGGCCAGACTGTCTGTGACCAATCGCTGGGTCCGAATCTGGATGGCTTTAATTTTCGCGAAAAGCTCTGGCGACAGAACCTCCTGGAAATTACTGTTGGTGTCACTCATTAAGGGACGTCCACCGTATTGAGAATGTCCTGGATGATGTCATCGGAGGTTAGCTCTTGGGCTTCGGCTTCGTAGGTGAGGAGAATGCGATGTCGAAGGATATCGGGGGCTATTTCTTTTACGTCTTGAGGGGTTACATAACTTCGGCCTTGCATCATCCCATGGACTCTAGCACCTTGAAGTAGATAGATGGTGGCCCGTGGCGAGGCTCCTATTTCAATAAGCCTTTCTAATTTGGATAATTGAACGGCGCCAGGCTCGCGGGTGGCGAAGATGAGATTAACCACGTATTCTTCGACTTTTGGGTCCACATACACCTGTTGGGCAAGGGTGCGGGCTTTCATAATATCTTCAGGGGTCAGTACGGTATTGATTGGATTCGCCGGAGCTTGGCCGTTGAACCGACGCATAATCTCTTTTTCTTCTTCCCGAGTAGGATAGCCGATTTGTAGTTTAAGCATGAATCTGTCGACTTGAGCCTCGGGAAGTGGGTAAGTCCCCTCCTGCTCCACCGGGTTTTGGGTCGCCAAAACAAGGAATGGTTTGTCGAGAAGGTGGGTTTCGTCACCGATGGTAACCTGCCTTTCCTGCATGGCTTCCAAGAGTGCACTTTGGACTTTCGCGGGGGCACGATTGATCTCATCGGCGAGTAGGAGGTTGGTGAAGATGGGGCCCTTCTTGATGGTGAATTTTCCTGTATCAGGTCGGAAAATTTCAGTGCCCAAGAGGTCGGCGGGAAGTAGATCTGGTGTGAACGAAATACGCATGAAGGAAGTTTTAATGGCGGACGCCAATGCCTTAACCGCAGTGGTTTTGGCCAGACCGGGAAGTCCTTCGAGGAGGATATGCCCATCGGCAATAAGTGCAAGGATGAGTCTGTCCACCATATAACGTTGACCGACAATTTCCTTGGCCATTTCTTCTCGGATTCGATTAAGATTTTCGGCAAATTGGGATATTTCATCATTTGCTTGGGTGCTGGCTAGGGATGTCATGATTGGTCTCCTTCAAGAGTCTCGTTGTTGTCGGGGGTCTCAAGTGATCTTGTTTTTAGCACACGCTGGATCGGGCGCTCAAAGTGATTGAAGCGGTCCATGGTAGGAGATTCTCCGCTAAATCTTAAGTGTGCTACAAAATCACGTACTCCCTCAGGGGTTACACCCGCTGGGTTAGATCCGATTTCTCTGTATATCTTTTCAAGGCAACGCCCATACTCTTCGTAGGAACCACGGGCACGGGATTCCTTGGCCTTCAGAAATAGCGTATTTAAGTCGGGCGTGGCCAGGGGAGCGGGGGATTTTTCGGCTTTCTGTTGTATCTTTTTCGCAATAAAAAAGATGAGGACACAGAGTAGGATGGTTGTTGTTGAAATGATGACCCATTTTACAAATGGTCTAGGTCTAATCTCTATTTGTGGGGCGTCAATTCTGGCACTCACCATTTGTTGGTCGAAACGGGGGGTGTAGTGGATTTCCACAGGACCAAGTTCGTAGGTCCCTTCCTGAGTTGCTTCATAGACATATTGATAACGTACTTGTTTGTTTCCCAAAGCAGAACTGGAGATTGCCTGCTGTCGAATCAAGTTGAGACCTGCGGGGGGATTGAGCGTGGGGGGATGAGGGAGGTACTCATCAAAGGCACCGGCCCAGGTTAGAAGGATATTAACTTCTAGTTCATCCCCGATGGTTAGTATGTTTTGGTTTGTTTGTCTTTCCGCGGTGGGGGGATTGAGAATTTCAGGGAGCTTTACTTCGGGCCGAACAGCGATTTTCGGAAGTGGGGCAACTTCGTCGTTGGGGGGATAAGTTTCTAATAATAAGGTCACCAGATTTTGCATCTTGTCCCAATTGCGTGCGCCTCGAGCGACGCCAAAAAGTGTTCCTTGGGGAGTGATCAGGAATGAAATGGGAATACTGGATGCTTGGTACGTCGAGGATATTTTACCGGTGGGGTCCACCAAGACGGGAAATTGTAAGGCGTATTGTTTCGCAAACTTGTTGAGTGCGGCTGGATTGTTTTCACTGGAGATACCGAGGACATCGAAACCATGGGCGTGATAGTCTTGGTGGAATTTGTTGAGGGCCGGCATTTCAGAACGACAAGGGCCACACCATGTGGCAAAGAACGTGAGGAGGACCCATCTTCCCCGCGTATCAGACAATTTCAGGTTTGAATTTCCGAGGGTCTTGAGCTCGAAGTCAGGGGCGGCAATAGGCGATGGAAGTGCTTGGATTTGTTGGCGTTGCATCAATTGGTCTAAGGTCGACTGATTTGATTGGGCGAAGGCAAATTGGGGCACGACGGTGAGGGCCAAGCTGATTGCAAGGTAATATATTGGACCGTTGATATTGTTCATTCGTAAAAACATTGCCGAAACTACTTAAGGATATTTCCTGCCGATGCAACCCGTTTGATGCGATCTTTATTCCCGCTTCTCTCTTTTTAGAGTTCGTTTGCGGGATCTATACTCCAAGGTCGCACAAAGCCCGATTCGAGAAGTTCTGGGTGAGGCGCGGGGATGAGTTCTTGGTCAATGAGGTTTTCTCCGAGGTGGTCTGTTGCGATGTCCAGAGCGGCTTCAACGTCAGCGACATCTCCGGAGAACTCAATGAAAGCCTTGCCTCCAAAACCCGAACCTAGGTGCAGTCTTAAAAGCTGGATAGCTGCTCCCTTAACCATGGAATCAGCGGCCCTCACCCCGCTCGCGATGGTGGAACACTCGACAATGCCCATGGCTGATTGCTCGGGCAGCTTTGTTCGTTTTCCTCCAATGACCTTGAGGGCTTGTGGATGAATACCGGGGAGAAAGAGTAGATCGATGCGGCGTGGCCCCAAGATGTTGTCGGCGGCGGCCAAGGACTCCTCAACACAGGCGATGGCCCCGGTGAATATTAGAATGACCTTGCCTGGAGAGACGGGAGTAAACGCCAGTGTGGTCACTGGAGCCTGCTTCTGGGCTTCGTCCCTGGCCCGATAAGCCGACGGTACACCATCGATCTCGAGGAGAGCGAGGGCTATGTCTCCGGTGGTCGTCATGAGTCGACCCGTGTACTACGAAGAGTCTGGCTACTCCAGTGAAATTTGTTGGTTTGGAGGGAGATCTAACAAAAAGTGGTAGAGAGCCAGCTGACTGGGCTTTGGGTGGCTAGAATGTTTGCCTGACCAGCGCGCTTATTTCCGGATAGCCACGGAAATACACATACCTTGGAACAGATACTGAAAACGCTGAAGTTGTTGGAGGTAAGTGAATCCCCATAAATCCCCGTAAAGCTGAGGACTTATTTAGCATTGCTCTACCTGTCTGAACGGGGTAAAAATACCAGGGTTTTGGGACTTTGTGGTTTAGGCGTTTTGGGGGAATATTTGGAGCTCTTGGTTAAAAGACATCACCGCAGAGGTCCGATTATGTGGATTAAAGAAGCTGTGTTGATGTCTCGAAATCCGGGGCGGCACCATGGGGGATGGTTTCGGATTGTCGTAGGCACGTTGTGTGTCGCTATGGGATTTGTGAGCTGTCAGTCAGCGGCGACGGTGCGGGTGAGCAGCATCGATTTTGAAGTTGCTGACCATGGGGTGATTGCCGAGGCTCAAAGCCAGGTTGTCCGAGACAAGTGCATTGAATTGTTAAAACAGTCTGGAAATGTGTTGGCATGGAGACCAGGGGAGCAAGGCTATATACTTGAAATTAAACTGGGCCCGGTGGTGGCGATGGCTGCCGGTGGGCAGATGGTTGGGGGGACAAAAGGGAGAGTCATTTCAGTTGCGCTACGGTCAAAGAAACCCGCTCTTGCGGCCTATGAAATTGGTTATTATGCAGTTGATGGGACTGATCTTATGGGGATTGTTCTTGGCGGACTCGATAAAACGCTACCCAACTTAACGCGGTTTGTTAGCAAGGCTCATCAGGCGCCTGAGGCAATGCTGGATTTTTTGAGTCATTCCGACGTTCGTTATCGACGATTTGCGGTGGAGCGTCTCTTAGAGCGGCGCCCCAAAGGGCTCGTTAAGGCTTTGTGTGAATCAGCAAAAGGTGAAAAAAATCGTCGACTTCGCCTGAGGTTGGTAGGGGCACTCGCGGAATTGGGAGATTCATCGGCGGTGGACACACTCGTTGCATTGACGCATCGCCAGGATGATGATTTTGTTCGACAGGTTATTTATGCCATCGGCGCTCTGGGTGGGAGGAGAGCTTATGCATTCTTGGTTACGATGGCGGGGGGCCATCCTTCGTTGCAAGTACAGCTCGCGGCGAAGGAAGCACTTGCCGACATAAGTTTCAAAGTGGGACGCCAATAGATTGGCATCCCATTTTGTGCTACAACGGCTGTGGGAACGCATATTTCAAATAACGCCCTAAGAATGGGTGAGGGGGAATCAATGTCATATCGGATAGTTGGGCTTTTATTTGCGAGTCTTATGGTTGCAGTCACTTTTGGATGTCAGAAAAAAGAAGAAGCTGCCGCGGAAGTTAAGGTGCCTGCCGTTCAGAAGGCGGAGAAGGTTGATGTCAAGGCGCCTGAAATCAAGGGTGAGGATACCACTGGCACCACTGACCCAGCATGTGTTGGGAAGTTTGGCGAAGGCCCAAAGCAGGATTTGGAAGTGCAGGGTGGAAGCTGGGAAAGGAGTGGGTCCACGTTGCGGTATACCGGCACATCGATGGCGGAATTGAGAGTGGGTGTACTGAGCGACATCAAGGATGCGTCAGAGGCTAACCTTAGGAATCTTGAAGCATTTCGGACAGAATTTGAGAAAGCCAAAGTACAACTTGTGCTCATCACCGGAGACCTAGGCGAATCCGAAGAAGATATTGTGGCTGGATTGGATGTTTTGGTTAAACTTCAGGTGCCTGTACTGGCGGTTATTGGTAATCGTGAAGGGCGGGGGGTGTTTACCAGAGGCCTGCAGACTGCCAATGCTAAGAATCCTTTGGTCCAAAACTTCAATCAGATTCGAACCGTCGTTACTCCGGTCGGGGCGCTCTATTCACTGCCAGGCTATTTTGACCCGGAATATCTGCACGCGAAGGATGGTTGCCTGTATGGTAAAGCAGACATCGACGCTCTCACCGGTGCTCTGAGCAAAGCTCCTGCCGGTTTGCCGCGGGTCCTCGTGTCACATGGCGGACCGCAAATGACCGGCGATATGGCAATCGATATGACGGCGGATGGCAAGCATACGGGGGATCCTGCGATGCTAGAGCTGGTGAAATCCCAGGGGATTCAGTGCGGTATCTTTGGAAATATCCACGAAGCCGGTGGAAAAGCGACTGGTTTGACGGGCGCTTCGATACTCTCACCCGGTGAGTGGCATCCCAGCTTATATTTGAATCCAGGACCTGCCGATTCTGTGCGCTGGGCTATGAATGATAAATCAGAATCTGTGGGGATGGCGGCGGTCGTGACTTTTAAGGGCGGCAAAGCGAAATATGAAATTCACCGCAGATCCGCTGGTGCAGAAAAGTTATAGTTTTCAAAGCGGGGAAATTTGAATGCAGTCCAATTGGTTCGACAAATAGCAGAGGGCGGCCACGGACCTCGGTGGTTGTCCAAATTTGGCGCATTACCCGACAGCTGAATATAGGGAATCGGTGACTGCAGCAGGCCGAAAGGCTATGGATGAGAGTCGCCGGTTCCAACAAGCCCATAGTAAGCGGGCCCTGAGTACGGCGGCGCTTGTTACCCCACAGGAGGTCGCTCGTTTGGAGCGCAGACTGGATTTGTTAGAGAAACGGCTTCGTAGAACGTCAATCTGATTGGAAATACTGAAGCATAAATAATGAATCTAACCCAGCCGGTTTTTGTGTACGCACCAGCCTAAAAAGCGAACGGGTCTATCTATCACCGCATGGTTATTTGACGGTGGTGTGGAGGATCCCGCCGGGACAGGCCATCGGAATCGTGGGCACTTATTTGGTGCTAACTTGTGGCTTTTTGCCCAAGCGCTTTAGTTCTTCGTCGCTTACGAACCGCTCTTGGGCACGCCATTCTTTTCCTTCGCCGATCTTCCATGCATCAGCAATGGCGATCGGAGGAAAAACGGCTTTGATGGGAATACTTGAGCCGCCAACCGAGCGGATTGAGAAATCAAACTTCAGATTGATCGCTTTGGCTTGCTGAGGAAATTTGGGGAAGAGGTAGTACCCAACTTCTATGCCAGGAAAGAATTCATTGACCCATTTTTCAGGCTTCAATTGAAGGGTTGGTGGTTGGCCTTCACCGAGAATTTGAGGAATCTCAACTGGCTTGCCTTTTTCCTGCTCCACCTCAAAAGTGCCTTCTATCATGTCGTACTGGACTGGGCCGTATGCACCCCAGTGTACGAATGCGAATTTGATTCCATCTTGTCCTTCGAGCTTCGCGGGGGAGATATCATAGATGTCAAATCTGAATGCTTTATCCACCGAGGTGTAAAGGGGACGGTATTGACCCATTTTCATTTTTTCCATGAGGTGAAGGCTTAGCTTGATGCGTTCATCCCTTGCCTCCTTGTTGGCCAAGGTCATAAACCCCTTTTCGAGGCGATTTTCGCCGTATTTGTACTGTCGTTCGATATCTTGGAGGTCTGGGTACTCTTTTCCGAGTTTTCGAATTTCGTTGAAATAGCGAGTTAGGTGCACACCTAGCTCGGTTACATATTTGTCTTTTTCAACGAGGGCTAGACCCAAGCTCTTTCTTTCGAAAGCGACCTTTAAGTCACGCAACTTTAGTTCATATGCATGTTCTCGATTCGTATCTCGATAGGTCTTTAATCCAAACCCACCAGCTCCTACGACGAGTGCCAGTGCTAAGAACCATCCAATGACCGACTTCATTATATTTCTCCGCGATGATTGTTTATAGGGGACCCTTACAAAACGACCTCAATGTTATTTGAGCCCGATACACGTTTAACCATCAGTGGCCATGGTGATCGACGTGAAACGAACACTCAGTGGGCATCCGAGGTCGGCGGAGTTTATACTCGTGGTAATGGTATTCGTAAAGCGGTCGTTGTGAAATTCTGAAGTGGTTTGGTGAATTCAGGCCATGAATTTTTGCATCGTGGTCTGGATTTTCCCCATTCCGGCCGGTTAACTTGGCGGGCAGGTTCGATTATTCCCCACATTCACAGCGGGGCGTTTCTGGTCGTCGTCTCGTGGGGCCAATTTGTGTGATAGGTGTGTGACCTAGAGCTTGTTATCGGTGTTACTTGCGTCTTGGGCAGGGCAGTACACCTGTACCTGATTTCTTCCTAATTTTTTTGCGCGATAAAGCGCTGAATCGGCGAGTTGAATAAAGGCTTCTGGGCAAGTCGCTTGAGGGGAGAGCTCGGCGATACCGATTGAAACCGTTACCGGAATTCTCTGATTTTCGAAAGTTACTGGGGTTTGTTCCACCATATGGCGAATTTTTTCGCCCAAAACAGTGGCTTGCTCAAGATTACTTTCGGGCATGACCACCAAGAATTCTTCGCCTCCATAGCGTGCGAGTAGTTCATCGCGGCGAATGGTCTTGTTGATGGTTTGCGCCAACTGTTTGAGCACGAGATCCCCAGCGACATGACCGTGATTATCATTGATGGACTTAAACCGATCTGCATCGACCACGGCAATTGACAGCGGTCGTTCATGTCTTAGTGCGCCCGCCAATTCACGTTCTAAGAATTCATCTAGGTACCGGCGATTGGCCACGCCGGTGAGTCCATCCTTGATCATCATTTGATAGATTTCTTCGTAGTAAAGGGCTTCGGCATTTCCGCTACTTATATATTTTAATATACATGAGCCGATTTGGATAATATCGCCGTTGTTGAGACGATGAACTTCAATAACTTCGTCGTTGACCCAAGTTCCGTTCGTACTTTCTTTATCGACCAAATAAATAGCTTCTCGAACCGAGAGTTGGGCGTGAAATCTAGAGACATTTTCATCGAGTAGGACGAGGTGATTTCGTTCATCTCTACCAATCGTGAAATCTTCGGTTATGATAAAACGCCTACCGAGATCTGTGCCATATATTTGCACCAAAGACGCGTTCTTAGGGCGTGCTTGTCTGGAGTGCACCGAGGAAACGATGGTTTTATCTTCGCGTTCTTTACTCATGGGGATGACAGTTTTTATCTATGTTCTCGAAATCTATTTCGAAGTCATTGGGGCTTAGTTGATGGCTAACAAGAAGGTTTTTTGCTGTTTTGGTGGCGGAGTTTGTGTCGCGGAGGCGATTGCTTAGCACCTGGACGAGACTCCACAGCAATTTTGTTCCGACCACCGGTTCATTACGAATGACGTGAAAAAACTCCTGTCGACGAATGGCTAAAACACGGGAATCGGTTTTAGTGCGGACAGAGGCCGAGCGTGGCGCGTTGTCAACCAATGACATTTCGCCAAAGTGGGCTCCTGGTCCAAGGCTGGCGATAGAGTTTTCTCCGTTGAGAACTTCTAACTTTCCGTTGAGTATGACGTACATTATTTTTCCAATGTCACCTTCTTGGAAAAGATAAGTACCTGCTAAGTGCTTCTGGGTTTGAGTTATCCCCAGAAGCTTGACGAGTTCATTATAGCTGAGGTGTTTGAAGAGTGGAATTTGTTTCAGAACGCTCAAACGCCGAGAAGCCGAGATATCATGGCTAGGGGCCACCTCATCGGTGGAAAGGTAGAGAGCGACAGCTGTAATATTGTCATGTCCGCCACGCTCTAGGGCACTCGTAACCAACGCATCAATGGCACCATCTGGACTGGGTATTTGCTGAAAATGTTCGACTAAGTCTTTTTCTTCGTGGATGTAGCCGGACAAACCGTCACTGCAAAGCATGAGGATGTCGTCTTGGTCTACATCAAAGATCGTAATATCAACTGCTACGGAGGGTTGTACACCAAGCGCTCTGGAAAGCACATTGCCTTGCGGATGGCTCTCTGCTTCGTCCGCAGCGAGGAGACCTCGCTTGACGAGTTCGCTTACGAACGTGTGGTCCGTGGTGAGTTGGTGAGTCTTCTGGTTTCTAATTAGGTAGAGGCGCGAGTCTCCAACGTGAGCAGCCAAGCATTTGCCATGGGGCGCCATGAGCACGGCGGTGCAGGTTGTTCCCATGCCCGCCTGGGCGCGGTTTGTCGTTGATTGGGTGAATATCTCTTGGCCTGCGTCCAAAACGGTTTTTTCGAGGATTTGCTGTAGGTTCTTAAGACAATCGGGAGCTTGGCTTTCGGCATAAGCCTCCAATAGCTTTTTTACGCGTGAGGACTTAAGATTCTTAGAAATGATGTCTATCGCAATTTGGGATGCAACTTCACCGGCATTGTGTCCACCCATGCCGTCACAGACAATTGCACAAGGCGTGTCTTCACACACGAAAAAAGCATCTTCATTGTTACTGCGAATGCGACCGACGTCGGTTCGAGCGGCAAAGGTTATATTCATACCCTCATTTAAGCAGTACGAGAGATCCTAGGCAAGTCATGTGTACTAGTGAAATGTATCGTTGTCGTTGCCTTTTCCAAGACGAAAGAGTTCTGGGAGCTTTAGGATACTTCGTAATCCTTGGGTTTCGGGGCGATTAGGCAGGGTTAGTGGGATTTGTTTAAGCCGTTGAAGATGCTTGTTAATAAGATCCGATTTTGTGATTATTTTCGTTTCTAAAAGGAGAGTTTTAAGGACCTGGATCTCTTGATGTAGTTCCGATTGTGTTTTCACGAGGCCCTTAATACTGAGTTGCTGGGCTTGAATGTCTTTTTTCGCTCGTGTCAATAATCGGATGGTCCAAATCAATGCGGATAAGTTTGTTGTGACGAGTAGCCAGAGAGTCCACGGATAGGCGATGTCAGGGTGCATAATTGACGTTCCTCTTTCGTTATTGGTTTGGCAGCATTTTACCAATGAGTGGGGTAATGACTTTAGCTTTTTTGGGGTGTAGTCACATCGACGCAGAGCTCGAAAAGTGAAGGTCTTTGATAAAGAACTTGCTGGTTCACTCACGAACTGCTAGTTGGCGTCTCCCGCACTGCCGGTGTGGCGGAATTGGTAGACGCGACGGATTCAAAATCCGTTTCTCGAAAGGGAGTGGGGGTTCGATTCCCTCCACCGGCACCATGTTTCTACGAGTTAGGAATGTGGTTAAGAGCAAGCTGCATAGCCGTCGGTACCCCTATCTTTTTACGGACGCTTATTTCGCTTTTTACGGACGCTTATTTCGCTTTTTACGGACGCTTACTTCGTTGGTGATGCTTACTTTTGCGTAGCGTATGGGTAGGCCCCTTGGCTAGAGCTTCTAGAATGATGCCCGGGCGCGGACCAAAAAGAAATTTCCGGAGCCGCCGATTGAAAAGTTTGCATAGCGGCCTCTTTGGGTGGCCCAACGCCTGGGGAAGTCGATGGTTACACCTTGACCCACGTTCTTGGTCTGGTACCGGTGAGTTCTTCTCTGGACCCACTCTCTGAGGTCTGAGGTGGAGCTAAGGGGCGACTCATTCATCTTCTCGACGGGTGCGCTGGATACGTCATCGAGTCCGTACATGGTTTGCTGAACAAGACCTGCATGGGGTTGGAACTGTTCTAGATCCAGGGGATCCAGTAGACCCTCGTTGGAGAATTTTCTGGAATTTGGAGCGAAAGGATTCTTGGGTGCCCTGGGTAGCGGTTTGTGATCCTTACTGCGGCCTTTGGTCATGTATTTATTGGAACATAAGTATGGGTGGTGGGTCCATCTGTTTTTTTGCGAAATCTTTCCTATTCAATGGTGAAATATTGAGCTGGATCAATCACTTGGACGACCAATCCGCTTTGGTTACTCGAATTTTCATCGAATTCATAGCGGTAGGTGGAAACGACCAATTTCTCGCCGAAAACTGCGATGTTCGCATAGCGGCCGTAGGCTCCTTCAGAAAGAACTGCGACAGGAGTTCGCCAATGGCCGGTCTCCCGGGTGTTGATGACCAGATCGTTTTGGGTTTGGTCTTGGTAAGCGATGAAAAGACGGTCGTTTTGGTATACGCCATCAACATACGCACCCACAAAACGTTTGGGTGAGTTTTGCCCGATCCTCTCTCCATTGTCTGAGGTTTCGGGGAGGGTTATTTGGGCGGTGGCCATATCTGCGGCCAATAGCGTTCGGAGTTGTCTGCCCGCGTCAAGTTGGTAGAGAATGGCCATCGAGTCCCGGTTAGTGTTGGGAACAATTGTGGATTGCTGGCCGACATCAACATCAAGATCAGCATCAATTGTGGTTTTGTCCTGGCATGCCAGTGCGACCGGGGAAAAGTTGCCGAGTCCGCTGGCTCCACGCAGGGACTTGTTGAATCTATCGTAGTAGACGATGTGCGGCTCTCCTGAGACGATGGCGATGGAGGAGAAAAGGCCGACGCCCTGGGGCAAATCCCTCAATGTTGATACCGCGATGATCTCTAGGCAGCTGGGCTGACCTTGCGCATTGGTTACACAAGCAAACTGGGGATCTGTACAATCTTCACAGGTGGCGTCGAGACTACCACAGCTCGGGACCCCATCATTCAACACACATTCTTGTTCATCGCCGCATCCTGAGGGGCAGGCCAGGTCAATAAATTCAGGGCGTTTTGGGCGGCATGTCGTGCCGACGCAGATTTCATCACAACCGCAAGCAGATGGACAGGAAGAACTTGGCGTTTGGCAAGCAGGGCCTTGGTCCATGCCGACACATTCTTTGGATTCGCCGCAAGCTTGACCACATCCTTGGTAGGTTTCGATCGGTGTCTTGGTCCAATTATCGGGGGAAGTTGGGGCGGATTGATTGGGGACTGCGTAATAAACACCTGTGGATATTGGCGAACCAGGAATTCGATGCGCATAGTAACTGAGATGTGGGGTTGAGCCCTCCAAGGCTATGGATGAATAGTAGCCCACGTCTCCCTCACTTTGGTCGGTTATATAGGATACGTTCCAGTTCTTGGTGGCAAGTTCCCGAACCGCAAATTTGAGTCGATGGGTGTCCTCGTCGTGGTAGGCGACGAATAGGCTGGTTCCATCGGTGGCAATCGCGGTGTGCGTACCAACGTTGGGTCCCCCATCCTGGAGCCCGTTACGTGGTCCTGCTGGGTTGGCGACGGCGGTACCGCTGGTGGGTATACCATCCACGAAGTCCACCGCTTTCACGGTGCCAGTCGAATCATATTCAACGACCACCAAATCACCGAATGTTTCATTGTACGCCGATGCGAATATCCGGTTGTCAGGGGTGGTGACCAGGTCGGAATAGGCTCCCCAAATACCGAGGTTAATGTCAGGCAAGGTACTGCATTCACAGGATAATTCACAACATCCGTCAAAGAGCATGGTGTTGGGTGAAGCATAAACCAAGAGTTCTCCTGCCTTGCAATTTTGAGTACAGCTGGTGGTGTCAGAACCTGTCATCGAAGGGGGACTTTCGCAGGAATTTGTGTCGATGTTACATACTTTTCCACTTCCACATTGGCCGTTGCACGGTGCTTCTTTAACACAGCGTTCGTTAAATAGTTGGTAGCCTGGTTCACAGATGTTGTCTGCGGTAGGTTTTGGCCAACCGCATGACTTCGAATTTGTGGAATCATCGGATGTAATCAAAGGGCGTAAGAGGCATTTTTGCCCAATGGTGCAACCGGCGTCGTCGTCGCATTCTTCGATTCGAACCTGAGGAATTGCGCAGCTCCCCCCCCCGTCGCATACTTGACCGCCACAACACAGTTCGGGGGTCGTTTCGTCGGCATCACAACGCTCTTGTTGACACCTGCCTTGGACGAACCGTTGCCCGTCTCCGCATCCGGAATTCCCCAAATCCGGCTTGACTTGTTCGATGCACTTGGGTGGATCCTTTTCTTGGAGTATTTCATCGTGTGAACAGGCCGCTTCGCAGGTGATGACACAAATAAGGAAGAGCCTGCTGAGAAGACCTGCGGTATTGATTGTATTCGAAGTCATAGGTTTTCCTTCGTTAGGGGGATAGGATGCTTACTAATTACGAAGATGGGGAGTTTCGACAAGCCCCATTTGTAAGAAACATTACAAGCGTGTGTGGAGACACCAAAATCATTGCGTTTTTTATCGTTGGTGTTTTGGGTTTGACCTAGTGCTAAGACTTATGCATAGTGTTGCTTTGTGGGAGTTAGATTTAGAATCCTCTCACGTAAAGTACTAGGGAACACTCCAATACGCCCCAGAGAGCCTTAGCGCCATGTGTTATGGTTAGTCGCTTTCGGGGGATCGCGGAAGGAAGATTATGACAGAATTACAGGATTCATCTGAGGTGTCGACCTCGGATATTTCAGCAGGAATAAGTGAAATGAAAGATGAAGAAGGAGCGAAATCGGCAGAGGCCACTGAAGTGGCTCCAGAGCCAGAGGTCGCAGTAGAAGCAGTCTTAACGTTGACTGAAAAATCTTTTGAGGACTTCGAATTAAATGACCAGATCAAGGAAGCATTGAAAACAGCAGGATTTGTGAATGCAACCGAGGTTCAGGCTGCGGTGATCGCCCCTGCATTAGCAGGCAAGGATCTGATTGTTCAGTCGCAGACAGGAAGTGGTAAAACGCTGGCTTTTGGTTTGCCGCTAATGGAAAAATTTCAGGACAACCCATCGGAACCACAACAGCCCAAAGTGTTGGTGTTGTGCCCAACCCGCGAATTAGCGCATCAGGTTGCGACCGAATTCAAGAAGGTTGCTCAAGGTTTGAATCTTCGTGTCTTCGCTGTTTATGGGGGAGTGCCTCTTTCGCGGCAAATTGGAGCATTGAGGTCTGGGGTTGATATTTTAGTTGCGACGCCAGGGCGGTTTTTGGACCATCACCGACGCAAGAATTTGAAATTGGATGCCATCGAAATGGTGGTCTTGGACGAAGCGGATGAGATGCTATCAATGGGGTTTTGGGATGATGTGACGTCTATCCTAGAGCAATGCCCAGAGGCTCGCCAAACCATGCTGTTTTCAGCAACGTTGCCTTATGCCGTTGCGAAGGCAGCGAGCGAGTATTTGAAAGAACCGGAACGACTCGACCTCTCAAAGGATTCGCTTTCTGTCTCAGGAATTAGGAATTGCATCTGTCCTATTCAGGATGACGTGCCCAAGACGCGTCAGCTACTTTATATTTTGGAGAGTCAAGCGCCCAACAGTGCGATTATTTTTTGTAACACGCGAAGTGAGACGGAGCTGGTTGCTAAGTATCTTTGCCAGAATGGCTTTGTTGCCGAACCTATCATGGGAAGTTTTCGCCAGCGCGAGCGTGAGCGCGTGATGTCTAGAATCAAGAGTGGCGAGCTTAAATACATGGTCGCGACCGACGTCGCAGCGCGGGGGATCGACATCGACCATTTGTCACACGTTATCAACTATTCTTTACCTGAATTTGCTGAAGTCTATCTTCATCGGGTTGGTAGAACGGGACGTGCCGGACGTGAGGGCACTGCCATTAGCTTGGTTGATGGCAAGGGACTCGGGACATATTCTCTGCTGGAAAAGCAGTTTGACATCGAGTTTGAGGAATTGAAGCTTCCAAGCGAAGAGGAAGTTTTCGAGAGTCGTGGCCAACGTGTGATTGTTGATCTCCTAGAAAAAGCCGAAGTTGCGGAGCTTGCTCACCACACAGCGACAGCGGATGTTCTTTTGAAGTCCGAGCAGGGACGAATGGCGGTAGGGTACTTGCTGAAGCTTTATTTTTCAGGGCTTCAACCGTCTCAGAGTTCTCCGACCAAGCAGGAAACTCGTTCTAGAAGTCGTTCTGGCGAAGAGTCCGAAGAGCGCGACGACAACAGTCGGGGTCGGAACCGCAACAAACGCGGCCGGAAAAATCCTCGGCAACGTAACGATCGTAATGACCGTAATGAGCGTAATGAGCGTAATGATCGTAATGATCGTAATGACCGTAATGACCGTAACGATCGAGGTTCGCGTCGAGACCACAACGGAGACAGCGCGCGGGATTCAGGAGGGAGTGGGGATGCGAGCGAGTCTCAGGATCGCTCAAGTATTACCCCCGAAGAGGGCTATCGTCATCTGAGAGTAAATATTGGGTTTGAAGATGGCTTTAAAGGAAGAGGCGCTGTTGCGAAGAAAATCACGTCATTGGCGGGTCTTAACGATGGTATCGTTTCTGAGATAGAGGCGAAACGCCACTTTGCTGTGTTAAAGACAACTCCAGAAGTGGCCGAGCTGTTGATTGAGCGTGTCGATGGCGCTCAAATAGGGAAGAAGCTCCTTTCTGTTTCTATGGCAGAGTAAGTCGAAAAAGAGGGAAAAATGGTCAGACGTAAGTCTGCGGCCGAAGTAGAGATTGAGGCTCAATTAGGGGACCTCGATCCATCTTCGGAACGCTTTAGGGTGCTCCTTGCAGCCCGGAATTTCAAAGCTTCATGGATTGAATTCGGAGAGCTTCTCACTGAAGTGAGGGAGCGAAGGATTTTCGAAAAATGGGGCTATTCGTCTTTTGAAGCTTACGCCCGTCGGGAACTAAGGCTTCGGCAAGATACGGCGCAGAAGCTGACCCGTAGTTTTAGTTATCTTCGGGAGCATGAACCAAAGGTGATTGATGAGCGTGAAGATAAGGATCTTCCTCCCCTAGAGGTGGTGGATTTGTTGTCGAGAGCAGGCGATTCCACGAAACTCTCCGACCGAGAGATTCAAGGAATTCACCAACAGGTATTTGATGGCGACCTGAAAGCTACTCGAAGTGGTGTCGTTCGTAAGATAAGAGAATTGGACCCCGATGCGTTCCGTAAAGCCGCAGCAACCTTGCCTGGGGATGGGGATATCAAGCCTGCCGACGTAAGAAAGGCGCTCATGATGGCTGAAAGGCTGGAGGCCTTGTTGGGTGATCCATTTCCGGTTTCATCGAGTACCAGAGTTTCTATTAACTCTTTGGTTCAGGAGCTAAGATCGGCTTTTGAGAAAATGACCGATCAAGACGGGGCTGAACTCAGAGTTGCTTCGTGAATCTTCTCCGCGCTCGTCGGTATCTATATCGTGAATATATCAGGACTTTTTCGGCTTTTCTCCTAGTGTTACTCCTACCTCTTGTAGTTCAAGGTGCAGTAGGGGATTGGTCAGTCTGGGGTGAGGGGCGCTATTTACCATCCCGCACATTCCACGGTGGAGCAGGCCTGAAATTGGGTGTCGCGGAATGGTCATCTCTGGAAATGGGGTTTTACGGAGGACGCGACACCGCCACGGTTGTGCAGGGCGAAATGGGGGCTTCGTTTTTCTGGGACGCACTTACTTGGGTTCCTGAGGTTCGTGGCGGGATGAGTGTGCTTTGGTTGCCTGATGAACCCGATAGCAGCGCGAAGTTTGGGGCGTATCTGAGCGTTGGTGTAAGGTACTATCAAAACATTGCTTTTTGGTATGGAATTCACTTACATTCCCAGACTCTTGAGGGAGATTTTCGCCCAGGTGTGGCACTTTCTTTGGGATATGACCATTTCTAATTTACCGAAAGATTTGTACACCACGGTCGATGGTGTACAATAAAAGTAGTGAGTCAGTAAGGTAACCGAGATCGATCTTGAACTAAGAACTCTATGTGGAGTGCCATAGGAGGTGCAGTGGATTCTTCTGAGCCCAAGCCGTTGATTCTAAGTGGTGATCTTGAAAGCTTCTTTAAGGAGGAGGTTTCCGATGCCAGTTCTAAGATCGGGGTCTCAATACCCGAGACCATCGAATACTACCTCGTAAATTTGCTCTGCGAATATTCTTCACGGCAAGTGGAGCCTTTGCATTCAGATGAGCCCTTGGCATTTATGTACAAACGGGCTCTTGAAGCTACGACTTTGGAGCAAATGTCTCTCTTAAAAGATCTGGGAGACCAATCTCTCTATTTAGCGGGCTTTTTTGAGGAGTATGTGTGTAACTCGTTGGTTGATACGGAGTATTATATTGCCATGGGGGGGCAGGCTTACAGTAGCTTACGAACCGTTGTGAAAACAAAGCGTTCGGGTTCAAAAGTTGGCTATCTATATGGAGAGTTGGCAAGGACTTTTGGTGATTTGGTCGGGATTCTGAATTACGTTTCGGATACCTTGAGGCGTTCGACCGGTGATGAGGGGTTATTGAAATTATACGCCAGATGGATGGATACGGGTTGTCCAAAGCTTCATAAGGAATTGTTGGAACAAGGACTCCTCACATCGTTTGGATTACCTGACGATGCGGTGCAATGACCCATGGGTGTTTTGTCTGAGTTACAAAACGCATTACAGGAGTTGAATTCAATTAACGTCGGTCATGATATCGAGGATTTCTTGATAGATTCGACCAGCCGAGAGGCACTGCCTGGTGCGATACTGGGGACGCCGGAACAAATTTTTGTGTCGCAACCTTCATCCGATGAGATGGACTTGGCGGTCTACATAGATGATTCCATTTTGGAAACACTTCAGCAACATTGCCCCTCGCAGGGACTAAGCGATGCAAATGTAGATGCTTACTGTGTGGCCTTGGAAGGGGTTAGCCATTTCAACCTAATCCTGTGGCGCGCAGACCAAGATTGGCCAATCAGCCAATTGGAACTCGAATTGCAAGCTGAAGTAGACAAGTTTGTGGGGGCGGGTTGTCTTTTGATCAACAATGGTTACGGCCCCAAGCTAGCCAAAAGGATTATGCAAAAGGCCCTTTTCGAGAACTTTGAATGGCGACATGGTTTTGGGGAAGAACAGTTACGACGTTATCGAACCGCCACCCTTGGCGCCAAGGAATTTGTTGATTCTTTTCAACTTTCCCAATACCCAAACGAAGCTATCCCGTTCCTAACTGCCCAAGCAAGGATGTTCTATCGCCTGTCTCTTAGTGAAAAACTGCGGTATCGATATCGAGAGTGTTAAAAGGCCGGCTGACCTATTCTTCTTCGGTTTTTGGATGATTGGCGTTGTAGAGCGCATCAACCATTTCTCTTCGTTTTTGAATATCCTCACTGAGAACGTCGATAAGGTCGGCATCGGGATAGACATGGCCGGCTGCGATCTCTCTCAAAGAAAGGACGGCGGCTTTGTTTTTGGTTTGCTCAACGGTAGGTTTTGCGCCCTTGAGCAGCTGCCTCGACCGGTTTGCCGCCAAAATGATCAGCGCAAATCGATTTCCTACTTGGTTAAGGCAATCTTCCACTGTTACTCGAGCCATACGCACCTCCTAGAAGTAACGGGTTACCACACTCTGGAATCTAACGTCAACGTTCTAGATAGGCGAGTTTAGAAAGATGACTCCAATTTATTGGGTTTTTGTAGATGTTCCAAGAGGAAATGCCCCAGGGACGGCGCCAATGGGAGTGTTTGTTTCCAGACCGTGCTTACGGGTAGCAAGAGATTTTGGGTGAATTGATAGTGCGCCCCAAGGCGTCTTTTAAGTCTGTAGGTTGTGGGTTCTAGCTTCAATTCACGTTTATTTTCTTTAATGGCACGCTCGATCAATGCGTACAAGAGACGAAAGTAAATCGCGTGTTTTCGGTGGTGGTTTGGGAGAATGCCAAACCTACCTGCGTGGGCTACATCCTCTGCATTGAGGTAGCTCATGAAAGCCACCGGGCGTTTTTGGGTGTCTAGGGCAATGAGTAATTCCACGACCGGGGTTAAGGATGGCATTTTTTGAAAATACGCTTCAGAATGGGCTATCCAAGGGACCAATGAACGATTCCGCACGAAGTTATAAGCATTGAAGTAATCTCTCCAATTCTGCTCTGAATCCCGTTGCCATTCTAGTCGATAACCTGAACGCTCAAATTTTCGAATGTGTCCACGGATGGTGCGCCGCATATTTGAGCTTCGATGGGTGATGAAGTCTTTGAAGGAATCATAGGGCAGGGGGAGTGTCATGTCCGGGAAGCTGGGTAAGCTGTACCAACCTCTCGTTTTCCAGAATGCCGCTTCCGAGGCTGAAAGGGTTACGTTGGTAAGTAGTGCGAGTTCAATATTGGAGTCCCCACATGTGACTCTTAGTTCCTCTTCGAGATGTTCGAGGACTGCGCATTCGACTGCCAGTTTGGTCTGGTTATAGGGTTCGAAGGGAGTGCCGACCCCAACGACGGTCGGGCGAAGTAGTCTTGGCGCTAGATTCTCCATGGCTTGCAGAAGTTTTCGCAGTAATCCCCTTGGGAACACGCTATGGACCGCGATTTTCGTTTGGTAGAGCGGAATATGGGGCCGTAGGGGTTGAAGAAAGAGGTTTGGATGACTTTTGGAGAGGGCCGAAAGATAAGCCGAATCGAAGCCATGCCACGGTGTTTCATAAGCCGTGCCGGTGGGTGAGAGCAAGGGGAGGGAAATCTTAGTGCTTCCGTGCGACTCTGGTGATCACCTTTCGGATAGACGCCAAATCAGATTCGTTCGCTCTTACAATATTAGAAACCTGAGGTTCATCTCCGGAAATTTGTTTCAATAAGCCAGTTCGGGCGGGTACCGCTAACAATGATTCTCTCAACTTAGTCTTTACATTTTCGGGTAGGGATCGCTTAACCATGATCATTTCGGCTGGAATTTCCGAAGTATAACCCAAGATGCGTGTATGTTTCGCTCTTTCTTTCGCACTCTTGTACAGGAGCCTACGGCAGTCGTCGAAACATGCTCCCGCGTGCACCCATCGCTTCATGACGGCTTGCGCGACCTTTGCATGACTCCCAAACCATTTGATTCGGACGTCACGATGGGGTTTTAGCCCGGCATCCAAGAGAAGTGCTTGAGGGTATAGGCCGCCACTGGTTGAAGTGGGGGAGACAAGGCCAATGACTTTTCCTTTGAGGTCCTTAATCTTCTTGAGCTTACTTTCCCTGAGAGCAAAGGTGATTCCGTTGTATTCGAGGGCTCCTTCTCGTTCGAGCATGACTAGGGGCTCGTACGTTTCAAGTGAATCTTGGCAAAGATAGGGCCCCGCATTGAAGAGTGCGTATTTTCCTTCTTGGATACCTTCCTCGAATTTGGAATAGGATTTCTCTTGAACCATGGTGACATCCGAGCGAAGAAATTCTCCAACAAAATCAGCCAGGGGCTGCCATTGTTGCGCTGCCGAAGAGCTAGAAGGTGCCCGGGCGAATTGCATTTTGGCACCTGTGGGAGCGGCACCCTTTGCCCCAAGTTCGACCTTTCTCGTCGTTACGCTTGAATCGAGTGGAATGCCTGTGGATTTCGAGAGCTCTTGGTTGAGGACTTCGTATAAGTTGGAAACAATACCTCTATGTTGAAATGCCACATGCCCCGTTGTGTCGATGATAAAAAGGTGGGGGAGCTGTTCGGCTCCGTAGCGCCTTCCTAGTAGACCATAGCTGTCCGGTATAACAGGCCAGTCGATGGAAAATTCGAGTGCCATGGGTGAAAGTTCGAATGCTTTTTGCCCAAGACCTATGTGAATAACTTCTACGTCCTTGTCTTTCCATACATTTCGAATTTCTCGTAACACTGGAATTTCCCGCTTACAGGGTTCGCACCAGGTTGCGAAAAAAGCGATGAGAAGTGTTTTTTTGGGTTCCACAGCGTTAGGTCCCACGAGTTTACGTAGGGAAATGACGCGTCCATCTAAGTCGCGCATTGCGAATGGAGGTGCTTGGTCTTTGGTTTTTAGGAAAAAGTTGTCATCGGGACTGCTTAGGAGCAATGACGCCAATAATAAAGTAGTAACATTCATGAGGCCGACCCTTTTCAAGCGATATGCCCAAGCTATCACTCTCCTATCTGCGGCTCAATGGTGCGGTGGCAATTTGAACTGGCAGGGTGTTGTCAGAAGTTCTTCGGTGCCCAATCTATGTGCGGATAACTCGCCCAAAAGGCTTCATAAGCTTCATGGTGTGCTACTACTGCGGCTGTAGCCCACCTGTGCTGCCGCCTGTAACGTACCTTACGCTCCATGTAGAAATTGCGACTGCATCCATGTTCGGAGGTTCTGGTTAACTCGTTGTTTCTCGGTGATCGTGAGTTTGAGCCCGAAGTCCTTGGGTGTTTCAAAAGCTGTGAAATCATTTGGGGAAACGGTCAAGCGAATTCGGTGGGATCTTCTCGTAGCCTACTTTTGAGTTGCTTTATAAAGAGTTCTAGGGTTAAGGCCTCCTGGATGAACCAGGAATTTCAAGAATTTCAGGAAAGCCAGCGGCTCAATTAGACGGGGATTCAGGATAGATGTGCCAGCAAGCCGAGTATGATTATCGTGTTAGTGTTGCGCCCATGATGAAGCGGACCGACCGACATTTTCGCTATTTGATTCGATTACTCTCTCAGAAGACTTTTTTGTATTCCGAGATGGTTACCACTGGAGCAGTGATTCACGGTCCCAAGGACCGGCTTTTGGGTTTTAATCCAGTGGAGGGTCCCATTGCTCTTCAATTGGGTGGGGATGATCCGTCGGATTTGGCTGAAGCGGCTCATATTGCAGAGGGGTTTGGGTATGATGAGGTCAATCTCAATGTGGGTTGTCCAAGTGAACGCGTTCAAAATGGTAGCTTCGGTGCTTGTCTGATGGCCCAGCCGGCGAAGGTTGCGAAGGCGGTGGAAGCCATGAAAACTCGTATTAAAATACCCGTAACCGTGAAGCATCGTATTGGTGTTGATGAGATGGAATCCTATGGGGCCTTTAAAGAGTTTGTGGATACGGTGGCTGCCGCAGGCGCGGACCGTTTTTCTGTTCATGCTCGCAAGGCCTGGTTAAAGGGATTAAACCCTAAGCAAAATCGCACGATTCCCCCACTTAAATATGAGTTTGTTTATCGGCTTAAGGAGGAGTGCCCGTCTCTCTTTGTGGAAATCAATGGAGGCATAAGCAATTGGGATGAGGCCGAAGTTCATTTACGGGAGGTAGATGCGGTTATGCTGGGGAGAGCCGCGTATGATAATCCCTTTTTGTTTGCGCAAGCAGATTCGAGGTTTTATCCAGGTGCGGTGGATCCCATTAAGAATCGACGAGAGTTGGTAGAGCGAATGATTCCTTATATTGAGGACTGGATTGGTAAGGGTGGGAGGGCCCACCACGTGACGCGCCATATGTTACAGATCTTTGCGGGCTGTCCTAGAGGCAAATTGTGGCGGCGCCGTTTGAACGACATTGGGCGTCTGGATCTTGGAACCGATGCCCTGCTAAAAGCTTTGGGCGAAGTGACTCAATCACCCTTGGCTGCCTGAGGACTCAATTTAGAGGAAGTCCCGATATTTCGACCAGAGCCATCAACGCAGCTCCAACGCCGTAGGGAATATCGGAATCTGTTCGAACATTTAAATATTGTTTTCGGGTGCCGGCATTGGTTGGACCCGACACTTGATGAACCGACCAAAGACCGTTTTTTTGTGTGATGAATTTTAGTAACCCATCGCGGCCCTTTTCTAACACGGGCAGGATCTCATCTCCTAGAAAGCCGTAGCGGTAGCCCCGGGCCATACCGAATAAAATCAGCGCGGAACCAGATATTTCAACATAGCCTTCTTCGGGAACGTTGAGTAGAGTCCACCACAGTCCACTAGAGGGATCTTGGAGTGTCACGAGCATATCGACCTGCTTTTTGAGGATTTGCGAAACTTCGTCTGCCTCTTCCAAGAAATTTCTTTTAAGTCTTAGGTACTCGTAACCCATGGCGGTCACCCAGCCATTCCCCCGTAGCCAAAAGATGTTCGAATCCGTTTCAAGGGCCCAATTGTGTGCGTGGAGAAAGAGTCCGTTGGGTGTTTGGAGGTGGGATGCAAAGATAGTGAATTGTTGGCCCAATTCCTGTAGCTCGGCGCTATTGGACTGAGCGTCGCTGAGCCGAGTCAAGTAACTACCAAACATAAAAAGTGAGTCGACCCACAAGGTGATCCCGAGTTCTTCGAGGCTACCTAGATGATTAATTCCGCCGTCTGGTGTTCGGGACACTCGGTTTACAAGGTAATCCTTGGCATCCAATAATAGGGAATCATAGGAATTGGGCGGGTTAGAAATA
>JAYZAY010000008.1:0-6287 GCA_036339465.1 Myxococcota bacterium | reverse complement strand
CAATGTAGGGTGTGTTCCAAAACGGGCGCGGTGGCTGTGTGGTCGTCTGATAATTCAGGCGGGCGCATGAAGGGCACTTCGGCGCCATAACCCTCGGCGATTTTGGCGATGTCGGGGCAATCGGTGGACACGATGATTCGATCAAAAAGTTCGGTGTCTTTGGCAGCTTCGATGGAATAGGCGATCATGGGTTTGCCGTTAAAAGGACGAATATTCTTACGCGGGATCCGTTTACTCCCCCCCCTAGCGGGTATGATGGCGACTACAGACACTCTGCTTTCTCCTGGCCTCGATAATTCGGAACGTGTCTAGGATTTCCGAACACCAACGTTTAGTCTTCGGCGTAATCCAATGTATAACCATCACCACGAACCTGAGTTCCGGTCAAGAATTGGGGTGGAAGGTCTAGGAATATCGACGTGTAGCCGCAGTGCTTGAGCTTGTGGGGAATGAAATCAGCCGCCTTTGGACCGCGCAGGCGCATTTTGGGAGAAGAACGGATATCTCTTACTCTAGAAACCGTTGGAGCGGGGTGGACTTGTTACGGTTTTGTGACAAACCTCTCCAGAGAACACAATCAATGCCTGGCCACGGGGTATAGGCCTTTTTTGGCTGGCCGTAGCCGATGAATTCAAGTGGAAATCTAGGATTACTTCATCCAAACCAGGCCTTCATGAGAGAGAAGCATGGTTCGTAGAGCTCTCTTTAAGTGCAGAAGAACAAGACTCGTGACATAGAGCTCTCTCCGGTGCCAAAGAATTAGGTCGCAGCCTCCCTTGTGATGGCTTGCTTCGGATAAAGTAGGCAACGCCCTCCAAAAATCCCCATCACCGCCGAGTAGGCAACTAAGGCATGGACCGGTTGCCTGGTACGCGTAGCGCAGAGTTCATTAAATCCAACTCTCTCCCTAAAAAAAACAATTAAGAATAAGAGGTGAGAATCCGGAAACCCCGCCCCTAAAAATGACGAGAAGAAAAGCAATGAAAACAGTCACAAACACACCAAGAACAGCACTGAAGATGTATTAAAATGCAAAAAACACACCCAGAGTCCTATTGTTTTAGTTTGAGAAACATGCTGAATTATCTGCCGCGTTCCTAAGGGTCCGAGCATGAAAATAACACCGCCAAAAACAGGCCTTAAAGAAAAACTCACAAACGAAGAGTTGATGAATCAATGGGGATGTCAGCTCAAAATAAAGAGAAAAGGAGAGGCGGCATTGATAGGGCTCTTATCTGAGATAGATGAACGCAATTTTTTTACCGAAGAAGGTTACGCCTCGATGTTTAAATCCTGCACTGGGCATCTTCATCTATCAAAGCCTGCACCAGACAGATGTAACAGTCCGGCGCATTGGGGCAAGCCCGGGGCATTCGGAACTATCCTGTGGCCTTAGAAATGCTTGTAGAGGGCCGAGATTCACATGACCGCCGTAAACATTATCCGGCCAAGCCTCACACCTCACAATCACCTCGAGCTTTTACGGGTTTGTAAGCATCAATAATCCCCCAAAGAGAACTCTCTCCAAAACCGGCTGCCACTCAAACGAGAAAAGCGAGAAAATCTACAAAAACAACAAAAGCGACAAACCGCTACATTCCAAACCCCATCAAACGTGAGGTTGCAGCGAGAGACAACTTTCAGTGCACTTTCACCTCCAAATCTGGTCATCGCTGTCATGAAAAGCAGGGTTTGGAATATCATCATCTCCAGGCGTTTTGTTTGGGCGGAGAGCACACCCCTCAAAATCTCACTCTTTTGTGCCGCTTGCACAATCAATTCGACGCTGAGAAAACTTTTGGGGCTCAAGTGATGGGGAGCTCGGGGGGTGTTTTGCAGACGTACTATTCGGGGCAAATAATGACGTAAGCCTCAGAACACCACCAACTTCTCCCACGGAGGTAGAAAGCGAACGAAACCTTCCGGATGTCTCGAACTTACGTCCTGAAATTCAAATCCTGACCGGTGAATATGTTTCTGGATGGAGGGTTACAAATCAGCCGCCGTTGGGCCGCCCTGGCGCATTTTGGATAGGGAATGGGCGGTTAATTGGATGCGAGGATCTCACCTATGACCTCCAGCACATTGGCAATGGCGTTTTGTGGGCCACCCATTTGTGCGCTGGGCTTGTGTTTCAAGAAATCGAGTATTGCCTTTGGGGATTGATCGGGCAAGCAAATGATTCCTGCGTGTGTGATGGCTTTTTTGAGGCCAGGTGCCTCGTTTCCGGTGGTCAGTACGCCAACTTGAAGGCCAGCGGCTCGGGCTTCGAATAGGCCGGTCGTGCATGGGCCGATGAGGTGAGAAAATCGTGGAAGAAGGGATGGAAGCGGTCGCTGGGCGTCTAGAATTGGAACGTCTTTGGGGGTTAGGCCATGATTGGCCAGTTGCTTTTGGAGTTCTGTGGGGCTTTCTTTGGGATGGGGTTTGACGTGCAGGGTGGGCTTGGCTTCAGCGCCGAAGAAATCTTGGCTCACACGGGCTAAGGTGGGAATTAGGGTCTCCCCAAGTATTGAAGTATGGGTTGTTAGATTGGGTTGGGAGAGTAGGAGTAGGCCCGTTGGTTTTGCAGTGGGCGTTGATTGAGGTTTCTTTTTTTGGGCTTTCTGGAAGAGGTGGTCAAGAAATGGTTGGCCGGTGACTCTCAGATTCTCAGCGCAAAATCCATGGGCCACCATGGCTTGCTGGCAATCTGAGTCCATGACGCAAATGGTATCGGGCAGCTCTTGAAGAGGACATTTTGCACCCGCAAAGCGGAGCCCGTAGTTGGACCAAAAATCGATGACCACCACGCTTGGAAGGCCGAGATCTGCGGCCACATTTCGAAAGATGGTTTCGCAATGTGTTCCCCAACTGGTGGCGGTGAGGAGCATGGATGGCTGGTGTGCCGTGAGGATTGTTTGTGCTTGAGCCTCGTCCATGTTGGCAGCCAGAGTGCTGCCTTTGCCGCTAAATGCTTGGAGGATCCCAAGTGCCATGGGTGAGGCGTGGATGGAAATGTTAGCCCAGATGGCCAGTGGTTTAAGCAGTGGAGCTAAAACGTTGGCGCCGCCTGGGTCATGACATACGATGAGGATAGTGGGTTTTTCCATATTGCTCCAAGATAGATTATCGAGATAATTCTGGGGTTACAAACGGAAGATGGCAATTTCTACTTTACTCATTGGGTGCGGCAATATCGGTGCCCGCTATGACCTCGAAACCGGTGGCGTGTGGACCTACGCCAAGGCTCTTGCCCAGCATCCAGAGGTGGAGCTCACAGTCACAGACGTGCTCTTGGGGAAAGCTGCGTTGATTGCGGAGTTATACAACGTTTCTTTGCTTGAGGATCCCCAGGCAGCAGACCTTTCTTCTTACGACTTGGTATGCATCGCGAGTCCAACATCAACCCATGTGGATTGGCTGCGGAAATTGGTGTCGGCCGATGTTTCGGCGATAGTTTGCGAAAAGCCCATCACTTTGACCCGAGCTGAGCTAGAGGAGGCGCGTCGATTGGTGAGTGGCTATTCTGGCTTGGTGTGGGTGAATTATCCGAGGCGGTTTCAGCCCAGTTATGTTGGCCTGAGAGCGAACATTGGGGCTCGGGATTTGGGTGAGCCTGAAGAGATCCGGATCCGCTACCAGCGGGGGCTTTTTAACAATGCAACCCACGGTTTTGACACGGCTGCATTTCTTTTAAATCAATCTCTTTCACTGGATAATATTGTGATTCAAAATGTTGTGCGAGACGCTTTTGAAAATGACCCCACTGTGAGCTTTTCGGGGAAAAGTGGGGCGACTGAGGTAATTGTCACGGGGCTTTTAGTGGAGCAAGAGGCTATTTTTGATATTCATTTTGAGTGGTCGGATTGGTGTTTGGACTTACGTGATCGTGGCAGTGAAATTATTTGGCGAGTTCGTGATCAGAGTGGGGGTGTTAGAGGTGTTGAAAGTAAGGATTGGGGCGCTCTTAGAGATTATATGCTTCCGGTTGTGGATCGGATCGTTGGAGGATTCAAAACGCCGGAGTCGACGATCACCAATTGGGAGGCCGCTCTAGAAACCAACGAGGTTGCTTTAAAGATCGCTGATATGCTTACGCCGCGAAACTTGCAGCGGCTTTAAATAGACGACCGCTGACTAAGACCCATAAGCGCACAGTTGGGATAAGACTACACCAAGAAAATCAAACCATTCTTGAGACACAAGGAGAGCGTTAACGCCTCACCGCCTTCCCAAAGGTAAAGAGCCACAGTTCCATCATCGTCCAAACGGCGCAAACAAGTATGGACGTTTTTAGGAGACACCGCTCCCCCTAAGATTCTCATCTGCTCTAGAATTCGAGGATTTTTAAGAAAGTCTTTCCCTGCTTCCGTAACTCGTACGGATTGTCTTTCCCAGAATGCACACGGATGTTTTTCAAAAATATCTTTTGGACACCAATTAAAGGGGGAATAATCAGAGGAAGAATCGAAATTGGTATCCAAATCCCTAAAAAGAACAGACTCTAAACGTTGCGAACTATTCTCTATGTCGTACCTCTTGGCATCGACGAAAGCATTTTGACTCAGGGTCGACCACTTATTCTCATCCTCCACCAGGCCCCTCAACAAACTTGCAACGTTATCTAAGTCGTAACTCAATCCCCCCGCCCACCACCCATGGTAAACAATTTCATCGACAATGCCTTGCATAGCTCGAAGCGCCTTGGGCATTGGGGCCCCGACGGTTTTAAAAAGGAGGCCTGTTTCCCCATGGGAAACCAAATCACGATAGCCGTCAAAATCGGAAATAACCGGAACACACCCCACACTCATGGCTTCCAGAATACTCAGCCCATAGGTTTCCTGGTAATTGTCTGAGGGCGACAAAAGCACATGGGCATTTTTTAGGAGCTCCCATTTTTCGCTCTCGCTAAGGTCAAACCAAAAGTCTATGGGAAGCCCCGCGGCTTTTTCCTGCAAGAGTTCTACATATCGTTGATCGTCAATCAATCCGGCAATGGTTAGCCGAGCATGCTTTGGCAACATTCGCAAAACCTCGAAAAGAGGCAAGAGGTCGGCCTTATTTCGCCAATCCAACCTTCCCAAGTAAGCAATGTGGAAGTCGCTGTCATTCCATTTGGGTTGGGGTTCGGTCATTGCAATTCCGGGCCCCTCCACTGGGTGGGGAAAGAGTCGTAAGTCTGGTTTTCCACGGTCTTCTTGCAGATTCTCCTGAACAGAGTCTAGGAGTCGCTCAATGACATCGCGACCGGAAATCGAACTGCAGAGGATGGCGTCGTAAGGCCTAGCCCCCGTAGTAAGAAGATGGAAAAACGAGGCGGTAAAGCGCTGATAACTTAAGCTGTGGGTAATGCCAAAGACCGCAACAGCGACATTGAGTTGATTTCTCAACTCCACCCAAGCGGGATATTTGGCCACACAATCCGAGCAAAAAATGCTTGCGACCTCTCCTGCCTCTAAGACTTTAGAGACCGACTCGGCACTGGGGAGCGATTCTAATTTTCGTGCCAATAATTCATCATCGATGCTCTGGGGTAATGCCCCTGGCAAGAGGATTCGGTCGACCGATGCACAATGAGCGAGGGCACGAAGAATTCGACGATTTCCGATGGCCCGACCATAGGTCTGGGTTTCACCATATGAAAAGTCATCCCCAATCAATACAGTTTTTCCCATGCTGCTCCCCAACGACCTCGTTTACTTGGTAAGAAACTTAAACCGAGGCCAAAACCAAAGCAAGATTCTCGGTTTCCGGTCATTTCTCCTTTGCGAAAATAAGCCGAAGAAAATGAATCGGAAACATTGCAGATGCTCTATGCCTAAGCTTTCCTAATATCTGTTGATGGGCGGCAGGAAGGGGCGTTGGTGATGAGTTTAAGCACGCTGGCGATAGAATCTAAAGCGAATTTGGAATGTTCCGATGCTCCTGCCCTAGACACTGCCGATGAAGTCATAGGCCTGAACCGACCACCCTCTAAATCCCTGCTCAGTGTAGGGCATCGACCACCATTCCAGCACCCCTATTAGACAAATCGAAACCTCGATTCATCCTGGTATTATGCGGATTCCGAAGCTTCCGGAGTTATCTTCTCCGACCTAATGAAACGGGAAGCCATGCTCGTGTCCCCTTAAATAGTGAGCGACATTTACGCTTCCCACCTTTTTGAGCATGTCGAACCAGAAACGGCCAATGACCACTTCGAAGGAGAGCCTTCAGATGAAACTCTTTCGGATTTTCCTCGGGGACCTCGCCAAGAGCAGCACCAAAAAAAGCGCATGGTTTGGCACCCATTGATGTGTTGT
>JAYZAY010000007.1:0-20724 GCA_036339465.1 Myxococcota bacterium | reverse complement strand
ATTATCGTGCGGTGGGCAGATGACTGCATTATGGGATTTCAGCATAAGTCAGATGCTCTGAAGTTTTGGGGAGAGTTGGCGGAAAGACTTCGCCGTTTTAACCTGGAACTTCATCCGGACAAGACCAAGCTTTTGGAGTTCGGTCGCTTTGCGGCGGCCAATCGAAAGAAGCGTGGCGAACGGAAGCCCAAAACTTTCACCTTTCTCGGATTTACGCATATCTGCGGCAAAACGAGAAAGGGATGGTTTACGGCGTCGCGTAAGACTGATGCCAAGCGTCTTCGAAGTCGACTTCGGAGGCTCAAGCTTGAGCTGCGAAGGCGTCTCCATGATCCTGTCCTAAGGTAGGTGGGTGGTTGGGTAAGGTTCTACGGGGGTGGTACAACTACCACGCTATCCCTATGAACTACCCCGCCCTCAATCAATTCCGACATCAGGTTGCTTTGGCATGGCGACGGGCTCTTACCCGTCGCAGCCAAAAAGCGAGGCTACTTTGGAAGCGAATGGACTATCTGAACAACCGGTATCTTCCACGTCCGAAAATTTACCGTCCCTATCCGAGTAGGCGACTTGCATGTTTGACCCAAGGCAGGAGCCCGGTGCGGTCGTTTCGCACGCCGGGATCTGTGCGGGGGGGGCACCTAGCAATGGGGGTTCCCTACCGCGACACATTGCAGGGAACATTACTGGGCTCTCCGACCAACTAACGTCTCAAATCCAAGGTTTGCTATTGAGCTCAAACCAGACAGCCTGAGTTCTTTTTTTCCTGGTGCTATTTTGTCTGATTTAGATAGCGGAGTCTCTCATTTTGGCCCAGGTAGTAATCACGCGCCTCCTGTCTTCCCAATAGGGCGGGGGCAGGGAGTGGGGCGTGTTTTTGTCAAGGTGAAGGACGTAATTGGAATCTTACCAAAACGGATTTGAATAGAATGGAAATACATGGGGATGGTTACACCTATGGTCTGAGGGCGAGCATCGAGCCTTCTCCCAGGCCAAACTCAAACCAACTGGTCGAACATAGCGAATTGCGATTCGATAGATTTTTCAATCATCCGGGGCCACCTGGTGATTGGTGGAAACTTAGTCCCCCGCAGTTTAAGGAAATGTGTTTTGAGTTTGCGTAATGTTGTTTTGAGACCGGGCCATGGATTGTTTTGTTTCAGTGTGAGTGCAGAGATCTATCTAGAAGCCATTGAAATCGTGGTGAGAAAAATCGTGTGGCATCTTATTTGGCCCGTGGTTCAGGCCTGTGATTCAGGCCTGTGATTCAGGCCAGTATGGGTTCAGGTTATATCGGCGTTTTTACCTCGGGGCATAGGGGCAAAAGAAACAATATTGAGTGTGGGTTAAAGAGATTTTGTGTTTTCTTATTGTTTCCTGTAGGGTCTTGGCGTTTGGTTTGAGCTTTGACTCTCGATTGTGGGGGGTGAAGCGCTCATTGGTTGACCCAAAATAAATCACAGGAGTTCGCAACGTCATGTTTCGTTATCTGACTTTTATCACTATGGTTTCACTTGTCTCACTTGTTTCGGTAGGTCCTGCTTTGGCTGAAAATCAAGAAGAGACGACATTCTCAGAGTATAGTCTGAGCGCGAGCCTTAGCCCCTTCGGTGGGTCACTCAATTTCGGATACAACGCTTCGGAGAAGACGACCTGGCAGGTTTCTGTTGGCGGTTTCAAGGGGGGCGCTCCCTTTAAGCCCAAGATTGGTGGCACTGAATATTCTGTCAGTGGCTACACGCAGTGGGTTGGCTGCTTTATCAACCATCGCCCAATCAGTGGTCACGAGTGGTTCCGCGTTGTTGCAGGCATGGGTCTGGGCACGATTCAGAATAGGGTCAAAGATGATGCCGGTAATGAGTATCGTGTTGATTACAAAGAAAACCCTGTTGGCTACGTGGGCATCGGTTTTGGTGCGGAGGCAAAGCAAGGTTTTATATGGGGCTTCGATATTGGCCTGCTTCACACAGGTGGGCCTCAGTATCCGATGAAGGTTGCCAGTGCCGATGGTGACACGAGCAACGCGAGCGAGGAGATCGCTGACTATTGGTTTTTCGGAAGCGTTCTCCCGAACCTCCAGCTGACCCTCGGTTACGGATTCTAAGGGATTTTTGATTGTCGGAGAAATAAGGCGCAGCAAAAAAACAATGTCGCAGCCAGTGGCAAAGGCAAGACTGTTCTAACTTTTTTTAAATCCCCTGCCTTGCCTACTTCCTTTGTTCTTAGAGCGAATTAAGAATTGCCGACACATCTTATGGCATTCAGGTCCAAGCTCTTGCCAATATACTCACGGTGTCGCAAAACAGTATGCGTATGATTGGCCAGCTTGTTTTCGGGGAAGTTCAGTCGCCGTGTGCTCAGCTTTAGGCTCAGCCGGTGACACCTGCGGGAAGTCTTGGTTACGAGCACACTCTAGAAGCCTCAGGGCACACGTCACAATAATCTATCGAAAATTTATGATTCACCAACCAGAAAGAAAAGAGATTAAGCAGGCGGTAGGGGATACACGCGGTGAACTGGTAGTATGACTGGGTTTTCCCGCGAACTGATGTATCTACGGGCAGAGAATGTTAAATAGGTAAACCCTCGGTGGAGGCGGTGTGACTGGGGGAGCTAAGCTTGAAAAAACGCCCGGGTTTGCGAAAGAACCCACGGGCCCCCTCGGTTCTCACGCATTGCTTTTAACGCCGCGCTAACTTATCTTGCCCCAACTTCATGAAGGGAGTCGCAATGCTAGGGGCGCTTTTTTTTCGAACGATTTCTCAAACCTTTGTTAGCACAATCCTGACCTTGTTGTTGGTTGGTATCGGTTGTGACCCTTCTGTCTCGGAACCCATTGATGAAAACCAATGCGGTAACGGCATCATCGAGGCCGCTGAAATATGCGATGGCAATTGCCCAACGATATGCAACGATAACAATATTTGTACTTCCGATGTATTGAGTGGATCTGCGTCTGAATGCTCGGTGCGTTGCACTCACACAGCGATTACTGCTTGTGTTTTTGGGGATGATTGTTGCGCACCGGGATGTACCAATTCCAATGACAGCGACTGCGCACCAGCAAACGAAAATGACTGCGAGACGGGGGCCCAAGAGCAGCAATCTTGTGGCCTCAATGAAAACGGCTCTCAAATTCGCACCTGCACCGATGGGGCTTGGGGAGCTTTTGGTGATTGCGCAGATCCCGATGTTTGCACCACCGGTGCGACTGCACAACAAGCCTGTGGCCTCAATGAAAACGGATCTCAAATTCGCACCTGCACCGATGGGGCTTGGGGAGCTTTTGGTGATTGCGCAGATCCCGATGTTTGCACCACCGGTGCGACTGCACAACAAGCCTGTGGCGACAACAACAATGGTAATCAGAGTCGAGTATGTGTTAACGGGCAATGGAGTGATTGGACAGCCTGCAACACGGTTTTGGGCTGCACGAATCCAAGGGCTTTGAATTATAACCTCGATGCCACAGGTGACGACGGAAGTTGCGAAACCGTCAGCAGCTCGCCCTATTTCCTTGAATATGCCAAGCCGCTTTATATTCCCGGGCAGTTTCCGGTGTCGTCTTGTAAAGACATTTCGAAGCATCATTTGTGTGTAAGCACGAAGGGGTGCAGTTGGATGCGAACCATCAAAAACAAAGGGGTTTGCCGGGCTGATCCGGTGCATCGCTGTTTAGCTTCGGGGGAGTGCAAATGTGAGGCGCACAACTTTCATGGCGAGAGTGCCTACGATAACGACTTAGAGATTTTCTTGCCCCTAAGCGTGACTTGGTCGAATTTGGCGCCCCGCACCTCCACCCGCGGCCTGAACCCCACCAGCCAATTTACCGCAAGTATTGCCATGAGCGAGATCCAAAATGAATCTCTGGGGAATTTTACGAGCCGAACCGATTTTACCAACAAGACCCTTTCAGTGACGGCCAAAACCTCGCTGGACATAGACCGCATTTCCCAATCCCAAGGGCTTACGTTCGCGTTTAAATTCATGCATGTTTGGGACATGGATCCTCCTACCATGAGCGGCACGCTCTTTGAGGGTCTGGGCATCCGGGCGCAGTTGAACAACGACGCTCTCTCCTTGGTGGTCGGCGATGTGACTCACAGCATTGGAGGGGAAACCGCTTTTTCCGCCACGGTCAAAAATTATCAATGCAATCAATTTACTCTGGTTTTATCCGATAATGAAGACGCCACGGTTTATTTAGGCAGCATCGCGACAACCATTCCGGGTTTGCGAATGAGTACGGTCGCCAATCACGTCGCATCAAGCGCGACTCCATTAGAGGTGATGCAAGTGGGCGCCGCCAATGCCAAGATTTGGGACGTTCGGCTCTATGGCAATAACCGCAAGCTCACGCCTTCTGAAATCGACGAGATAGGCAAACGCTGCAGCAACGCCGGTGATTACGCTATTGCTGACGGGTACCCAAAATCCAATCGGCGTTATTCCTGGGGAATGGGGGGCTACGCTATTGTGCCCAACCACGCGACTCAAAGTTTTTCCAGTGGGGTCTACGTCACCATGTGGATCCCTGAAGGTGATACGTTTCCTCCCACGGACCCGAGCTTCCTCGATAACCTCAGGCGCATGGTGGGTTTTTGGGATAGATGGCATGAGCAGATGTTTTTTGAGATGGATTTCATCCCCTATGTGGATACTCGGGCTCTTGCTCCTGAGAATTCGAAGAACACCTACCGAAACTATACGCCCGAAAGCAATCTCTGTGCTGATCCAGCAACCTGTGGCGAGCCCCGTAACTACAATAACCCTTGTAAATACGTCACAGATTTATTTCAGGGCTTCAATTGGTTGCCCGAAGATTTTCCAAACGAGCCAACGTCGGCCGACCATCGAAAGATAGCGGAAAGCGGGGGATGGACTCGGTGGGATTCGTATGATGTGGATCTTTACTCGGGCTGGCAGCGACCGGTTCATGAGCATGGCCATGCCGCTCATTTCACGATTATGCGCACCTATAATAAATTGAATCACTACATTCGAGGCATCTCAGGGGAGTCCTTCGCGGAAATCATGGCGTACTACCTTTTTGCGGGTGCAAAATCATGGATGAATTCTGGGCTTACCTATTTTCCTATGGTGCCATTGGCAATGGAGGGTCGATGGGATTCTCTAAATGAGATGCATGTTCTGAAATACCCGCAGCCTTACCATGGCCGTAATATCGGCGACCTCGCTTTAGGGGCTCGTTTCTATGGCCTAAATGTTTGGTGGACCTTTGTGAGTCATTACGCAGCAAAGCCGTATTTGATAGGGCGTCTTGCAGCGGATACCGATGAGACGCCAGGCAGTACTTTGCAAAAAATGCGCTTTTATTTGGCGCAAGAAAATCAAGATTTAGGCGACCTTTTTGGCAATTACGCCGCTCATATTGTGACTTGGGATTGGCCTAAGCTAGGACATCATTATTACGACCGAGAGCAGCAACCTTTTGATAATATTGAAAAGTGGTGCACCACCAACAGCGGCCCTAATTGCACACCAGACAGCCTGAAAGTTCAACTCGATTTAGATGCTTCTACCGGAACCAACGGCGTTTGGGAAGATAGCCCTGCCTTAACCAATCCAGGTAGTTTCGCTTATAATGCTATTCGGATTGCCTCGGTTCCTGGCGGATCTCGCTACGAGATAGGGCTTGAATTTGAGGTTGCTCCTTACCTCTATCCCGATACAAGCTACGCGATTGGGTTTAATCAAATGTGCAAAGAGGATGCTCGATTCTTTTCGTCTCGCATAGTCGTGGTGGACTCGGGGACAGAAGGCGAGGAGGTTCGAGCCAACCGTCCTCAATACTACAAGATCCCCGGGCGTAAAGTGGAGAATGTGATGATTGAAACCCCCGAGGGACGGGAGTCCACTATTTATCTTTTGCCGGTTCCGACTCCGCCTGTGGAAATCGATGATGTGACGCCTTTTGTGAATGGGTATAGCCCGGTTTGGCCGTACAAATATAAGGTAACCCCGTTGGACTCAATCCCAGAAGATTCGCAGATAACACCGCCTATTCTCTTAAATGGGCAAGAAATGTTGCCGCTTGATCCCCAAATAGGAAATGGTTTCACCTACGATTGTTTTTACGACCCCGAGGTGGAAGTTCGTCAAAACAAATTTGATGCTTGTTTGAACTACTGCATCGATTCAGGTTTTCAAAATAGTGAGACCGATGTGTCGTGCAATCAGCAATTGTCTTGCCGCAATGCGTGCTATTTAAAGTTCGATGGGTCGACCACCAGCGAATGCGAAAACCATTGCGACCGCACCGCCACTTCGGGGTGCTTTTTGACGGTGAATGGGCGGGACTACAATATGTGCGGAGCCTGTGTGGGCGAATTCAGTAATGGTCTTGTCGCCGAGTGCACGTTGGGGTGTGATTTTGTAAACTAATTTAGCCCAGGTTTTTGCCCGAGTCACCAATTTAGCGGTGTGCTGGTGTTTCTCAGTCAAGGGTCTATTGGGATCGGTTACGATTTTCACGGATTCTTGTCTTTAATTATTGAGTCTAAATGGGTCGTGAAACGTATCAAGTTTATGGTTTCTCAGAAGAAATGTGGCTTAGGGGCGGTTCTTCTTAGAAGCGGCAAGCCGCAATCTTTGTTTGTTCGAAGCGGGGTTGGCTTGGTTGCCTGTGCTCGTTTTTTGAGTCGTTTGGTTGCTACCTTTTCTTTGCACCGTTTAGTATGTGCGCTTCTAATTTCTCCAAATTCAGTCTAGAGTAACGCAAGATAGTGAGGTAAATAGCTCGGATAACCATCACGGGAAAACAATCAAAGAGTCGAGATGACAAACACTCTTTTGCACTTACAAGATTTGGAGGTTGGCTATATGGGCCGGCCGATTTTGCCTTCGATTTCCGCGCAAATCGAGTTTGGGCAATTGTGGGGCATTGCGGGTTCCAATGGTAGTGGAAAATCCACCCTGCTTAAAACGATGTTGGGGTTGCTACCAAAGCTAGGTGGCGAGATCGTTGAGCAGAGCGAACTCCGCGTGGGCTACGTCCCTCAGCGAATGAGTCTAGATTTGACCATGCCTGCCCGGGCCATTGACGTGGTTCGGGGGGGCGCTGCTAGGGGTTGGTCGTTTGTTGATCCCCTTCATACCTATCGTGAAAAGGAAACCATCGATTTGGCCATGGAACAAACCCGCATCCATGACATCGCTCGGCAACAGCTTGCCGAGTTGAGCGAAGGTCAAAAGCAGCGCGTTCTCATGGCCCGGGCTTTGGTATGTAATCCCAATCTTTTGGTGCTGGATGAACCCACCAGCGCCATGGACAACCAAACGGAAATGGAGATGTTAGAACTCCTAAACCGACTTCGAAAGGAACGGAATCTTTCGGTGGTGTTGGTCAGCCACAATCTTATGGGGATGGCTTCTGTGGCCACCCATGCGTTGCTCTTAGATCGAGAGCACCAGCTCATCATCGAAGGAGATATTCGCGACGTGGCAGTTCACCACGAGGTCCATGAACACTTTGGTCGGTTGCTCCGAAGTGTGGTGGAAGATCGCTTTGGCCCGATACCCGATCCTGAGGAGTGTCATGACTGCGACCACTGATATGAATGCCTTTTGGGACGCTTGGCCCCTTTTTCAGGACTCGGTGCTGACGGGTACGCTTGCAGGGATCTTGCTTGGATTCCTGGGGGTTTATATCGTGCTTGGAAGAATGGTGTTTTTATCGGCGGCCCTTTCTCAAGTAGCGGGGTTTGGGGTGACCCTCGCCTATGCGGCCCAAGCCTATTTTGGGGTCGCAGCGATTGTTGCCTCACCCACCATGGGGGCCTCAATATTGAGCATTTCCTGTTTGGGCCTGATTTGGAGCAATCGAGAAAGTGACCGAACCCACCGCGACAGCATGCTGGGCCTCATCTTTTTGGTGGGATCAGCAGGTACCTTGATGGTGGCGTCCAAAATCGTCGAAGAACTGCATGATGTTCAAACCCTACTCTTTGGGAGTTCGGTGGCGGTGCTACCCGAAGATTTTCAAACGGTCCTGATTTTTGGCGTTCTTATTTTGGGATTACATCTTTGGTGGTGGCGTGGATTTGTGGAAGTCACTTACGATGAGAGCACGTCTGAGGTGCGGGGCATGCCTGTCCAGGCGCTTAAGTTCATCCTCATGTTGACCATTGCTCTCTCCGTTTCCGTATGCACGAGGGTATTGGGCGCATTGCCTTCCTTTGCGTTCAGTGTTTTTCCGGCCATGGCCGCGATTGGTTTGGCTTCCAATATTCCACGAGCGATGATTCTAGCCGCCGGGGTAGGGGGGGGATGTGGATTTTTCGGCTATGTTTTAGCTTTTCTCTATGATTTTCCGGTGGGCCCGTCACAAACCATGGTGGGAGTGTTTCTTTGGGGTTTGGCGGTGTTTGTTTCGAAGTTTCTTAAACAGCGGTCCTGATGGCACACGCACCCGCCACAGCGCACCAACCTCATCCCCTTAGATGCTTCTAAGTCTTTTTTTATCTTATGTTTTTTTCGTATGTCTTTTTACGACTTTCTGAAAAGAGTCTGCATTAAATCTCGTAGGATTTCCTTAAAATGTCCCTAGAGACAGGTCTAGATAACACAAGGCCGAGGTGAAAAGGAGCTTTCCCAAAATACTTATTTGTGTGGAGTCTGAGATACACGGTGCTGTTTCTTAGGGACAAAGATCATCAATATTGGTTCGCTCGGGGCCAAATAAGCTCGGCAAAATTTCAGGGCAGGCATCCAGTCTATTGTGGCCATCGAGTGGTTCCTTGTCACAGTTACTTCTTTCATCAGGATTGTTTGCGACGGCAACGCTTTCTCCTAAGCCCGAAATACAGTAGGGCCTAATTTGAAAGTCGATACTACAAGCTTGTAATTCGCTGTCCCCTAGTGTGCTTGAAAGCTGGAATCTCTTCAGTGCCGCCATTTTTCCAGCGTTTAGGTCGGCAACCACCTGCTCCAATTTGTTTAAGTAAACAACTTTAAGGTTCGGGTTTTTGAAATCATAAGTGACTGAAGCAATACCGTTAATCCCGCTTTCCCAAACATTTTGGTTTCCCCCTAACTTGAGCCAGGCACCGACATACCGCAAATTGGAGAGGTCCAATTCGCAGAGTTTGTCCTCTTCCATAGCATTATGGCGCGGGATAAATAGCATAGCGTTTTGGTAAACTCCTGTTTCGAGATAACCGGTGACCTTCGCAATTTGGCTTAGAATCGGGATGCGTGCCGATGGCGCGCCGCGAATGCTTAGGTTCCCTTTAACGATGATTCGAATGTCTTTGCGCTTTAGAAAATCAACAGTTCTCTGAAATTCACCACCCATGAGCGGCGTTAGCTGGAGCTCTGCTGCATCGAGTATTTGGTTTGTAGCTGTTCGATCATCGGACCATGAAAAGGTGAGATCGCCCACAGTCACATAGGGCGTGCAGACCGATGAACAACTGACGTCTGCACTGTGTATGGTGCCGTTGAGCGATCCCTCATCACAAAGCTCTTGCCCTTGTTCTTGGTTGTAAATGTAGCCGTCCCCACAGAACGCTGGCTGACAGGTTCCAGCGTCTCCACTCGGGCAGTTGTCGTTGAGGTTGTTGTTGCCGTCGTCACATTCTTCCCCTGCCTCGGTGTTGGTGTAATTGTCCCCACATTCTCTCAAGCTGCAGTCAAAGTCGCAGCGTTCATCGTCTAAAGTGTTTCCGTCATCACATTCTTCCCCCGCCGCGGTGTTGATATCACCGTCCCCACATTTTGAAAACGTGCAGTTAAAGTCGCAGAGTTTATCGTTTAGATTGTCGCCGTCGTCACATTCTTCTTTCCCATTGACGAGGCCATCGCCGCAATGGGGAGCCATTCCGGAACAAACTTTGTCGCAATGTGCCTCTCTAATGGATGGGGCCCAATCGTCGGCGTTGAGGTCATCGCCATCATCGCATGTCTCGGTGGACCAATGCAGGTAACCGTCTCCGCACCGGGCGTTTTGGCACTCGATGCAATTGTCGGTATTGCTTTCATTGCCGTCGTCACACTCTTCCCCGGAGACGGTGTTGGTGTATTTGTCCCCACATTCTCTAAAACTGCAATCAAAATCGCATATTGAATCATCGACTTGGTCTCCGTCATCGCATTGCTCGCCTGCAGCGGTATTGAGTTTCAAATCTCCACACTTTTGTGGGCTACAGTCGTGGTTGCATCTCGCGGTTTGGATTCCATCATCGCAGGACTCGCCAAATGAGACATTAAGGTGCCCATCTAGACATTGCGGCAGAGTGCAATCAAAATCGCATAATTCATCATCTATATTATCTCCGTCATCACACTCTTCCGGCCCGTTGGTATTGTTGTCGCCGCAATAGGGGGCCAAACCCGTGCACGTGGCGTTACAATGAGAGGTTCGTTGATATTTATCTGAATTGAGTGCGCCGTCATCGCATGTCTCATTGGTTTTATGCAGAAAGCCGTCTCCACAAAAAGAGTTATTACATTCGATGCACTCATCATCAGTGTCGGTATTGCCATCGTCACACGCTTCTCCTTTACCGATGATTCCATCCCCACAAACCACGGCTTGGCAGGTGCTGGTGGCGGGTTCACAAGAGCCACCAAAGCATTGCTCGTCGTGGTGACACTCTTGTCCGATGCCCAAGGCCCAACATGATCCTTGTCCATCACAGGAGGTTTGATTGATACATTCGTCCCGTGGGTCTTTTCCATCACTAACCGGATGGCACTGGCCAGACGGGGCATTGGCAAGGGCAGGATTACAGCTCTGGCATGTGGAACATTGGGCGGAGCAGCAGAACCCATCGATGCAAAAATCGCTTTGGCACATTTTATTGGCGGTGCATTTATTGCCATTGGAGTATTTGGAGATGCACGCGTGGTCGAAACAAAAGAAACCACTCAGGCAATCGGATTCTTTTTGGCATGCTTCCGAATAGGGCAGGCATACGCTGTTGATGCATGCTTCATTGGTGGCGCATTTCTCCTTCTCTGAACAGATATTCCTGCACTTGTTCTCATGGCAGGTGGTCGCTGATTTGCAATCATCGCATTCACTTGATGCATTATTTAGAGCGAAACATCCGGACAAGAAAATTAAGAGTAAAACGAGAACGAGAAAATAGCGAGACATCAGTAACGGAGCTCCTAATACTTATCCAGAGAGTTTTTTTGGGGAAACAAATCTTAGAGGGCCTACACTTGCATACGCTTTTGGTGTACAAGAAAATGATTATTTTCCAGAATGAGTCTCCTAAGCGATCCTACTTCGGATAAATCGTCTGTCTAGAGGGGCGCCCGCGATGTATGTAGAAGGCTATCGTGCGCCAAAATTTCTTTGAGAAGGGCATTTTTTATCTGCGCGACGACTCTGAAAAGCGGGGTTCCCGGTGTTTTAATGGAATCCAAATCCCGCAAGCAACTTGAGAATCTCCTTCATGTGTTTTGCCGACTTGCTTACCAAGGGTCATCTAGAGCTTCTTCTAGGCGATGATATCGAAGGAGAAGAAACACGCCAAGTATTGCATTAAAAATGGAATAGTGCGGGACCGGCGGATGTGTTGGGTGTGGATGTCTTCTAGGTTGCTTATATTCTAGGAGGGACTTTTGGGGCGGATTGGTGCCCATACTTCTGTGTGAGCTACCCTTTAGCCGAAACGAAACGATTATCGGCAGCGACCGTTTGATTCAACCGAAGCTCCCTGGCTATTGGCCATACATTTGTTGGAGTAAGTTCTGCCGTTGCATCCACATACGGGGCGATAATCACGGGTGCAAGCCTGACGTTTTTCTTGGCACTTACCACCGCGGTTTGTCCTTCCGCACTGGTCGCGAATCGTAAAGTGGCAATATTTTCTCGGTCCACAGGTGATGCCACCGGGAGTGCCACAAGGCCCAGTTTCGAATTCCTCTTCCTCCTCGCTGTTGCCGTAGACTGCCAATTCATAGGTGGTGAGACTGTTTGAACCTTCTTTGACCCATTCATAACTGGTGGCTTTAAGAAGATATCTGCCGCGCCGCAGTTGCTTTCCTAGGCAGGCGTCGTAGGTGTAATCGTCACAGTCATCGTTGGTGGCTAGTTTTCGCCAACGAGGTCCGTTTTTCTTATAGAGTTCAAGATAGGTATCTCCGTCGTCAAAGGCATTGAGTTCGATCCATAGGTCGGTGGTTTGTGAGAGTGTTAGGCGCCAGAAGTCCTGAGTTCGAGTGCGGCCTTCTTGGGCTTGTCCTACTTTGATTCGACCTTTAATGCGACCACCACCGGCTATATCACGAATCGCTTGGGCATCGGTGTTGGCACCGTTGACAATGCTGGGTTCAGTGGTTTCAGGACCACAGGCTAAAGAGCATAGGGCCGCTAATAGTAAAGATGTTCGGGTAAACATGTTATTTTCCTCTTCTTCTGGTTTTGCGGGGCTGGCGGAGTTAGCACGGTGATACGACAATAACAAGACCACCGAATTGTCGAGTAGAGAGAAATCGGGGCATGGGGATGGGGGTTGGTATAAGGTGGGAGCCGCGTTCAACGGTTCCCACTTTGGGTGCGAAAATCCAGATTAAAAGTGCGGATGTCTCCTGCTTGGGGAACAATTACTCCATGGCGACACAGCTTCTCTTGGCTATTTTAAAGGCCTTTTCTCAGAACCGAGGGCCTTGATTTGGTGGAGGTTGAAAGGGTAAGGGGCGTTCATGCTGGCAGTATTCGATTTAGATGGCACGGTAGTCGATTCGACCCGTCCTTTACTGGAAGCCCATCAAGTTACTTGGGCCAGTGTGGGCGTGCCGTGTCCGCCTCCTGAGGCCATCCTCGAGCTTATCGGTTTGTCATTGGTGGAAACGATGCAAAGACTCGGACCCGACCAGGATCCCGAGGCATTGGCGGAAGTTTATTCCCAAGCCTACGTGAAGGCGGCCCATCAGGAGCGGCTTTTTGATGGCATAGCCGACCTATTAGCCCGGCCTTTTCGCGCGGCGGTGGCCACCGGCAAGAGTCAGCGGGGGGCTGAGCGGGTTGTGAACCAATTTGGCTTGGCGGATCGGTTTGAGATTGTTCTTGGAGGCAATTCCGTGCCCCGCCCCAAACCAAATCCCGATTTGTTACACGCCATCATGCAAGCTTCAGGGACCGACGACCTAGTGATGGTCGGTGACACCACCTACGACCTGGAAATGGCTCATAACGCGGGTGTTAAGGCTATTGGCGTTAGCTGGGGGCATCATTCGGTGGAGCGACTACGTAAATGGGCGCCGGTGGTGGATTCCGTCAAAGAGCTTGGATGTCTTCTCGGAGTATGAGTGGCTGGTGTTCACAGTCTCGTCATGGGAAATCCTATTTCTTTGTCAGATAAATCTCCTTTAGAACGCAATATAAGAGCACGGCGGAGTTTCTTACTTCATTTGGTTAAGGATAATTCAAGTTCGCCGCTTCGTTCTGGCGGAAGCAATTGGACAATTGCCCATTGGGCTGCTCAGCTTGGATCCAATGGACTTCGAAGAGGGGACACTTTAGCAATCAATTTGATTAAAGCCGAGCCCAAGACGCGTTTTTGTGAGCGCAAAAGAACCGTGCGACGGCGTAAAACCTGATTCCTACGAATTCCCGAATGACATGAGGTAGAGCGGTTGATGGTCATGGGCTCCGAGTAGATCGGGGAAGCGTGAATCGTAAAATGCACCAATGCCCCGGACGCCAAACCCATAGGCTTGGGCCGTGAGGTAGAAGCTGTAGCCCAGAATACCGGTGTCTAAGAGTAGCTCTCGATAGTGGGCCGAGCCGTTTTCTTCTAGGGTCTGTTGGAGAGGAGCGTGGATTATTATGCTGAGAGCTGAGCGGATTGCAATTTCTTGTCTCGCGGCGAAACAACCGGTCATGTTTCGCAGTTGGTTTTGTTCGATTGGTTCTAAGAGCTCGGGAGCGTGGTTTGGGGCGAGGGGACCGGTTGTTGAATAACGATAAATTCCTGGGGTATATCCCTCTACTCGATGTATCAATAGCTGGAGTTTAAGGGATCCCGGGAGCACTTCGCCGCAGACTGTCAAGAGGGCTTTCATCTGGTTGGTGGCAAGTGGTGAATGAGCATCGAAAGAGACCGCGCTTCGGCGCTTACGCATCGTTTGGCGACACTCCTGATTTCCGACCCAATGCCTTGGGACTTTAATCAAGGGGCGAGCGGTTGGTCGCGAGTGCCGCTTCGTGCTTCGGATTTGCTCGGACAAGAATGGCCACTCGAAGTCGTCTTGGGTTCTCGGCTCAGGTATCCCAACCCATTGTTGAGGTCCGAGTTGGGCGAGTCGCTCCAATAATTCAATCCCTTGTTCGTTGTCGCTTTCGTTTTCAGTCCGCTGGGAGAGTCTTAGTGCTATCCCTGGAGTTCCATGGGAGCCTAAGGCACGGTGCAGGGTGTCGTCGGTGATTGGCTGCACCGGATGGAGTTGCCATCCCCAAGAGCAGGCACCATGGGCCAGCGCACCAATGGCATGGCCGAGGTCCAATAAGCTGTAGCGATAACCGCGGTCCCCGTAACGCCAGGCTTGGCGCTTTGGAAGAAGCGATAATCCGAGCAGGATTGGTCCCGGTGGCAACTCTATGGACTGGGTCCGTTTGGTTAATTGCAGTGCAATCCCTTGAAAATGATAAACCCCAGCCGGTTGGGGATGCCCACCAGGAATGATTAAATATGCCTCGACAGGATGAAGGTTACCGCTAGAGGGATGTGACCGAAGTGGATATGGGTCGTTCGGAGGGCCGGCTGTTGCAGTGACACCTAGGGAAAGGTCAAGCCATTGGGTGAGGTGATTCCAGTCCATGGGAACGGTGGTAGACTGCGGGGCAACCATTGTTTTTTGAACGGGGCTGCCTTGGGGGCCATAGGGGATGGCGGGTGCTCCTTGGAAACAAAGCTCATGGCGCTCGCCCCGGGGCCACTCTGCCAACGGGGGTGCTTTCGCGGGGCGGTCAAGGAAATGACAGCTAGCGCGGTGCTGCTCCAACGCAGTTTGGACCAAACTCGTCATGGAGTTGGTTCCCGAATTTTGAGCGCCCAATCCGCTTTGTTTAGAATGAATTGCTCTTGGTCATAATCAACGCCCCCACTCGTTTCGCCGGCAGGCAACACTTGTTGGAGGCAAAAGCCTAAAGCGAGTGGAATCGCGCGCGATCTCTGGTTATTCGGACAGACCCTAATCTCCACCCGCGTGAGGTCGAGTGTTTCGAATCCGTGCTCTATAATCTCGGGGAGAATCCTTCTAATAATCCCCTGACCTTGCTCTTGGGCGGCAAGCCAATAGCCAATCTGGGCGGTTCTCGGTGGTGCATTAAGAGATTCGAGGCCAATCATCCCAGCGAGTTCGTTATTGACCAAGATCCCAAAACGTAAAGCGGTGCCAGTTGTTGCGGCATTTAGGCTAGCCTCAATAAAGGCCAGACTGTGGCCAACTGCTTGGGTGCTATCCACCCAGGGAAGCCACGGAGAAAGATGGGCCCGGTTTTGTTCTATCAGCTTGAAGAGGGTAGGAGCATCCTCTGGTTGCAATTGAACGCGATTTAGGATTTTGGAAGACGGTGAAATACTCATTTTAGCGGGGTACTCCGATCTGAACCAATTCAGAATTGCGAGACGGTGGTGCCAATCGGTGATTACGGGGCGCTGCTTTTGGACTGATTAAATGCGGATGAGTCACGCCTTTCGGAGCCTCCGCGATGCATGCGGGATCGTCGCCAAAAAAGTCACCACCGGCAAAATACGCATTGGCCCGGCATCCCATCCCACATTCAGCTTGATAGCCACAGCTACCGCATTTTCCACCCACTAAATCCAATCGTCGCCAACGCTCCATGGCGGGAGCATCACTATTCCAAAGCTGCATAAACGAATCGTTTCGCAAATCGCCAATTTGGTCGCTGCGCATAAACTCACAATTACCCAGGCCGCCATTCTCAAAAATAACTGCTCGGGTAGTTCCTGCGCCGCAGCTCAATTGGGTTGCGGGATTTTTTGGTTGCCAATTAAGTGTTGCTTTATCGCCAATGTGTCCCATGAAGCAGGGGTAATCAACTCGAAACCTTCCTTCTTGGGCCTCTTCAAAGGCACGAATATCTTCAACCAAAGCTTGAAACTTCTCCGGTTCCAAAGCAAATTCGGCCTCCTCGTCGGCTCGTCCGCTGGGAATAAATAATTGAAGTTTGAACAACGGTATTTTCTTTTCAAGGCAGAGCTCGAGTAAACGATGAACTTCACCCTGGTTTTGTCGCATCAGCGTAAATGCAAATTGAGGAATGATTCCGTGGCGATGCAAACGTTCAGCCGCTTGCAGCACTTTAGCAAAATTCCCCTTACCTCGGATGGCATCATGGGTTTGCGCGGTCGCGCCATCAAGGCTTAATTGCACCACTTGAACCCCGGCCTTGCGGAGCCGCGCGGCCTTTTCATCGGTGAGTAGAGCGCCATTGGTGGACAAAAAGACCTCGACCCCGCGCGTACTGCAGTGTTCCACGAGTTTACAAAACCAAGAGAGGGTGAATACCTCGCCGCCTCCGAAGGCTATACTGAACACACCTGCCTCAGCGAGTTGGTCCACCACTTTACAAGCATCTTCGAAAGACAATTCATGCTCGGACCGTTTTGGGATCTCGCCTTCTTCGTAAACAAAGCAGTGCTTGCATAAAAGATTACAACGTTTGGTGATGTACCAGGTCACTGACCACGGCGCACTGTGCTTCCAAGACTGGGTCATATTCGTCATAGTCTCGCTCCGGCAGAAAGTTGAATGGAATTAGAAGAATCGGTTTCGTCTAGACGTTCTAAAAACGGTGTACAGCCACATCGCTGATTGCGTTGGTGGTTTTGCACGACCCGCTTCCACAATGGCAAAAACGCATCCCTCAACACATCGCCTGAAGCCAGTTCAGGAGCGAAATCACAGATGCCAAGCCTACCGGTAGAAGAAATGGTCGCAACGCGCAAATCACTCAAGCAGGTGCGCTCTGCCCCCGCTTCGGCAACAATTTGGGTGTAGCGAGGTAACGATAGTTTGATACCAGCGCTCGTCGCCAACGTTTCTACCTTGGGCACCAACGCTTGGATTTCGGCCAGCTCTAAAGCAGAAGAGTTACCTCCTAGGTTAAACTGTGTCCAAACGGGTTGCAGTTTTAGGATAATCGCCTTCTCCGTTTGGGCGAGTTTTATCATCAAATCTACCTCATGGAGATTACCCCGATGAACAGCAATCGCAAGCACCACCGGTAAACCACCTTCGGTTGCGTGACGAATGCTCGCGATTGTTGTCTCAAAGTGCCCAGAACCTCGTAACCGGTCATGGGTTGATGGCGTCGCGCCATCGAGACTAATCTGAACACAGCGAAAGCCAGCCCCCAAAAGCTCCTTAACGCGTTCTGGAACAATACCAAGGCCGTTCGTCGCCAACTGAACAGTCATGCCGGCATCTCGTGCATAACGAGCCAATTCCAAGAGGTCAGGCCGCACAAGGGGCTCGCCACCGGCAAAGGCCAATTGGTAGACGTCGGCATCAGCGAGACGGTCAATCAACTCTTTGCCTTCATCGGTTGATAATTCCTTGGGCTTGGTATTTGTCGGCATCACCTCAATAAAGCAGTGTTTGCAAGCAAGGTTGCATCGGCGAGTCATGTACCAAACTGCAAAAAATGGCGCGTTTATCTTATTCATGAACATCTCCATTCAATAAGGTCTTGTTGTTCACACTTGTGGAGAAAAATGAGACACTCTTGGAGTTTGTCAGTGGCATGGGCAGAATTTCCTTTGGCCAATCGCATCGCAATTGCCCGAATATTTCGCTCCCCATTGACCGCGAGCAATATTTGGTAAGCCGTCGAATTGAAATGGAAAATTTGCGAACGACTGCCGCAGTACCCAATTGGCTCATCTTTTCGAATGCGAAACCGGCGTTTTAGCATCGGTACTTTGGTTGAGTTTGCGGGTGGGGTCGCTTGTGACCACGCGATAAGATCCGCGGCCGCGCATTGCTCTAGGAAATGCCGACAGATCTCTAGGCAACTGGCTGGATCTTCTTGCTCTTGTTTGGCGAGGCTCGCTGCGATGGTGGCTTCATCGGCTTGGCCATCGACCAATCGTAAAATGGCCTCACCGGTCGAATTGAATTCAAAAATTTGAGAGCGCCTACGGTCATAGGCGATTGCCTCGTGAGGCCGTAATTTGAGGTCTGGATGTAATTTAGGGATCCGCATGGTTTCTCCCGCAATGTTAAAGGAAAGGGCTAGATCTTAAAATCTAACCCTCCTCAAAGCTATGAATTAACGCCGGCCAAAAAATCCGGAAAACTGACTCATTAGCCGCTTGAATTTGGAGGAGTGAGCTTTTTTGAATACTTCCTCTTCGGCCTGTACGTCTTTGTGCTGTACGTCTTTGTGCTGTACGTTTTTGGCCTGTACGTCTTTGTGCTGTACGTCTTTGTGCTGTACGTCTTTGCCGAAAACAGCGCTAGCATTGCTCACGCTGTTCATAGAGGACGCACAGTTTTGAATGTTTTTGGTCGTGAACGAGGGTTCCTGTTCACTGCGAGTGAATGAATCTTTGGTGTTTGAAGGTGCGACCATCGATGAAGCACAGGTGCCTATGTCGCGAGTTGAAAATTCTGGTGCCTCTGTCTTGGCCGGATCTTGTTTCACGCTTGAAGGTGCCACGAGCGATGATGCACAGGTTTGAATATTTCTAGTTGTAAACGTTGGTGTTTGCATTATAAATCCTCCGTATAAATATTAAGATCAAGTCGTTCCGAGGAAACTCAACCCCAAGCGCGCTAGCGCTAAAGCGAGTAAAACAAGTAACCTTGTTCCCCCTGAAACACTGTCTAGGTTCAAGAGTCCATATAGGTTGGAGGATGCATTGGGTTGTTATTTTTCTCAAAACGGTTCCCTATAATTATATTCTCGAATCAGAACGTGAGGTTTCTCACATAGGCGCGAACTTCGTGATCAAAGAATAAAAAATTCAGTAATCCGAAATCCATTGAAACAAAAAAGTGCAAGGCTATCGTTCAGACAAGAAGAGTTAGGCTAAACCATTTACATTAAATCAACACCATCTTCCTGGCTTCTCATTTTCGATTAAGGCGAAAATGAGATGAGATTTAATGGGCGCCAGTGACTCGGCAGAAGAGGGAGTGAGGATTATTGATTTATTTAAGCGCCAAAGATGTGGTCCCCTTTTTTTGGGCCCGTAGTCGGGTTAGCCCCATTGATTGGAACAATCCGAGGAATCTTGGCATGGTATCTGCGTGGATTGCCTAGGGGGTATTGAGCTTTTGGAATGAATTTCTTGCAGTGCACTACTCTGACAACCGGTGAAACCGAAAATAGGATAGGTGTTGCCCACGGATTGCTTCGAGTTTATCATAAAGTTCCCCTTTTAAGTTCTAGAAAAGGCAATGAAAATCCCTAAGACTACGTAAATAACTTAATGATATAAGATAGGTACATCTTTCTAAGTGTGTTTCCCGCTAACTTAGCTGCCCAACTCAGAGGGCTTGTTCTTTTACTTAGCATTTTGCTAATTTCTAGAAGGCTCGAATTTTGGCCGATCACTTGGGAACCTAAATTCTTGAAGAAATTCTGGCCGCGTAGATGAAAATATTTGTAGATTAGCCGAACTTAATTTAGCCATTTTCTCACTTTCTCACTTGCTAAGAATAAGCCAGTGGGCAATGGGGCAAACAAGAGAAATAAAAGATGACTAACGTTAAAGCAAAAATGAAGATTGTCGTCGAAGAGAGCAATACTTATGCAGGTAAAGTCTTTGACCTGTCAATCCAAGTATTAATCCTCGTTTCTTTAATTGCCTTCTCCGTTGAAACCCTGCCGGAGCTTGATCCGGAATATAGAGGATGGCTTGACCTCACCGAAAAAATTTCCGTTGCGATATTCACAATAGAGTATCTCTTGCGAGTGTTCGTCGCTGACAAAAAGAACGATTTTATTTTGAGCTTTTTTGGTGCGGTCGATTTTATCGCCATTGCTCCGTTTTATTTGGCACTGGGCCTTGATTTGAGGTCCATTCGCGCATTCAGGTTTTTGCGCTTATTCCGAGTGCTAAAGATGGCACGATATAGTAAGGCGGTGCAGCGTTTTCATCGAGCCTTTCTACATGCAAGGGAAGAATTGACACTTTTCTTTATGGTTGGGTTAATGGCGCTATATTTCTCCGCCGTGGGCATCTATTTTTTTGAGAAGGCAGCCCAACCCGAGGCTTTTTCTTCGGTGATTCATAGTCTTTGGTGGGCGGTGGTAACACTGACAACGGTTGGCTACGGGGATGTTTATCCGATGACCGTGGGGGGCCGCATATTTGCATTTTTTGTAATCATGATTGGAGTAGGTTTCGTCTCTGTCCCTTCGGGGATTATGGCTACTGCGTTGAGCGAGGCCAGAAAGGCGGAAAAAAATACCGAAGCAGAGAAATGAGGAATGTAGGTAGGAATCTAGGGGCCCGGGTTTTAGGTGGTGTCTTATGGAGTAGCGCCGAGAGAAGCGCATTTAGTTACGAGAACAGTTGTTCCCATAACTAAACAATTCCGTCTTCAAATCAACTCTCCCGCACTCATTTTCAAGATGTTCAGTCCTGAGCTACCCAATCGCCAAATACCTGGTCCCGATACCCTCGAATCCGTCGAAGCACGTCTCAGGATTTATCTCCCTACAACACATTAAACTACGGCACCGTTGGCATCGCTCGCTTTGAAGAA
>JAYZAY010000006.1:0-19436 GCA_036339465.1 Myxococcota bacterium | reverse complement strand
GGTGGGGGGGCGGCGGCGGGGCGTGCGGGGGCCGGGGCCCACCCGGCCGCCGGGGGCGGCGGGGGGGGGGGGCGGGGTGGGTGTGATAAGGGTACCGACTCTTACGGCGCTGGCGGCGGCGGCGGCGGCGGCGGAGGGTGCCGGCCGCCCGCTGCGGCAACCGGGGGTGGTGGCGGCGGTACGAGTATTGGTGTTTTTGCCTTAGGAGGGGAGGTTACCCTGCTCGATTGTGTGTTTATTCGCGGCACGGGTGGCAACGGCGGCGGCGGCGGTGTTGGTGGACGGGGCCAAAGCGGTGGGGCTAAGGGTGCTCCAGGTGCGGCCGATGGGGACAGCAAGATCGGTGGGGCTGGTGGGGCAGGTGGTCACGGTGGCCACGGCGGCGGTGGCGGCGGCGGCGGCGGAGGACACAGCGTGGGGGTCATGACTCAAAATTGTACGGTCAAGGCCTTGGGTACAAACCAATTCAAGGTGGGTTCTGGGGGAACCGGCGGTACGGGTGGAGCATCTGCTCCCACGGCGCCCCCAACAGAGCGAGATGGCAATGCGGGTCTTACTGGCACCGCAGGATTGGTCAAAGACTTTCTTACATTCTAGTTTGCGGTGAGGACTCAATTTCTTGAGTATTGCCGAATCTTTGACGCTCCTTTTTTATCTGGTTTTCCTGGCAGCATATTGTAACTCTTCCCGATGCCTTGCGGATTTTCTTTTCCTTGGCTAAGTGCGCCTCGCTTACTCCGCTTTGCCTTGGGAATGTTTTGTGAATTATTTGTTCGAACGATATAAAGAGATTATCGATGACTGGGACGCGTTTTCCGCAGCTCTTTTAGAACCTTTGCCCACCTGTTTTTGGGCCAATACAACGCGATTAACTGTTTCTGAATTAACAAACTTATTACGAAGCGATGGTATCCCTTTCCAGGCATTGCCATGGACCACCAACGGTTTTCGCTTGGGCAAACACATCCCCTTTGGCGCCAGATGGGAGTTTAAAACCGGATTGATGCATATCCAGGAAGAGGTTTCGATGATGCCAGTGCACGTTTTGGGGGCCACTCCCAATCATCGGGTATTGGATATGTGTGCGGCACCCGGCAATAAAACGCTCCAGGTTGCGGTGGAACTGGGGGGGAAGGGAACTGTGATTGCCAACGAGCGTTATGGTTCGAGGATCCCGGTGCTGAGGAGCGCTACGGAGAGACTGAGTCTTCCCAATATTTCCATTACCAAGAGAGACGCAGCAACCCTTCCTGAGAGATGGGGCTTTTTCGACCGAATCTTGGCGGATGTTCCGTGTTCTTGTGAGGGTAATTCTCGCAAGTCTATTCGTAAACTGGGACGGGATGAACGAGGGTTTAAGGAAAAGTTGGTGCGGACGCAGAAGCAGATCCTTCATCGGGCAGCGACCCTTCTACGACCCGGCGGCCGCATTGTTTACAGCACTTGTACCTACGCCCCGGAGGAGAATGAAGGGGTTGTGAGTCACGTGTTGGAAAACATGAAGGGGGATTTGAGGATTGTACCTTTTATATTGAACGGTGTGTCTTTTTGCCCAGGCTTGACTGAATGGGATGGACAACGATTTTCTCCAGAGTTAAAATACGCGGCGCGATTTTATCCCCATCTGAACAATACGGGTGGGTTCTTTATAGCGGTGCTAGAAAAACTCTAGTTGGATGGTGTTGATATGGCTGATATGTGCACGGAGTATCCCTCCCTCAGGGAACGCACGCAACTTGTGGACCAGGTGGGTTTGCGAACTCAATTAAGGGAACGGTTTGGCTTTAGCGATCAAGATTTAAGTGGCCTCACCTTTTTCCAGTCAAATAAGAGGTTGGTGTCGGTCATTGACAAGCAGCATGAGCCAGAAGGTGTCGATGCGATTCAGACCATGGGTATTCCATTTGTCCACGCGAATATGGTCATACCCAAGCTCTCTTCAGCGGCAGTTTTCTTGCTTGGAGCAAGAGCGAAGAAAAATGTCATCGAGCTTCATCGAGTTCAGGTTGAAACCTTTATGACTCGGCAGCCTATTACCCTCAAGGCTGATGGGTTGAGCGGGTGCATGGGAAATGGCTATGTTTTGGTGCGTCACCAGGGATATACCATTGGTGTCGGCATGATTCGTTTTTCTGAGCAGCTGAACGAGGCTGAATTGGAAAGTTACTTTCCAAAGGTGTGGGCCTCAAAGAGCGAAACCGTTTTCCCCTGCTGAGATCCGAGGGTTGGTATTGTTTCCAAGGGATGTTTTATGGGTCCGAGGTTTTTTTGGGGCCCTGTGTTACTTTGCTTAGTTGGTCGAGGGTTTTGAGGTCGCCAAGTCTCAAGAATTGCGTCTGTGACGGGGTGTTGGTGCAAAGCCATTCATTTAGGTTGTTTGTATTGTTGGGGGTTTGAATGGGCTCCCAGGGAGGGGGGGGCTGAATGAATTTTCCCGTTTCATCTTTCATGTGCTCTCTGGATGATGCGAAGTTTTCCAGAAAAATATCCCTGGGGGTGAAGCGAATCATTGGGTGAACATCGCTCGGCAGGGTTTCCTGTCCAGCCCAAGAAAACTCAAGGTATCGCGTCCATGGACAAGGAAACGGGAGCAGGCTATCAAAGTCCCATACCCACCAATGACCAACCTCAAAGGTTAAGGCGAGGATGTGGTAATCCCAGAGGACAAAACCGCTTGGTTCTTGTCCGGCCCGTTGCTGAAAGAAATAGACCGATCTTTTTGGATTCGTGACAAAAGCGACCCAGGCTGGAGTGTTGTTGAACCTTGGGTTGGCGAGAAGTTGCCAGATATTCTCCTCACAATAATAGGGGTGGTAGAGATAATTTTCTTTTGATTCGATGGCCACTCTATGTGGATTAGCACGGTCTATCGGAGTATGACAATTCACGATTTTTGGGTGCTGCTGATGTAGGCGAAAATGGGTGTGCCTGTGTTTCATCCGCTGTCTTCTGTCTTCGGCAAAAAAAATTGATGCTTCGTTGAAAATGGTCCTGGAACCTTGCTAGCCTCGATCGAGGTGAGTTGTTGATGCCCCGAATTTTGTTGGTTGATGATAGCCAGACCGATCGTATGATTGCGGCCGCTGTTTTGCGAAAACATTTTGACGTGTCGGAAGCAGATAGTGGGGGTGCTGCTCTCGAATTTCTGGAGAATAACGAAGTAGATCTGATTTTTCTCGACATCCAAATGCCGGATATGGATGGTCCAGAAGTACTGCAGGAAATACGTCGGCGCGGCAATAAAACGCCCGTGGTCCTTTTGACCAGCGAAGTGAGAACCGCGGTGATCGCATCCATGGTGCAACATGGCATTGAAACGTATTTTCTTAAGCCGATTGTGCCTGAGCAACTTCTTTCAAGGGCCATGGACATCTTGAATGTAAATGTTGAGGTCGAACAAGAGTCGGATATTGAGCGGACACTGCTTGTTTTCGATGAGTTTGAGCAGACTGCATCTAGGTTTAGAGTGTTGCTTCCAACCACCGTTCAAGTCTTACACGTGGATGACTTGGGTGCTCTGCGGAAAGCACTTCTGAGGGAAAAAATTGATGTTGTTTGTCTGGATATTGAATTTCTGGGACCAATGCTCAGAGATCTTGTGGATGAAATGCGGGATAAAGTTAAGGCGTTAAAAGTGTTTGGGACATGCCTCGGCGATTGGCCCAACCCCGAACGCTGGAGCCGTGTCATGAATCTCGATGGATTTTTTCTCAAGCCCATGGATGAATCTCAGAAGCCTCTCATCCGCTATCGGATTGCTCCGCACAATGACCATCTTAATATTTTGACCGAGAAAAACACGATTTCACTCAAAGAGGTCCTCTCGGGGACCCCAGAGATTCAGGCTGAACGAAGACCGGTGATTCATGCCGAGTTGGTTTGCCAGGTGAGAAAAATGGTTGCGAGCTGTTACCAGGAAATCGCAATTGATGTGGGAGAACCTGAAAAGAATGACGAACTGATGACGATGTTAGAAAATATCACGAAGTTAATCGTGTGCGTAGGGGCGAAACCGTTTTTTGTTGCGGGGAATGAGGTAAAATCTTGGTTATCTGGTGATACTCGCTTTTTGTCCGCTCAGTTTTTCGATAGTATGGAACAGTGTCGAGCGGCCATGACGCCAGAACCGGGTTCGGTTGGGGAAAAGAACTTGGCGACGTGAAAATTTCAGGGAGCAAGAAGCCAGAAGGAGGTACACTGGCTGAGGTTGGGCAACACCTGGGTTTTGTGGTAGCGGGCAGTGTTGAGAATGGGAGGAAGTTTTGGAGGTTTGTGTGGGTTTTAGGATTCGCTCCTAACTGAAATAGGCTATGAATGATGTTGAATAATCGAATTGCGGTCATTGTTTTGGGGGTGCTGGTAGGTGCCAGTCTCACAATTGCGCGCATTTCCTCAGAAGCTTATCTTTTGTCTTTGGTCGATCCTATTTACGCACTTGTGCTAGCCACCGTTGGTTCCATTGCCTACTATTCGATTCTTTTCAAGCTCAATTGGAACAAGTCTAAATTCTCCATTCCATCCGCCACCCTGACCCTGGTGATGGGGGTAACTTTTGCCCTCGGAACCTTGGTTCCAGGGGGGATTTTGTTTGCGTTTGGATGGTCCTTTCTTGTGGCCTTGAGTTTGGGCTTCCACCATTGGATTTGTGCGGAAATACTCGGTAGACACCTGAATCCAGTGATCACCCATTCTTATTTTGCTTACATGAGTATGGCGATGGAGCTTGGGACACTTCTGAGTATTGCTTTAAGAAAGCTATTTTTCTCGGATTTAGAGCCTACCAGGGCTCTTTTATTTACCGCCGTACTGTATCTGATTACGGGCGTGTTCATCCTTATCCAATTTGTCCCACTCAAAAATCTCGAAGTTCGTTTTGAAGACCTTGCCAAAAAGGACGGGACAACCAGTGACGAGGAATCAACCCTGCTCAAGGCATTTTTTCGCTTGTTTGCCCTGTTGGCGGCCATTTTTGGTGCGAGCAAGGTCACGGAAGGGTATTTGATTAATGTCGTGATCAAGGAAGAGCTTGGTTCATTCGCGAATATGCGTGAACTTTTGGAGTCCTATTATATTGCTGTGAGTTTTGGGGTCATTTTATTTAGTCTTTTGACGGGTCGGCTTGTGGAGAAAAAACATGTTTCTCCTTATCGGCTCATTGGGATTTATGGGGGATTGATTGCTCTGGTGGCGACTATTGCGGCAGTGGAGAACGCTCTCTTTGTCTTTGTCGGACTTGGAGTTATTCGGAGAGTTTGTGAGGTGTGTCTCTATAACCAAGGGATTCAAATGATTGTGATGGGTTTTGCTGAGGATATTAAACTCAAGGCCCGGGCACTCCACGGTTTTTCCTACTCTACAGCTATCGCTATCCCTCTTACAGCGGTTTATTATTATGCCAGTCAGATTGAAGGGATTAACCAAAGAGTCGGGCTTTCAGTCGTATTGGCCATAATTTCCGCTGGGGGATTGTGCGCCGTTCCGTTTGTGAAAAAGTCGATGGTTCGCTGTTTAAATGCCTTTGTTTCTTCCGGAAGACGGGCGCTTCGTATCCCTGCCATACGCGTCCTTTCGTTCTTGAAGCCACCGGAATACGAGACGACCATGACGGCACTCCTGGAGACGAACCCAAAACAAGTTTTGAGAAAAAATATCATTATGGCACTGGGCTACTCGAATCCGAACAACTCGACGATTGAGGTTATCTTGAAGCAATTTGATACGCCTCAGGAGGAAATACAATTCGCCGTTTTGGATTCTTTAAAGGTGACAAATCGATATCGGGCCTTGCAATTTATTTCGAATGTCATGATGGCCAAAGAGCGGAGCTATAGCTTGAAGGTTCGAATGAATGCTGCAAGGGTTATCGCTTCTTTGTATGGACGTAAGGCAATTCCATTCTTGTTGAATGGATTGGAGGATCCAGATCACCGAGTTGTTGCGAATACTTTGGAAGTATTGAGCTTGTTTAAGGACCCAACCTTGATACAATATTTTTGGCTCCATAGGAATTCAGAAATACCGCGGGTCCGTGCGAATGCCTTAATGGGATTGGGGGTTTTCCGAAACCAAAGGGTGGCTTTCGCCGCCTTAGTTCGTGAAACGCTATTACCAGTTAAGGAAGCGGGCGAGATTGCATCGACCCTTTATGTTATCGGGCAACTGAAGGATGCCACTTTCCTTCCCGAACTTCGAACACTTCTTGCATCTGAAAAAGCTGAGGATCCTTTGGTCAGACGAGGTTTGGCTTGGGCTTTTACCCAGTGCGATGATAGTGAGGGTTTCCGACTTTTTGCCCAGTTATTTTTTGACACTTCGACGTTCAAAAAAGAACCACCTTTTATGCACTACATTTCTCACTTGAGTTCGCAACGTCGGTTTGAGCTCGTAAAGTATATAGGGATCCGTCATTATGATGATATTGAGATTCAGATTGCCTTTGTAGAAGGTATGGAACGAAGCCACTTCAATTTTAACGACGAAATTCATTACTTTGAAGTTCTTCTCGAGAGTATTGAGGATAGCCGCAAGTCAAAACTTAAGATGTTTGGCAAATCTTACTAATTCGAGGCTTTATCTTTTTGGTTTTTGTCTGTTTTACCGGTTCCACAGTGTCGTTGATTTTCCTGGAAGGGTTGTTGGCAATATGAATGGGCTCAATGGGTGTATGGAGTGTATGAAAGCTCCTGCCCCAGCCCCTACTGAAAATGCAACCAGGGCGATTCTTTCGCCGAATGTGGTATTTTCGTAAGTTACTGCAAGGAGCTGCCGTCAATTATGACCGCTTCCAAAAAAACGTGTTGGAGCGGCAAAAAGTAGATTTGGATAGAACATTGAGCTTAATCATATATCCCAGGATGATTTGGCTATTTAGGTCATGGCCAAGAGCGGGAAGGCGAGGGCCAATGTTTATTTGGGGTATGATTGTGAGGACTAATAGCCACATTCGTGCTTAAAACTTGAACGAGGAAAAATGGCAAACCGCCAAGAAGCTACTCTTCGGTAGATATGGCGGTCCGGAAAGTGGATGCCTATTTTGAAGGGTACTGGGATTGGGCTTGAATTAGAACGTGTTGCTGATCACTCTTTTGGATTTGCTGGATTAAGAGTTTGACAAGTTTGGGAAGGTATTCCTATGTCCTTGTGGACCCACACTCAAGGAAGGTTTTATGCATCGATTTCGCCCGTTTTTGGTTTTTCTTTTGGCTATTGGTTTAAGTTTTTGTGGTGAAGGCACCCCTGAGTCTACCGTTGAACCTGGGGTGAATACAGCAGCGACGGGTGGCGAAACCCAAGCTGGAAGTCAGGGGGAGCAAACCCAAACCACGATACCGGGTAGTAACACAGGCGGGACGTCTAGCCCTGGTACTGTAAGCGGTGGAGGCACAACTTCTCCGGCGATCCTTTTTGGTTGTAACACCGGGGCTCAAGTGGCTGAGGGAAATAACCAAATGACCATCGGTGGCCAGGGGCGAAGTTTCGAAGCCTATTTGCCTAATGTGACGGCCGGTACGCCCGTGGCGGTTGTCTTCGGTTTTCATGGAACGGGAATGAACCCCAGTCAGGTGAGTAGTTTTGCAGTGGCCGGCGCACACCGGCTCGTGGATGCAGACCCAAATTTTCCCTATGTCTTTATCGCACCCCAGGGACTTGCCCTTTGGCCCTGGAATCAGCCGCGGGGAGCTGAATGGGCCAGCTTTGAGTTTGAGCGTAACGATGGTAATATTGAGGCGGCCCTTTTTGAAGAAGTGCTCGGTTGTTTGAGCACCTCTTTTACCATCGATACCCAGCGTATATACGTGTTAGGCTTTAGTGGGGGAGCCATTCTAGCCAACGCTTTGCATTCTCGATATCCCGAAATGGTCGCTGCCGTGGCGTCTCTTTCGGGGGCATGGTTTAACGACCCGAACACCGTTGACGATATTCAAATGGGTTTTTTGAAATCGCAAATCAACATGAAATGGGATGATTTGAAACTTTCCGATACAGGAGCCGTACTCCAAACGCACGGCGGTGAAGGTCGTGATGTTTGGCCCCAGCCTGGTGGAATGGATAGCCAATTACAGATGGCGGGAATTCAGCCCGATGAAAATGGCCAGGTGAGGATTATTAGTTTTGAAAACAGCGCCCAATTTGCGAAAGATTTTTTGCCAGCGCACAATCGAACTTTGGTGGACTGCGCCCATGAAAATGGGCACACCAATCACCCAGGTATTTGGGGTTCAGTGGTCATCGACTTTTTAAAGATCCACAAAGCGGGGACTCAAAGTCCTATCCTAACCGATGGTTTACCTGCGGGAATTGCTCCCCATTGCACATTGGTCAATCAGTAAGTATTAATCGACCACCACTTCCAAGAGAGTTTCCTCTCGTATTTTTCCTACAATTTTATCGCCCGATGTGAGGGGGCCAACCCCCTTGGGCGTTCCCGTAAAAATGTAATCTCCTCTCTCTAAAGTGAAAAACTTAGAGCAATAGGAGATGATTTCTTCAGGGCCAAAGAGCATATCTTTGGTGTTGCCCATTTGTTTCAGTTCTCCATTTAAGTCCAATGAAAACAATAGCTCGAAGAGTTGTGACTTGTTCGACAGTGGTAAAAACTTGCCTAAAACAGCCGACCCATCGAAGGCCTTTGACTTTTCCCAGGGAAGTTTTTTGCTCTTCAATTCTCGCTGAATGTCACGTGCTGTCAAATCTAGGCCAATGGTGATTGCATCTACGCAATCGAGTGCGGTTTCTCGCGCCACATCTTTTGCCAATTTGGATATTCGCAATACAAGCTCCGCTTCATGATGAAGCTCCATAGTGAATGAGGGCAGAGCGATTCTTGTTGGCTGATGAACGATGGCTGTTTTGGGTTTGATGAAGAGCACGGGCGACTCAGGTTTGGTATTTCCAAGTTCGTCAATGTGCATCAAATAATTCCTGCCGATACAAATTGCTTTCATGGTTGAATTTTAGATGCCCCAGATAGACATGGCAAGGGCCTCAACTCATGGTTTGTAATGTCTAGTGAATAGGGGGTAAGACACAATTTGTATTATAATCTTTCAAAAGGAATATGAATGATGCTTAGAGCATGCTTTCTATTTGTCGCTTCCACCATTATTTCGTTGTCTGTCTCTGCCGGAAACATTGGCAATATTATCAGGATGGAGATTCTATGGGCCCATCAGCAGTAGGTCCTACATTTAAACAACGCGCGCAGGATATCGTGTTTAGGGCGAATTTTTATTTTTAGAATGCACATTATGGAATGAAGTTTAACTACCTGGTTTTCTTTTCGGGGGAATTTGATGAAAGCAGCACTCAGTCCTTTTTCGGTTGGGGTTGAAGAAGAGTACCTACTTGTGGATGTTGCGACTGGGGATCTCGCAGATGATCCTGGGACTGAATTATTTCAAAATTGCCAAAAAAGATTGGGTGAGCAGGTCTCACACGAGTTTCTTAGGAGTCAGATCGAAGTCGGTACCAAAGTTTGTTACAGTATTGGTGAAGTACGCAATCAGATTCAAGAGTTACGCGGTATTATTTGTGAAGAGGCCGACAAGTTTGGCCTAGCGCCAATAGCATCGGCGTGCCATCCCTTTGCGAAATGGACGGATCAAAAACCGACCTCTATGGCACGGTATTCTGTTTTGGCCGGCGAGCTCCAAACCATTGGCCAAAGATTGGTTACTTGTGGGATGCATATTCACTTGGGGCTTCCAGATCCGGATCTTCGAATCGATTTGATGAATCAAATCTGCCATTTCGTACCCCACTTACTTGCTTTGAGTACATCTTCGCCTTTTTGGGGCGGAAGAGATACCGGTTTGAAGAGTTTTCGGCTTAGTGTCTTTGACGGACTTCCCCGCACCGGTTTACCGCAATATTTTGATAGCTACGCACAGTTTCAGCGGTTTACCCTCACGATGGTGGAATCGGGTATTATTGAAGATGCCAGTAAACTTTGGTGGGATATTCGACCATCTCATCATTACCCTACCATTGAGGTCCGCATCATGGACGTTTGTACGAAGCTCGAAGATGCTCTGGCTCTTACGGCCATGTATCTCTCATTGAGTCATCGTATGTTGCGGTTGCGTCGCCAAAATCAAAAATGGCGCCAATACTCAGTGGCACTTTTAAATGAAAATCGATGGAGAGCTCAACGCTATGGTTTGGATGAGGGGCTGGTAGATTTTGGGCGTCGAAAGATTATTCCTTGGGCTGAAGAGCTGGATGATTTAATCGATCTTGTTGGCTACGATGCAGAGAAACTTGGGTGCCTCGATGAACTTCTACATTTAAGAACGATTCTTGAGCGCGGGACGAGCGCCGATCGGCAGTTAAGAGTGTTTCGAAATTCCTTGGACCGGGGACAGACTGAAGCGGAAGCTTTGGTTTCCGTTGTACATCATTTGGTTGAAGAAACACGGGATTCTTAGACCTCGGTACTTGTCCTTTCTCTTTTTCTCCCGCTTAGTAACTCAATACTAAGGCGGTTGAGCTGCAATGGAACAAGTGACTGTGAATACGATGTCCCCTCCGGACCCGCTTTTGACTCAGAATTTTCTATGGTTAACGGGGGCCCATTTCATTCAAGCCCTTGGCTATTCTTCTATGACAATGCTCCCTGTTTTTTTGGAGAGTCTTGGTGCTACCCGTGAAAATATTGGGGAGGTTATGGCCAGTGCAGCGATTGGGGGTTTACTGGCGCGTCCTCTGGTGGGGTTGGCGCTCGATCTTTGGGGTAAGCGTCGAACACTTGTGGTTGGCACCTGTATTGCGGTCATTGGTTTGGGCCTATTGGGGTTTGTTGGTGAGATGTCGTGGCTGCCATATGTTGCTCGACTGTGTTTTGGCATAGGTGCGGGAACTTTATTTACGGGGTATTTTGCCCTGGCAGCTGACTATATTCCCGATTCGAGGCGCACCGAGGGGTTGGCTATTTTCGGGGCCTCTGGTCTTTTACCCCTGGCGGTGAATCCTCTTATTGGGATGACCCTATTTGAGGTGTCTGATTTGAGGTACTACTTTCCTTTGGTGGGATTGCTTCTTGCCACATCACTTTTCTGTCTGGCGATGTTGAAGCCAACCCATGGGTCTCCGGCCTTGGTGGCCCGGCTAAAGGTGAAAGCCCTGATTCGGGAGATCGATTTTTTGAAGATCGCACCAGTTTTATTTGCGGCCGGGATTTTGGCCGGTTTAATTTCCCTCTTTCTCGCATTTTCAACCGTGACCGCTCGGCCCTACGGAAAAGAAGCAGCCACCGGCATATGGATCATATACGCGCTAACTGCTGCAGGGATCCGTTTAGTAGGCGCAAAGCTCCCCGATAGACTGGGGGTTCACAACATTGTGGTGCCAGCTCTCGGTGCCTATCTTGGTGCCTATTTACTTGTTGCGAATGCGGAGAGTGCATCGTCTTTTTGGGTTGCTGGTTTTTTAGGGGGGATTGGTCACGGTTATGGTTTTCCGGCTTTGGTGAGTCAACTCTTCAGTCGGGTTCCGGTCAATGCACGAGGCCTCGGAATGGCCTTGTATACTGGATTATGGGAGTCTGCTGCTTTGCTGGTGAATCCCATATTTGGTGAAATGCTGGATGTGTATCCTACAGGGCTTGTTTTCAGTGGGGCGGTTTTGGTGGGAGTCGGTCTTTTGCTGTTTTGGGTCGTTTTTGAACATTGGTATTCCAAGGATTGTGTTGCTTGAAACATTCAAGGAAGGTGAATCGAAAATGGTGAGAAACAACAGACGAGATTGTCTTGTTCTTGTGCTTTGTAGCCTCGTTGGGTGCGGCGTCGACGGTGAATTGCCACCCAAGAAAATGGAAGTGGGGGGGCAGGAAAAAAACCAATGCAAAGCGGATTTTGCGCTATGCACTTCATATATCGATCTGACTGCGCCAACCGCGAAGCGGTCGATTATGGCAGCGGGGTCTAAATACAGTCCAGCGTGTGTCCGCATTAAATCGGGACAATCGATTCAGATCGGTGCAAGCTTTGTTCATCCCTTGGCGCCAGCGTGTCAGGTTGAAGATGTATTTGAGGATGAACTTTTCGAGTCGGTGACAGTGACCCTTAGGACAACTGGCCACTACAATCTTTATTGTAAGATTCACGGCAAGAATGATGGAACAGGAATGGCCGCGAGCATTGAGGTTGTGCCGTAGACAAAAGAGGAATTTCTTTCACTGGATTAAACGAAGGAGAGTCTGGTCTTTTCGCTTTTCGTAGCCCCATTGATCGTCAACATAGAGTTGGCTTAGTTGTCGTAGCAAGTTTTTTGGTCTTGGTGTCTCTGTCTTTGTAGGTGCCAATCCAAGATTCGAATGGGTATGCGGCTCTGTGTTGAGCACCCATGGCTCGGATAGTTAAGCTTGGTTTTTTGAGGGATTTCAATTGTCGATCATCGATAAATTTATTTGTGGGGGGGCATCCTTATGATGAGAGAAATTCAGTTTTAGCAATCGTCGATTGGTGCCCTGAATAGCTTCGATACTCTTTTTAGAGGCGCGGGGAGTGCGATACGGTTCCACGTTTTCAAGGAACATAGGGTGATTTCTTGGCGCTGAGGCCGAGCTTTGGTTGGGGATGATTAGGAGCAAGAGGTACTTTTATTTTGGAGTCCAACTTTCCATAGACTGGGTACGTTTATCGCTCTGCCAGATGAATTTTTCGAATTAGGGACGGAGTTCCCCCGGGATGTGGCGAATATAATTCGATAAAGGAAGTAGGCATAATAGGTGTTTGTATGACATGTGTTGCCATGTAAGTTATTGGTAATGTTCATTTTTTAGGAAATTAAGGTGGCGGCATGTGGATACAGATGTTCTAATTTTGGAGGTGGAAAAACTGCTTTCAGGGCGAAGGTTTGATGGTTTTTCGAATTTTATTAGTCACTGTTCTATTTCTTTTCGCTTTCGGTTGTGGCTCTTTTATGGAGCGCGACTACTTTGAACAGCCGCGCGGAACACCCGAGGCACCCGATGGTGAGGTGGTTGCTACGGTGGATAATCCCCATGGATACCATGATCACGTAGACGAAGATGGAATTGAGTCGAGTGGCTCCAATACTGCAACCGCTGATACCGACGACCAGGGTGTTTGTGCTTCCAATTGTGGGGAGAATCAGGTCAGGGGACTCAGCGATACTTGTGTTTGTTTGCATGGTTTTTCCGATTGCGATGGTGAGCCAGAGAATGGTTGTGAGAGAGCAGGTTCCTGCGAGTGCGAATTGGGTACGACGCGTTCTTGTTATTTCGGTCCGGCGGGGACTGAAGGTGTTGGTCGTTGTAGCGGTGGTACTCAAGTTTGTACGACTTATGGGTGGGGCTCTTGTGATGGGCAAATTACGCCAGAACGCGAACACTGTTCTTTGGACGGGTGGGACAATGATTGCGATGGGCTGACTGACGAAGATTCCGACGAAGATAACGATGGGTTCACCATTTGCCAGGGGGATTGTTGTGATTCCGGGCGCGATTTTTGTGGTGTTGATCCGAGCAAGGTTAATCCGGGGGCCCTGGAGTTTGAGGGCAACCGAGTTGATGACAATTGTAATGGAATCATCGATGAACCCCAGATAACTGAGTGTTCTGTTTCTGAGTCGTTTGGCGGTGCGCCAGCATTGGGTTTGGTTCAAGCATTGGGAATTTGTGAGCATTCGAATTGGGGGGAGCGCAACTGGGGTTTATTAGATGCTCGATTGGCCCGAGCCGATGGGTTGGGGGAACCATCGGAGCCTCAGGTCTCAGTTGTGGAGCAGTTTGGTGGGCTGTTGAATGCACCTTCAGGTGGTGCCATGGCCGTTCTATCGTCGGGGCAAGCGTTGGGTATTGAAGATGACGGTTGGATACCAACCATCAATTGGGAAAGTCGGACTCCTTCGGTGAGTGCCCCCGAAGCTTTTTTGAATGCCCACAACGGTACGTTACAATCCAGGGAGGGATGTCCCACTAGCTCATCACGGGTCTTCGATTCGGTTAGGCTCGACCTTGATTTGAGGGTGCCCACCAATGCGAACGGTATTCAATTTAAGTTTCGGTTTTTCTCCTATGAGTACCCGCTCTACCTTTGCAGTGAATACAATGACTTTTTCCTCGCATTACTTAGAAGTGAGCATCCCGATGTTCCCAACGATATGAACATCGCCTTTGACTCGGGGGGCAATCCCGTTTCGGTGAACAACGCGTTTTTTACAACCTGCGAACCTCAAGCCTGCCAGACGCCGACCCAGCAGGAATTTGGAGTGAACGCTCCGTTAGGGACAGACAGTGATGAAGACGGTTGTGTGGATTCTCTTTCTTGCAACCAGGAGAATGGACTTTGCGAGGGTGAATACGGGGCTTGCCCCGATGGAGTGGAGGGGTTGGAAGCATTTACACCGACCACAGAACTCGGCGGCGCGACGGCTTGGCTCACGACCCAAGCTCCAGTGATTCCTGGTGAAATTATTCGTTTAAGCTTCTTGGTTTGGGATACCGGGGATGGTTGGCTTGATTCAACCGTTCTCCTGGACCAATTCGAATGGCTTCTCGAGCCCACTGAGGTTGTCACAAAGAGGGACCGAACCGACTAACTGCGTGTTTCCGCTATTTTCTTTCTAAGTCCGTGTTGGTAATAGAAAAAACGAACATAAATTGGCTATTTATCTGTGAGGCAACCGCTTTTTAGATGTACTTGCGGAGCACGCGCAGGTATGGGGGGCTGCGGCGCTCGTTTGCGTCGGTCCGGATTTAAGGTGCCTCTCTCTGGTTGGTGCTACCTAATCCAATCAACTGTTCAACCCATTCAAGTGAGTGAGGAAAAAATGTTACGAACTGCTGCGTATTGCTGTCTCCTTTTGTCTCTGGCCGCCTGTAAAGTTGTGGATAATAAAAATGCGAATACCTCTGGTGGAACTTCTCCGGCGGTAACCACCGGGACAGGTGGTTCCGGTGGTGGTTCCGGGACGAGTTTCACGGGAGGCACGAGTGTTACGGAAGATACCCTAGAGCTTTGTCAGGATGGTAACGATAACGACAACAATGGGTATATTGATTGTCTCGATTTTGGTTGTAAGAAGTTTCTAAAGGAAATCGACGCGTGTGATACCGGAGAGAGCGAATGTGCAGATGGCAAGGATAACGACAACGATCCCTATGTTGACTGTCAAGACAGGGATTGCAGTGATTCTCCACTTTGTGAGGGTTCCTTAGGGACTTGTAGCGATGGGCAAGACAACGATGGTGATGGGTATGTCGATTGTCAGGATCGCGACTGTGCTTCTTTTGTCGCTGAAATTGAAGGTTGTAATACGGGCGAAACTGAATGCGCAGATGGCAAAGATAATGATAACGATCCGTATGTGGATTGCGAAGACAAAGATTGTCGGAATGCCTCAAACTGTGAAGCGAGTGAAGTCGCGTGTTCTGACAGTATCGACAATGATGGCGACGGCCACATTGATGCTGACGATTTTGATTGTAACGATGTTCTCGCGCCCCGGGAAAATACCGATGCCCTTTGCTCAGATGGCAAGGACAACGATGAGAACAGTTATACCGATTGTAAGGACTTTAGCTGTCTTAAAGGTTGCGATGTTACCGTTTGTGATACTGCAGAAGCAGGACAATGCACCGATGGTGAAGACAATGATGGGAACGGCTTTACTGATTGCGAGGACTTTCAGTGTACTTGTGACCCAAGTTGTCAAAGCTAATTATCCGATTTCATCTTAGTTACAGTTGTGGTTGGGAGGTCTCATATGGGTGTATATCCATATGACTGTTGCACAACTCGGCGGTTTTTGAACGCCTTTGGCGTAGGGGTTGTGGGAGAGAACCTGTAGTTTAGGGGATGTTGTTTTAAACCGCTTTTCTCCACTGGCTTCTTTTGCCTTGGTGGGTCTTTTCGGGCACACTCATTTTATTTCCAACCGTATAGGTGAGTTCAATGGTCCAGGGGTTACTTGTTCGCGTTCAATCAATCTTGGTTTTTCTTAGCCTATTATTGGGTTATGGCTCAGTATTTGCGAATCCTCTAAGTCCTCTGAAGCCTCGACTCCTGGAGGCAGAAACCTATGCTGAAAACTGGCATGTCATGGTTGATGCCGGTGATAAGGGTTATTACGCGATACATTTCATTATTAGCAATGTGGGAATTGGCGATGGGCATGGCGTTTGTCGACTATTGTGGATCCCTAGAAAGGGGCCCATGGTGGCAGGAGGTGTGAATGTCTCAAGGGCTGAGTGGCGTTTCGCGAAGACTGAAAAGGGCGCACTCTTGGCCATTGATAAATGTGTGTTGAAGCAAGAGGATGGCCATGTATTTGCCAAGGCGGTGGTGGATGGAAATCAACTTACGGTGCGCGCAAAAAATACCAAGATTAAGAAATTAAGAGTTCCCGATAGCCTTTTGGCCCACGGCGATAAGTTTTTTGAATATGTACCGATGGTGCTTCGGGCGAAGGCTACGGTGACCTTCAAGCCGGTGAAAGGCACAGCGCGTTCATATGAAGGTTTTTTACACTTGGACCATTCTCGCTCAACCACCATGCCGCGTGATATCGCAGCTGGGTGGCTGCGGTTGCTGGTGCTTTCTGGTGACGCACACTGGGGACTGAAGTTGCGATTATTGGATGACAACGCATCTGCTGTGGGTTGGCTTTGGGATTTCAAAAACGGGAGTGCGACCCCCATTTATGACGCGAAGGTTGATGTCATGGGGGAAGCCGGCAATTTTTCCGAAATTTGGGTTAACGGGAAGGGGCTTGTGGGGCGCCTACACATTACCCGTGACAAACATTTATTTCGTGATGCTCCGGTCGAGGCCTATGGTCTTCTCGGCTTGATGGTGAAACCCTGGGTGGGAAATCCTGTGACCAATATATTTAGGGTCAATTGGAAGCGCGGGGATAAATCTGTTGGCACGGGCATTATGGCTTTGGCAGAGCATTAGATCAACGGCCAGGTTGGCTTGTTTATGGCTCGTTTTGTCGAACCTCCCAAGCGGGCTGTTTCAGATGCATTAGGGGTGATTTTTCTAGGCACAAATCAACTAAAGTTTTTGTTTTGAAGCACCGATATTCTATTTTAGAAGGAGGTGCCCGTGAAAAAGAAATCTTCGATTCCAGGGACTCTGAATACCGATGACGCTTGTTGTGGTTCGGTATATTCCGAATTGGTAATGCAAGAAATCGCCGGATTAAACTTGTCTTGGGTGAGGAACAACAAGGACTGTTTTCCGGTCGAGCCCAGGCAAAAGTCGTTACAGAATTCAATATTGACGCTCAACTCCCTTGTTGACGCGATGCGCAAAAGTGGCTGGTTCCCTTCGGAATGAATCTACATTCGAGCTTCTTCAGGATAAGATATCGCTCTCAGTAAGTTCAGGTAGAGCTTGCTGCAATGAGTTATGTTTAGCTTTTACCGTTACCTAGAAAAATCTTCATTTTATTGGTTGTTTTCGGTCAATTTTTGGGTTGAAGTATTGTTGGGGATAGGCACATCCAAAAGGGGGGGACTAGATGGGTGAACGCACAAATGGTAGGCACAGTGCATATCTAAAGAATTCAAGTCGAGATTCAAGTAGAGACTATTTGTATCGATTGATACAAGCTTATGAGTCGGAATATGTTGATTATATGGACCTCGGGGATTCGGAGATTGAGCCCATCTTGGATGAAATTGAAACAACCCTCGAAGACCTCTATCGAAAGGTGGATGTACTTGTGATGAGTGAGTGCAACTAGTACGTCAGCTGTGTCATTTCGACCGCTCTCACTTGTGGTGCAGAGGGATGCGAGCGGTCTTCTTCTTATCGGGTACCTTATCCTGTCGAAATCCTCCCACGCGACCAACGATGAGCTCACTTGACTGTGAGGTGTCCGGAGCTATTTTGTTGTCCATGGAGGATTGAATCAGGGAGAATCGCTGGATGGGGATGTTTCGATTTTAGCTTTAGTCTCGTTTTTTTCTTTTGTCGGTGGCGCGTTGACCGGGCTTAGGTCTAGGGGAATTTCGATGGTGATGTCTTCGCGGGGGGGCGGGGTAAAAGCAAGGTCTTCCAAGCCATGAATGACACAGTAGTTGAACCTAAGTGAATCCATCCCGTCTCGTTCGAGTGCAATTTTCTCCACTGTTCCATCACCTTTTACCGACAATTTTACGAGTACACGTCCCTTGAGCTGCTGCCCTCGATTCAGAATATCTTGGTAACACCGTTTAATTTGTTGAACGTAATCATTGATATTGCTGGTTGCACTTGTTGAATTCAGGGTGCTGTCTGTTGAAGACTCCAGGTTTTGGGCTTGAGTTTCACTGCTTTTGATTCCGCGCGTGCTCTCACTGCCGGGGGACGCCCGAAGGCTACCCTCGGGACGACAGCCCCCAAAGCAAAGAATGGCCATGAAAAGGTAAGAGACACTTGATTTCGTCGATTGCATATTCACGACTGAAGGTTATAGAGAATCCTGCTCTCCTAATCCACTGCTTCTGGGATTAAAGGTTTCTCGTGGGGGATTTATTGACGGAGCTTGGCAGGTTTGGGTTTGGAAGTAACATTCTAGACCAGAGGACAGGGAGTATGATGAAAGATTATCTTAGATGGGCCGTGGTTCTAGTGGGGGTGGGGAGTCTAGGGGCGTGTGCAAACCGTTCAACCAATACAGTGCGAGGGCCGTCGACCCCTGAAAATGGTGGGGTCGTCACCAATCTCGATGAGCAAAGAGCGTCGGACTTGAATCCTTGTGACGCAGATCGGGATGGATATGATGCCGATTCCGCAGAATGTGGTGGGAAGGATTGTGATGACACATTGGCGGATATTTCGCCTGTGGCCCTGGAGAAATGTGATTTTATCGATTCTGATTGTGATGGCTCGAAGCACAACGGTTTGGAATGTTGGGTCTATGCACATACCAGTGACACCATTTATAAAGTTGATCCCTTTGAAGGCACGGTGACAGAGGTGGTTGCCGATGCACCCCGTATCGTGGATTTTGATACGTCGATTGATGGAACTCTCTACGGCGTCTCCAGTGGCACGCTCCATCGATTGGTTCCAGGTAGCGGCTCATGGGATGAGGTTGGAGATTTTGGGAATACAGATGGGCAACCCAATGGCTTCGCTATCGATTCAAGTGGTAACGCGTTTATTACGTCGGGCAATCATGTTTATCAAATTGGGCTGGAAGACGCGGTTCTTGTGGAGCTTGGTGCCCTAGGGGTTGATGGCGACGCTCAAGCGTATAACTCGAGTGGAGATTGTGTGGTCAATAAAAGTGAGCAGCTCTTTATGACCTCCAAACGCCCGGAACTTAACGATCTCTTAGTAGCCATTGACACCGAGAGCGGATTAAATGCGACGACCGTCTGTGAGGGACCTGCACCCAATATTTTTGGATTGACATCGGCTTGGGGGTTTCTCTTCGGCTTTACAAAGGATGGCGGGATCTATGAGCTTAAGGTCCAT
>JAYZAY010000005.1:0-28863 GCA_036339465.1 Myxococcota bacterium | reverse complement strand
CGCACGGGGGGGTAAGGAAGTGGGAAAACCGAACACCGAGAATCTTGGAAATTCCCACTTTGCTTTTCACCTCTTAAAACGATGGTGCTATTGATTTGGTGAACAAAGATTGTGAGGTAGATTCGTTACGAGGAAAACCGTCTGGTGCCGAGGAATCTGTAAGTTCGGTCCGCAATTTAATGAAGATTATGTCCAATAGAGAAAGACCTTGAGTGACTCTTGGCGAGTTGAAGGAGACGAGTTTTTGAGAGTTAAGGCGCATCAAGAATTTCTTGATGCAACCTGAAAAACTTGCCTAATTGGGAGTACTGAAGCCTTCAAATACAGTGGTGATGAGCGCTTTTATGGATGTATTCATCTTTCCTGTAAACCTAGGGACAAAGAGGGTCATGGGGGTGTTTTGGCTACCGTTGGTGATTACGGAGATGGCCTGTAGGAGGCTATCTTGGAGGGAACTGCCGCGCAGATTTCTTGCCGCAAAACCCGCCGGAGGGGGGTGGACGGGGTCTGGGGCTTTCCATGTGTAGCCGGATATAGTGAAGGCATGGATGGATAAGTGGTGTTTCCGAGGATGCGAGAGATTGGTTGGGAATGTGTTGAGAGGTGGTTGTCGGTGAAGGAGGGGAGCGAATCCGGTTCCAGTTTTCGCTTTTTTGATCTTGAGAGCGAATTTCTGTGGTTTTATATGAGTTTTGGCGTTTTCAGTTGTCTTTAATACTTGGTTTATATGAGGGACGCATGGACTGCATTGTCTTTTTTGCGGCCATTGCCATAGGAAGCTTTCTTGAAGCAGAGGGCGCATTCCCTTTTATCATTAGTCATTCGCTCTACGGGTTCTATTGAGTCAGTGAGGATTAAAGGTGGTCAAGGTTGTACGATTGTGCGTAAAAAGGCTCGCCGTAAGTCCTAGCGGTTGGCTTGTTATCCTAGCGGTGTGCTGGTAGCATCGGTTGCATGTTGTGGCCCACGGAACGCGTTTATGGGGTAAAGGAGAACTCAATTGAAAGGACTGATCCTTGCCGCTGGCATGGGAGCGCGATTGATGCCTCTCACGACGGACCGCCCCAAAGCGTTGATGAACATTGGGGGAACGACATTGCTGGGACGAATCATCGATCAATGCGCTGAAGTTGGGATGGATGAAGTGATTGTCGTCACCGGCTACCGCTCCGACACCCTGGGTAGCTGGCTCGACAGGACCCCGTCAGAAATCCCCGTACGCACCGTGTTCAATTCTGAATTTGAAACCACCAACAACGCACATTCCGTTTTTGTTGCGCGGGATGCCATAGGAAAATCAGACTTTATAAAAATGGATGGGGACTTGGTGCTCGATACCGGTATTCTTCGCCACCTTGTCCAGGATTCCCTACCTTCGGTAGCTGTGATCGATTTGGGGGCGGCCCGGGATATAGAAGCGATGAAAGCCAAAATCAGTGATACCGGACAGATTTTGGCTTTTGGGAAATGGTTGGAAATAGACGAGGCTCAGGGTGAATCCATTGGCGTCGAAAAGATTGGCGCAGCCGATGCCGACCTTCTTTTCGAGAGTATTGAACGTGTTGTATATCGGGAAGGCCGTACCGACGCATGCTACGAAGATGTCTACCACGTGATGCTCGAGGAACATGGCTGGCAGATGGGCAGCATTGGTGTTGAAGGCCGGCTCTGGTCTGAAGTGGACAACGCCACGGATCTTGAATACGCCCGATCCTGCCACAAAATTCTCCAGAGTGGCAAAGAGGCATCACAATCCCAGCACAGAGGCTGACTTGTATCCGCGAGCGATGGCTTAAGCGTCGGGGTGTCGAGAAACCCATCGGCTACTATTTGTACTGTCGCCTGGGGAGTCTTGTTCTCAAAAGCCAGGTGCCCATTGCCCATCAGACCGGCGGTGGTTACCTTGTTCTCGGGGCTCATTGGTATACTGGGCGGTGTTGCACTGCCTCCGAAGCGCCCAGGTGGGCTCTGGTGGTGAGGTAATCGATGAATGGAATGGGCGATGTCGTGGCTCCTCTTTCTCTCTTTTATGGCTTGTTCTTGGTTTTGCTTTGGTTCTGACTTTTTCTTACTCAATATTTATGTGAGTGGTAGCTACTTTGGTAGAGGGTATATCTACGCCGTCTGGGTTTCCATCGCGGGGCCATTGAATCTCATTTGTACTTGGTTTCTCTTTCAACGCGATTGCGAAAAATCGACTCATACCTTAGGATTGGCGTGAGTGAGCCCCGGTTAACTTTTAGGTTATGCGCAATCAACCGGAGTCGGCCCATGAAAATTTCTTGGACGTTGAATGAGGCACTACTCAGGATAGGGAAAGGGTTTCAGGGAGCGAAATAATCGGTCTCTTGTGGAGCACTACAGCCTTCCATTTCCAGGCTGAATTTTTCGGCACCACATGCCTCGACCGGTTCGGAAGTGGGCCAGCTTCCGTTTGTGGTAGGTTGTCCGGAAATGAATTTCGCTTCTTGCAGGTCTTTGCCCAGTGCTCTCGAAATTTCTACTTCTAGAAGCTCTTTGGAAAGAGCGCCCTCGAGACGGCGCCCGTTGATATAAAAAGTAGGCGTGGCGCGAACACCAAGCCGATGGGCCAATTCAATATCAGTTCGAACGCGGTCTTGGGTTTGCCTTTCTCCCAAGCAGGTTTGGAATTGCTTGAGGTTGAGTTCCTGTTTGGTGGCCAGGGCCCAGAGGGCATCATCGGTTTTCGGGGTTTCGGTGAAGAGCGCCGCAGCAAAGCTTGTGAATTTACCTTGGATTCGCGCACATTCCGAGGCTTCGGCAAGACGACACGCTCCCGGATGAAGGTCACGGGAAAGAAAGCGATTGCAGCTTTTGTCTAGGGGGAAATGGACGAAACGTTTATCGACCCGGGCTCCGCAATCGGTCAGAACGTTGGAAAGGTTGTAGCCTAATTTTTTACAATAGGGGCAAAGAAAATCCGAAATCTCGAGGGCCGAGAGTTCGACATCCTGACATTGCTCGACGGTGAGTTTATGATTGGGAGTGGAAATGGGAACTGCGGTTGCTGGAGTTGATTGAGATTTGCTCGATTCTGTCAGTAGTTGATTTTTTGTGGTTACCACCAATGAGACCACAAGTAGTAAGATAAGCGTGGTTATGGTAATTGGTTTAACACCGACAATAGGTCCGCCTTGCCCGAGAGCCGAACGCAACCAAATAAAGCTCAAAATGAGATTGAACCCATCCATAAAGAGGCAGAGAGGGCAATAACTTTTAGATTCAGCCATAACGCCGAGCAAGAAAATGCCGCCGGTAAGGATGACCACGCATAAAATGCTCGCTATGATTGCCCATGGACGTGTATTGCGGGCTCCGGTGTAAAACCAACCTGCCAAGAAAAGTGTGGCATAAACGCCAATCAAAAAGAGAGAGAGGGGGATATGAGCGATGGTTGCGAAAGGGGAATTGAGAGCGAGAGTGCAGCCGCTGTCAGAGAGGGTGCTGCAGAGCACACTTTCTGCACCACTGCCGATAAAATGAAGGCGTGTCAGGTAGATCGCAGCCGAAAGCCCAGCGAGGGCAAGTAACTGGCTAATTATTCGAGATATTTTCGACATTTCCGTTCCTAAAGACGCATGGTTCTTAGGGTTTGGTAGCATGTTTCTATTTGGATTTCTAGGTTCTAATTCGGTCATCTCATTGAGGGTATGGGGTATTTTTGTTGCCGTGATTTTGGTTGTGCCGTTTTTTGAATCATTGCCTTACAGAATCGAAATTACCCTGCCTTTTAGTTCACCGAGCGGTTGCATTTCTGGCACTTCGACAAGGCTGTCTAGTCATCCCCCTAACAGCGTAGGCCAGCCGTTATCTTTTGCTCGAAAAATCCTGAAACCAACCCCATATACCGCTAGGTTTTTTAGCCGACAAACCATGTGTTGGCGGGGCGCCAATGTGTTTATGAAAGCGAGAAACGGGGATTTTGACATTTCTAAGGATAAGGAGGTTTTCCACTCCTGATTGGTGAGGAACTGGGACAATTGGTTGGTGCATTGAGTGCGTTGTTTTTAGAGAACGGTTTCCCACAGGTTCTATTTCTGAAGCTTCTTATCTGCTTCCACGGCGGCCAAAAAATCTTCTCGATTCGTGAATCGGATGAATTCACCGTCTTGGGTCTCAAAAAGAAACGCTGTCCCAATTATCGAGGTGTTGCTCAATCCTGCGTAAAGGATGGCGGCCTGGCTCTTCCACAAGTCCGTCTGAACGTCATCAAAGTTGTTACCATTCCGATTTAAGAGGTATCCATTTCGAAGGGCGTTCGCATTCACCGCGGTCTTGCCGTTTGCATCGGAGGTCACCGGCGCCGAAACCCAGCGGTCATAGCGATAAGCGAAATCCGGAAGCGGATCGAGGCCGAGGTCCGCAACGATTTCGCCGGCTTCATTGTATTTCAGAATAAAATTCACCTTTTTACCAGGGCCCCCCATGGTGGTGTAGGACAACTCGAAGGTTCGATAGGTGAACGCCTTCCCGCCTTCCACTCTCGTGGCCTCCTTCTTCATCACGAAGGACTCCTTGTTCACGGGATAATTCCATACCGCCTCGCCAGGAGATGTGTCATATGTTTTGGGCAATCCTGGATTTTCCATATAGAACTCAAAGAGCTCTTTGGAAGAGTCAAACTCGGTGTCACTAGAATGCATGATCCCGGTTATCTTAACGGGTTCGGAGGTCTCAATCTCAACGGGCACGTAGTTATTGTTAGGATTCACCGCTTTAATTACGCTGTAATACTCCTCGGAGTGCGCGTTATAAAAATGTTGCGTCAACTCACCGCCACGTCCATCGGGGTTTAATGAGGTGATCTCCTCGCCAATTTTGATAAATTTTTTGTCACCCGGCATAATCGAGATGGAATCCCAGGCCTTCATCCGGTGCCCATTGATGGCAAAGGTGATAAACTCGGTCTCCAATTTGATTTCGTGCTTTGCCACATCGATGGTAATAAGCCCGGGGATCTTCGGATTTTCCCCCGCAAAAAACGGGTTGACATCAAAGGTGCCGTCGTCGTTTTCCATATAGGGACGAAAAGCTTTTTTAGGGTCGAAATCCTTTCCCTGCGCGTTCACGAGTTTTACCAACTCCGCCGTCAACTGAACCGTACCGTGGGGTAATTGAAGCGAGAGTGTGTTGCGGCCGCGGTTTCGAATTCCCACAAAGGTGGTTGAGTCAACCTTGGCTTGGCTGCCACTGCCAACGACGGTGTAACCGCCCTCATGGTCTGAAACGAAAGCGCCCGCAATATCCCAGATCTCTGCGGCGCTGTAGTATTGCATTGCCGTTTCTGGGTTCAGTCCCGGGGTCGCTCGGTAAAAGCTTACCCCCTTCTGTGGATCGATGTCCATGGCGTTTAGGGGTGCTTCGTTATGACAATGTCCCCACCAGGAGATATCTGTTTTGGTGAAGCTGATCTCGCCGTCGTTATTCCAATCCATGGGCACGCCGCGGCGGGGTCGCTCGGTCGGTACGAATTCGCGAAAGTTGAGGTCTTTCCATTCTGATTTTGGAACCTCCCAACTCTCGACAAAATCGAGTAACGCTGCGGGTATCTTCTGGCCCATCTTTTTCCGCGAGAGTTTCGCTGCCGTTGAATCCGTCTCGCTCATGAAATCCACTCGGATGGTTCCTTGCTCCTCTCGCACCAGCTGTATGCCCGCGTATTCCTCAAACCCCTCTGGGAGGCCCGTTTTTGCGATGGAGAGTAGCTCGTATTTAGGGTTGAAGGTGGTGCTGTCTTTGGCCATGGAGACTCGGTGCCCCATGTTGTTGGAGAACATAGGCCTCATTACCAGCGCCAAATTCATGGTTTTTTCGATGTCTTTCTCATCAAGCGTTCTGTTATGGGCGGTTTTACGGCGCAGAATATCCGAGATTCGATTCTTGATTTGATGCCAGCCCGGATCTCCCTCCTTGTGCTGCTCCAGCAGACGCACCAGTGGGGGAATATAATTTTTCCAGTAGGGCCAGTAGTTTGTGTGGCTCCCCACCTTCATTACATAATTCCGCCCCGTGGCGAGTTTCAGATTCGTCGTTTCAATCACCCCCAACGCCTTCACCCGATCGGAGGGTGAAAGTTGGGTCTGGCCAAGCGCGCTCTCACGGAGCGCCCGGATAAACGCCTGCCTGCGCAGGTTGGTAATACCGTGGTTCTCATTGAGGGCTTTTGACTTCGTATCCGTCACACGGAGATAAGGCGACTCTGTTTGAATCAGCTTAACGATGACGTCGTTCAACTCCTCGAGGGTGGTCACATGGGTGAAGTTTTGGAGGTTCTCCTGAATAAGGTCCCTGGGTTTTGGATCTACGAATGTAATCTTCTCTAAAACAAGCGCCGGCCACACTTGGCCGTTTCCCTCGGTTTTGAAGCTCACGTCAGCTCCGGCGGTTCGAATCCGCCAGTCCCGGAAATCCCCTAAGGGTTTCCCTTTAGCGATGGCTCGCTCGTAGTGTGCTTTGGGGGTTAAGGGTGCAAGAGTGGCGGTGGTGCTCACAAAGCGTGGGAGAGTCGTTCCCCATCTTCCGTTATTGGGGAGCCCCATGGAGCGCTGTGCTCCCCAGAGGGAGGGCTTTAGTGCTGTGGCTCGGGTGTCGGTCATAAGAGAGCGCAGAAGGGGGCGTGCTACCGGGGTTTGGAATGCCCGTAAAGCGGTGGGGATAATGCGGTTCAGTGTTCTAATCATGGTCGTCGCTCTTTTTCAGGACTTCACCGTCACTAAGAGAGGGAGGTAACTTATTTGGATTTGTTGGTAGCAGTATTCTAGTCTTGATTCCCGAAGGAAATTTACTTCTGTCGTGCTGAGTATCGGATGGTGGGAGGAGCTGGTGCGTCGAAATTACCTGTGAAACACAACAATGGTGTCTCCTTGGAAACCCAACCCCCAAAAAAAGGAGGTTCCTTTCAATCAGGTCGCCTTGAATAAACAAGATGAATCAGGGCGACTTCGATCCTATGGGCGACTTAGTAGGGGCACCAAAAAAGACATTCATCTGATTTTACTGTAACGCATTGCATTATAAACATAAGCAACGGAAGAGATTTGGCTCTTATGGAAACTTCCGTTCCAAGGCTCTCGGAATTCACCGCTTCGCAAAATGATCCGAAGATGAAGCGCGAGTCGCTAGGCTACGCTCAATATGGGACTCTCTCTCCCCGTAAGAACCAAGAAAAAGTGTCTCTCCTCTACCGGTTTTCAGGTAGCGGAAGGAGCTTTTTGGTTCTTTCGAGAGGGATTCATTGAATATTTGGATTAAAACTCAGCTTTGAACCCAAGTCCGAAAGACCGGCCGTACTTAACGTTTTTCCCCATGAGCGCAAATCCCCAAGGAAGATTGGTTCCTTCGTGGATTTGTCGGGTTCCGATGCCGGCGTTGACGGTCATACCATCGCTGATTTCGTAGGCGAGGTCGAAGGTAAGGCTGATGCCTTGTTGGGGGTATTCTCGAAGTAGGTTAGCGGTTGTGTTGCTCGGTTCACCTTGGGTGAAGAAGTGCACACCCAAACGGGGTGTTAAACCAGAAATTTCATAACCTAGATAGAGGTTGGTGTAGATGATGTCTCCCATGTCGGCACCGTCGGTGGGCCCACCTAGGGTGAGGATATAACCACCATCTAAGTCGATGCCCAGATTGTCGATGGGACTGGTACTTATAATGAATTTCGCGTTTAGGTGGTGGTCACCCCTGCTGGCGTTGGCCTTGAAATGGTCTTTTTTACCGAGAGCAATTTTGAAGCTAAGAGCGCCTCTTACCGAGAATGCGGCGGAAATGTTGTGAGAGTAGGTAGCGCCGATGCTAGGGTCACCCAATCCAAAAGTGGATTCGTCTAACCCTATTGCTTCCATCTTGAAGGATTTTTGAACGAGGGGCAGTCCAATGTTGAGCTTAAGCCTATCCATAAGTTGATAATTGACACCTAGGTCGATCAAAAGAAAGCTGCCACTGGTACCATCGAGGAGGTCCGTTTTTTTGCCATCCTTATCATAGGTTCCATTGGCGAACCCGTAGGAAGCATAAACGCTGGTATCTAATCCTATATCGCCGGCACTTGCGAAAGTAGGGATTAAGAGAAGGAAACTTGCTCTAACAATTAAACGAAACAAGCTCATATTTTCAATCCTTTTATAGTTGCCGATGCCCTTTCATTGTCTTGATGACAAAGATTGACGCGGTCTTTTTGACGAGATGAAGCAACATCGATATTTAATCACAAACATTTTTTTGCCGATTTTTTACACGGAGAAATTATCGTCAAAGTGCGGGTTGGTATCAACTTTTAGTTTTTGCCTCCAAGTAAAATATTATTCACTCACAACATCAATAATGGTTTCTACAATGCGCTCTTCTATGGTGCCAAATTGTTTTGCATGAGCAACAAGCAACTCAGAAAAAATGTAAGCTACTTTGTGGATTGCCACAAAAATGACATGTTTTTTTTGAAGTACTTGTACAAAGTTGGACGAGTAATGCCAGCTGACTTGACGATATCGCTCATGGTCGTCCTTTCAACAGCTAGGCGCTGAAAACACTCAAAGGCGACATTAGAGATTCGGTTTTCTGCGTCGGTATCGTTGTGGGGGCTTTTTCCATTTCCAGACCAAAATGGTTTACTCAATGGGGATCCCCTTACAGATTTACACAATCTGTGAATATGTTATTTGGGTCCAAAGATAGCAATTTCTAACGGGCGAGTCTGGCAGGGGAACAATCGGATCAATGCCACACTTGGCTATCTACATACCCCAAGGTGCTGGGTTAGTGCCGACGAAGAGGGAACGGCCATGGCATTATCAATAGGAAACTATTTAAAACGCGAAAATAATGGGTTGAAGGCCAATTGGTATAGGGCCAAGACATCGTTTGAGGGCATAAAACGATTGGCAACCATGTCGCAAAAAGACAAACATGCATGCCTCGATGCCTACAAGTTTTTTCAAACCATGCAAGACGGCGAAGAGACTAAAACAGAAGATGAGACGAAGGCTGTTGCGGCTTATTATAAAGTGTTAAACAACATGCTCTCCGTTTTCGACTTGGAAAAACTATATATTCCACCACAGCTCGACGAAAATGAGGGCCTCTATGGGAACCAATTGCTATGCGAACAAGATATTCTTAAAGAGCTAAATCTTAAGGATCCGGAGGATTCACATCTCTTAGACATGGGGTGTGGAAGGGGAAGGATAGCGTATTATTTTGCGACTATGACAGGTGGGGAAGTGTCTGGATACAATATCGACTCAGACCAAATTGCAAATGCGATCAGCTGGGCAGAAGAATGTAAGATGAGCGCTCAGCTCCACTACAAAGTGGGGAATCATCATGAATCGCTAGCATATGAGTCAGAAAGTTTTGATGGTTGCTATTCTGTTCAGGCCGTTTGGCCTTTCTTCAAGAAAAAAGAGTTGGATGCTCATGCTCGAGAAATGTACCGCGTGTTAATCCCTGGTGCTCGGTATGCTTGCTCTGAGTATTTGTTAACGTCACATTTTGATTGGAATAATCAAGAACATGTGGCCTTGCAGAAATCTTATTTGCCAACCTTGGCAGCGACACAATCCATGTATCCTGCCGATGTCTGTGGGGCACTGGAAAGAGCGGGGTTTCACCTGATCCTTTCTGCTCCCTCAAAAAGTGTCGCCTGGCCTATCTGTGAACAAAAACGGGACCTAATCTTATTGGCTCGAAAGGCCATCAGAGCCCTCGAAAAAATACGCATCATGCCTCCATGGGTAGAGGAGTCGCTTAATTTACTGCAAACCGGTGGTGAATCATGGACTGAGGCCGAAAAAGCCAAGATAGCCGACTTAAACTGGAGAATTGTTGCAGAGAAGCCAGCAAACGCCTAAATCAACCCAGAATCTTACGGTCACATTATTTATTGTGTTAGGTCCTTTGCACTTAAATCGACTAAGAGTCATACGGCACCTGATTTCCTGTGTCGGGTCTGATGAAAAAACGCTTCAATCTGCTCCTAAACAAACACGCCCCGATTTGCCTATCAATCATGTATCATCAGGACGCACAACACTGGATAGTGATGCATGCAAGGGCGCAAAGCTCTTCTGACCTGGGGGCTAGGTTCGCGCAGTGGTTTTTTCACCTATGGAGCCGTTGTCTATACTCTAGCCTCGTTTCTTCGGTTGCGCAGGATTGTTGATTCGTTGCAGGAATTCCATGTTTTTCCGGTGCTGAGAGTTACTCGTTTTCGAAAGCCGATGGTACCGGCCTCAGGTTCCTTTTGTCCGGGTTTATTCTCTAAAGGAGAATCATCGGTTGAGCATATTCTTCCGAATCATCTTTTTGGGAGAGAGGGGATAAAATCTCAAGCCACTTTTGAGATTTGCTTTGTTCCCTCTGGCACTTCTATTTTTGGTGCGAGCTTAATCCTAAGGTTACCAGCCCAGGGCGCACCATCGATTTTCTCCGCTCCTGTTCCTTGGGGCGTCATCGTTGAAATTCTGTGGGTGGTTTAGGATTTCTTGAATTTCGTCTGGTGTACAGTCGTACCAGTGTTTGTGGGCTAAGTTGACCATTTCTTCCAGGCTTATGTCCTGGCCGCCGGCGCTTTTGATCTCAAGTTGCAGTTCCATGGAAGCTGTCATCGCTTTTCGAAATGCCTTAGCATGTTCAGAGCTCATGGGTTCACCTCCCTCTCCAACTCGGTATTGTACGCTGTTGCGCTTTGTTGTGAAGTCCAAAACTCTAGAAAAGTCCATATTTTCTTGTCACATGTTAATAAGTTGTTGTTTAGGGCCGCATCGAGGTTCCCGTAAGCTTGGATTGAGATACAAGTTTTTTTATTGGGGGCCAGGGGAGGGCGGTCCTACCCTCAAAAAGAGGCCTCGCCACGGCACAAAGGGGCTATGGCTGGGATTTTTTCCGGGTAGGCTATTCTACGGAATCTTAGGATAAAAATTGCGCATTCCACCTCATCTGTCGGGAAAATGGATTGAATTAGGTGACTTAAGCTTCGGTGTTTCTCCGCGGAAGGTTGTGCCGAAACCACCTCAGAGCGCAAAACAACACCTCCACACCTAGAGTCTTGAACAACGGGCATGGGGCCTCTCTCTATTTTAACTACGATTTGGTCCCTGACCGATTGATGCAAAGGATTTAAGGATTTGAACTTCCTATGTACAAAAGACTATGGTGCAGACCCATAAGGAGAAAGCACCCCATGAAACGAACCCCGATAGGGCATGTCCTACAAATCCTCAACCGATTTTCGACCTCGCCTGTCATAGACAAATGGGGGATCCGCCACCGAGCCGAAGAACTGATTTATCAGGGCGTCAAAACCGGTGTTCAGGTTGGTGTGGTGGCTCAAAGCAAATTCAAACCGATCAAAGAGTTACTCCCCGAAGATCGCCTCAGGGTGGCAAGCAAGCCCCCCAAGCGATTTGATCTTTCTCTCACCGAGGAGCAGCGAATGCTGCGGGAGATGTTGGTGCGGTTTTCGGCCAACGTCTTACGTCCCGAAGCCCGTAAAGCCGACAAGGCGTGGGATATCTCCGATGAAGTCTTGGCCCAGAGTCAAGAGTTGGGCCTCAATCTCTTAGCGATTCCCGAAGCATTGGACGGCGCGGCCACGGCGCGCTCCCCTCTCACGAGTTGCTTGATTGCCGAAGAATTGGCCAAAGGGGATTTTTCCTTGGCCATGGCACTGCTGGCCCCATTGTCGTTTGTGAATGCCCTCAGCGAATTCGGTTCCAGTGCACAGCAGGCACGGTTTCTGCCCGCTTTTGTGGGGGAAGCTATGGCGGTGGCCACGATGGCATTCATGGAGCCCACTTTGCGTTTTGCGCCCACTCGATTCAAAACCACTGCCACGAAGGTGGCGGATGGCTATCGTCTGTGTGGCGTGAAAACCATGGTTCCCCTCGGTAAACGAGCTGAGGTTTTTCTGGTTCTGGCCCACCTCAAAGGGGTGGGACCACGGGGCTTCATTGTCGAAAGTCATGCCAAGGGATTCAAAGTTGAACACCAGCGAAGCATGGGGTTGGGGGGGGCGGGATTGGCGGAAATACACTTAGATCGGGTGTTGGTTCCCCGAAACGCGCTTTTGGGAGAAAAAGAAATCCAATACAACCACGCGCGACTCGTGGATTTGGGGAGGCTGGCCCTTTGCAGCTTAATGGTGGGTGCCTGCGAAGCTGCGGTGGACTACGTCATCGATTACGGCAATCAGCGCATTGCCTTTGGTGAGCCCATCACCCATCGCCAGGGGGTCGCTTTTACCATTGCGGATATGGCCACCGAAACTGAAGCCATGCGGTTGATGGTGCTCCGCGCGGCGAGTCGGGCCGAGCAGGGGTTGGCATTTCAAAAAGAAGCATTTCTGGCCCACACCTTTTGCGCCGAACATGCCATGATCATTGGCAGCAATTCGGTTCAGCTTTTGGGTGGTCACGGTTTTGTTTGTGAACACCCCACCGAACTCTGGTACCGACAATTGCGCGCAGGCGCAGTTCTTGTCGGCAATCTGATGGCTTAAGTGAAGGAGATACGATGATTAATTTAGAAATACCCCCAAGACTTAAAGGTATGATACATTTGGCTTCCGAAGTGGCTGAGTCCATGTTGCGCCCTATTTCGAGAAAATACGATACCCACGAGCATACCTACCCTGTGGAATTGGACGTTTTTGGAAAGATCCTCCAAGGCATGGAAGATGGTGGGCAGGGCGTCGGTGCTAGTCACATCAGCAAGAAAGAAGAAAACGATGCCGGGGAAAAATGTGTCAAAAACGGGAAGAATATGTTGGCGGTGCTCACCCTGTTTGAGATGGCTTGGGGCGACTTGGGCTTAACCCTGACGATTCCCGGGCAGGGACTTGGAAATTCTGCGATTGCGGCGGTGGCATCGGCGGAGCAGAAGGCGAGGTTTTCAGGGAAGTGGGCAGCCATGGCCATCACCGAGCCAGGCGCTGGATCCGATTCGAGTAATATCTCCACCACTGCGGTCTTGGACGGTGAGACTTGGGTTCTCAATGGCGAGAAAATTTTCGTAACCTGTGGCGAGCGGGCTGATTTGACGGTGGTGTGGGCCACCACCGACAAGAGTAAGGGTAAGGTCGGAATTAAATCCTTTGTGGTTGAAAAAGGTACCCCCGGATTTTCTGTGGAGCGGGTCGAAGACAAGATGGGGATCCGGGCATCGGATACCGTCAGCTTAATCCTTCGGGACTGTCGCATTCCCAAAAACAACCTTCTCGGCAAGCCCGAAGTCAAAGAAGACCAGGGTTTTGCCGGCGCGATGCAGACCTTCGATAATACGCGCCCTGTGGTTGCGGCCATGGCCATTGGGGTGGCTAAGGCGTCTTTAGATTTAACCAAGGATTTTTTCGCACGGGAAGGAATCGAACCCGACTACCGTGGTTCGGTTTGGGATCAGGGTGCCATCGAGGCGGAGATTATTCGTATGGAAGCCGAATTGGAAGCCAGTCGCCTACTGACATTGAAAGCAGCGTGGATGGCTGACAACGGCCAACCCAACTCTAAAGAAGCGTCCATGGCCAAAGCGAAGGCGGGAAGGGTGGGAACTAAAATATCATTGCGCTGTGTGGAATTGTGCGGCGCCATAGGCTATGGAGAGACTGAACTTCTCGAGAAATGGGCGCGGGATATTAAGATTACGGATATCTTTGAAGGGACTCAACAGATTCAGCAATTGATTATTGCGCGTCGTCTTTTACGTAAGTCGTCCAAAGAACTCCATTAGGTGTTTGGGGCTTTTAAAGATAGCGATCCCCACTGGAAAGGGAGCCTAGCCTGTGGGGATCGCGTTTGTATTAATGGAAGCTCACTTAGGGCCATCCCACCAATGAACAAGATTTTCACCTGACCGATGTGGACCAGAATCCAAATTTTTGTTCCGAATGGGATGTCTCAGGTTAAAACCATCGACCCAAATGGTTTACCCGCTCTGGCAGGTGAAGGTAGCGATGGGTGACTGAATATCGATGCCCATGACAGGCTTTGCTTTGAATCGATTGTGAACGAAAATCCCAAACTGGGGCTAACTAAGTGTATGCCCATCCAGCTCGATCTGCGAAAGCTTTAGATACAACCGAGGTCTTGGTTCGGATCTATATCGACGGCGCTTTTTACCTCGAATAAAATCGACTTTCACTTCTGGCAATTGTGTTTTGGAGGTGGCTGATGTTCATTAATCGTTTGCGCGTGGAAGCCGACATCGCGTCGCCACTGGTGCGAGGTCAAGATCCCTATGGATGAATTTTTACTTTGGATTTGAGGGTGGATATTGGCCTTCAAATCCTAGATCGCTTAGTCTATTGCTAGATTATGACAGCATGGGATTTCAGATACGTCGTGGTAGCGGCTTTTGTGGTCAGCTTGATTGTCGCGGTGTGGCTTCTGCGTGTAGGCACTAGCAAGGAAAGAAAAAAGAATTATGAATGTGGTGCCTGTGGTCATATCCAATGGAAGCCTACCGAGCGTCCTTGGAGATTCTGTCCCTATTGTGGCGCTCCAAAAGGCGCGGTTGGCGTGGGAAGTATGGGGAAAAAGTCTGAGTGGAATTTTCAGAAACGCGAGAGTTAATATAGCGCGCCCAGTGCCCCTAAAGATAACCGGATTAGCCTATAAGTATGGGCACCATTAGTAGCGCATATTGGGATGTTTTTGGGTTGACCCTATGGCGATGGCTTTTCGGTTCAGCAAGGGTGGGCGGCAGGGGATCAAGGAAGTCGTCCTCCTTCAATTTGGGTAGGGTTGTGTCTCCCCCCCCGGAATGCATGTTTTAATAAATTGAGCCAGATGACCACCAAGCCGATGTTTCGAATCAATAAGACACATGTCTTAGGGGCATCCAATCCGTAATGATAGGATCTAGAGGGGTAGTAGAGAGGAACGCAAATGGAAATTAAGGTTAGGATGGCCATGTCTCTTTTTAGGGAAGCCGTGGTGGTGGTGGCAAAAACCAAGGCCGAGAGGGTGCTTAACCAAATATGATATTGGGGGCTCAACACCAGATTCCAGGTCACAAAGGCCATGAGTGGCAGCAGCATGGCAATGAGGAAGTTACTCTCTCGGTGGGGTGGCGATGAGGCCCTTACGAGTTTTATAGCCGCAAAGGTGGACAAAAGAACCGTTCCAATAAAGAGTATTCTTGCCAATGGAATGAGTGCATCGGCGACGCTTCCTTGAATCTCCCACCAGGAGTGATTGAATGTCCACACCACATCGATGCCAAGAAATCGGAAGGCCCAAAGGAGGGAAGCGTAAAGGGATTCAACTTGCAAACCTCTTTCTGTATGAAAGAGAATAAATTTCCACCAGGGTGCCCAAGGCAAGAGGAGTAGCGCGGGAATGATTGACAATAGCCCTCCTCGAATGAGTGGGTATAGCCGGTTTTCCTTATGGGCTTGGAACATTGCTGGTGGAATAAATAGTAGGGGGTAGAGTTTGATGAGGGTACCGATCCCAATCCAAAATCCGCACCCGGTCCACTTGCTTTTCCGAAAGCTAAGGATAGCGAGGGGAACAGTCATAGCGACGACCAAGTCAAACCGCCGCAGATAGAGATAAGCGAGGGAGAGGCTGCTGAGGCAATACAGACCTAGGCATGCAAGTTGGCGGGATGGGGGCGCGGCTGACCCGATTGCCTTCAAAAAAAAGAGCTTCAGGAGAATATCAAGGATGCCTAGCTGCAGGCAAAATAAGAATTGATAGTTCGTGATTTCTGTGGTGAGTGCGGCGGGCAAAATAAAGAGTGGGATGCAATAGGGTGGGTATTCGAGGGTGAAGTCTCGATATGGTATCAAACCCTTCAGAATTGATTCGCCCACATTTTGATAGAGGAGCATATCGCCCACGGGAATTTTTTGGGTTACCAGCATAAGCCCTAAGAAGGTGAGTCCAATTACTGTGGCTTCAAGCCTTATGAGGCTCGATTCAGAGAGTCGGTCCAGTTTTTCAGCTATGCCCATTTGCATTGGTGATTCCATTGGTTCCGATAAGGAGATGGGGTGCGGTTGTCAAGTTGTCGTTTCTTTTGTCTTAACAATTAGAAACAAAATCCGTCACTTAAGGCATCTCCCCCACCGGTCAGTTTATATCTGAACTTTGTGAAAGCAAATGACAGGTACGGGGATCTCCCACCTCGGATTTTCATCTCCCACCCCTCTAAAAGGTGTTGTTGCGATGCCCTTTGCCCATTAACATAAAGGGTACGGGGTACACTACGCCGATTTCCTGAATCATAGGTTTTCAGTATGTATTGTTTTTTTTGGGAGTGGCCATGTCTCAAGAGAAGCCGGGTTCTGCAAATGACGCTTCGGGAATCGATGATAACAAAGTTCGCAGTACCTATTTAAGCCGCTCGAGGGTTATTTTTGTTTTCGCATTATTCCTTGTTGCTTTTGCCTTATTTTTTCAAAATGGGCATTTCGCGGGCCTTGCCATCGGTGATGGGGAGGGTGCTGCCCCTCCGCTGGTGATGTTCAAAGGGCAGGGTCTGATTGAAGCACCCATACGAGATATCTTTGTGGTATTGTACGACACGGATCATAAGAAAAAACTTCTAGACAAAACGGTGGATTTTAGGATCATTGATACCCACTCCAAGTCGGAATTCACGGTCTACAACCATATGGACAGTCCCTTTATTATGGTAAGTGACCGGGATGTTATTTTGAGAACAGGTCTTGTTTTTGATCCAAAATCTCATACGGTTCATGCTCCATTTTGGAGTGTCCCACATAAAGACATTCCTCATCAAAACGGCATTGAACGTATGGAAAGGTGCAATGGAAGTTGGGTTTTAGAATACAAGGGCCCCAACAAAACCATGGTTACTTATGCTGTGGAGGCGGACCCGGGAGGATGGGTCCCCATGTGGGTGGTTAATCTCGTGAACAAAGAGGTACCCGGTCAAACCATAGCCAATATGGCGCGACAAGCTCAAAAAAAGAGTCTTTACCAAGATACCGATAAACTCGTGACGGAGCGTTTTGACTTCGATTCCCTCTTGGGACTTAATCCTTCAGAGAGGGTGGGAAATCCTTCAAAGAGGGTGGGGAATGCTTTGGAAGAGCCAGAAAGAGTAGAGCCCTCGTTAATTCCATCAGATGGGTCCGAGTTCGGGGAGGCGTCAGGATTAGAGCAAGAGTCTGAGTTAGAGGAAGAACCTAACTTAGGAACAGGGTCGATGCTGGGGGCTAAGCCCAAGTTATAGGTTCGAAGTGAGAATAGGCGCTGATGCATTCTAAGAGAGCGTTGAATAGAGGTAATTACATGCCATGAATTTCGTGGCCATGGCTGGGTTTGTTTTCCATTTTGTGGCTGGTTTATTGGTTTGAAAAAATCTCGATATCTATAGGTTTCTTCGAAGGTCGGAGTCGCCCAAGTTTCCTGGCAACGGATCCAACATCGTAAATCCATGTAGGGTTGTTTCTGCTGAGTGCTCTCTTACTTTGCCTTCGTGGTAACTAGTGTCAAAGGTCCAGACCATGCCCTTGGGAGCCAACTGCCGCCCTTTTTCGAGGCAACGGGAAAATACGTGCGTTTTTATTGGCGCATTTTAAGGCTGGGAACTTCGATTAAGGAGGTTATGTCATGTTTGGGTCTGGTTATAATTCGGTCGCGAGGTGAAGGATAGCTAAAACGATTCCTAAAACGATTCCATATCTATGGGTATGCACGTCTCGTCATTTTGAAAAGTATAGTGAAAGATAAACTTTCTGATTTGATGGTCAACGTTAAGCCTTAGCAATCCGGGCATTCGGAGAGATAAAATGATAAAGGTCATGTTCATTTGCAGTGGGAATATTTGTCGCTCACCCATGGCCGAAGGCTTGGCCATTGCCAAGTTGGCGCGTCTGAACATTCTCGCACAGGTTTGCTCCGCGGGGACCCTCAAGATTGAGGGCGAATCCGCTTCACTTCATGCCGTTGAAGCCATGAAAAATATAGGTATTGATATTTCCCACCATCGTTCCCAGGGGATACGCATCTCTCTTTTGACCACATGTGATCACATTGTGGGAATGGCACCGGAGCATAAAAAGATGCTTCATGGCGATGCACCTGAACTAACGGAAAAAATCGTCTGTATGTGGGAGTTCGGAGAGCATTCTCGACCCCTCACCGGGATTACGGATCCTGTGGGTCAAAACTTAGATGCCTTTATCGCCTGCCGAAACCGATTGAATATTTGCCTCGATGGATGGCTCGAAGCCCTTTTGTGAAACCTAAGAGGAGCCCGCCAATTTGGGATTTATCGTGATACAGGTCTTGCGCTAAACACTCCCTGACGATGTTTTCGTAATCCGCGTGCATCAATAAATCGGGGTCCCCAAAACCAGGCTCAATTCGAGTGCATCGTCTTGGTCGAGTTTAACGTTCGGTGTATGGAGCATGGGGGCTGGAATTGTAAAAAGAGAGAAGAATTTCGGAATAGGTAAGGAGCCCCAAGCTTCAACGACCCTAGCCCAACACACGATGATTAAAAAAGAAAGTCGCATACGCCGCTTGGTTGAGGGTGCTTTGGGGAAAGGTATAAACTATCGGAACCAAATCATTGAGATAATGTTGAAACTCGGAATCGTCAAAGTCGATAAGACAGAGTTGTCGGTCAGTTTCCTTTTGAGGGGCGACAGATTCTCTACAACATTATGACTGACCCATCCGAATGCTCTACTGCCGAGGCGCTTGCCAATGGAATCCCTAGGCACCGAATATCTGCAAAATAGATGGGAAATCTTTTTGGCGACTCAGGGAGGTGAAAGGATCGTTTATTTTTATGGAAAAAGAAGATGATTCTAATAGATTGAGTCATGATTCCCACGTGGTTGGTTTTGTTTGTAGCGTATGGCAAGCTCTGCGGAATCGTCAATCTTCGGTTGATGCTCTCGTGATGCGTTTGTAGAGTTTATCTATAAGTTGCCAGCAAAGAGGTTGGGGTTGGAATGATAATGGAAATGTTCGTGGCCCTCTGGGCTATTATGCTCAAGCTTTCTCCGTGGTTGCTTCTTGGCGCCGGCATCGCCGGACTATTGCATGTCTTTATTCCGAAGAATTTCATTCAGCGCGAATTGCGTGGATTTTGGGGTGTGGTCAAAGCCGTCTTACTTGGGGTTCCTCTTCCTCTCTGTTCATGCGGAGTTATCCCCACAGGACTCGGCCTGCGGCAGCAGGGTGCCAGCCGTGGTGCGACGACGGGCTTTTTGATAAGCACGCCTCAGACGGGGGTGGATTCAATTTTGGTGAGTGCGTCTTTGCTGGGTTGGCCCTTCGCCATCTTCAAGGTTCTTAGTGCTTTACTTACCGGCTTGGTGGGAGGTTTCCTGGCGGATTGGGTAGAGCCCGAGAATAGGCAAGGACATTTCGGAGTGACCAATTCAAAGGGCGCACGTCCAAGTTTGTATGACGGCGTTACACATGGACTTCAAATTTTACAGACTGTCTGGCGGTGGCTCATTTTCGGTATCGTTGTCTCGGCGGCCATCGGCGTGTTTGCACCGGAGAGTTGGATCGTAGAATTGGGCGCAGCAGATCCGTGGTTGGCGATGCTTGGGGCCCTGATGATTGGTCTTCCCCTCTATGTTTGCGCCACTGCATCGGTCCCCATTGCGGCGGCATTAATTGCGAGTGGATTACCCACGGGCGCTGCTTTGGTTTTCCTTATGGCGGGTCCCGCGACCAATGTGGCGACGGTAGGAGCCGTGTATAGAGGACTTGGTAAGCGAGTGCTTGGGGTTTATTTGGCGACGATTGTGATTGGGAGTGTCAGTTTGGGTTTGCTCTTTGACTCGCTATTTCCCGACCAGGTTTTCGATTTGATGCAGCACACGCACGAATCAACTTCTTGGTGGATAACCCTCTCGGCCGTGGTCCTCAGCGGGCTTTTGGCAAAGTTTGCCCTCGACGACCTCCGGCAACGTCTTCCCCGTCGTATGGGTGACGTGGGTCCATCTGTGTTCACATTGCAAATTGAGGGGATGAAGTGTGGTGGGTGTTCTTCCCGTCTGCAGAAGTGTTTGATGGCTATGGTGGGCGTTGAAAGTGCCGAGGTTACTTTTGCCGCTGGGCAGGCATTGGTCAAAGGTACTATGGACGAGCTAGCCGTTGTGACTACTATCGTGGATGCCGGTTTTAAGGTTACGAAGAGCAGACCGGTATCTTCGTAGGGTGTATAAGGCGGTCACGGGTGATGTGGATTTAAATCAACGGCCTTTTCCTTTTTGTCCCAATTACTTTTATCCATCATGTTTCGTCTGTAGATGAGTATGGCCCAAGCTCTCCATAAAAAGTGACAAGAAGTTCAAGACTTGATGCTTTATGGTCAAAACTCTCTCCAGGACGTGTTGGTGAAATCCTGCGCTGCTGATTGAAGCTTAAATGAAGGGGAAATTTAAACAAGCTTCTCAGCCTCGTAAAAGAGAGGCTTCCCCCAGAAAAACACCTGCCATATTCCGAGCGTCATCAAACGGTAGGTGCCTTGTGGGAATCGTCATAGGGCTACGTCGTCTCGTAAGTTGGATTAAAGGGAGTTCAACTACTTCCTAAGAATCCTCGTATTTTTACGCCAGATCGGTTTCAATGGTGACGGGGAAAGTAATGTCTTTGTGGGAACGGGAAAGTAATAATTTGTATCCTCCTCGTCCAGGGGGTTCTTGGGAAAAGAGCAATAGATTGAGTGCGTGCGGCTTCGAATAACAAAGACGAAGGAAAAAAACGGATCAAGAAAAGTACCGACTTTTGAAAGTTGCCTGGACAACACTCACTTTATGTTATGGGTTATCCATAATATGTATTATCAGGCACCATTATAAAGTCGTGCCTACTTTTTGTTCCATTTATCTGCGTAAATAGAGCCGGCATGTCAATTTGGCCTACTGTGTAATTTGCAGAGTATAAATTTCACTTTGATAAAATGGACGTGGCTCCGTATTGCGTGGCTCTTGATTTAGTTGCGGCTTTTGCTCGGCAATTGAGTATGGCTGCAAGTATCTCTGCCGGCGTAACGCACTCCAGCGAAGCTTTTTACCCACCTGAACTCTTCGTTGTAGAGTCCACCACGACCGCGCATATGTCTTTCTCTCCCTCTTTCTTGTTTGCAGAGATAGGTACCCACCCAATAAGCTTGCTGCGGCATGCAACCCACCCCTGCCCGAAAAAGGCCCTACGCGTAAATTGTAAAAGGCTGAAGCTTCGAAAAAGCTGGGGCAGACCAGGCTGAAGCGCCTGATGGGGCTGGTGTTACATGGAGTTTTTTTTTGGCTTGGTGCTTTGGGGTTAATTGATTGTGGGGAATATATAAACGGGCGTAAGTTATGAGAATAACTGTTCGCATAACTACACAAGACAAAACCTCCTACCTAACCTCACTACCAAAATCCCTACCTAAGGAATTCACCGCCGTAAAATGAATCGTCCGGTATTCCTCGGTTACGGGAAAGAAGTCTCCAGCATAAACCACATAACCCTGTGTACAATTAGCCGTGATCCCTTGGAGCTTTTTGATTCCTTTAGTAAAGTTAATATTAAAGGTGGAAGAAGATTTAATCTCCACAGGTGTAAGCTTTCTTGCATTATCCAAAAGAAGATCAACTTCGTTTCCATTGCTGTCGCGAAAGAAATAGAGGTTACTCTCCTTACCTTGATTATACCGGTTCTTTAAACATTCAATGACAACTAGATTCTCAAAGATATTTCCAATCAAGGGATCCCTTAATACTTGTTCTTTCTTATCGATTCCAAGAAGGTAAGAGAGAAGTCCAACGTCTGTAAAATAGTATTTAGGTGACTTAATGACTCTTTTACCGAAATTTTCAAAGTATGGAAGTAGTTTATAAACGATGAATGAAGCTTCCAAAATAGAAAGCCATTCCTTCAAGGTGGTACTACTCGCACCCACATCGTTTGAAAGAGAGCTTAAGTTTAGAACTTGCCCTACTCTGCCTGCCATTAGCCTTAAGAATTTCTCGAATTGCGATACATCTTTAAGGTTGATTAGTTGCCTGACATCTCTCTCGATATAGGTCTTATAGTAGTTGGAATAAGCGCGGGTTGGATTTAAATGGTCATTGTAAATTCGAGGAAAAAATCCATTGAAGATATAGTCATCCTTATTCTCGAATTGTTTGATGGTTTTGACCTCACTGATACTTAAAGGAAGCAATGAGAGGATAGCAGTTCGTCCAGCAAGGGATTGAGATATTTCAGCCCTAAGCTCTAGTTGATGGGATCCGGTTAAAATAAAGCGTCCCTTAAAATTATGTTCATCGACTAGAGTTTGAATGTAGGACAGGAGCGTGGGGACACGTTGAATCTCATCAAAAATAACATCCTTTTGGTATTGGGCTAAGAATGCCCTGGGATCAGTAGATGCAAAGTTTCGAACATCGGGCTCCTCAAGAGAGCAGTAGTCGTAATCAGGAAAAGTCATTTTTGCTAAGGTCGTTTTTCCTGATTGGCGCGGCCCGAGGATGGTAACAACCGGATACTCATTGGCTACCTGAATAAGCTCTGGTGCCATTTCTCTTTGAATCATGGTCCTATCTTACCACCAAGTATGTAAATAGCAACACCAACTTGAAGATTACATAACCAAACAAATTCAGATTTAATAACAGCTACTTAGGATGTCTAAAAGAAAATAAAGCCTCTTACCTCTCTGGGGAAAAACTGAATACTTGTATTTTAAACACTCAATATCTGTGCGCATTCGGTGGGGATGAACAAGTCCGCCTCGCATGGATGGCAAGCCCAAAGTTCTTTGCACGACATAGGGAAAGAGATGTCTACACACCAAGAAAGCTGTTGAAGTCGATGTTTCGTATATTACGGTTGGGCCTTTCTGCGACACCTGTCAAACGGGACCATTTAAGCCTCGAATGTAATACAGGTGCGTCAATGCAAATTAAAGAGTGCCGGATGTTAGGTCAGTCCCCTTCCCTCCCCTCCTCCGACGAAATCACCGGCCTTAATTGAAAGAAAAATTCAGAGAATTTCGGAGACGATTATAACGTTGCTAGGAATTCCTGCTCATCCATAGCGCCCAAGCGCCGAAGAAGTTCGTCTTCAAGAGCTGCCGTAATAAGCGCCTGTTTGGTTTTTTCATTGTGTTTTCCAAACTGAACATCCTGCGTTAATTCACGGGCTATGTCGTCTCTCATTTCGTCCTGTTCATTGGAGGCCATGGCGCGTTTTGCTTGTTCAAGTTGGTTCTCTCGATAGATATCCCAAGCATCCAGTGGATTGGTTTTCTCTTTCGGTTTCTGACGACGTTTGGATTTCTTGAGATTGGCTTCAGCGTCGTTGGCAAAATACGTGAGATAGGTAAAAGCTTTTACGTGTTCGGTGGTGCCCTTAGCCCGTTTGATAATCCCGAAGCACTCTTGCACGATTTCCTTGGCGTAAGCTAGGGTTTTGTATGTCGCCAGAAATTTCTTGGCAAGCTGCTTTTCTTTGGTGTTGTAAATTGGTCTATCTGGTGCAGCATCTCCAAAACGTAGCTTCGTAAAAAAGGACAAAAGGAACAGGTCGTCGGATTCCGTGAGTTTTGCTTCAACTACCGAGCTTGGGTCTTTTTGGCTGATATCCAACTTTTTAAAAGTAATTCGGTAGTCATCAAAACGAGTATTGGCTTCAATGGAAACAGGATAATTTAAACCTCGTAATCTTTCGAGGCTTTGCTCAATCTTGGTCATCGCGTATTTGGAGGCGGTCTTTGGACTCTGATGAAGTTTCTGCGCCTGCATAAACATCTTGTAGCGCGCAAAATTGATGATTGAATCAACAAAGATCTCGTCAATTTTGTAAAAATGCTTATCAAGCCAACGGTATAATCTTAAATCGAGTGGGTTTTTAGCTTCCAACAAGATAAGCGGATTGAGTCGCTTGGTCAGCTTATCTTTGGCAAGTGAGCGGTACACCGTTTCTCCCCAGCGTATCGTGACGCGAATAGGGCCACCCTTTCTTTCGTAAACCACGCGACGAGCACCACGTTTGGATTGTTTGGCTGGCTCTGCATCGCGCCTTCGGGCATGAATTTGGAATTGTTCAAAAATAGCTGCATTTTGGGGGTTTCGCATCACAACCTCTTCAGAGCCAACATCACGAATGACGCGTTGAAAAAAATCAACAGCACCTAACCTCATTGACGAGAACCACTCAAGCTCTTGTAGGACTGCATCGCGTTGGCTCTGGGAAATTCGTGTTTTCACATTGGGATAAAGATATGTGGATAAAAACATATTCACATCAAAGGTGATTTCTGGGGTCGCAAATTGATACAAGTCATTGTGCATCCAAAGGAGGGCGAGTAAAACACGTTCACCGAGAGCGGTGGGCACAGCCTCGGCTGAAGGAACCAAAAGAAAACGTGTAGAATCTGGAGAAAGTGGGATCCGTAACATCCCCCCTGGATCTCTCTCTAATTTCATGCGTGCGAGACCTTGATTGGAGTTGCTCAATAAGGAAATTGGCAATTCAATGAGGTTCAAATCGTCAACGGAGCGATGGCGATAAGGAGAAATTTTGTCTAAGAGATTCATTTGCCCTGGAATCGCTGGGTAGTCATTGGATTGATTTTCAGAATCATGAAGGTCACTCATTGGGTTGCCTTTTAGTAGATCTAGTATTGATCTAGTATCTTATTTATATAGTAGAGCTGAAAATCTTTAACAATCTTAATGGATATTAAGTCATCTTTGCACTGGACGCCAACATTCTGCACCTGTGCGCTAGCATTTTTGTTTCCCGCGCCAGCATTTTTGCGCCGCCCGCTAGCACTTATGAACTGTGCGCTAGCACTTATGAACTGTGCGCTAGCATTTATGAACTGTGCGCTAGCATTTATGAACTGTGCGCTAGCATTTATGAACTGTGCGCCATCGTTTTGATCGGATTTGGATCTTTTTGTGAGGTCGAGCGACCAATCTAGCGCAAGTCGACCGGAGAGATGGAGGTTGGGACTTACGTAAGTATCTGGAAATAAAAGAGGTATTCGTATTGTGGGTGTTTGGGGAGAAGTTGGTCATGGTTATTTTTTCGTGCGCGGTGTTAGCGGGCGGTGCACCCGTGGGTTGGTGTTAGCGGGCAGTGCAGATTTGAGAGGGTTGTGTGGGCGCGGAGTTCAAATTTTTTTTGTTTGGTGAGGATTTCGGAGCTAGGTGTGGCGCCGCGAATGGAATTCTTATGGCACGTGCTTAAAAGAGGGCCTGGGTGCAAGATACGAAATGTTTATGCGTTGATATTTTCGAGACCCTGTATCAACATGTCCGTGGCGATGGCGGAGACTTGGCTATCTCGGTCCACGGCGAGGTGCTTGAGTCGCTTATGAACGGCGGTTGGTAAGTAGAGAGTGACTTTACGCTTACTCTCCTCGCTGGTGGTGGTTTGGGGTTGAGGATGGGATCCTTGTGGATCGGTGGTTTGGTCAGAAACGACGACAGCCGCCGGCTTACTGGATTTCTTTGGCAGTTCGCGGTCTTCTGGATCTGGTATGGCTAAAAGGCTTTTCTTTTTAGCGGCTACAGCACTGTTTTTAAGCGACATGACGTTGCTCCTCACCTTTTTCAAAGACGTCTATTACTTCGTCTGCTAATTTTAAAAACGCGGTACATGCGGCATGTTTTGGATCGTATTCAAAGAGGCTTTGATGAACGATGGCCGCTTGATTTATCTTTTCGCATTTTGGGATAGTTGTTTCTGCCAGTGGCATGCCCAGCGATTGGAATTTTTCTTCGAAGGCTGAATTGGTGATAGAAACACGTCGGTCGAATTTGGTAACGACGCCTGCAATTTGGGCTGGGGCATTGCGAAATTCATTTAGCTCAGTCAGGGTGTTGAACAGGTCTTGCCAACCTTGGAGCATACCGCTCTCGTAAGGTAGGGGCGCGAGGACCAATTCGGCAGCAAAGAGTGCCGCCTGAGTGTAGGTTTGGTCGGTTGGTGGCGTATCGATGACAACGTAGTGAAAGTGGTCTTCGACCTCGTTGAGGATTTTGTCTAGAAACATGGCCCTCTGAGCGTGTTTGTAGAGGTCACTTTCGATTTGAGTCATCCGCGGTGCAGCTGGTGCTATATAGAGAGATTGTTCTTTGTTGGGTTGCACCAGGATGTCGAGCAAGGACTTGGTGGCTTTGGGGCCAAGGCAGTCGCCAACACAGGCTTGCTGTGCTTGGGATGTGGGCACACCAAGAATGAGGGAGCCGGACGCTTGCCGATCGAGATCGATAAAGAGGGTTCTCCGCTCCCTTTTTGCGAGAGCTTTGGCCAGATGGACAGCGGTGGCGGTTTTGGTCACCCCACCCTTCAGTTGACTCATTGTGATTTTATGCATGGTCTTCTCACCATTGTAAATTTCGTTGGCCCCATACTCGCTGCCCAGCGGCGTTGTTAGGGTGATGGGGAGAACATACCCTTGCCTTGGAACCTTGTGAATTTTTTTACCGTTTTAGTTGCAAAGGGTTTTAGTGGTCGAAAGTTTGAGCGCTATATCATTTAGGAGCTACGGAGCCAGAGCGGTATCGGAGCCTTGAGGGTTAAGCAGTTTGCCGTGGTTCCGGGAAAGTGAATAGACGGAATAGCGGCTAGGCGCTAAGGTGAAGACACCGGGATGACGCCAAAGAGAAAGGCGGCTGCGCTGTTTGCCAGGGAAGCTGCACTGGGGCGACGCATTAAAGCAGGAAGTCGGTGCGCTGTGGTGGTGCTGTGCCAGGAAGACGTCTAGCGGTAATGCATCGAAGGGGTAAAACATCTCGGCAGGAAACGGCCTTAGATGAAAAGCGTTGCAGCTTCAACCCAGCAAGAGGCTAAAGCGGCGAACCTTCGAGAAGGAGCAGCGGGCTGCGGGTAAAGCGCTACGCCTGCACTGCTGCTTGAGTGGCGTAGCCGCTCTACGGTTAGGTGGATTCCCGACGAGACCGCTTCACCCGTTAAGCAGGTAAGCCGTCAGGCGGGTAGCCGTTAAGCAGGTAAGCCGTCAGGTGGGTAAGCTGCTAGGCATGTAACCCGCTAGGCGGGTAAGCTGCTAGGCATGTAAGCCGCTAGGTATGTAAGCCGCTAGGCATGTAAGCCGCTAGGCAGGTTAAGCAAATAGGCAGGTCTGCATGTAGCCAGTGACGCAGGTAGGCGGTCAGGCGGCTAGATGGCTCAGCAAAAAAGACAGCTCAGCAAAAAGGCAGCTCAGCAAAAAGGCAGCTCAGCAAAAAGGCAGCTCAGCAAAAAGACAGCTCAGCAAAAAGGCAGCTCAGCAAAAAGGCAGCTCAGCAAAAAGGCAGCTTAGATGTATACAGTTCAGGCATTAAGCAGTTCAGCAGATAGGCAGGTGAGCTATTAGGCGGCTCACCTATTAAGCAGCTCAGTTATTAGGTTCTTAAGCGATTTCGCGTCTAGGCGGCCGCACGGCAAAGCACTTAGCCGGTAAAGCCATTAAGCAGCTCAGCTGTTAGGCTCTTAATCGATTACGCGTCTAGGCGGCCGCACGGCAAAGCACTTAGCCGGTAAAGCCATTAAGCAGCTCGGCAATTAGGCAGTTTTTGGCTGGTCTGTGCCTGGCCAGTCAAACGCCCTCGCGGCGAGCCCACTTACCACCGTCCCGCCGGCCAGGTAAGCGAGGAAAGCTGTTTTTCTTCCAACCGGCTAAGCGGTTTACCCGTTTGCCAATACGGCTGCGAGCTGCCTTAATGTTAAGCTCAGGGCCGTACACCCGCCAAAGCCCTATAGCGAGATGCCTGTAAACAGCTCGGAGGGCGGGGTGTCGCGGGGTAAATCCGGAAAGCTTGGATGCTGTTTTACAGGTAACTCGGGATATGTGCTCGCGGTTGTTGCAGAAAAGAGGGTTGTCCAGTCACCTTAACACCCCCTTATCACGAAGGCGCTCAGGAGCCATGTCGCGAAAACCAGAAAGCAGAGAAGTGTAAACTACAGTTAAAGAGTTACGAAAGGCACGCGGGGAAGATATTAAGGTCTGGTCGAGGTATCCAGGGCAGGCACTAAGAAGTGATACAGGCAAACCCGAAAACCGAGGAGCAGCCATAAGCTTCTTCGTGGTAGATTTCTAAATACTTATGTCACGATTCTCGCAACTCACTTCCGCCCTCTGCTGTCTAAGCAAGTATCATCCGAACGAGCCAATTATGTTTTGGTGCCACAGCGCCGCAGAGCTTTTGCGGGTGAGATGGTTTTGTGGAAACCTGGCTCCAAGGCATGTGCTTGAAACGATTACCCAAAATTGTCTGCCGAAGCATCAGCACCCCATGGCAAGGCCCCTAATTCGTGCAAGCGTCAAGATGGTGAACTGTCGTCGCCTTAAAACGTTTAACCCGCTTTACTATGAAAGCGGTAAGTGTTTGTCTTAATGGCCGTTTCCGTGTCTAGCAGGCTGAGTCGTTACCAGATAAGGTGCTTTGTTGTTCTGACTTTCTTCTCTTCCAATGTCCTAGCGCCCTAGCCTTAACATTCTTTAGCGCTAAGGCAGTCACCTGGTATGCTGCTTCACAGGCAACGAGCACTAGACTCTTAGGAAGACCCACCCTTTGGTTGGGAAGATTCTATCTCTGGGTGTGTCGTCTGTATGGGTGAAAGGGCTGGCCATAACTAAGTCTGCAATTTTTTAGTTTCTCAAGACGCTTGCTGACGCCGGCGTGGGCCGCCAAAACCGTGGGCCAAGCTCATGTCTTTTTGGGGGGAGGCCTAAGAACCTACTCTGTCAGGGAGGTTATCAGGTAATTAGGACACAACTTAGGGGATCCTAGAACCCGCAAAAGCGGTCAAAGATTTGCATATATTCCAAAATAGGATGGTGGCGCGCCTCACCGGTCTGGGACTCAAGACAGCCTTCAACCTGTCTAAAAAAGTAGGGAAGCATCAA
>JAYZAY010000004.1:0-61249 GCA_036339465.1 Myxococcota bacterium | reverse complement strand
TAAGACACGAGAGTGCCATATCGAAACACAAAGACAAAGGCCGCAGGAGGCGGCCGAGTTTTCCAGGGAATCCCATCCTGAAACCCGGGCAAGAGTCATTGTCACCCAAGAAGGGGCCCCATAATTATGTCCGATAATCTTCCTTATGATAAAAAAAGGAGGACAGAGGAATCCACCACCAATGAGGCCCTAGCCCAAAGAACGAAGAAGCCTGTCGCGAAAACTGAACACCGAAAAATAAAGGTTCAGGCCGAGTACCTTCTTGACACCTTTAACCGAAGACATCCTTCACACCTCAAATCCGACAACACGGAAAGATGTTGTGGCAAGAGCACAACGAGTATGTGCTTTTAAAAAATACGTGAATTCAAACTCAGGGCCCAAGGATCAGTGGCTGCTTTACCACCATCAACCAAGCCACCAACGTGATGGGCACCAGAACCGCCGTCCCCCAAATCGACCATCGCACCAGATATCGCTTCATCAGCGCAAAATCGGTTCCCATCGTCGAAGCCACAAGACGTTCCTGCCAAGGAAGCACCAAAAAAGCGGAAAAGAGTGAAGTCACAATCAACAAAACCATCGCCTCCACCAGCCATCCATGACTTTTGATACCCCCCATCGAAGCAGCGAGATAAATCCCATTCCACAAAGTCAATTGTATGCCTGGCACGGTGAAACAGATGTCGGCATTAGACAAAACCTGAGTCGCAAATCGCAAATGCCGACCACCTTCAAGAAACCACGCAAAAAGGACCCATAAAGGCCCCACAATCAAATTACCAAAAAACAGGACCACACCAGTAATATGCAAGAATTTATGCAGCCCATAACTCAAGGCCAACTCTTGAGGCCAATTGTAACCCCAAGCTACTCCGACAACCACAAGGGTTATCAAATTGGATACCTGGGTGATTTTAGCAGACTTACTAAATTGCACTACCTTTCCCACACTTCCTTCCGATCATTGCTTAACCGAAAAATTCATAGCATGAACTTGGCCCGCGTGAAACGAATCCGAAACCAACTTTGTTAGCAACCATAGTGAAAACCACGGCGGGAGAATCAGAGGCCACAGCCCATGTGTGGGCAGCCGTGCTGGCGCAACTAAGGAAAACGAGACTCGGCCAAGAAATTCAGTATTTTCTGGTGGATGATGGGGACAATCCTCTCTATTACGGAGACGTGTCTCTGACCATATTTTCACTAGAACACATCAATGTGGTCTGTGACGATTCCATCGAAGATGCCAGAAAAAGAGTGAAGTACTTTCTCGAAATGGCAATTCTCGGAGAACAGAGGATTGTTATTCGTTGTCGCGCAGTAATCCGAAAATATAGGTATAGGCCTTGACCATTTAATAGGCATGACCAAGGCCTTGATAAAATCATCCGATAGAAAAATGGTTGGAAGGGTAAAGCTCAGGCCAAACAAAGAGTGAATGACCTACTTGTCAGAAAAATAGCCCCATTCATCCTGGCCATCAGAACCGAGAGCCGGATCGGGAGCATCTTCACCCGCCTGGTCGAGAACCTTCTCAAGCACCGATAGATCGAACTCTTTGATAAAGCGAATATTCAGGTCTTCATAGCCGCCTTGATCGTCTTTTGACCTCCAAGCCACATGACGCTTGTAATCTGCAACAATGTCTTCCATGGAATCATTGTTACAATATCGACGAATAATTCCCACAATCATCCCCGTACGGTGCATACCCCCACCACAGTGGACCAAGATGTTTCCTTTTGGAACCTCGTTTTGGGGCATCAGAATGTCTTTGATGACATGACTCACGATGTTCATGGCTTTTTCTTTATTTGCTTCGAAGGTTTGTTCATCGTCTAAGAGTTTTCGCCATTGTCTAGGAGGATTGGCCAGTCTTTCATTATGGTGCCCCACGTCCATGGTGCCACAAATTTCAGCCTCCTGTGCAATGAGGTCGTGTAATGGAAAATGACCGGCATAGAGATTCACCACATTCGATACATTTCCTTTATTGATAAGGTTCTTCAAGCTACTCTTTGGCGTATCGCTACCCACCAACGTGCCGGAACGAAATAGAACAACTGGCTTCTCATACCCCTTTAAAACCACTGCTCCCACATTATCATCGCGCTTGGTTTCAAATAATACCCTTACAAAGTGCCCTATAAGGGTATGCTTAGCTTTGCCCCTTAGAGCATCGTTGGGCTCATAGCCAAATAATTCAATGAGCCGGCCTCGGATCTTTCCCGATGGTTTCGCTAGATTCGACCAATCAGAATTGCTGTTGGCATTGAGAAAGGTAGGCGCTTGTTGTGCAGAACAGAGACCCGCTTCGACCAACGCAGCTTGGGTTTCAGCGTCTACTTCCTGGATGGGCGCGTAATCACCAAAACTATCAATAAAAGCACTCATCTCCTTGTAAACGATGGCCTGAGCCTGCCTCATTTGAGTCTCGCTGATTTTCCCCATGGGCGCTTCACCGTCATTGAGGTAACGACCATCGGTCCATAGTTTCACGACGGCATCGGCTGCCTCTCTTGAAAATGCGGGCAAATTCCTGAGTACATCTCTAACGGCTGTGGTTGTTACCACATGCGAGGCGGGTGCCTCTTTCGTTTTGGCTGCGAATTCTTCACTTTCCATCTTCAAACGAGGAGTCGGCATAAGATCCACAGAAGGAGAGAAAAATGGCGCCGCTGAAACAGGTGTCGCGTTCCCTGTGTTAGCAACCGGGCTGATCCTGTCGAGCGCTTTTCCCCCCTTCTCTGACTGTGCAACCCTTGAAGTTTCGGATTGAAGCTTCGATTGCTGCTGCTGCGGATTGACAGATGGGGCGATATGCATGGCTATTATCCCTTTGACAGGTGTAATTGGAAGTAGTTGTTGATTTATGCTCGGTTAACTTACCTAGGAGTTGCGTGTTTATGGACATTCCCTTTTTGCAGAGTTGCAAATAGTCCCGCGCAATCGCCGCGCACAATTTTTTGGCACCATCGGTTGTTGGGCCACGGTACCGGCAATACTCGCCCACCCACTTGGAGCATCCACACGAAAACAGTCCTTAGAATCATCCACCACTTCTTCTGCCTGTGCTACCGAGACACCCTCCAAAAATGGCAAAACGACTCAGATTGATCGCAATAATCTCATCGATTCGTTTGCAAAAGTCCCGCAAAAAGACAACCCTCGGAGACATCAATTATCTCGGGCCCCATCTTGTGGAAAAACCAAGTCAGACATCATATCAGAAAGTGCCCTATCCAAACTCCTCCCATTCCTACTGCGATGCCGATGGTTTCGGAATCACAATCTCTTATTGGGAAAAGCACAAACATATCATCGATTGGGGGGAGCAGGATAAAGACCGAGAAAGCGAGAACCGAAGGTCCAAAGTAGAACGAAAATGCTCCTTTGCGCAAACCAATCAGTCGCAAGCAGAAGAACGCCCAATCAAATCAACTCAATGCTTCAATCACGTCGCGGGGTGCTTGTACCAGCTCAATCAACACCCCCTCACCGCACAAGGGGCTTACTTCATTCCCCTTCGGGTGGATAAAGGCCACATCGTGACCAGCCCCTCCCTGGCGAATACCCCCTGGCGTAAATCGCATCCCTTCACCTTGCAACCACTCCACCGCTTGTTGGAGATTGTCTACCCAAAGGCCAATATGATTGAGTGCAGGTTCATGCACTTTAGGACGTTTCTCAGGAGCAATAGGTTGCATCAAATCTATTTGAATCGCCGCTCCGCCCCGTCCACAAACTAGAATATCTTCATCCACATTTTCTTTTTCACTTCGGTAGCAACCCATCTTTTCAAGTCCGAAGATGTCGACCCAAAGATTGCTTAACGTCGATTTATCTCGGCCACCGATGGCGATTTGCTGTAAACCAAGTATTCTAAAAGGCCGATTCATCCTCATCTCCTCTTTCGTGGGGCATTCAAAGCACTTATACCCGCCCTACCCCAAACACCAAAACCACTCAAGGGTCAGCCATAACGACAAATCCCTCAAACCATTGAGTGTTGGTGACCCAAAGGATAAGGCACTGCCATGAACGACACGACCACCTTAGATCTGCCTTTTGGAGTCCATCCCCTCGCCGGAAAATTCAACGACCTCACGCCCGAAAGCGTCCTCGATGCGGTGGAAGCCGATGGGCGAAAATGCACCGGACGCTTTATTATTCTCAATAGTTACGAGAATCGCGTCTACCAATTAGAACTCGACGATGAAACCATGGTGGTGGGTAAATTCTACCGACCTGGCCGCTGGAGTAAAGAAGCCATTCTCGCCGAACATCAATTCCTCAAAGAACTAGAAGCGGTAGAAATCCCTGTGGCCATGCCCATCGACCTCGGTAACGGTGAAACCATTGGCCTAGTGGACGGAATATTCTACGCTCTTTTCAAGCGTACCGGCGGGCGGAATCCCGAAGAGTTGGGCAAAGAACAGATCCAAATGCTGGGGCGACTTTTGGGGCGCATCCATAACATCGGCGCCATGGCCCCCGCTCCAGAGCGAATCAACCTCAATCCCACAAGCTACGGTCGGGCCAACCTAAACTTCCTCCTGGAACACAATGTCATTCCCGAAGACGCGAGAGAAAACTTTAAGGTCACCGTGGAAGCCCTGTTAACTCGCATCGAACCCATGTTTAACGGCATCAAGAATATCCGTATCCATGGTGATTGTCATTTTGGGAATGTTCTTTGGACCCCAAACGGAGCAACCTTCTTGGATTTCGATGACATGGCCAACGGCCCAGCGATTCAAGATATCTGGATGCTCGTCCCCGACTACGATGACCACGGCAAACAGCAACGGGAAATCCTCATAGAATCCTATGAAGCGTTTCGCACCTTCGACCGGGCGGAACTCAAGCTCATCGAACCCTTAAGAGCGCTCCGCTACATCCACTATGCCACCTGGATCGCCCGGCGATGGGAAGACCGCATCTTCAAACAAACCTTCGAGCATTTCGGAACCACGCAATACTGGCAGCGGGAAACCCAAGATCTAAGAGAGCAAATTGGACGCATCGACATGTTAATTTACTAACATACCCCTAAATAAGACAATCCCTTACCAATCCCAAAAAATCCCAGACAAAAAGACACCCAGGCTCCCTCCCCATCAACAGGTATAACGCCAATAATACCCCTGCCCGGATCCCCTTCCGAAAACCCATCCGAATCACTATAATCAATCAACAAGTTGGTTCAAACATAACTCACAATGAGACTCGCCTCCATCCTCACCCAACACTTCCTCAAAAACACCGAAAACAAGCCCTCTTATTTTTCAACCATAAACAAGACCAAGACTTTGCTGGCATAAACGCCGCAATTCAAAACTTCTCTAACTGGGCGGTTACATCTGTTTCCAAGTAGGCTCTCTCGCGCACAAAACCCGCAAAAGCCATCTAGCTCAGCTTAGACGGCTTCTGCGGGTTCTTATTCGATGATCCATGTTTATCTAGAAATAACCGGCACACCTGAAAATCAGAGGCCACGCCATTGGGTAAGCGCTTCAAGCCTTTTTGCTTTGCCAAACGCTTAGCGTAAGCAACCATTTTAGTGGTGGGTTTGTTGTTTCGGGAAGTGTTTTTCTTCTGGGAATCGATGACCGATGGCTGCGCCGCAAGGATTTTGAATTCCGCTTGGTCCACCAATTCGAGTGTCTTAGAAACCCACGCGCCAATACCCTCGATAAAACCACTCAAAGGAGCCCTTCCCTTCTCGATGTCGAGCATCCTGTCCTCCCATTGGGCAGTAGTCACCGGATCTTTAAGGGGCGGGGCGACCACCTGAATAAGCTCTCTCCCTGCGTCGCTTGAAGTGATCTTTTTTCCTTGACTCAAAAGAAAGCCCCTTTTCTTGAGGTTCTCAATAATTCCTGCCCGGGTGGCCTCAGTACCAATACCGCTGGTTTCCCTGAGTCTCTTTTTGGCATTCTGATCGTCGACATAGCGTGCGATATTGGCCATGGCCCGAATCAAGGTCCCCTCGGTAAAACTCGGTGGCGGTGTCGTTTGTTTGGCAAGCACCTCCGCCGACCTGCTAAGTGCTGTATCACCCTCTTGCACACCCTTGGGAAGTTTCATACTCTCCTTAGGGCCCGACTTGGCATCTCCCACCTCTTTGGTGAATAGCGTTTTCCAGCCCAGAGCGAGTGTGGTCTTGACTTTAGAGACAAAAGGTTCCTTTGCCACCACCGTAGTGAGGGTGACTTGCTGATAACGATGATCAGGATAAAATAGAGCCAGATAACGTCTGCGGATAAGATTGTAGAGTTTAAACTCATCTGAGCTTAGGTTCTTTATTGGCAAATTCGGATTATTTGTGGGGATAATGGCCGTATGCGCGGTCACGCGACTATCGTTAAAAGCTCTATTTCGAGATTGGACATTCGCCCGTTCGACATAGGGACGAAAACGCGGATCCGCTTGGCCCATCCCCGAAAGAGTACCCTCCACCTCTTGAAACTGACCGCTGGAGAGATAACGACAGTCGGTTCGAGGGTACGTGATCGCTTTGTGTCTTTCATAGAGAGCCTGGGCGAGATCAATGGTCTTTTTCGCACCAAATCCAAAAAGTCTCGATGCCTCTGCTTGCAGATCAGAAAGTGAGAATGGAAGAGGTGGAGGCTCTTTATGTTCCTTATTTTGTATTTTCGCAATCTGGCCGTTTTTTCCCACCACCGACGTCAGAACTTTTTCCGTTAAGGGTTTATGGAGACACCGACCTTCTTCATCAAACCACTTCTCGGACTTTTCCCCGAGCACTCTGACCAAGGGCGAAGCTTGGTGATTCCAAATGCCGGTATAGGTTCCCAAAGGATGCTGAAAGGTCACTTCTAGGGTGAAGAAGTCTTTGGCCTTAAAGTTCTCGATTTCTAGATCTCGTTGCACGACCAAATTGAGAGTGGGGGTTTGAACGCGTCCTACCGTAACCGTACGGCCGGCGCGAACCGTATAGCCCCGGGTTAGATTGAGACCCACCAACCAATCAGCACGACTTCGAGCCAAAGCCGCATCACCGAGCCCTCGGTAGCACTCGTTGGAGGTAAGGGTGGCCAAAGCCTTACGCACACTTTGCTCATCCAGAGCCGCAAGCCAAACCCTTGAGACCGGCTTGCGATTCCGCAACTCCCAGAGCACTTCATCCACTAAAAGTTGTCCTTCGCGATCGGGATCACCTGCGTTTACAATTTCGGAAGCATCTTTTACCAAGCTTCGAATCACTTTGATTTGCGCCGACGCATCCTTGCGGGGCTTCAATCGAAAGAGAGTAGGAACGATGGGCAGGTCTTCCCGGGTCCATTTTTTAAATCGCGCATCGTATTCATCGGGCATGCACATCTCGTAGAGATGGCCGAAACACCAAGTCACCACCCAATCCCGGCCTTGGATAAAACCCTTCTCTGCCCGTCCTCCCCCCAGGCCTTCGGCAATAACCCTACCCAAAGACGGTTTCTCTGCAATAAAGAGCTTCATGGTGAAAGGTCCTCCTATTCGACGGGTTGTAGCGTAAAGCGCCTAGGATTGGGAGTCTTGCATTGGGAGTCTTGCATTTGCTTTCTAACCCTTTGGGAGGCTGAAAGAAGATTGGTTCTAAGAAATATTGGTTTCATCACGGGTGCTCATGCTTTTTCTCTCTGTTTACTGATATTCATTGGGTTTATGGGTGGGAAATTCACAATCTTACACATCGAAGTCGTAACTCGGCGCCCGAATATTCCATTTTCTGCTGGTGGCTTATCACAATTGGATTTCTTTTTACTTGGCCTATACAAGCGACCAGGATAACTGAGCATCTAGCTTTAGTCTGAGATTTGACCATGCCCACACCCTCTAGTCCCTACACTTTCTCACCCATCGGTGTTCTCGAAAGTTGCTTTCAAACCAAAAACGGCACCCCTCGCCAACCCGGTGTCTCCCCCAGCGGTAGAGCGCGCCTACAACTCAGCACCCCCAAACTGAACAATCCTGACTTTAGCTTGGACAAACTGACAGAATTCTCCCATGTCTGGATTATTTTCGTTTTTCACCTCGATAAACACGCCCAAGCCAGTGAAGGACACCAAGCACCAAACCATACCGTCAGAAGTAAGATTTCACCACCGAGACTCGGAGGTGACAAAGTTGGGGTCTTTGCCACCCGAAGTCCTCACAGACCCGTGCCCATTGGCTTAAGCTTGGTTCGATTGATGGAAGTATCGCGTAATACGCTCATTCTCGAAGGAATCGATTTGGTGGATGGTACACCCGTATTGGATATCAAACCCTACTTACCCACCTTTGATGATCCAAAAAATGCAAAAGGGGAAATCCTTACTCCAGTAAAAGTCCCCGATTGGGCTCGACCCACAGCCATCTTTGAGAATGATTTGGAAGTTTGTTTCACCCGCCGAGCCTGTCAACAATTGGAATCTATCTTCTCTGAGGGGCGACCCAGCGATGCGCTCATCCAGACGACCGAACACATGGCCAGACTTTTGGTGGAGGTTCTCAGAGGCGACCCAAGGTCGCGCTATCGCCGGAATAAATGCTCCGACCGCCTCTACTTCGTGGAACTAGACGGACTTCACGTGACCACCTGGTTCGACGAAATCCATGGGGAGAAAACATCCATCGTCGCGGAGATCCTGAGGATTCGAACTTCGAAATAACAAAGAACTCTTTTCCTAGCTTAGGTTTGTGTACCAGACTTTCCCTTCTCCACGGCCTATTGGAGTCGGCATGTCCCAAATCCACTGCGCTGTAGGGGGACAAACCGCACAGACAAGCCACATCGAATCGTAGACCAATAAAATCATCTTAGATTCTACACTTATATAATCTATTCCATAAAGAGTTTGAAATCTTTCCGGACCCCACCTTTTTAGGATGCTTGTGAACAAAAACCCACCAAAGAAGAAGACCTCAGTCCCCCCCGCGGCCCCCAATGGATTCGCTCAGGGAAATAATTTGCAAACGAACCCTGTCCATCAACAACGGTACAGTCTCTCCCGTGTAACCATGGGTGGAAATCGGCTCACCAATCACCACCGTAATTAAACCAGCTTCTGGTTTAAACCCTGCAGGGGGTAAAACATCGTTGGCCCCTTGAACTGCCATGGGCACCATAGGAACGCCGGCTTCAATAGCCAACAGAAACGAACCCTTTTTAAAGGACTGAATCCTTCCATCCTTACTCCGAGTGCCTTCGGGAAAGGCAAAAACATTGACCCCAGAACGAACCATTTCAGCCCCAGCTTTCATACTTTCAATAGCAATTCGCGGATTGCGACGATCGACAAAAATCATGCCGATCTCTCTCATGGCCCTTCCCATAAGTGGCATAGCCTCGATTTCCTTTTTGGCTACAAACGCGATGTTGACGGGGAGCGCTAAGAATGCAGCGGGAATATCCATGAAAGATTGGTGATTCATCACATAGATGTGCGGTGCTTCATGAACCACATTTTCTGTTCCAAGTACCCTTAGCTCAGCCTTCGCCAGCTTAAAGAGATCTGGCGCCCAATCCATCCGACCGAGGGCCAATAACTTGTGGGCCTCGGGATTATTGCGAGCCCCCATGATAATCCGAAACGACGTGCGCCAAGTAATTTGAATCGCCCGAATAGCCTTATAGATATAAATCAATATATTTGAATGGGGCCTCATGCCTTACCTTATGGGCTATATCGCTGAACCAACGTATTTCAGAGAAAACCTAAAAACATAAAATAAGCCGATAGCCAACTCCATAGGCTAAAAAAATATCGACTGGCAGAAGCCCTGCAATGGAAAAATCGCCAGAACAAATCTCGAGTGAAATACTTTTTTCACAGTTCCAGAAGTGAGCTAAGACACCTCCAGCCAATAACTTTTGGACCGCCTCCAACATGCCCAGCACCGCAAAATCAATAAAGACAAAGTCATACCCCACAACCCATAACCAGAGGAATCACCCCATGGTGAAGCCTACCAGCCAACCAAAACCACGCCCTATCACGTCAGCACCCACCGGGGCAGCCACCCCCAACCAAACCGGACTTATCATCTGGGAAAAACGTTCCCAGAATGCGTCCAAATAGGGCATCGTGCAATAGCCAAACAAGCCCCCCTGCCCCACCGACGGTCCCTAACCCCACGCGAGAAGCTTGACTATCGCGTCTTATTCACAAGACGGTCGCGACACCCCCCAAAAAAAGCAAAATCATCTGGGGCCGTATAGAATCACCGGACCACTCCACCGAACATACCGGCACCTATCAGAGTGACTTTACGGAAGCCTTCAAGACAAACCTAGCTCAGATGTTGGAGAACCAGGTCCCACGGGGTCTAAACCGAGCCATTCGCCACCGCTATCTATCCAAACAAGACGAAAATCCCCTCGGCGTGTACATTTCGCTTCGATTCAGTTTGACAAGGCACCGTGCACAGGAGAATTAGGGGGCTAGAATGTTGAATAAACAGCAAACAGCAAACGAACCCATCCCCCTAGCTACGGCCGAATCACTTGATTTGAGTTTTGTGATCCCAGCCATGAACGAAGAGGCAACCATTCGAACCCTTCGTAATTTGCTCCATGAAGCGGTCACGAGGCTGGGTCAAACCTACGAAATCATCTTCATCGACGATGGCAGTACAGATCAGACTCTCACCGAAATGGAACAGTTGCGAAAAGAATACCCACAGATCCGAGTCATCGCCTTCCGACGCAATTTCGGAAAAGCCGCTGCTTTGGACGCAGGGTTTCGAAGAGCCAGAGGCAAGGTTATTTTCACCATGGATGCTGATCTGCAAGACGACCCAAAGGAGATTTCTCGATTTCTGCAAAAACTAGAAACGGGTTATGATGTCGTTAGTGGCTGGAAGCAGAAACGACACGACCCCCTCGGTAAAACGCTGCCATCAAAGCTATTCAATTACGTAGTTCGTAAATTCACCCATATCGAACTAAACGATTTTAATTGTGGCTTTAAAGCGTACCGCCGTGAGGCCACAGAAAACTTGACCCTCTACGGAGATCTTCATCGGTTCGTTCCGGTATTGGTACACGGTAATGGATTCCGAGTGGGTGAAATTTCCGTGGAGCACCATGCACGCCAACACGGAGAGTCAAAATATGGTTGGGAGCGCTTTACCCGGGGCTTCTTTGACTTACTGACAGTTATCGTCGCAACACGATTCTCAACCCGCCCACTTCATTTCTTTGGCACAGTAGGCTTGGGACTTGGAGCCGTAGGTTTTTCGCTTCTCCTTTACCTTTCCGCTCTTTGGCTCATGGGCGAGAGCATTGGGCAGCGTCCCCTTCTCTTATTGGGGATCCTGCTTCTCATTTTCGGAGTTCAATTGGTAAGTACCGGCCTCGTGGGAGAGCTCGTTATCCGCGGACACCGAGAAACAAAGCCCAACTACGTGATTCGTTCAGACCACTCTTCTTGATCCCAACACAAACCATTCTATGAACTGACCCAGCTTATAAAACTGTGTATCCTAGAGGTATGCCAAGGGTTGTCCAACGCATCCACGGCAGTCAATACCCCAATCACCACCCATAGAACGGTGGCTACCTTAGACACTTGCCGCTGCTTCATTTCGTCTAGAGCAAATAGCAACAAGAGCGGCATCGTCATGAAACCCCACCTCAAACCCACACATACGCCACCGTAATTTGTTGTTTTTCCCCAAATAAAGGCCAGAATCACCAACCAAAACACGCCGAATAAAAGCGCTTCATCTCGATGTTTGGTGCCTCCTCGAACATGCCGGTAAAGAGATGGGACAGCAAAAAGCAAAATCGGCGTAAAAGAGAAATAGCCATGGTGTCCTACAAGGGTATGAAAAATGTATATCCAAATGGGATCTTTCGACGCATCAATACCGCCGGGGTTGTTCCAATATGAGCCCGGGTAATCATAAACCTCTGGGCGGAGATAAAGAGGGAGAATAGAACCTGTGGACTCGTAGGTTAGCCAAAAATGAAGTAGTAACGGAATCATCCCCACCAGAACATAAACAAGCCAATCTTTAGTCTTCAACGTAGGCCAGAGATAGAGGGGCACCAAGGCAAATAATGCCAAACTGGGTAAATCGATGGTCGCACTAAACATCAACAATAGAGCTATTAGAACAATATCTTTCACCTCTCTACGCCCAGTGCTTCGACGTCTTACTGCCAAGTAGATAGCCCCAAAAAGAAGGGTCGATGCAATGGTATGATTGTTGAGGCTTGAAGCATAACCAAAATGCAATAAACCGATGGAATAAACAGTGAGACCAATCCGATAGTATTTTTCCTCTCTTGAGCCAAACCACAAGCATAAAAAGAGATGGGCTATCCAAATCATGAGCAAATGCGAAATACCGGCAACTAAGAACGTCACCATCCGAATCGCTCCACGACGATTGCTTTCAAAGGAAAGTCCCGTAATGTGATACACCAAGCCGTAGATACCCGCACTTGCCACCGAAAGAACCGGTGGTTTGGTCGATAGGAAGTGTCCATCAACCATCGCCTTATCCACGGTCTCGTGCATAAAGGAGCTTTCATCAATGATAAACGTTCCACGGTGAATCAGAGAATCAATCGTAGCAAAACGACTCGCCGCATTTGCATAGGGAAACCTATCGATATTAACCAATGGAACAAGCGTCCCAAATAATAGAGCAATCACCAGAGGCTTCGAAAACCAATTTTTCATATTTCCCCGAAAAAGAATCATCTTTGGTGGCCCCACAATCGCTTCATCTACAAGCCTATGCTAAAGCGAAAAAATTCTCGTCCCAATCATCACGAAGTAACTCACCTATTTTCTGGGGCGTAGCGATACTCCAAAATGAGTCACTCGCGCCAAGGCCTAATTTACGTCGCAACTTTTCATCGTCCTTGAGGACACCGATCGCATCGGCAATGGCCTTTGAATCACCCATGGGACACAGATAAGCATTCTCTTTATGAACTAAAAGTTCCCTTGGCCCGGGACCGTCTCCTGTTATAATGGGTTTTCCCAATGCCATACTTTGGTATACCTTATTGGGAATAACCCGAGCCGCTTTTCCCGATGTTCCAAAAACCCCCAACAGGATATCCGCCTCGAAAATCATTTGGGCCAATTCGTCGGGGTCCTGCCAGCCGAACCGGCGGAGGTTCTTTAGCTCCAGACCACAAATCAGCTCCTCAAGATCACTTTCACTTTGGCCAGAACCCACCAACCAAAATTCGATACTCGGATCACCCTCAAGCTCCTTCGCTGCCCTGAGCATGAACTCAATACCGTGTAGCGGCGCAAATTTACTGTAGTGCAAAATACGTAAAGGACGATTCGAAGGGATTTTTGGGCCTTTCTTGTCCTGACCCCGGTAATAGGTGACATCGGCGCCAACCCAGACCGGTAGAAAATGATCTGGTGGCAAATCATAGATTTCCGCAAAAAAGTCAGCGTGGGATTGGGTGTCGAGGAGAACTCGGTCCGCCAAAAAGCAAGCACTTCGGTCAAACCACCGACAAAACCAGGCCGGAAGCGAACTTTGTTTAAATATCTTACGGTCATTCACAACGGTGTCGTAGAGAGAAATAAATGCATCAAAGACCAAGGGCTTTCCCCTTAGTTTCGCGAGGGGCCAAGCCACAAAAATATCCAAATACCCCAGATACCCCACAAACATGATATCATGGTTGGAAGTTCTCAAATACCGAATGATCAACGAACCATAGCTGACAATAAACCGAAAACCCAGACTCATTAGCTTAAAAGGACTCTTTAAGGCATCGGTTTTAAAACGACTCTTTTCCAAAACGGGGCTATGAATCTCGACCACTTCCACCCCAGCGGCCCTAAGTCCAGAGACAAGAATCCGGTTTCGATCGTATTGTGATTCGTATGTTCCCCAAAAAACCACGCGCATATGTTTCTGTCTTTCAAAAAATGTATCGAGGAGAATGATTTACGGCTATACGACTTTTAATGGTAGACGAAAAGACAAAACTCGAAGAACTCACTCAAATCCCTATTTTCGGAAAAAGGGAGACTGCCTAAATGAAAATGCATCGCCAACTCGGGGCCATCGCTCCCGAATTAGGCTGGCTACCCACACCGCGATATCTTCTCCGCAGGGCCCGGGTCTTGGACCTTATCCAATCTCTTTCCTCAAGTAGTGGGAAAAAACTCCTAGAAATCGGCTGCGGATCAGGCGCCCTCCTCGCCGACCTTAACCTAGCCGGCTATGAAGTAAATGCAGTAGAAGAATCATCGGAGGCACGCGCCATGGCCACCGAACTCACTTTGGGAAACGTCTCCATTGACCAAGATTTTTCCCAACTGACCAGTCAATCTTTTGATTGGATCATGGGCCTCGAAGTTCTCGAGCACATCGAAAACGACCAAGCTGCTCTCAACAATTGGTGCGAATTCCTAGTCCCTGGTGGTAGAGCTTTACTCTCTGTGCCCGCACATAAAAAGAAGTGGGGGATATCTGACCAATGGGCGGGGCATTACCGCCGCTATGAAAAAGATGAATTCATTTCACTGATTGAGTCTGCGGGTATGAAGTTGGTTCATATTGAAAACTATGGGTTTCCCCTAGCCAATATTCTCGAACCCATTCGTAACCAAAAGCTTAAGCACTCCCTGCAAAAGCAAAAAGACGAGGGCCTCGATCTGGAAAGCCGAAGTCATCAAAGCGGAATCCGCCGAGAAATCCTTAGCGGCTTTGAAAGGGTCTATGAAATACCATTCCTACTACCAAAAATAATGTCGGTTCTCGACTACGGACAAAAAATATTCTCCTCCCAAGACCTCGGTAATGGTTACCTGGCCGTGGCTCAAAAAGGCTAGGCTACCAAAGAAAACGAGCTAAGATTAGACACATCATGGAAGACGAAAAAACAAAACCCATAGGGACCATTTACGTCCTAGGCTGGACCATCAGCATCACCGCTGTCTTCCTTTTTTTCTTCCTAGCGTGGCGAGCCCTGCCGACAATGTCCGCTATAGCCTGGACACCACAAGCATTGAGCTCACTCGTTGCCGCCACCCTCCTAATTGCCCTAAATTCCTTGGGTCCTGCGGCCAGACTATGGGGTTGGCTTGTCCACAAAGTGCTCAAAGTCCCCGAAGATAAATCCTTGTGGGCTGTCCTCTGGATTTCTCAATTCGCAAAATATATTCCCGGCAACATCCTTCACCACCTTGGACGCACTGAGTTATCGAGGCAACTGGGTTTATCCGTTCCTGGCGTAGCCGGACTCATCGTCATCGAAACCATCCTCGTGCTCATCATTCCCCTATGCATGGCGCTGGCTTGGTGGTGGCACCCACCCACTGGATTGCTAGAGGCGGTTCCCGCCCTGAACTCCTTTTCTACTCGAGTCATCGGTGCTCTAGTCACAGCCGTCATGGTTGGCGCTGGCACACTTCTACTTCTACGACAAACAAACCTTGAAACCCAAAGTATGAAATCGTGGTTCGGAATCTTCTTCAAAGGCATTGGCTACACCATCGTCATGTTCGCTCTTTTGATAAGCTCAGTCATTTCCATTGCCAAGATCGGGCTCAACCTGGATATTCCCTACTTCGCATTAACCCAAGCCATCATCTTAAGCTGGGTCGCCGGCATGGTCACCCCTGGCGCTCCAGCGGGAATTGGGGTCCGGGAAGTTGTCTTCATCGGACTGCTTTCGGGAACAACCTCCATCGAACATGCCACCCTGCTCTCAATCTTAAGTCGCATCGCCCAACTTGGGGGAGATCTTCTCGTATTTTTAGTGGGGCTTAGTTTCTGGCGAACTCGGAGCCACCGAATATGAAAATCCATCCTAAACTTGGCGCTATCGCCCCTGAACTTGGCTGGTTACCGTCCCCCAGGTATCTACTGCGACGAGCACGGGTATTTGAACTCATTTACACATTCACCATGCACCCTAAAGAGGAACTGTTGGAAATTGGCTGTGGAGCCGGCGCTCTTCTCGCAGATCTAAATATCGCAGGATATCGAATGAGCGCCGTAGAACACTCTAAAGAAGCACGAAAACTTGCACAAATCCTCACAGAAAACCGAATCTCCCCCCATAAAGACTTATCAGAATTGGGTGACCAAAAGTTTGATTGGGTTTTCGCCTTTGAAGTCCTAGAACATATCGAAGACGACACTACCGCCCTCCGGGAATGGACCCATCTTTTGAACCCGAATGGTCGCATTCTTCTTTCGGTACCCGCCCACCAAAAGAAATGGGGGATCACAGATGAATACGCTGGGCATTACCGCCGATATGAGAAAGAACAATTGATAAGCACCATTGAATCGGCCGGAATGCAATTGCTCCATATTGAAAATTACGGCTTTCCCTTAGCCAATATGATTGAACCCATTCGAAACAAGAAATTCGAACATTCCTTACGAATGCACAAGAACAACGGCGCTTGTCACGAGAAACGAACCCATCAAAGTGGGGTCCGCCGAAACGAATTGCTCGGTTTTCAAAAACTCTATGAAATCCCCTTCCTATTGCCCAAATTTATTGCGAGCCTCGATTACGTCCAGAAGATATTCTCACAAAAGGACTGGGGGAACGGTTACTTAGTTGTTGCCCAAAAATAAGATTCAGCCCCCACCCACACACATCCGAGCTCTTCAAAACAAAAGAAAGATGACCCCATCCTCAGCCACCCATGGGCTGCGCCAGTGTCACAGCTTTATCACCGCAACCCACGAAGGTGGCTGCAGTCAGTCCATAGAAGAAACATGCTCTCATCGACCTGAATGTCTAAAATCCATCGTAAATATTTAGCGAACCTTTATTCATGAAACAAAAGCCAAGAGTCATCCACCTCTGAATCGTCCATGCAAGCATTCTCCTGACCAAACAATTCGGTGCAGAAAGGCCGTAATTCTCAGAGGGAAGAGCGTCAAAAAGTTTTCGAATCAAAAGCACTACTGCCCCAGTAAGGAAGTCTCTGCATCTTCGAATACGGGGTTTAAAGCTTTCGCCCTAAGAACTTCTTCTTCAGGTAAATCACCATTGACCGCCATAACAAAAGCCTGGGCGAATTCCATGGGACTCTGATACCTATCATCCACCCTTTTTGCCATGGCCAGCACCATCACCCAATCAATACCCATGGGTTGGCCTGGGTGCAAACTGCTTACCATCGGAGGATATCGATTAAAAACCTCTTCCATGGCCGAACTCTTCGCTCTCATTGGAAAAGCCTGAGTTCCCGTAAGCGCTCGATAAAACAACGCTCCCAATGCAAACACGTCTGCTGCCGGTCCTACACTGTGATTCATTCCTGCGGCTTGTTCCGGCGCCCAATAACCCGGCGTACCAATAACCTGGGCCGTTTGTGTCAATTCGCGAGAGTCTGCATTATCCTGTAATCGGCACACTCCAAAATCCAAAAGACGCGCTTTCTCGAGCTTGTCCGAAGTTAAGAAAATATTACCCGGTTTTAAGTCTCGATGAATAACCCCCAAATTGTGAGCCGCCTCCAATATCTTCCCCAAGCGCAAAACCAATGGAACAAGTTCCGATGCAGGCACACAAACGCGACGTTTTAGATAGCCAGAAAAATCTTCACCTGGCAAATATTCCATGGCCATATAGGGCGTGCCATCATCCAAATGCTCAAATTCATAAACCCGAGCAATATACTCTTCGGGAAGGCGCATCGCAACCAAGGCCTCCCGCTGGAACCGTTCAAAAACCTGGGAATCATGACTCCACTGACCATGTACCAATTTGATAGCCACCATCTCACCATCCACGAGTCTCAAGCCTTTGTAGACCTCTCCCATCCCCCCCCGGCCAAGCAATTCTTGTAACTCATATTTTCGATTCAATATTCGTCCGCTGTACCTCCCCAACTGCGAGCTTTGAAAAAAATCCCCCAACTTCTTTTTCGCCTTAGCCAAAGCTTCATCCTTCTCACGTATCCGAAGAATATGAAGATTCACCATCATAAAAACCGCCGGATAGGTCATCAGAACCGAAAAGAAAACCACTCGACGAAAACTCGAGATGGTATAGAATCCCCCCAGGGGTACCTCGAAAAGCCCTCCCCTCCTAAGGAGTTCAAGTTCTTCGAATAGGAATCCCAATGAGAAAAAAACCACACTGGATACAGTGCACAGCAGAGACAGCCGGTAATTTCCGACAATTCGATAAGCACAAATAAGCAAATAGGGAACAAAGAGGAAATAACTAGAAAGACTACCCGTCAACTGAATCCAAACGATGACCGTAAAACTCTCGATAACAACGCTGAAACCAAGTAACCCCATCCAACAATGACGACGGCGGGCAATCCAAAATTGGTTCAGCGCCAAATCCAAAGAGAGCATACCGATATTCACGAGTGCAAAAAATAAAAGAGCATCTTGCCGAATGGAGTCGCTGCCTGTGAGCATACCGTAAATAAAAAAATCCAAAACAACGAATGCCAGCAAACACCAAGAACGTAAGTTCGCTAAAGAAAGCAATTGTGTAGAAGAGAAAGTCTCATCAAAAACAGGTGCCACAAACAATCTCTTGAGCGATATCAGCGTCATCATGGTCAATCCTAGAGCGCGCGGACTCCTGTCAAGGTGAAAGTATGTCTGGTCCACTTACCATCGTTCCAACCGCAAAATCTTTCTTCGCGGGTATATGCCTTATAACTCATCCCATCTTCGAACAACCACAAGACAAATTTAACCCAAACTGGCCAAACTCATTAAAAGTAATCCGACAATAGCAGCAAGAAACGCAATCCACTGAACCGATTAAATGAGCGCCGCTCTCCCCTTTTAACACGCCCACTCAATCCTATGAACCAGTAATTCAGGGTAATTCTCCTCTCTTAGGGTAATCACACCCCGCTTCATAACTAAAAGTCCCTCAATCCCGACCATCTATCTGAGAGTAGAATCGTTATTGGAGTACTCCCGGCTACAGACAACCTATAGACCCCTCAATAAAATGAAAGCCCAATGCGCACAGCCCAAGCCACCACAGCCGCTCCGCAAGTGAGTGCCAATGCTCAATATGTAGCCGACCGTTAGATCTTCAAAATCGCACTCACAGCCGACGATTCATCCATTCAATGCACCAATATCTACAAAACAACCGAACTCTTTTCGGAAAACAGGGTTGAGCATTACGACCCATTACTGAAATTCGGTAGTCCTACATTAGGACATGGTGATAAATTCGTTTATAACGCCGCCCTAAGACACAGGAAAACAATTCAATTTGCCCGTGACAGCAGGCACTGGAAGATGGGCACCGGCGATTTCCTCTGGAAAACAGACCAATACAGCCCCGTACCTTTGGCAATAGGTTCATTCCAACGCAGGAAAACAATAATGACAGCTCTCTTCATTTCTTCACTTCTAGTCGGCAACATCGTTTGCGGAAGCGACAACAACAAGACCCAAAACCCCAGGTCCGCCAACACAAAGACAGAAATCATAAGCACCACCCAAAACACCGACAATGCAGCAACGGCAACAGGAACGGCAACAAAAACTGATACCGATACCCATACTGGCTTTTCCCCTTCGAAGAATCCGTCAGCACTCGCTCCCATCCCACCTGCAGCTACTGCAATATACAAGGTCTTGAACCATTGCACCCAACATGGTGATTTCAATGCTGACTGTGTATTTTCGATTCACTGTTATTACAGCCTCGATGATGGTTTTCAGTGTGAAACAAATTCCGATTGGGACTCCAATCAAGAATGCGCCCCAGGTAGCACTTGCATAAAATTTTGATGGCCTGAGAACACTGATTCAAAACCATTCTCATCGTTTACAAAAATCTAATCAAGCATTGAATCCTTAACAAACCCTAAGAGCCCCCCCCCTACAACTAAATATCCTGAAATCTTGAATCCTGCCTCAAGCTCGATTAAGGCTCATGAGTGGGCAACCAAAGGATGGCTGTGATACTCTCTTCAACCAGAGAATCCCCTTGGAAATCTTGGTGGGACCTGAATCCTGAATACGTATTCTTAAACCACGGTTCCTATGGCGCAACACCGCGCGCGATTTTAGAATATCAGCAACAACTGCGACAAGAAATTGAAAGCCAACCCGCAAAATTCTACCAACGAAATTTTCTACATCAACACGACCATGCCCGACGAAAATTAGGGGAATTCATTGGTGTGGATGACGGGGATATCGCATTGATTCCCAATGCCACTGCAGGCGTGAATACAATTTTGCGAAATATTCAATTCAAAGCAGGAGACGAAATTGTTCTCACGAACCACGGCTACAATTCCTGTAATAACGCGGCTCGATATATCGCCGACAAAAGTGGCGCAAAAGTCATCGCTGCGAAAATCCCCTTTCCCATCGAACATTCAGGCATCGCCACCGAGACTGTCCTCGCCGCCATAACGCCCCAAACCCGCTTGGTGATGCTAGACCATGTTACAAGTGCATCGGGATTGATTCTCCCTATCGAGGAAATTATCAAAGAACTCAACGACCGAAACATAGAGACCCTTATTGATGGCGCTCATGCCCCTGGGATGGTCCCTTTTCATCTCAACGAACTTGGCTGTACTTATTACACCGGAAATTGCCACAAATGGCTTTGCACACCAAAGGGTGCAGCATTTCTCTATGTTAAACCCAGCCACCAAGAAAGCATTCGGCCACTGTCCATCAGCCACGGTGCCAACGCCCCCGTTCAGCAACGTTCCCGTTTTCGACTGGAATTTGATTGGCTCGGAACCTATGACCCCACCGCCCAGCTGTGCATTCCTTTCGCCTTAGAATTGTTTGAGCAGAATATAAAAGGTGGAATGAGTGCAATAATGGAACACAACCACCATCTTGCCATCCATGCCCAACGAATTCTCTGTGACGCCCTTGAGGTCGATTTACCCTGCCCAAGTTCCATGCTGGGAAGCCTGGCTGCAATTCCCATAGATGAAGAACCACTGTCGGGGGGCTTGGTTTTCGACAAACTTCAAAACATTCTCTACGAAAACTACAATGTCGAGGTTTTAGTCTGTGCTACTCCCATCGCCCCAACTAGATCTCTTCGGGTTTCATGCCAACTCTACAACCACAAATCCGAATATGAGCTCTTAGCAGAGTTCCTCCGCGAAATAGAAAGAGAGCATAACGTCAAATTTGGCATCGGGCACAACTAACGAGCCAAAGTGATGGTCAATTCAGTCAATTCGAGCAGACCACTACGGCACACAAACAAAGGGATCCAACAATCGGTCATTCGGCCTATATTTTAGGTGAGGGCTCGGCATGGGATACGCTCCAACCCCACGAGTAAGCGTCGCCTTACCCAAATCAGGTCATAAGAAAAACCATGAAAAGCAGGAACCTGATATGGGTTCAAAGTCATCGACAATGCAGACAACGCCTACCAAAGCTCAATGCCCGAAACCTCCAAACAATCACTATTGCCTTCTCAACAGACAGACCAAGGCTCTTAAGTATTTCAGCTATCTTTTCAGCCGTTTCCTGCGTATAAAATTCACCACTCCCATAAGACGTTATGGCGCAGAAGGCAGAGACGCGTGACACTTAGAACTATTCTAGAAAATCCAAGTCTACGGGGCCACTTCACTGCCCAATTTTTCGGAAACTTTAACGACAATTTCTTCAAGCAAATCGTGATGTTCTACGCAGCGCGTAAGCTCTTCCCGGGAGAAGACCGCCAGGGCGTGGCCATGATGGTTTTCACCATCCCTTTCATCCTGTGCAGCGGTTACGCAGGCCAACTCAGTGAGCAACGGAGTAAACAAAACATCGTGGTAAAGATGAAAATCGCCGAAATCTTTATCACCATTCTCGCGGCTTACGCACTCTACCTTGAGTCCTGGGTTTTGATGTTAACCACACTCTTTATATTGGGGCTTCAATCCACCATCAACAGCCCGCCAAAATATGCAATTCTCCCCGAACTTGTACCCGCAAATCAATTACTAGAGACCAATAGTATTATCGCAACCTTGAGCTTCGCAGCCATCCTTTTAGGGCAGGCCACCGCCGGACCATCATTTGATATTTGGAGTACCAAACCTTGGATGATGGGCATCGTATGCTTCACCTTTGCCATTATAGGCACGCTAGGTTCTCTCCAAATTAAAAAATTGCCCCCATTGGCCCCGGAAACAACTGTGCATCTAAATCCATTCCAAGGACTATCAGAAGCTTACCGGGAAATGAATCGCGATCCGAGAATTTTGAGAATCGTCACACTCTATGCCCTAGGATGGTTTAACGCATCTGTCATGGTTCTCGCAATCACCGGAATGGGCGCACCAAGCTACCTCAATATTCCACAGGGAGAAACATGGCGACTATCCCTTCTGCTTATAGGCCTGACCCTAAGCATCGTCATCGGCTGCTTACTCGTCCCCGGTGTTTCCAAATACCTTCGTCCCAATATCATGATCAGTGTGGGCATCGGAGGGGCGGTGACCATTGAGGGAATCTTTGTCTTAATCTGCACATTCGTTCCAGACCATTCAGCATATTGGATTTCATTCTCTTGCATGCTCGCCTTGGGGTTCACCGGAGCTCTCTTCTTCGTGCCCTTTCAAACCTTTCTGCAACATCTCCCCGCCGCAGGCAGTCGGGGAAAGGTGCTCGCCTTCAACAATGTACTCTCCTTCGTCGCCATGTTTCTATCGGGGCTCATCTATGAGATCGGAAACCGTCTAGAACTCAATCCCGGTGTCACTCTTCTCTTCAGTGGTTTCATTTTCGTCCTTGGAGTTTACCTCTACCGCTCAAGCCTAAGCACCATAACCCTGCCACAACAAACCAACTCAGACTCCTCCCACAAGGGTGACAATAACTCACCGAAATTGAGTTAACTTCGTAGCCACCATCGCCCCCTCCTAGAGCGCCCTCCTCGGAACGCAAACTTATTTTATGTCCTCAATGACTTACGTCCCCGCCTCAAGTCATAATCCACCCATGAAATAGGCATAGGCCTTGCTCGCCCATAGGAAAAACCAAATTCGGTCAACTCACCTTGAAAAACCTGCTTAGGAGGCCACCGTAGAAATGAGAGAAAAAGAGACCAAGACTATTTTTGGCATGCCCTAAAGCTTTGCTCAATCAAGCAGGAGGAACATAAGAACCGATATATAGAAACCTGGAATTACCATGGTGATACCAGGGTATTTTGGCGTTTGTTGGAGTTTAAACCTAGACCAAAATGCCACGCCGCTTCTTTGGTCCATCCTCCTATGTTTCGGTCTTTGGAGAATCGTGCACTGGAGAGTACCAGAGACAGCAAGTGCATCACCCGAAAAATCACTGAACTTTAACGGTCGTACTCTTAAGCACGTCACCATCAATCACCAAATGACTCAAATCGAGCCACTCATTGGCGCCGGGAATGAGGTAACGCGTGTTTCTATAGGTGCCATCCGCATTATAAACGGGAGCCCATGCCAAATCCCCATGCCCATCGCCATCGTGGTCGTGTTCGGTATAAATAACATCGCCATTCTCGTCGTAAGTTTCGCTCCAGGTCTGATTCTCAATTACGGAATCAGTCAGCGTATATGTTTGCCAATGGGTTAGCGCCTCGGCCGTGGGTTGTATCGGAATTGACGTGCCAAAGGTGCCACAAGCAGACAGTCCAAATACCCCCAGACAGAACCCAGCAATCAAGCCCGGTCGTATCTTAAAATCATCAATCATCACTCTCTCCAAACCATGAAAAAGAAGTGTGTATGCATTAAGAACCTCCCAAACTCTCGTATCAGAGGTGCCATGAAACATTCATTTCCCCAAACCTTTTGTTGTTATTACAGGAACTTGGGATTTTTAATTTGAAAGGTTGCGCCGCATAAGCAGCCCCGGAATCACAAAACGCCTACCTAGCCTTGCACATAGCTGTCAAGGATGGATGAACTCTAAGTACATACAATCCAAAGTATTAAGTGTTCAAGCACCTTCGCGATCCACTGAAAAAACCCGAGGCGTGGGGGGCAAATTAAGAACCATCTCGGGAAAACTGTCGACCACATAATTCACGATATCCTTCACAGACACCATTCCCACAGGACGACCATCAACATCGACCAAAGGCACATGCCGATACCCTCCCAAATTCATACGGTTCATGGCAAAAGCCACGGCATCATGATTTCCCAAAACCTCAGGTTCTTTGCTCATGAAATCATCAACTATCGCCGTCTCGATATCCACGCCTTTTCCAATCACTTTCAGAAGAAAATCCCTTTCCGAAAGCACCCCTACCAACTTTTCGTCACTGGTAATCAAGAGACACCCAATACGATGATCTTGCATCTTAGCCACTGCGTTCCCTAAAGAAGTGCCCACTGGAACAGAAATGGGAATAGAAGGTCCCAGGTCACTAATTGGCACGGAAAAAAGCACACCCACATCACTTGACATCATTTCCCTCCGTTTCGCTAACCTTGCGATTAACAACCCTATTCTACCGTACACGCTTTGAAGTCTGCCTGTCCAAGTTTTAGCCAACGAAAGCCTATGAGCGGTGGATTACTTGCTTTAGTTCGAGGGGATTGGAGAGCTTGATTGAACAAAAATGCTAGAAATTAGCGCTGACAAAATGGAGAACCCCACGACTCATCGAAAATAACTTCCGATAGAGTTAGCGGCATATCCCCATAGGCTGGAGACGATTGCACGGTTTTCTTCAGACACCATCGACTCAGCTCTTTCCTTAAACTCTTCGAGTTTTTTCTCTACTTTGGGCTTCGCAACTACCCACACGTCCGTAAGAGCCTTGCGAGCATCGGGATTCAGATAAGCCACGGCCGCAGTTCCAATAGCACCCGCACCCGTCGCATAAAGTGCATAAGTCCAATAGCTCGTCCCCTCGGAAATATAGCGATGTTTTCGTTCGATGAGCGTCGTAATTTTATCCTCAACCGGCTCAATGAATTGAGCGTAGAGGTCGCCATTTCCATCTTCAGTCATACTCATTCTCAACTCTTCCAGAAAAGCACGAGCCTCTTTCTTGGTCGCTATGCCCTTGGGAGCAATCTTGGTGATATTGGCAATCACCTTCCACTCAGATTGCTTTCTCAAGCTCTTGAATCCAGTACGCCTCATGAGAGCCCTTTGGTGAGGGGCTCCACTGAAACCACGGAGCTTGAATTTATAGTAACGAAAAATTGTATTACTATCGTAACTCAACCACTTTTCATCCACCAACCTTAGAATCTTATTCTGCGCATCCGCAATACCACTACCCGTGGGATCTATAATGGTTTCACTGAGGGGGTCGTAATAGAGAGAATTACACGTAAAATCTCGGCCATTAACGTCATCGACGAGACGATAACCAAACGTTCCAGGAATCGCTTTCTCAGCCGTGTCTGGATGAAATTGTGGTCGACCAGTAACAAAACCATCACGAATGGAAACAATATCAATGCCCGCTGAGTCTGGAAGTCCCGCTTTAGATCCTCCGACCAAAACACACCCGAATTGGTCTACAATTTCGGGTGAGAAGATGGCGCCATCGTATTCCGGTGCAACTTCTTTCGCAATCCGGCGAGAAACCGCCGGCGGTGCGGTGGTTACCACATCGATATCTTTCATCAGGTCAATAATTTCTTTGTCTGTTGCCTCAGGCTTTTGTTTCAAAAGATAGATTGCGTCTCGAATAGCGCCACCCACCACATACATGGGATAACCTTCACGGTGGAAAGCCTCGAGGTATTCATTGGCCGTATGGGTTCCGGTTACTTTTTGTTGCATGGCCTTCTTCAGCGCACGCTTAAGGCGTGCCGGCGGCTTTAGAATGTTCGTTGCCGGAAGACCTTCCATGGTTCGTGCGGGAATAACCTTCCTACATGTACCCACCACTTCAATCTTTTCCCAAGTACCAATACGTGTTCCTGAATCTGTTTTTATCTTGGGACGCGCTTTATAGTCCCATCCATCGAACCGACCTTCGACAATTTGATCACCAATAATACAACGTACGTGTTGATTAAGCGGAATGGAATCCACTATCGGAGCGCTGACGGAGGTAGCATGAGGATAAGGGACACACACCGGATCTGTGGGGCCCCATTCCCCTGTTTTCATATAATAAACAGCGGCTGGTTTTTTTCTCTCTAAAGAACGAGCAGGCAATCGAGGCGAAACAGAGCCCCTGCTCAAAGAGAGTCCAGTCGGAACGCTCGACAGGACATCCTCGTTTTTTACAGAAACAATCGTGGCGTTTGTTTTTGTTTCGGCGGCAACTTTTTGCTGACCACCTCTACTAACAATAGGATTTTTGACGTCTGACATTTTCATAGCAGGGAAGTTATCGTCCCCACCGATGCGAAGTTGCTTTATTTTTTACATCGGAAATCAGGAAACTTAACCGACATGCCTTAGGGGTACAATTACCCCCTAAGGCTTTATAAATACTGGCTTTAATCGGGGACGACACCAACGCCCACCCCGCATCCCTATCGGTCCGACTCGCAGGTGGCCAACCCCAGCCACAGTTCCCTCCCACAATCACCTCAGTCGCCGTCCAAACCCACCATTTCCACATGCCACCGCTCGGGCCGTCAAATTTCAACCCATTGGCCAGTGCTCCCACCCTCGGTGAATGAAAACATCCCCATGCCAATCGTAGAATCCGTCTTTACTCAACAAGACTGTATGACAACCTGACACCAATTCCTCAATGGGCGCTCAAACGGTTCCTCTCTTGAACTGACACCAACGCTGAAAGATGTCATATCAAGACTGCCAAAAACTCTCTTCCAGAAAGTGATTTAAGCTAAGCACGGTGCCCTTACCCTTGAAAATCGGGTATTTTTCCACTTCGGGAGCAAGCACCCAAAAAGAGTCAATCGAAAGCTTTTCTAAGTACGTTTCGATTTTTGATGATACCTTCGGGCTTTTTGAGGTTTTGAATTCAACCGCATGAGTTTTTCCTTGATACCGAAAGAGAAGGTCAATTTCATCACCCGTGTGGGTTCTAAAATATCCAAAAGGTTCTCGACCGATACGCGTAATGATTTGCTCTATGGCGAAGCCTTCCCAAACCAGACCATAACTTGGATGATTAAAAAGATCTTCAAATGAGGAAATTCCCATAAGGGAGCAAAATAGACCTTGGTCCCGTAAATAAACCTTTGGAGATTTCACCAATCTCTTTTTCACGTTCGCTTCCCATGGTGACAAGGTGGTCATCATGAAAGTGGAACGAAGAATATCAATATGACTCTTAATGGTTGGGTGGGTTTGGTCTAAGGCCTGCCCAATTTTCGAATAGTTGACTACTTGTCCTTGGGAGTGTGCACACATAACCCAGAGTCGCCGCATTTTCTCACTGGATACTTGAATTCCCATTTGCCGCAAATCACGCTCTAGAAAGGTAAGGATAAAATTATCCCGCCAGCTTAAACTCAAATCATCGGAAGGGGCCAAAAAGCTATCAGGAAAACCTCCTCGCCAGATTCCTTTTTGCCACAAGCTCTGATCCGCCTCATTTTCGACACTTTGCATTTCGCTCAAAGAAAATGGGTTCACAAAATGATAAGCAACCCGACCGGCCAGAGTTTCAGATGACTGTCGAAGCAATTCGGGCGATGCCGAACCGAGAAGTAAAAACCGAGAAGGTCTCTTATTCTCGTCGATTAAAGCCCGCAAAGTGGGAAATATCTCCGGTCGTCTTTGAATTTCGTCTAAACAAACCAGCCTGTCCCGATGAAACGAAAGATAGGTTTCTGGGTCTTCCAACTTGCTAAGATCGCTTGGCTTTTCCAGATCTAGATAAAGGGCATCTCCCTGAGCCACCAACTTTTTGGCCAATGTGGTCTTACCAACCTGCCGGGGCCCTAAAATACAAACGGCAGGGAAATAGCTTAAACTATTAATTATATTGTCTTTTTCTTTCCTTGGCACCATTTTCATGAAATTTGTAAATCCACTTTTCGATTTTCACACAAACTCATCCTAAGTTACTTACGCCTTCCATAAATGTCAAGATTATGTCCTGGTAAACCAGTGGCTTAAGAAAGCAACGTAAATCTAGATTGGATAAAACCAGAGCAAATCAACCGGAACGATTGGGGGAGCAACATAGAAACCAACCCCACCAAGGTTGTCTCACAGCATCGCCACAAAAGCCTTTCTGCTGCAGGAGATAAACTACGCCCCGGAACCCACCAACGCAGAATCGCCTCTTTGAACCTGGGAAGCAACTTCCGATTCGGTCTGATTTGAGAAACGAACACCACCCACCACAAAAGCCAAGATAGAAACAATCAACCCTAGGATAAAAAGGGCATCCGGCCAGGCAATCGATTCTTCCCGCAATAGGAATCCCGCCAAAATGGCACCCACATTTCCCCCAGAGCCTACGATACCCGCCACCGAGCCCATCGCTTTTTGATTCACAAAGGGCACCACCGAAAAGGTCGCGCCTTCAGACATCTGCACCGAAATAGCCAAGGCAATCATACTCACAATGGCCAAGGGAAAAATAGTCACCCGAGAAAACACCATTAAGAGAAGACCCTCGATAAAGAGCATCCCCATGAGGAACTTCACCCGTCCCTTCAAACCCCATTTCATACCCAATTTATCGCTTATAAATCCCCCAAGCGATCGGGCAAAAATATTCATCCCCCCATACAAAGCAGCAACGAGCCCGGCCGTCTTAAGGGATAGGCCAAAAAAGTCATTGAAATAGAGAGCCGCAATATTATTGAAGGTAAGCGTCAAACCAAAACACGCTCCATAGCCAATAAAAAGCAACCACACCCGATAATCCCCAGCGGCAGCAAGAAAACCAGGCTTGACCTCAACAACCCCATCATCTTGGCCATGTTTTAAATCGCTAAGATTTCCTGTCGGCGTGTCCTGCGTGAAATTGTAATAGATGACACCCAAGAGACAACAAATGCATCCAGCAACCACCATACAAAGCCGCCAACTCATAGATTCAGAAAACCCAAACCCCATGAACATGGCAAAGACGAGTGGTAAGAGAAACTGTGTGGCCCCTCCGCCCATATTTCCCCAACCCGCAGTGGTGGCATTGGCCGTGCCAATAACATTGGGAGCGAACATCATGGAAGTGTGGTATTGGGTGATCACAAAAGAAGCACCAATACATCCCACCAGGAGACGTAAAATGAGAAATGAATGATAGCCCGTTGAGAGAGCCATTAAGAAAACAGGAATAGAACCAATCACCAAAAGGGCACTGTAGGTTTTTCTCGGCCCATAGCGATCACAGGCTGAACCGATGACCAGTCGCGCAAAAACCGTTGCCGCCACTGAAGCGATAATCGTATTGCCGACCTGGGTCTTGGTTAAACCAAACTCATCGCGAATAATGGCCATCAAGGGAGCAACCCCAAACCAAGAGAAAAAGCAGAAGAAAAAAGACACCCACGAGACGTGGAAAGCCCTCATTTGTGGAGTTCGAAAGCTGAAAAGGTCAATTTTTGTCGCTTTTTGATCCATGATATCTTTCCACTCCTCTCCAAGCTGCTGGAACCTTCGAATGGCTTCGGTGTAAAATCCGTTGGTTTTACACTTCCCCAACTTCTTCTTATTTGTAACTCTCGACTCGAGCTTGGTTTCAGGAACTCAAGAAGCAAGGACGATGCCAACTTTCCGGCCAACTTTCCCGAAACCGGAGACACACCCACCACAACGCCAGGAAGTCGTTGTTATATCGTAGTTTTCATCACTAAACCCTCTCTTCTAAAGCCTTCCGTTGTCACGTAAAGAGCAAACATCCAGCAACCTCTAGGAAAGAAAACAGCCATTTTTTCTACAAACTTGTCATTTCAATCGATGGCGCCAACCAAAATTAGGTCCAAAAAGACTGCTTTTGCGCGCCACAAAACGAGAATTTCATGAAAGAAAACCGGCATTTTACTGTCCCATTGAATAAAACTTGGATGAAATCAGGAAAAATCTCTTTCCTGCGCCAATATCCGAAAACTTACCCTCTCCCCCGCAACGAGCCTCCTCAAAGAACACGCTAACCAAACCCAAAGCAGGGCAACCCGCAGGGGTCGCCCCAAAAAAAGGGACTCTCGTTCTCAAACAATTCGGGGTTATGCCTTGTTATGCGACTCACATTCATCTCTTCGTTTTTCACGATTGAGAAACAAAGAGAAAAACAAGACCACACCAGAACCACAAAGAGAAAGTTTTCTCCCTTAAATACAGCCCTAGCATCTACATCAACCAGCATCAGAGACAGAATTTTCGTGGGCGCCTTCCCCATTGACCGACCCTCAGAAAACAGAGAATGAGTCCATAATCTCGACATCTTGCTTTCCTACCCGAAATGAGATTTGAAACGCCCATGAGCAGGGCCATTTTGCAATTGGGATTGGTTGCCATCGTGATGACCTTCACCGTATGGAGTCTCTGGCCACTGCCCTTCACTGAAAATCCCTGGGCAGAAGAAATCACCTGGGCCGACTTTCAAGCCCTCCAAACCGAAACCCCACCCCTCCAAGCCGACACCTTCAAGCACTGGCTCCCCCGGGTGGACCCCCTCGGTCAATTCAAGAACTTCATGCTCGTACAACCCGAAGGCATCAAAGTATACGAAAGCCCCAACCGCCAAACATCACCCATCGTCATTCCCTTCATTCAAAACACAACCACCCCCGCCCCAACCCAAGCAACCGGTGAACCCAAACCCCTAATGGGTGTGCGTATCGCTCTGGATCCCGGCCACTTCGGTGGCGCCTGGTCCGAAATCGAACACCGCCACTACCCCGTCAAAGACAAAAAGCCCGTCAAGGAGGGCGACCTCACCTACGCCACAGCCCTCCACCTCAAGCAACACCTCGAAGCCCAAGGCGCCGAAATCATTCTCACCCGCCAAGCCCCACCCACCCAAAGCTTTGACACCTACCTACCTCCTCACTTCGACGAAACTCGGGAAGCCGCTTACTGGCTCAGACATCAGCAAACCAACGCCCTCACTCGATTCTGGCTCTGGCTCCACCCCGCCCGTATTGCTATCCGGGCCCTAGAACTCGCCAAAGAGAACACCATGGAAAACAAACGCTTCAAACTCTTCAAGTTTTTCGATTTGCGACGGCGATCGCAATTTGTGAATAGTTGCAAAGTGGACCTCACCCTATCGCTCCACTACAATGCCTCCACAAATAGACACGTCAACCACCTGATGCTCTTTCTCCCTGGTAATTTCATGGCCCACGAGCTCCAAAGCCTCACCGGCCGCTATTACGGCCTCAGGCGGCTCCTAGAAAACTCCCTCCACCGAACCCACGAAATCGCCAACCACGTCGCCCACACCATGGGCACCGAACTCAAACTCCCCCTCATTCCCGCCGAAGAACGTATCAACCGACTTCCCCTCAAAAATAGCCCCGGTGTCTACGCCCGCAACCTCGCCCTCCTCAAGCGCACCCAAGGCCCCGTGCTCCTCATCGAAGGCCCCTTCATGACCAACACCCAAGAATACGACCGACTTGTTCCCTTCGCCTACCCAAACACCACCCCCAACCCAAACTCCCGACCATGGCAAATGGCCACCGCCATCGCCCGGGCGATTCAAGAAAAAGCCCCTTTGCTCCGGCTCTCGGCCCGAGACAAAACTCCCCTCACAGAAAAATGTGCCATGTTTAATCCCTAGAAGCAGAAAACGTTTTCGAAAACCCAACACACACCGGAAAATACCGAGACTCCCCATTCAGGATGTATTTGAGCTTCACTTTTAGAAGCCATCATATTATCAACGACCCAAGTCGGGCAGTTCCCGACTTTACGACTCAAAGAGCGGAGAAGAAAATGCCTGGTTTACTACCCAACATCGATCCCGATGGTTTGCTGGAATACTCCGTGGTCTATACAGACCGCGCTCTCAATCACATGTCCCAATCTTTCCAGGAAGTCATGAATGATATCTCCTCCACTCTAAAAAAAGTCTACAACGCCAACGCAGTAGTCGTTGTTCCCGGAAGCGGCACCTTCGGCATGGAAGCTGTGGCGCGTCAATTTGCAACCGGTCAGAAATGCTTCGTCATCCGTAACGGCTGGTTTAGCTACCGGTGGACCCAAATATTCGACATGGGCAAGATCCCTGCTGAATCCACGGTATTCAAAGCACGCCCCACCGAAGATGGCCCCAATCCACACTTCGCCCCAGCCCCCATCGAAGAAGTGGTCAAAGCCATCAAAACCGAGAAACCCAACATCGTCTTCGCTCCCCACGTGGAGACCTCCGCAGGCATGATTCTACCCAATGACTACCTCAAAGCGGTTGCCGAAGCCGTCCATAGCGTTGGCGGAATGTTCGTCCTAGATTGCATTGCCTCCGGCGCCATCTGGGTCGATATGAAAGACTGCGGCGTCGACATTCTCGTAAGCGCCCCTCAGAAGGGCTGGACGGGATCCCCTTGCGCAGGCCTCGTCATGCTCAGTGAACTGGCTTGTAAAAAGATGGGAAATACCAGCAGCACCAGTTTCGCGTGCGATCTCCGAAAATGGCATCAAATCATGACGGCGTACGAAAACGGTGGGCATGCCTATCATGCCACCATGCCCACCGATGGCCTCACCACCTTCCGGGACGTCATGAAGGAAACCGAAGCCTACGGCTTTGATAAAGTCCAAGCCGAACAACAAGAGCTCGGCGACAAAGTGCGCACTCTCTTAGCCAGTAACGGGTTCAAGAGCGTGGCTGCCGATGGATTTGCTGCTCCCGGCGTGACGGTTTTCTATACCACAGATCCCGAAATAAAATCCGGCAAAAAATTCTCGGCCCAAGGTGTGCAAATCGCCGCCGGGGTCCCACTTCAATGTGACGAACCAGCCGACTTCCAAACCTTCCGCTTGGGCTTGTTCGGCTTAGATAAATTGCACAATGTAGATAGAACCGTCGCCAAACTCGAAGAAGTTCTAAAAACCATTCTCTAATTATTGCCACAACTCAGGGAGCCTAAGCTCCCTCGCCACCCTCAAGGTATCCATTAGCGCTAGGACAAAAAAGTGAGAGCCTTCGTTAATCTCTGCCTCTCCAGCATCCTTGCCCGCTGTGCATTCTCAAATCGACCCAGACCCTGCCCAAAGTCCTCAACCGAGGATTTCATCCCCAACGGAGACTTCTATGGAATCCAATCAGCATGACCCTTTTCTCTGGCTTGAAGACATCGAAGGCAAAAAAGCACTCACCTGGGTAAGAAAACAGAACCAAGAAACGATCAATGAATTCGAAGCCGATACCCGCTACACAGAATTTCTAGAATCGGCCAAAACCATTCTAAATGCCACAGATCGGATCCCCTATGGCTCCATCCGCGACGGTTACATCTACAATTTTTGGCAGGATGAGAACAATATTCGCGGTCTTTGGAGACGCGCCACCCTCAAATCCTATCGAACCCAAGATATCCAATGGCAAACCATCCTCGACTTGGACAAACTGGCCAAAGATGAAAATGAAAATTGGGTCTATGCTGGCGTTGACTGCCTCGCTCCCGACTTCAATCGCTGTTTGTTGAGCCTCTCCCGTGGAGGCAAAGATGCAAGTGTCACCCGAGAATTCGATATCGCCACCCGCTCCTTTGTGGAGGGAGGATTTGAAATCCCAGAAGCCAAATCTGGGGCCACTTGGATAAGCCAAGACAGCCTCCTCGTAGGCACCGACTGGGGAGGCGGCCTCACAGACTCTGGCTATCCAAGAATTCTCAAGCGCTGGAAACGCGGCACGCCGTTGGCCGAAGCCAAGACCCTCCTCGAGGGCCAAAAGGAAGATATGGGTCTATGGCCCTGGGTCATTCACGAAAATGAGAAAACCTCGGTGGTTCTGATTCGCCGAACATCATTCTATCGTGTTGACTACTATTGGCTCATGCCTGATCAATCCTTGAAGCGGATCCCACTTCAAGACTCTGCTGAAATACAGGCCATCTACCAAAGTCGACTCATCATCACCCTCAGAGAAGCCTGGACGCCCCATCAAGGGGAACAAACCTTTCCCATGGGTTCTTTGCTCTCCTTTTCCCTAAAGGATTTCGAAAACACAGGGACTCTACCAGCCGTCGATTCCCTCTACACCCCCGACAACCAAACAAGTGTCGATAGCGTTTCGGTATCCAAGGTCGGGCTCTACGTTTCCCTCTTACAAAATGTGAAGGGGCAAATACTAAAACTCGATTTCGACCCCAAAAATCAAACCTGGAAAACCCGTCAGGTGCCATTGCCCCCCACCGGTTCCGTTTCTGTCATCTCCGCCAATCGCCACAGTGCGGAGGTTCTATTGGGTTATGAAGACCACCTCACCCCCGGTAGCCTCTATGAATACCACGTGGATACGAATAAAGTGACTCAACTCAAAAGCCTACCCACGCGATTTGACGCCAACAACCTCGTGGTCAATCAGCACTTTGCCACCAGTAAGGATGGCGAAAAAATCCCCTACTTTCTCCTCCACCACAAAAACATCCCCCTCAATAGCCAGACGCCCACCATTCTCTATGGCTATGGTGGGTTTGAAATATCCCTAACGCCCTCCTACACCACCATCTCCGGAAAATTATGGTTGGAAAGAGGTGGGGCCTATGCCATCGCCAATATTCGTGGTGGGGGAGAATTTGGTCCCCGTTGGCATAAAGCAGCACTCCAAAAAAATCGGCAACGGGCATTCGATGACTTCATCGCCGTGGGAGAAGATCTGATTTCCCGTAAAATAACCTCACCCAATAACCTGGGCATCATGGGCGGCAGCAATGGCGGGCTCCTAGTCGGCGCCACCTTCATCCAACGTCCCGAACTCTTCAACGCTGTGGTGTGCCAAGTTCCACTCTTAGACATGCTCCGCTACACCAAGCTTCTCGCGGGAGCCAGCTGGTCTGCAGAATATGGCGATCCCGAAGATCCTGAAATGCGCTCCGTAATCGAGAAATATTCGCCCTACCAGAATATATTTAAAGATAAAAAATATCCGCGCGCTTTCTTACTCACCTCCACCAAAGACGACCGCGTCCACCCAGGCCACGCCCGTAAAATGGTGGCTCGCCTCCAAAAACAAGGGCACCCCGTGTGCTACTATGAGAATATTGAAGGTGGACATTCCGCGGGAGCAAATCTCCTCCAACACGCCAAGCGGTATGCGCTGGAGTTCGTGTACCTCTCCAAACAATTAGGACTGAACTAGGCTCCCCTCTCTTCAAAGTCACCGAAGATTCACCACACACGAGAAACTGAGTTCATCCTCCATGGCAAGAGTCAGCTCATGTCGCACTGTGCGAGATAATTTTGTTCATGATTTTTGTTAAGAGAGGGCTCATGTACTCAACAAAAACAATGGATGGGATTATTGGAAAACGAAAGAAACACTGACAGTTGCTATATTCTCGATTATGCGCATCAATCGAGAGTAATGAAGAAACCTCTACGTTGTCTCGGTCTCAGTATTCTCCTATTTAATCTCACCTGTGGCGAACTTGACCAAGTCCATGTGCAAAAAACTGCCCGGGCCAGCATTCAAGGCACAAGTATCATCGAAATATTGGTTAGCGATCTGGGTTTTGGTGATTTTCTTAATATAACGTTGAGAGATAAAGAAGAGTTCAAAGATCTGGGTGTGGAACCTCCTCAGATAGACAGTGCAACCCTGACTTCCTTCAGGCTCAAAATCCTGAGTGGGGACGAAAACCAAGATCTTACGTTTCTTGGAACCATCAAGTTCTTCATGACCTGCCGAGACCTACCTCCCGTCGAGATTGCCTCTGGTGGTCCCTTTGAGAAGGGTGCAACCGAACTAGATTTGACTGTGTCCTCAGCTGAGCTTAGGGACTATGTTGCATCGGAATCCATAACAATCATTTCTCAAGTAAATGGCAAACGCCCGCGCTCATTTACAAAACTCGAAGCAACCGCAGACTTTCTCATTGATGTGAACACCGGCGGCGTTCTTTGTGCGCCTTGACCGATGAATAAATCATCCGTCCAAATAACCTTAGGGAGCAGGCAACAAGTAATTAGATACGATATCAGAGATAACGCTCGTTGGAACTCTGGCCTCACGCTCTGACTGTACCCAGAACAACGACTTGATAAGATCCTTGGCCACACCATATCGGATCACTGACTTATAAATGGAACTAACCTCCACCTCTCCCTGCTTCCCTGCTTCAGCTAAGGATTGATTCGTCTGTTCAATCTGCTTTTCTAGAAACGCACGTGCCCGGTTGAACAGGAGCAACTCTTTGGGTATATTCATCTCTTTTTCGATGGTAAAGTTCACCAGTCGATTCATTATCTCCGAACCACCAACACCATCATCCATAAGATCTTGGATGAAATCCTCAAGCATCTCTTCGGCGTCCGAATCAAGTTCATGAAATCTACCAACGGCATCCACCATGGTATCTCTACAACCTGTTTCCGCACCTAGAATCAATCCCAAGAGAGCGCGTTGGTGTTGTCGGGTTAAGCTCGACGCATTCCCAAAATCAATCAAGGTTAACTCATAGGGAGGCGGTGGTTCTGGAATCATCTGGGGATGGATAGCATAGAATGGGTCCTCCGCGCATTGAGCGTACCAATCCGAGCGGTCCACCTCTCGAAAGAAAATATTTCCGCCATGTAGATCTCCGTGGAAAAATCCATTCCCGAAAAACGATTCTCGGAGCCAAATTTCCATCAGGTTCTTTAACGCCTGGTTCTTCACCGCAGCTGATTTCACCGAGGCCTTATGGATGGGCTTACCTGGAGCTTTATCCATCACCAAAATATCCGAACATGGTTTAAATTCAGCGACAGGCTTACAACCGGAAATGGCATAGTCCTCCTTGTCATACACACTAGCGTATCCCATATTGGCATGCTCAAGGGCTAGATCGAGCTCGCCATTCAAAGATTCTTCCAATCGGTCTACAATTTTCTGCATACCTACATTCGGAGCAATATTTCTCAAGAGCTCAATCTCTCTTGCCGCCTTTTCACGCAATCCTGGTCGTAGAACCTTGACCACGATTTCCCGATCGGAATCCTTGAGTTTCGTAACATAAACCTGCCCAATACTAGCGGCTGCGGCTGGCTTCGTGGGGAAATCGTCAAACATATCCTCAATGAATTCGCCGTAGCTTTCCTCGATAGATTTGACCGCCTCATCGGTGGGGAAAGGTCGTACATTGGCCTTTAACTCGTGCATCAATTCCCCAAGAAAATCAGATTTCACGTCCTGGGCGAAAAGCTGAAACAGTTTCTGGATCACTGGGCCCGAGTTATGAACCAAACATCCCAATTTTTCTATGGGCGTTGCATCGGGGGGCAAAGCCAAGACAGCTTCGACCATTCGGCTTTTGTCTTCGAAAGGTAAAGAATCAAAATAATCACTTAGAATGAGCCTAAAGAACTCTCGAAAAGTTGGGGGGACCTGATTTAGATCGAAGCCGGTTTCCGGGTCCAGTAACATTTGAACCGCCGGGGTCTCAGAAAGCTTCGCTTCGTTGATCGAGTCATGTAACTGGATACCAACATATCTAAAAGGTGCGTCCGGGACATAATCCAAAATAGCCCGACGGTCGTCGACCGAGAGTGCTTGCAGATTCCGCTTTCCCTCATTGATGGCCCGTGCGACCAACATATTCACAACATAATCTTTACCATGCCGGAGCACTCGACTCGGCAGCTCTTTGGCCACAAGTTCTGTTAACTCGCCTTCGGAGTACGCACTGTACATCTCCTTGAGAGCACCTGCGTCAATGACAAATTTGTCGTAGATCCTTTTTGCACGAAACACATCATTCGCTGATGATATAAGATAATCTAATGAGTCCAATCCCGATTTCACCGAAGGTGGTAATCCCGGAAGATCCGCCGCCTCAAGTAACTCGGAAATATTCCTTCGCTCAAGAATCCATTGGAGCATTTCTGGATGTCTGGCAAAAACAATCTTTAATTTGTTCACTCGTTCCTGTTCATCGGTTTCCCGAGTAGCACTCACCAACTCACAAGCAATGGTTCGTAATTTAACACCTTCGTCTTGTTGCGGTTTCGAAAAAATCGACTCGGTTACCCCAAAGCCAGTCACTTCTCTAACGCGAGAATCTAGCCTCGGTATACCACATACCCGGGCCGTGGTCCCTAACCACGAATCTCCAGAAATCACCAACATGGTATTTGCAGGAGGGTTTTCGGAATTATTTGCGGGAAGGTTTTCGGAATTGGACGGTGACTGACCTCCATTCGTCAAAAATACAGGTGCCATATTTGAAATACGGATCATTTTTCGCTCCTAAATTGGCATCGCCTTGCGCTCAGCACCTGTAACTTATCGGTCACCAGGAAAAATCGTTTCGGACAAATGGGGAGAAAATTATTTTTACCAACATTATCCGGCAGTTACAAAATAAACATCGACCCCGTTTTGCGTTGGTGCTGTTCTCTCTGGTAGGATTTCTGAAAGAGGACCCATAAGCACCAACTATGACATCTACACCCTCAAGCAACATGAGCTACCTCCAGTTCCAACCCGGGGAAACAATCTTTCAGGAAGGGGAGGTGGGGACCACCGCTTTCATTATTGACAGCGGTAGTGTTGAAATCTTCGTGGATCGAGATGGAGCAGAGCTCCTCATCTCCACCATTAGTCAAGGAGAACTTTTTGGTGAAATGGCCGTCATTGATGCCGCCCCAAGAAGCGCCAGTGCCCGAGCAAAAACGACGCTCACACTGATTGCCATCACGCGAGACCAAATCAATCAACACCTCACTAAGGGCGATAGCCTCGTCAACCTCTTACTCAAAGTGATTTTGCGGCGCTACCGAGCGAGTTTGGCCAACTTTCAAGCGGATTCTCCCAGCAAACGAATTCAACCAGAACTTTCTCGAAACGACCAGACAACCGGTGAGTATACTACGAGAACTGAGCCGGCTGAAGCAGCCATTACCAGCATTCGACTGGAAGTCGAAATCCGCAATGGAATTGCGAATAATGAGTTTAGGGTTTTCTATCAACCCATTGTCGACCTTCAATCGGGCGCCATTGCCGGATTTGAGGCCTTGGTTCGGTGGCTGCATCCGTCACGAGGGCTGCTTTCCCCTTTTCATTTTGTCGCTGTAGCAGAACAAACTGGTTTGATTGTGGACCTCGGTGCATATGTTCTAGAACAAGCCTGTACCGACTTACCGAAGCTGTGCAACCCATGCGACAACAAATCCCCCTTCGTTGCCATCAACGTTTCACCCAAACAAGTGAATCACCCGGGGTTTCTGGATACAATTCGAGATATTTTGGACCAAACAAAGGCTCCCGTCGATCAAGTCAAACTAGAAATCACCGAAAGTCTCTTTATGGATAATCCAGAAGTCGCCACCAACTGGATCAACACTTGTAAAGAGATGGGTTTAACCCTCGCCCTAGACGACTTCGGAACCGGATTCTCAAGTCTCGGTTATTTATACCAATTCGATCTCGACAATCTTAAAATCGACCGATGCTTTATCACTGCGATGTCAGAAAATTCGAAAGCGATGAAGGTGGTAAAAGCTATTACTGGTCTCGCTCAAGGTCTCAAATTGACAGTTGTGGCTGAGGGCATCGAGACTAAAGCTCAAATGCTTGCTCTCCAGGCCCTGGGATGCCACTACGGCCAAGGATTTGGATTCTCCCAGCCCCTTTCCCTGGATGATATTTGTGTGAAAGTTTCCGGTATTTCCGATTGGCGTTCATTGCCAAGCTAAACTATCACCATTCAGAAATTTATGAAGACAATTTTGGCCGTTGCTCGGGCAATTGCTCAAGCTGTCTTTGGATTTCCCAATATCCAACGATTCGCTTCATATAGACAGGGGAAATATTATCTGCCATCTGTAGTAATTTGGTCACAAGAGTTTGAGCATTTAACGGCCCCGCCACTTCCGGAACCTTCCTGGACGCCTCCCCAATGGCGCGCACCGCTTCAAACTCCCCGGCCGCCTCACGAAGATAGCGTAGAGAAGGCTGCATCGCATCCAAATTTACACGCTCTTTCCGGTTATTGGATATTTCGCTTTCAATATCCTCATCCCCCTCTAACTCTTCGAGCAACCTCAATTGCGCCTGGTCATCGGGATGCAATAAGTCGACAATGGTGCCAGAACGATACACCTCACAACCCCGCCCCCGAGAATTCAACGCCAAACAAATCTTGGCCTTCCGGTTAAACCCGAGAAAATCACCCACATCCACGAGGTGCTTCAAATCGGGATCCAAAAGCCCGGCGGCTTCCAATTCCATGAGATAAGTATCAGCGGTCACTCTGGCCTCATGAATACGCTGCTGGTAATCCAACAAAACCCGCTTGAGCTTCTCCACCACCGCTCGACCCCTAGCCGGCGGTATGGCTGCCAATTTATCCAACCACACAGAGACGTAACGAAGCGTTGCCCCATCAAAATTTCCAGCCTGAGTATCGGCCAGAAGCTCTAACCGCTCCCTCAATTCCTTCACGTAGGGGGGAGTATCTAATCCTGATCCAACCATCTTCACCGCACTTCCTCTCCGATGGCACGTCGTTTGGTTCGAGGCACGGGTGCAATTTCAACTCTTCGATTCAAAGCCCGGTTGTTCTCTGAGTCGTTGGGGACCACGGGTTTGAACGCTCCAAATGCCGCCGCAAAAACACTTTTTGGGGGCAGGCCATTCCCTACTAAGGAGCGAGTCACGGTGAGAGCACGTTGGGCGGAAAGCTCCCAGTTGTCCTTGAATAAGTAATTTTCTTTGTGAATCACTAAATCATCGGTAAATCCACTAATCATAATAAGTTCATCTGCACCTGCCAAATAAGCTTCTAGAGGGATCGCCAATTCTTTTAAAAGCGTACTGCCCTCCGGCTCCAGCATGGATGAGTTTAGGGCAAAGAGCACACTTCCACGAATCCCAATGGTCCCCTCGTTCAAAGTAATAAGCCCCTCAGCCAAAGGGCGCTCAAGCGCTTGCTCAAGCGCAATACGCCGGTCCTGTTCTTCCACACGCCGCGTTTCCTCCCGTTTGAGATTTTCCTGTAAATCAACCTGGAAGGTCAGGGTCCAAACCAACATTAAAACCATCAGTCCCACAACCCCTGCCATCAAATCGCCAAAAATAACCCAAATAGGGGAAGTTTCGGTGTGCTCCTCTCTCATCTTTCGCTCCTAATCAAGAGGGTACAACGGGACTAGAGCTGCGAGGACTCAGTTCTCTCAAATGTTCAAATATCTCTTTTTGCGACAACATCGACCGATCAAGCATTTCTCGCGCTTGCTCAACATAAATAGAAAACTTCTCATCGCTCTGCTCACCGACCTTCATCAAAGTCTGCTCCAAGCGACTGATACCTTCCAATAATTGTGCGTTGGATTCTCGAAAATGCTCAACAGAGCCACCAAACATCTCGGAGAGAGCATTGAGTTCAATACCACTGGTCGCGATCAAGGATGCCGATTCCGTCATCTCCTTTCGAGTACCATGCAGTTCTTCTTCGGAGGCCTCTGTCAATTTGTTTAATTGGCGCTTCGACTCTTCCACCAACGAAACTATCGTCTCACCTTGCGACTCCGCCAGAACTTTGATGTCGTATCGAGCACCCTCAAGGCCCTCAAGCACGGAACCACAAGAGTTATGCCATACATCCGTTTTTTTCCGCTGCTCCTCCAAGAAGGCCGCAAAGGATTGGGACACCTCGTTTAGCTCCCTGGTGGCATCTTGTACCATCTGGATATGCCTATTCCCCTCTTCTTGAATATTAACGGAGAGAGACTTAAGTTCGCCCGCATAGACATGACTGGATTTCGCCAAGGATTCACCCACTGCCTCGGACAATCGCTCCAGCCCCGTTTCAGAGGTTTGAACCAATTCACCCAGATATTCACCTCGACGTTTATCCATCTCATCACAAGATTGAGCCAACGTTTCAATCATACCTTTAGATTCCACCACCAGAGTGCGGATCTCATTCTCTGTTTCGACCAATGCTTTTTGACTTGATTCAATGGTTGTTAGGAGGGATTTCCGGCTCGCTTCCACGGTCCCGAGAAAAGTCGTATTCGCCGATTCTAGACCTTGCATCATGCGCTGGGTATTCTTCTCCATCACCTCACTGAAGGCTTTCGCTCGGCCAGTTTCTGCTTCCTGACGTTCTTCTGACCAAGCACACATCGCAGCGCGAAACACCTCTAACTCTTCCTTCCAGTTCGCTTGGCGATGCTCATTCAATAATTTATCCTTCTCTAACCAACCCTTTAAGAGCCCTTCAAAGCTATTTTTTTGGACCGCGTTTATCTGGTCTAAGGCGGCTGTCCATTTCTCCCTTTGGGTATTCTCTACTTCAGAACGATGCTGAAGCCACATTTCAAATTGACCTCCCACCCTTCCCTGAATCTCGTCGACTATTTGATTAACAACCGGGCGCAAACCTTCAACAAAATCAGGAAATTCTTCAAGCTTTCTCGCAACCACCTCAAGGGATTCGGCCTGACGATACGCTGGAACCTCATGCCTAAAATGCAATTCGAGCCAACCATTCACCTCTTTGCTCACCGACCGGCGAGTCAAAGACGCCATGGTGGATAACGCCCCCAAAATGGCCGATGCCAATACCCCTGCCACAGATGTCCCGAAAGCCCGGCTCAAACCACCAATAGGCTTGGTTAAACTCTCTCGCACTGCGGATAAATCAGACATCTCCGTCAAAGCAACCCGGGTACCATTCAAGGTATCGGTCAACCCAAGAAACGTTCCAATGAGCCCAAGCATGACCACCAGCCCCATAAAATAGGGAGTCATTACCAATAGATTCAAACAGACATCCTGAGTCCAAACCCAGCGCTTGGCAACCTCGTTGAGGCCATTCGGCAAATCCGAAACTTTAGGCGCCATAGACCCATCAACCGTGAAACCATGAAGTTCCACGTCAATGTGCTCTAGATACTCAAAATGTTTCCGAACCTCAGCAACACCCAAGGAAAAGGCAAGGGTGATCATACCGACCAAGGTAAGCGCGATTGTATCAACCTCTAGATACCCAACACCGATATAACCCAATACCAACATTCCCAAGAGGAATCCAAACCATGTACAGGCTTTGCCACGCGCACCCAAATTAGTCATACTACTTCCTTTTATCTCTTTACCGCGACGATTCCTCGCCACTCTTTCGGAGATGGCTAGGTTGACACACCGCCTCGACCAATGCCTGCAAAGGCTGTAATCGATATGAAAATATTGTTCGAACTGAGTGAAACATCAAAATCTCGAAATCACTCAGCCACTGGTTGTCATCAAACCAGGGGGTCACTTCTTCCAGTCCCAAAATCTTTGAACTTCCTACCGCAGCATTCCAACCCTCTTGAAATCGGGCTTCCAAAAGATTCAAGATTCGCCTCAAATGCCTATCTGTGGCTTTGGTGGTAGCGGCGACGAGCAAACTATCAATTTTCTCCAACATCCCAAATTGTGGGGCCAAACGTCGCAATTCAAAACCCATATCGTCTCGCAAAGCAACCAGCTGGTCACCCAAATACTGCATGCGTTTGTCAAAGCAATCACGGTACGGAGAAAAGGCAAACTGCGCCCTTTTATTGGGGGTCAGTTTGCCTTCCGCGATGGCACCAACCCGAGTCAAATGTTGGTAATAGTGGGCTGGGCCGGGAACCCGCCCCAGTTTTCGACCCCGAATACCCTTTTCTTCACGCTTCATAATGGCCACCCCCAACTTACGCCGCTGGGCCACAAAAAGAGCTTTAACACGATTGGCATTTTCCACGGTAAATTCGGCGCTCGCCCATTCAGCAGAGGCCAAATCCTCCAAGGCCAAAGCCAACTCAAAAGCACCATGCAGCTCGGTCAAATCACCGACCATCGTGCCTATATTTCTTTGATCGCGTCGGCCCCGTATCTCCCTTGGCTCATGGCCGAGTTCATTTAGGAGATCCCCCATGGGACCCAATCTACCGCGCATAGCCACATCCATGTACCATCCCCAAAAATCAGATAAAGCAAGGTGCGGGTACCATAATCATGGTCAGAGGTCGACCCGATCATCTGGCAAAAAAGACCGCCATGAAGACCAAAGAGATAAAACTTTCACCTCGAAGATGTATTCTATGTCTTGATTTTCACGATAACTTTGTCCAGATTTCCCCTAGAGTCCCGATCGAAGAGAGAACGAGGTTTCGATGAATTTTCTCGAACTTGCCACCACCCGCCGAACCATCCACCAATATACCCCCGCACCATTTGACGATGCTTGCCTCACCGATCTTCTAGAGGCCGCCCACCATGCCCCCTGCCACAAGGTGACCTGGCCATGGCGATTCAATATCGTTGGGGCACAAACCAGAGCCAAAATCGCCCACCGAGCCGTCGAAATAAAGTCGCACCAAGGCCCTCTCTCAGAGGCTGCCATCTCGAAAATCAAAGCCAAAATCTTGAATCCCGGTGCACTCATCATCGTCAGCCAAATCAAAAATGAGGACCCCTTTCGCACCAAAGAAGACTATGCTGCCACGGCGTGTGCTATCCAGAACTTGATGTTGGCTGCCCACGAAAAACAACTGGGGGCCAAGTGGAGCACCGGGGCCATCACCACCGATGCCACCACCTATTCCCTAGTAAACATCGACCCAAAAAACGAAGAAATTGCTGGCTTTATCTGGGTTGGTCAACCCCATGCCGTCCCCACCATCAAACGGCCACCCGTGGCTGAAGTGATCCGAAAACTGCCCTGAATATCCGCCACGAAACCTCCTAGAAGCCGCCTAAAACAAAGCTCGGTAGGTCGCGAAACATCGGAAGAATCACTCCATACGCCGCACGCATTCAAACCTTTATGACCTGCCATAAAATGACCAAACATGGCTTTATTGAGATCACCGTGGGCGACCCTGCCAGCCCTTTCAATCATTGATTGATCTTGGTCACACATCGCCCAAACAAGATATGAAGGGTATCAGCACGACTCTCGTCTAAAGATGTAGTAGCATCTATCATCATCGTTGCTAGAAATAGACATATTCATAAGTGGGGGATGCGCGGCATGTGGTGGGCCAGAACTTTATTCATCGTCGTATTTCTTTTGATTACTTCAGGCTGCACAAACGACGCGTCCCTCAACGCAACTTTCCAACTCTCCCTTAGATCCGCTCTCACCCAGAAACCGAGCTATGCCAAAATAATCGTCCGACAAAACGGACACGAGATGGAACCGGAGCGCGCACAAAATCAAACCTTCTATTGGCTCATAAAAGCAAACGAAGTCACCGAATTTGAAGCCCAGCTTTTTTTCCTCGACAATCTCAACGCTGACACTCCGGAAACCAAAACCCAAGCCAACATTATAGCATCATCCGCCGCAGAAACCGCAGAAACCGCAGAAACCGCAGAAACCGCAGAAACCGCAGACAACACCCTCGCTGCCACTTTACGATGGCGAGCCTACGAAGCCAAACACAAAAGCATTCCCCAGCCTGGCCTCAACGAAATCGACATTAAACTCAAAAAGGAAAGCAGTACCCAAACAAAGTTCTCTTTGGCTTTTCAAGAAGTCGGCACAGAGAATTTTTTCAGGTGGAAACCAAGCGTTGAATTACTTATTCAAGACACCAAAACCCAATTCTCCATCAACAAAGTTCCCAGCAACACGCTTCTTGAATTACCGACCAACCGCCTACTCAACCTCCACTACACTCATCCAGGAGCACAAACCTCCATCAATGAAAGCAACATCAACACCACAGACATTTCCGGAGAATATAAGCTTATTTTGGGAAATCTCCCTGAAAAACCACCAAACATCACTTATAGCGGCACCGAAAACTGGCCGACCAACCTGCGTCAAGGTTACCCAGAGGAATACGCGATTGAGTGCTCCCTTGAAAATACAGACGACCAGTGTTTAGGAACCTTTCAGCCTTGCTCAGAACTCGAGGCGGAAGCCAAAGCGCGATACGATGCTCAGAGCACAGTGGTGGTATGGATCCGCTATCGAGACATCGAAAATTACGGCTGCTCTTCAAAAACCTTTCACGACGACAACATAGAAAACCTCAGTGCAGGCCCCTCCTATGCCCTACAAAGCAATAGCCTACCACGACTTCATCCCTATTTTGTTTTCCAAGAAGGAGCATTGGTTGACCCACCGACTTTCACAATCACTGCCCAAGCAAAGACCCGTTTAATCTACGGTGCCAACGCCATCGCTGTATTCAAAGACACTGGAGAACAAGAATCGGAAGTCGAATGTGTGAAGGACTACAATCAGGATGAAAGAGACGATTTAGTCGACGCAACCACCCCACCAGACACTGCAACCTCCCTCCACTTTTTCTGTAAATTTCTCCCGGGCTTCGTTCCCAGTCAAAGTGGAGAACTCAAAGTGACCACGTCACTCAAGGGAGAAAACACCGAAGAAAACACCCAAACCAAGAAATTCAGAATCCTCGGAGCGGAAAATACCACCAACACCCCAGTGATCACCGCCATCGAGCAACCCCTTAATGGCAACACCGTAATCTTGGGCAATGAAGAAATCGATGCCTGGATTCAATTGGGCTACTTGAGCCGAGATTCGACCAATGCGCCACAAACCTTCACCCTAAACAGGATTGAAGCAAGATTTATCCAAGCCAACACCGATACCTTTGTCACCAATGCGACGACTCAATTTGACGCAGGCCGAGAAAGGATCTGGGCCATCAACCCCACTACAAATGCAATCAGCACTCGGTGGCTCCCCATTCAACTAAAAAATGGCCAAATAACCAAACAGTCGGGCACAGTCTTTGCCGAGGTCCAATTCAGCAACTCTACTTGGGCCAGTCTCACCGACAACTTTAGCCAAACAATCCTAACCACCACCAATCAAGTTCAAGCACTCGATGACAATCTCACCGTAGGAACGCGCCCCTACCCCACTTACCAAAACGCTGTTGGCCCCGAGCTTCCCTTCATCGGCGTCGGCTCCCAGGCTTCTAGATATCAAGTTTCATTGGTCTCCGCAGCCGAGATCGGGGATGCATTCAACGCCTCAACCCTCAGTCCCTACCCCACAGTCTCATTTAACGCCCCTGGCTCTGTGGCCGGAAAAGTAGAGATCAGTGAGAGCAGCAATCCCGCCACCTACCAAACCAACACGTTCGCCCTAGAAGCGAAGCGAAGCGCCTTTCCCGTCGTGGTCACCAACGCCAAGCTACATTATTATGCCATCAACGAAACCATCCAGTCGGTGGACCTATCCACCGAGAGCCTGGGCGATTCACCGGGGCACCTCAGTGTGCGTGTCCCGGGTGAAAATCTCTTTTACGTCCTCGGAAAAACGGGCGTGGAGGTCTTCACATACAGCAACAATGTCTTCACCAGTGAAAAAGCCATGGCCAACCCATGTGAATATGACGACACGATCAACCCGACCTTTATCGATGCCACCTACAATACTGACAAGAATGAATTGGTTGTTCTGGTGGAAAAGGCAGGAGTCGTGGGCGCTTGGCCCAGCGTCGTGCATCATTTGTGTTTTCTCTCCTACGACAAATCAACCCGGCAATTTATCCCCAGACACAGTGACGGCCCCTGGCCAACCATCGATGACTGCGGTACCACAGGCAGCGGCGAACTTCGAATGGCCTACGACGCCCAACGCAAACTCTTTGTGTTCAACAACCAAAGCTGTGTGGGCTTAATAAACACCATCGACTCACAGATTATAAACCTAGCCACCATCAACGCTAGGGGCGAGAACCTTGAACCATCGAAGCTTTCAGTCTCTCCTGAATTCGGATTGGTGTTGGCCGAATGGAAACAGGGTGCGGATCGTCTCTATCGAACCTATCAAATCGCTTTGACCCAATCCCCTGAAAACGGGAATCTCGGTCTCACCCTCTCCGACCTTTCAGATGAATTGATCAACACCTACCTAAGCGCCACCCTCGACCCCCAAACTGGACGCCCCATCGCCACCGTAGATACCCGCAGCGACGACACCCTAGAGAAACCGGGATTGCTTGTGGCTACAGACACCTTTGCGAAGGCTCTGGATTCAAACTTATTTAAAACCCGACTTCTGGATGCAACCGCCGGAAGCTGGACCGAAAGTATCGCCGTGGATCCCAATCACCAAGTGGCCTACGTCGCCAACAAACCCAATAAAAAAATCAGTGTCATCCCCTACAGCCTCAATAGTTCCAAGCTCTATGATGTCGCCACCAGTGCAAGTCTCGATCTCCTTTTGACGACCGATGAAATCATACACGACATCCACGTTTATGGCCCACAGATCCACAGCCAATTACCACCGATACTCCTACCTGAGTCTAATTATATTCTTAGGGGTGCTGGCTTCAATGAAGACAGCCAAGTTTACGTCAACGGTATTGCGGCGGCAGCTTCAACCACTCTATCTTCATCGGAAATACGATATACTATTTCCGAAAAATTTAATCACCTCGACCGCCCCATGAAGCCGTGGGTCACCGTGGAAACCAATGGGGTTATGTCGGGTCCAAGCGCAGGCGGAAAAACTCTGCAAACACACCAGCGACTTCAAGGGTGGATACCCGGCTCAATCAGCGACAGTTTCTGCGACACGGCCCCGTGCCCCAGTGAGTTTGTCATCGCCAGTCCTGGCTCAGAAATTCTAGCCATCATCAACGACGGTCAAGGCACCCCTAAAACTTTGAGTCTACAAGACGCCTACCGCGGAAACATATCCCCAAGAGCCCATGGCTCCGCAACCCGCAAGGCAGCGCACCATGGACCAAATCACGCCAACTATCTTTATCATACCGCAGACATTAGCGCCTCCAATTCAGTCATAATCTACGAAAATCAATGGCTCCCCCAGAGCCCCCTGGCCGAGGGCCAAGGCGAGGCATTCATCAAAGCTTATCAATCCTATTGGAATGACACCGAGAAGAACCTCCGTCAATCCCAAATTGCGCTAGGCCTAGACGACGGTGCCACCGTCTTTGCCATCGACGGGGAAACGAAGTCATATCTGCGTTATTTCGGTAGCCCTAACCAAACCTCCTCCATCACCCTCGGCTCCTTACACACCTTCAAAGAACAAACCTTGGCCAATCTCAAAACCTCACTCACCTCAAGCCAGCAGGGCAAACTCACCCTTCTCTCACTTCCCTCAGGCGCCCATCACCTCATCGCTCTGCCACAATCTCCTTTCTTCTACGTGGTCCCAGAAAGCGTTGACGAAACCATTACCATCGACACGAGCAACACCAGTTCCTACCAATTGAATCTCGGCGATCCGGATAAATGCGGCTCAAATTGGAACAGCTCGGCCAATGTCCAACTTCTGATGGCTAAGAATTCCCCCGCCTATGGAGGTGTCACATTCCTTCTCTACGCAATGGCGGGAAGTGACACCACCACCTCACTGGCCTTGGTATACCTCCGCTACGATGCCGGTGGCCGCGATGAGTGGGGCTGCCACACGCTCACTCCCGAACTTTTCGAATTACCCGTTCGGCAGGACAAATCGCCCGTTTTCGCGGCTTCCGTTCCCAGACTGGGACTGTGGGTGAAAGATGGTGATGATACGGCACTGGAATTTATCGACATCACGTGCGCTCCCATAAACTCGGGCCTGGGCTGCAAACTACTCAAGGAGACAAAGCCCATGCGCATTACCCATGAGGTTATCGGTGGCACAACAACCGGTGCTTTTTCACCCGGAGGAAATTATTTCTATCTATTCAACGGTGAAAAATTCCTCACCACCAAAATCATGGAAACTCTGCCCTAGATCGACTCACCGAGATTGACACCTTGGGTTCAGAAAAAACACACTGGATTCCGCTTCGGGTCGATTGGTGAGATCAAGGGCGGATAGCCGCTGAGCTCAAAAATCCCAACCCACGCGAAAGCCGTTTGGCAAAGAAAAGGAGGCAATTCTCCAGGTATTAACCCAAACCATTTGCGCCACTTTCTACTCAGTTGTGGTGCGCTCCACAATCAACCCAGCGCTTCACAAATAGGGCATCGTCCCCATGCCAACAATTGACCCCTGGAGTGCAACCCTGTGGCATCTGACCGTTGCTGGCTACTCCCGGACCTGTCCCCATTAACATCCCGTAAAATCTTGTGTGATAATAGGTATTATCAGAAAAAACCGCGGCGTCACCGTGGCACCCCGTGCATCCCCCAGCACTACTGGTACCATTATTGCCAGTAGAGGGTCCGGAAGATAGCCAAGTAATGACCGTATTATAGATTGTCGTTTGTGCGCTACTCGAGGAAGGACACCCAACGAAAGCATCCTCACTACTGTCTTGACAACCATCGTAATCGAAGTCGGAGAAAACGGTACTCGTCCAATCCTTATTCCCCCTTACACAGCCATCGTCAGTGTCATTGCGACCGTCGTTGTCATCGTCTGGATCACCAGCATCGCAAAGGCCATCGCCGTCAAAATCGGCGCCATCGTTACTGGTTGAACCACCGCTCTTATCGGCCCCAGTTAGGGAACAATCATCGCACCCATCACCATCTGAATCTTTGCAAGCATTGGCATTGGTTTGTTTGGAATCGGAACCATCAACCACCCCATCATTGTCATCATCCCCATCCTCCCCATTTTCACATCCATCACCATCGGGATCGGAACCACCCGTGGCATCCCAATTCACCGTCCCCAGTTTGCAACTATCGGAACCATCAAGCACCCCATCATTGTCATCGTCTTGGTCGCAAACATCTCCTTGGGAATCACCATCGTGATTCTCTTGCAAAGCATTGCTCGTGGTGGGGCAGTTGTCTGTGTTGTCTAAAACCCAGTTTACAAGACTGGAATTCTGACATTGTTGTTCTGAGGTATTGGGATCACCTTTACCATCTAGGTCGGAATCGGAATAACGGGTCACTTTGGGCACCCCGCAGCCACACCCAACGTTGTTGTTGGTTTCACAAAAATCATCGGGATCATCAGAGTTGGAGACATAACGATCTGGCTTTACACAGGAAAGCGAGGAACCATCACCGCCGAGTCCATCGCCATCGTTGTCAAAATACCAGGTACTCGGGCCAAAACCTCCACAAACACCGCAACTATCAGGGACCTGCCCCGCTACACAAAGGGTATAACAAAGCCCACGCATTCCATAGACCTCATTGCCCTCACGGTTTATTTCCACCCCACGAATGATCCCGCCTCCCTCACAGGTATCGCTCTGCGCAGGCGGCGTGTTACTGCCCGTTTTCTTCCAATCCCAGACATACTCCAGCTTGGCCGTATTCTGGCAAAGCGCCCCCACCTCCCTCAGGCGATTGGATTCAATCCAAACCCGATGACCAATCATCACCTTCTGCTTAAGCCCTAAACTCGACGCATTCTCACCACAGCGAGGCCCGGTGGAAGTGGTCTCAAAATCGTTCACATCACAATTCAAGCCCGATTGGGCACGAACTTCATACCGAGGGTTGTCGGCATCGTTTTCGGGAACGGTCTTACAGAGAAGACATATCCCCTTGGTAGAGCCATGGGTCTGCAGCAAAACCCCGTCAGCCACCGCATCCACGCCGCTTATCTGACCACAAAAAAGCTCGTCCGTTGCAGACAATGGAGATTGGCCGCCCCAATCCAACTGACGGCTCACCCGACAATCGCTGCCACAGAAATCCGTGCTGCTGAAATCGTCGGTATTGCCATCATCACAGGCTTCTCCCACCTCTTTAAGGCCATTTCCGCAAGTCGTTTTGAGCACCTCAAAGGGCCCCAAGACCCAACCCGTTCGAGATTCGGAAGTTCGCCAATATTGGCAATTGAAATCATCAAAATCCAACCGCCACCAAGCGCCAATGGCCATGCCTTCGTAACTGGAAATATCCCATGTGGACTCCATAGACATGCCCGACTGAGTCGCCGTAAAAGCGGGAACATCCTTCATGGCGGGATCCTCTGTGTAATCCACAACGCGACAAGCATTGCGAATATTACCGTGGTTGTCATCGGTATACCTCTGGTCGGCATACCTCTGGGTGAGGGTGGGATAGCCGCCCTCGGGGTCATGCACGAAGCTATGTCCGGAATCCAGAATCGCTTTATCCTGCTTGACCCCAAGTTCCCAAGTCGCATTCGCGGCCACCTCCGCCCATTCCTCTTGGGACAAATTGTTTAGCGCGGCAGGCGAAATAAAAAATCGAATGGCATCTGAATTCACCCCTGCATCGCCACTCGGTTGGCAATCAATCCAGGAATCCAAATCGTATTCGTGAGATTGCCGCACCCACAAACGCTCGTTTGCCTGCAAATTCGGTAGCTCGATCTGTGGGCTCACAATCAAGGCCGACGAAGGCAAGACGCGCTCCCGGGTGTCCTCGTAGCTCACTCGGTAATAAACCTGGGATCGCGACGCTTTGTACTCCGCCATTTTGTATGTTGGTGCACGGGTGAGCCCTTCACAAACACCCCTCTGCCGCGCCACGTCCTCCGGGAGATGTTTAGGCGACATCGTCCAATCCTTGGAGGGACTCGGATGGTCGATATAGTAGATGGTAAAGCCGTCATCGCCGGCATCACATTTGCCGTCCTTATCAGCATCGGGCCCATCATTGGCGATTGAAAAAGAATCGACCGAGCAATCATCGCAACCATCAAAGTCGGTATCCGCGCAGAGGCTCCCGTCCCGAGGATGGCTGTCATTGTCATTGGCGCGAGCATCACCATCCTGATCTGAATCGCCGGCATCGCAGGCGCCATCGTGATCCAAATCCGGACCGTCTTCTGCCACATCAAAGGTCCCGCCTTGACTGCAATCATCGCAAGTATCGCTGTCGGAATCACCGCAGACATTTTTGTTGCGGTCATCGGGGTCATCACTATCCCCACGGCCATCATTGTCATCATCGGTGTCTTCGCCACTATCGTCCTTGCAGCCGTCCTGATCAAAGTCCGTGTTGCTGGTTGATGTCCAACTCAGTTGGGCACCAAAACCATCACACTTGTCCGGATCGTTCAAAATACCATCGTTATCAAGATCCGTATCACCCTGATCGCAGAGCCCATCTTCGTCTAAATCGGGCCCATCATTGGATGCGCTAAAAGTGCCTGTGGAACAATCGTCACAGGTGTCACCATCGGTGTCTGAACAAACCCTTGGATCGGCATCGTTGCTATCTCCGCCATCCAAACGCTGATCATTGTCATCATCGGGATCCTCAGCAGCCTCACAGCCATCTTGATCAAAATCGCTTCCACCGTTTGCATCCCAATTAACTGCGCCCTTCTCACAATCGTCGGAACCATCAAGCACCCCATCATGATCATCATCGGGATCTTCGGCATGATCATCTTTGCAACCATCATCATCGTGATCCGAACTCACATCAGAAGTCCAGCCAGAAACACCCTGGGGACAAGCATCGGCATCATTGGGCACGCCATCATTGTCGGCGTCATTATCGCACGCATCACCTTGGTTATCAGCATCCTCATTGGCTTGGTCCGAATTGGAAACACCTGGACAATTGTCACAGGCGTCGGCCCACCCATCGGTGTCTGTATCCACCCTATCGTCACCGAGCTTGCACGCATCGAGCCCATAACAAATACCATCACCATCATGGTCGTTCTCAAAATCACTGGGGCAAATATCACACGCACTGGGAACACCATCCCCATCGGGGTCAATCGCATCATCTCCCAAAAGGCATTGATCCACGGAATCGCACACCGCATCGGCGTCAGAATCGTTGTAGCGGTCGAAGGGACAAACATCACAACTCGTTGGGATCCCATCCCCATCAGGGTCAACCGTATCATCCCCACTGCAAACATCGCAGGCATCGTCCACGGTATCACCATCGGAATCCGTTCCCATATCCGCGTGATTTGGGCATGAATCGTCACTGTCGCAAATCCCATCACCATCGCTATCATTGGGGTTATCGTTGGGGCAGGGGTCACAAGCGGAGGGGACCCCATCTCGGTCGGGATCCACTTGGTCATCACCGGCCAAACAGATGTCTTGGGAATCGCAAATGGTATCAGAATCGGAATCGTTTAACCTATCGATGGGACAAACATCACACGCATCCGCAATACCATCACCATCGGCATCCTGTGCGTTGTCCCCATCACAATCATCGATACTATCGCAAATACCATCACCATCGGTGTCATCGGGGTTGTCATCGGGACAAGGATCACAGGCGTCAGGAAAGCCGTCCCCGTCCTTATCCGCGGTATCACTGCCCTCTGCACACAAATCGCACGCATCGGCGACCCCATCCCCATCCCCATCGGCCGCATCGGAGCCTTGGGGGCAGGTGTCCTCTCCATCGCAAATGCCATCACCATCGGAATCATCGTAGAAATCAAAGGGACAAGGGTCACAGGAATCGGGGATCCCATCCGCATCGAGATCGTTACGATCATCCCCTAAGGCACATCGGTCGTAGGCATCACAAATGGTATCGGCGTCCCCATCGGGACAATCGCTGAAAATCGGCGCTTGGCATGTTCCCTGCGCGCACACCAAGGGAGCCTCACAATCGCTATCGAGTGCGCATAAAAGAGCAGGGTCGGTGGTCCCAATACAGCCAGAGCTCAATAGAAGAGAAAGTAGAATACAACCTGCAGATTGCCGCATTTCCTTGCTCCTTCAATACCCCATCCACAACGATGTTCATGCTTGCTTCTTAATGCGTTCTTACTGCGCACACACTGGGTTGTCTGCAGAGCAGCGAGAGCCTTCGCCCACCCACTGAATTAGCTTATTCAAGCCCGGGGCGGAGTTTAAATCACTCAAGGTAGGTAGCCGGTAAAACACCGATAAATTCGCGCCCAAGTCGCCGCAGCTTGCGTTGGCCCCAATGTTACCGTCTATTCTCCGTAAAACCACCTGGAGCAAACGAGAGGAGAAGGGCTTATTCTTGCACACAAGTCCGTCTCCCGTACCGCTCGGACAATCCTCGGGGCCATTTTCACCGGGCCACAAAGATGTAGAAATAGACTTGGCCGTTTGACCCGCAACAGCCCAGTCACTCTGGCTCCCCACACCCGAGGTATGACAAACCATACAACCCTGGGCCGTAAAGAATCCGTTGCCTGCATCGCCACCGACGTCGAGCAGATCTTTTTGTAAATCAACTTTGGTATAGCGGGTCGCGCCTTGCTCTATCCACTTAAAAAGAGCGATCTTGAAGGGATCGTTGGCGGTGTCGGTCCCGATATTGGTGCCCGGATGATTACCATTCTTGCCAATCCCAGCCCGTTGCCACAGAAGTGAACACTCGGGAATATTCTTGCAGATGCGGCGTAAATCCCGATCCCCAGACCCGTAGTAGAGATATTCACGCTCTTTACAATCCGCAGGACAATCCGTTCCTGGTTTCAACAAGTTGTTGTAGGCTAAATCTGCATTCGCTCCGCCATTGGCATCAAACCAATAAGGATGGTAGGTTCCCGCAATACAAGGAGTTTCAGCAACCCCACCTTGGCAATGATTGGCTTGTGTCACCACATTAATCGCATTTTTATCACACCACCCATCAAAAGGTAGGGTCGGAAACGAAGCGAGATCAATGGTGTTGGTTCCCTCACCCACACCTCTGCATACTGAAGCAGGCGCTCCTTGTTCAATATGGCAGCCATTACAGCCTCGCCCATCCTTGACCATGTATTCCTCGTAAATGTCGGTCTTAAAATCATACTTCTTCTCAAAACCAGGCACGACTCCATCCCCATGGGAAAATAATACCGCAACATGGTTGGCCGAAACGTTCAATGATTGAGGCGCACCAAAAGTAAATCCCCGTTCAAAATCCGTTGGGGTTACCGATAACGCGCCTGCACCACCCACACTACCAACCACATTCACCACCACATAAAAGCCCGTCGACGTTGAAAAAGCGAGATCCGGTTTTGCTTGGGGCTCACCGTCTTGCATATCGATAAAACAAATCTGCCCTTGGGAAACCTCAAGATTATTTAGAGTCGCTGAAATAGAATATTTTGGAACTCCTGCTGCGCCAATCCCTGTAGAGTCGATCACCTGTGCAACAATGGCGGAACTATTGGCGGTAATGCTTTGACCATTGGTACATTGTGAAACAAGCTCGACGAGCCAATCCTTAGAGGCATAATAAAGATTTTGCTCCGCCTCTGCGCCGTTATTTCCCAAGGCCGCAGCAACGAGTCGCGACGTGTGAACCGTTCCCCCTGAATGAATCGTCGCCTCATCCTCGGCACCCTTGAGAGAAAACACTTCCGAGGATTCTAGAGTTGAGCTGAGGTGATTGTAAATAATGTAATCACCATAGGCATCTGTGACATTCCTATTTTGGTTGATTGTGGGCAAAGAGTCATTTTTGGGGAAGGTTGTAGCGCTGGCAGCGGTAGGCTTAGCCTTTAAGGTCACTTCAATCCCACTCAGCCACAGGGATTCGTTTAAATCCGTGCCGGCTCCCGAGGCGGTACAACCCGTCGTAACTGCCTCAAAACACCCCTTCTTTAGAGCCACCTTAAGATTGAAGACTTTGCCGCGGTAGACACCAGGCGCCCCACAATCGCCGTCGGTATTACCATTACAACCAGGAGGGCATAACCCATCATTGCTCCCCCCAACACCATCGCAATTCCGGGCACTGTAAGCACAAGCGACATTACACGTCGCCGACTCTCCGGCCAAGCTTGCAATCCAGCTAAGCTTGGGTTTGGAATCGGTGTAACAGGTCTCAACATTCGTTTCACAACGACCATCACAGGTCTCTGAGTCTGTGACCTTACCATCCCCACAAAAATTCGCCTGCCCCAAGCAATCTGCATTGCAATGCGCAGTCACGGCATACTCAGAACTGTTTCTATGACCATCATCGCAGGATTCCCCTGGGCCTATTAAACTATCGCCGCACCGAGCCTTCACACAGGCAGTCGTACATGACTTATCGTCTCCATTGAGGTCTGGGCCTAGGTCACACTGCTCCTTTATATGCTTTCCATCGGAGGCCTCATAGTTGCCAATAAAACCATCACCACATGTCGCTTTACGGCAATTATTGAGACAATCGTCGTTGTTACTCACATTGCCATCGTCACATTCTTCACCCTCATCGACCTTGCTATTACCACAACCAAGAATATCCTCTTTGGCAATGCAAACACCCAGGTTACAATCCTCACCATCTTCACATTCCGATTTGTCGTTACAAATCACCCGGCACTCATGATTGTAACAAACCTTCCCCGTGGAACAGGCCAAACGCTCGTGACATTCTTGGTCGGCGCAAGCACCCAAGAACGTTCCTGCCATTCCTAAAACAGTAAGGAGAAACCCAACAAAAGACCAACGAACTATCATCTTGTCAATCATCCCTGGTCGCAAGACCATCCCTTAGCTAGAGCGACCCACTGTCGCGCCCATGCCACGACGGCATAACGAGAACCCCTTATCGAGTTCACCTCGAAAACTCAAACCCGTCCGGTTCATTAAAGGCCTCAAATGGCTCCAAGAAAACGTGCGAAATCTCACAATCGTCGTTTGAGACGACCATCTTGCATCTTTCATCTAGAAAAAGGCAGTCAACTCCCTTAAACGAGGTTTAAAACCAATGGAATCTGTCATTATTGACCGAGCCCCCTGCGACAACCACCTTGAACAATGACGCTGTCAATCTCCTGGTGAATTCAATGGGGTCATACTGGCTAAGGCGTAGTAAACATGCACTTAAAGTCCAAAAAAATTCTATCCCTCATCTCGTTGATAGTGGGCCTGTCCTCTTGTAACGGCAGCGAAAGCATCACACTCCTATTAACTGCCCCCTCAAATGGGCTTATCACCAACTCAGACCCAATCGTAAAAGTGAACATTACTGAGGGTACGCCTGATCGCGTCGACCTCTTGGTCGATGGGGAAAAAGTCTTCACTTTTGAAGGACTCTACGAAACAACGTGGAAAACCCAAGGTTATCGCGATGGTCAACATACCCTCGCCGCAAGGGCATGGAAAAGCACCAAAACCTACCTAAGCCCTGAGATCACCCTAACCTTGGATAAAACATCCCCCACCCTAGTCACCAGCTCTCCTGTGGACGAGGGGGAGTTGGCCGAACATGACCTATTGCGACTCACATTCAGTGAAGCCATCACCGGACCCGAATCCGCTTTTGAAGTGACCAATACAGCAGGAGCCCCTGTCTCAATCCAAGAAATAACCTGGGAAGAAAACGGAAAAGTCGCCAAAATCCAACTCGACGATATCCCCCCATCCAACGAAAAACTTACTCTCACCATGAAAGCCGGGCTCCAAGACTTCGCTGGAAACCCTATGTCGGAAATCGCTATTGGGTTTTATCGCCCCCCCTGGCTTTCAACCGGACTGAGCGCAAACCTCAACTCAGCCGGTAGCACCGTCCTTCAAACCAAGTTGGCTGAAACCGAAAACGAGGAATTATGGATAGGTGTCCTAAGCCAAACCACCAGCGGCATTCAAACCCTTCAGCTCTTCACCAAAAAAGTGGGACACCTGCAGGCTATGTCCAGTGTGCAACTCACAGGTAGTTCCTCCACCTCAACCCCATGGCTTTCCCACTCGCCCAACGCAAATTTTGCGATTGGCTGGAAACACCTAAGCGGAGCGACCATTCGAGTGTTCAAACAGTCTGAAGGAACTTGGACATCCATCAATTTCGGCACCGGAGACAGCGCGAATCAGGAATTGGCCGGTTTAAGTATTGATGAAAATGAGACACTTTACAGCCTTGGCCTCGACAAAGAAGAACCCTGTGCCAGGCTGCATGCATTCCAATGGAAGGATAACGATTGGAAGCAAATTGGCACCGCCATCAATCCGGAAAACTCCTGCGCTGAAGGTACCGCCACCATCACCCAACACAGCAACACCTCGCACGTCGCTGGCTGGTTCAAGAAATCCGCTGCCGAGGATGCCTATATTGACCTCATTGCACTCACATTTGAGTCCAACTGGGCCCCAAAAGCAGAAATCAAATCCACAAGCGCCATCACCCAACCAGGCCCGATGGTTTTCAGGCACGCACCGGACAATTCACCCTATCTCGCTTGGGAGTTAAGCGGCAAACTGGGTGCCAACCTTCTAACCCCATCCGGTTCTATTCCCCTCTACCAAAATCAATTGAATGTTCGCGTCGATGAAAACCACGCCAAACTCACCGACCTCATTTTCGGAAGCGACAATACACCCTACCTTATTTTTTCCGACTATACAGATTTGATTCAAGGCCCCGCCCTAGAGCGCAGCTACTGGATCAAACTTTCATCCACGGGAAATCCCACCCACCTTCACCTCCCCCAAAAAATCCATCCCGAAGCCTATGTGTTGTTCCGTAAAAACGGTGACATTATACTATCGAGCCCACAAACTGACGGTGTCGCACTCAAACTTCAAAATGGTACACCGAAAACCAATCCAAGCTTCCTCACCGCCGAAAACACCGCCTGCGGCCTTCTCAATGAAGCTGGGCTACTCTCCGAACTGCTATCGGATACGGGCTGCTTTACCGATATTTCCAAGCGAACCGTGGTGCCTGAGGCGATTCCCTACGATGTAAACTCAGCTCTTTGGAGCGATGGAACAGCAAAAGAACGCTATTTAATTCTCCCAAAGGAAACCAATATTCAGCGTACCGATAAGCTTGGGTGGATTTTTCCCGTGGGAACAATCCTCATTAAACAATTCAACTATCCCTTCGATATAAACAATCCAGAGCTGGGGCTCAAGCCAGTTGAAACCCGCTTTATGCTCCGCCAAGACGAAGGCTGGAAATTTTTTAGTTACATCTGGAATGATGAAAGTACAGATGCAACTCGTAGAGACCTCGAGGCAGAAGAGACCGCCACCTTTACCCTCGGCGTTGGCCTCACCTACCTTCACAAATACCCCAGTGAATCCCAATGCATCCAATGCCACGGAACCAAGGCCGATAATTCTACCCGCGGGCTTTCAACCCTCCAAATGAACCGGAATGTCGATTACGGTTCATCGATTGTCAATCAACTCACCGCATTCCATGCAGCGGGAATTTTTGACAATAGCGTCGAAAACCTCGAGCCTACGGCACTCAACAGCTTAACAGACCAAAGTGATGTCACCCAAGACCTAGGGCATAGAGCACGAAGCTATCTCCATTCCAATTGTGCCCATTGCCATTATGATGACCCGGAAAATCCGGCCACAAAATCATTCTGTGGGGACATGGCCTACCTCAGTACAAGCTCCCTTAAAGACGCAGACCTTTGTAGTAGAATCGTCCCCGGAGATGCTGAGGCATCCATACTCTATCAAGCCATGCGCAATGTAGAAGTGCCAAACCCATTCGTCGGAGCGAGACAGATGCCACAGGTTGGCGTAAGAGTCCTCGACCAGAAGGCAATCGCACTCATTAAAGAATGGATTGAATCCCTACCGGCAGATGTTTGTGATGAATCATTTCAAATAGAGAATTAAAGAGTATTGGCATCACATGGTTCCGAGTTAGAACCACCGTCAAGTTTCCCATCTGAACTTGCACATAGCTCACCCAGATTTGCACAACTGTCTCCATCGGCATCAAGAATCAGGCGCTGTGGTTCACAGTCTGATCCCACTTGACAACCAATCACATCATGACGAAGCCAAGCTGAGGCGCGGTCTAGGGGAGTCATCCCAGGTGCACTAACATTTATCTGCCCCCTGTCTTTCAACTCATGAACAATATCGTACATATTGCTCACAAAAATCCCTACTGAGTCCATATCAAGATTCACAGTCTCCGTGCCAGTCGCAAGAAGATTACCTGTGAAATCCAAGTAACTCACGAGATACCCCAAGATGGTCATGGGCTCGACATAGTACTCAATAGCGAAAAAACGCTCAGTGGCGGCAGTCACTTCTGGACAAACACCTGTCACCTCTAAAGTAGAAGCATCCACCTCGAGTTCACAATAAGCGCCATCGAGCTCAGAGCGCGTATGCCCGCTAACCCAAAGTCGAGCCTTCAAGCCATCAAGATTTCCCGGCTGAAGGCACGAAACCGCATCAATGGGAAATTGAGAGGGCAATGGGAGATTGAATTGGACATCCACAGTCGTTTCATCACTACACGCCCCTAAAACAAACAAACCTATTACCAATATGACTTTATTAAACATCGTAGGTTCCCAGAACAAAAAAGGACTTGGTTATGGCGACTTAATGGGGGATGGCCCCGTAATTGATACTGCTACCTTCGGAGGCGGTTGCACCGTTCCCGGATCACGAAACAAGTAGTAGCCCCCCACTCCGGCTCCAGCAGCTACTAACGCAATGCTCGTGCCTAAAAACCAAGGGGAACAATAAAAGGGAGCGTCATCTC
>JAYZAY010000003.1:0-46091 GCA_036339465.1 Myxococcota bacterium | reverse complement strand
TTAACCGATCCGGTCATTGCCCCAAACGGCCTCACCTACAACGCCGACGCAATTTACCCCTATGTCAACGAGCACGGTCACCTCCCCACCGACAATCGCCCCGTCACCCCAAGTAAAATCTGGCCCGACCAAAACATGCGCGACCGCCTCTCTGCCAGCCCCCTAGGCGACCAAGACGCACACCTCGAAGACCCCATCACCTACGACACGATGACCCACCCAGTGGTGGCCTCTGACGGTCGCACCTACAACCAAAGCACCCTGGAGAAACTCTTTCGGCAAAACAACGGTATCTCCCCTTTCTCAAGGGCCCAATTGGCGACCACAGGCTACCGAAATCAAACCCTCGTAACAGAGCTAAACCCACAGGTTGCCAAAGCTCGAAACGCCGCCCTCGCCACCCACCCCACGCAAAACCTGGTTAGCCTTGAACCTGTAGCCGAAACCGATGATCCCCCTCCACAGAGTTGGGGGCGATATTTATTCAAGCGCGCCATGGGCGTGATCTTCGTCGCCTCGGTGGCCACCCTATTGGCAACTTTTATTCTCCCCAGCGCCTTCTTGGGCGCCGCTGGAGTGATCGCCATGTGCATTGCTTCCGTCACCTTCGCCCCCGCTTTTTTTGCTGGCGTATTTGCCGATGAGATTCTCGATTGGGGTGGTAATATTGGTATGGTAATCGAATGAAGTTAATTCAAGAAAAATTCAGACCCTAAATCCTTTGAATGATAGACCTCGCCGGGCGTGAGGTAATTCAACGCTTGGTGAAGTCTGTGGTCATTATAGAAATAAAAATAGTTATCAATTCCAAAAATCGCGTCAACCACATGCTCATAATCCTGTAGGTATACCTCCGCATACTTGAGCGAGCGCCACAGCCGTTCAACAAAGATGTTGTCTAAGGTGCGGCCTACTCCATCCATACTCATTCTGATTCCCTCCTACTTCAGACGTCCTCTGAAGTCGATGCTGGTGAATTGACTGTCCTGCTCGGTGTTAAAGACCTGGGGCGTTGCTTGTTCCAAGACATCCTCTAGCGCTTCGAGACAAAATCCCGGGTCCCACCAATAACCCTGCTTATTCCCTCTTCTCTCTTCTCTTTTCTTTGGAGATAGTTCAGTTTGCTGAGTCCAGTCCTGCCGCGCTTACCTGGCAACCGGCACTATGCCTTGATTGGCTGCTCGGTGCCGATGGGTTTTCTTGGAGGGAGTTGTGCTCTTCATTTAAAGGCAGCAGCCAAAACAGCAGCCAAAATGCGGGCTATCTAAATCCAATTAATTTTGGAAACAAGTATGAACTCAAGAATGGAGCCTTCGTTGCCTAATCAATGTTTCCATTTTTTCGTTGCAACTTCAATCGCCCTGTATTGTGCTTAGCTACCTGTACAAAAATCGGGGTCCACTATAGCTCGCAATTCATCGAGCCTGCCAAGGCTGTTAATAGCAGGCACCATGACTGAATTGTCGTGTTCATCTTTTGAGTCAATAATGGTGGCCACAACCTGAAACCTAATTGAGTTATGGCCACCATTAAACTATTTCCGGCCATACTTTATTGACGTAAAAAGTTATGGCCGCTAATATTGGCATAATGAAAGCGACCACAATTACTGGAAGAGCCACCGAACAGGCCATTCTTCAAGAGGCACTATCATCGGGTAATGCCGAATTAATCGCGTTATATGGCAGACGGCGCGTGGGAAAAACACATTTGGCGCGGGAATTTTTGACGCAAAATTGTCAGCTTTATTTCTCCGTTACGGGCGAAAAAGATGCTTCCAAAGCGATTCAGCTCGAGAACTTCTATCGCGAAATGGTTGGAGTATTTGGGGAGCATATTACACGCCCAAAGAATTGGCGAGCTGCCTTATTAGCTCTGACCGAAGAGCTTGAAAATACTCCCAAGCGTCAAAAGGTAGGGATTTTCCTCGATGAACTTCCTTGGCTTGCTACTCATCGCTCCGGGTTTTTACAGGCTTTAGACCACCTGTGGAACACTCGATTATCTCTATTACCTAATTTATCGTTGGTGGTTTGCGGGAGTGCTGCATCGTGGATGCTAAACAATCTCGTTCACGCAAAAGGGGGGCTCTACAATAGGGTCACGCGGCGAATTTGCTTGTTGCCGTTTAGTTTAAGTGAAGCCCAGGAGTTTTTGGCAGATCGAAAAATCAAGCTAAACCGGACTCAAGTGACTGAAGTCTATTTGTGCTTTGGGGGCATTCCTCATTACTTGATGCAGATCCGAAAGGGGCAATCCGCTGCTCAAGCTATTTCCGAGGCATGTTTCAGCCCTAACGGAATCCTAAGCGACGAGTACAAGCATCTCTTTGCCTCCCTTTTTAATGAGAGCGAGGTTCACAGCAAGATAATCGAGGCGGTGGCTAAAAAACGAGGCGGATTGAGCAGAAATGAAATCATCAAAGCAACCAAGGTGAGTACCGGCGGCAGGCTGGCAACTCGGTTGGATGAGCTGGAAGCATCGGGGTTTCTGGCTCGGGTTGAGACTCATGGTTACACCAAGCGGGAGCCTACTTATCGAATTATAGATGAGTACATTCTCTTTTACCTAAAATGGATTCGCTCAGCCCCCAAGAGCGCCTTTAAAAGGGCGGGGAGCAACTATTGGTTTGGAGTTCAAAGCTCTCCTGCTTATCGAGCCTGGGCGGGGAATTCTTTTGAAGCTCTTTGCTTTAAGCATATCGAGAACATTCAGAAGAAGCTTGGGGTCGAATCGCTTGTGACCGGGGTTGGAAGTTGGCGGTATATACCGAAAAAGGGGCAGAAAGAATCCCGTGGAATTCAGGTAGATATGCTTTTCCGCCGTCGTGATGGGGTGATTCAACTCTGCGAAATCAAGTATTCGAACGAGACATTTGTCATTTCGAAAGACTATGCCCGTCAGCTAGCACACAAGCTTCAAGTCTTCGAGGAGCACACCAAAACGAAGAAACAGATCCAACTTGTTCTTATCTGCGCTCATGGAATGAAACAGAATATCTGGTCTGAGGATTTAGTCGATGCCGTCGTCGTACTCGAGGATTTGTTCCTCTAATCACGAGCCCCTCCCCCTCAGCAAGCTGAATCAATACCACCCCACCTAACGACGCCCAAACCAAGTTGCCACGACCTGTCAGTAACCCACACAACCCCCTTCTTGTTTCCTGCGTCTTCATAGTCGCCTGGTATTGGTGCATAACTCCCAATTAGCAGAAAATCGGGAGTTATGCACCAACGCCTCGTATTATCCAAGAGCTAAATGAGATTTACCTCAGAACCACCTAGCAACAGAGTCGCAGATAGAAACGACGATGTGAAAAGCAGCACAGATCAGTCATGTCCGTGCTTAGACCTCTCAGCTCAGTTCCTGCCTAAGCGATAACTTCCCATGCATAGACATCGCTACCCACTCCCTTTAAGTCAAAGGGTCCTACTTTCTTCAACATAAACGAATCTTCAACCAGTCTTGCTGTTTGTTCACCGACCAGTATTTTACCGGGCTCACAGGCCGACTCTAAACGCGCAGCGAGATTAACCGCCGGTCCCAAAATGGTATACTAGCCGCCTCGGCGACCAGTTCCGCGGGTAGATAGCGAGCCAAAACTATATTCGTTAAATAGGACTCCATAATATTGCGTTGATTGACCAAATAATTCACGGCCCAAAAAAGCATAAAAATCGCTATAGGAAAGAGCAGTTGCCCAGCAAAAAACTCAACTTTTCTGATTTCAACACCCACCGTCGTTTCAAACATCATTTCAAGGATTCCCGGCAGGGTGAACATCCAACTCCCGATGCTAACAAGTGCAATATTTGTAACGACAACGATGGAAAACCCATAGCGAAATGGAAATATCGTTCGGTAAGCTACAATAGTCAGAAACAACAAAAAATGGGGACTGTAATGATTAATTCCAACAATAAATCCCACCATCAATGAAACGAATGCCTCAAGGATACAACAAGCCAACGTGGCGTGACGCATCAGTTGATTTCCTCGCTCCCCTGTCAGATTCAAGCTACCTCCGAAAGCCAATAAGCTCGCAATAACCAAGAGCGCGTGGCCTGCCACCCATATATCTATAAAGACCAACGACAATTCAGGATAGCGAGAGATTGAGAGAAAGACATCAACCGACGCCCATGCAGGAAAAATAATAAAAGGATAGGAGACCAAAACACGCACCCAAGAGATCATACGGTAGGATTCATCCGCTGCGTCCTTATCCTCGCAGGGTCCACATAGTCGTCGCCAAAGAGAATAGTCTTGTTTTGATTTCTTCATCAGTTCATTAAGCCCCTCAACGATAAGAAGAAACCTTCTATTCACCATAGACGGAAGTTGGCGTTGATGTGAAGTGAACACATCCTGAGAGAAACAAAAAGACCGAAATATTAATCATCTACATTGACAAAGGCAGGCAGCAGGCAGCGAATAAAGCCCTTATGGGCCTCAATCCACGAACGAGCCTACTTCATCTTCTTTTATTTCGGCTTTAAACCTTGACAACCTTGAATCCCAAAGTCACTGGGCCGCCCATGAATACCATAAAGTCAGCATTTTACATCATTTCTCTACTGCTTGTAACCGGTTGTGACAACGCCAGCACCACCGAGTTGCCCGACCCTGAATTAAGCAACGAAAATTCGGAGACCACCCCCGAACTCGCTGACGTCGATCTCGACGGCATTCCCGCGATTGACGATTGCAATGACAACAATCCCACCTCCACGGCTCGTGCCAATGATAAAGATTGTGATGGCGTTCTAACTGCCGCAGATTGCGACGATGAAGACCCCCAAGCGATGGCCCGAATCAACGATGCAGACTGTGATAAGATCCCCACCGCTCAGGATTGCGATGATACGAACCCTGCCTCTACGGCTTTGTCTTGGGACGCAGATTGCGACGGCGTCCTAACCGCCAATGACTGCGACGACCACAATGGAAGGTCAAACACCCGTGACAATGACTTAGATTGCGATGGGGTTGTTGCCGAAAATGATTGTGATGATAGTAATATTTCACTGGAAAACAGAGCTGAAGACCATGATTGCGACGGAGTTCTGGCCGTTGACGATTGTAACGACAACGATAACAACATAGTCGCACGTTGGGATGCTGATGAAGATGGGGATGGCATCCAATGCAAACTAGATTGTGATGATACCGATGCGACCCTCTATGGGATGGATTTTGACCAAGATTGTGACGGTATCGGAGGTGCGACGGATTGTGACAACCAAGATCCCACCTCCACGCATTGGGACATTGATGCCGATTGCGATGGTGTTCTCACCGAAGACGACTGCGATGACTTTAACAGAGGGTCCACTACCGTAGCGACCGATGCGGACTGCGATGGTGTTCTCACCGAAGACGACTGCGATGATCAGGATGTTGCGTTTGGGGCCAAGTCGAATGATGCCGATTGCGATGGAGCGATTGCCACAGAGGATTGTGATGATTCAGACCCACTTTCTCACACCAGGGCCAACGATGCCGATTGTGATGGGCTCCTCGCCATCGATGAATGTGACGACCACGACTTCCATGACAACAAACCAGCCACCGCGGATGATGACGCCGATGGAATACAATGTAGTCTCGATTGCGATGATCGAGATAACGAATCCACCTACCTGGATATTGATGGTGACTGCGATGGGATTGTTACAGAAGCAGACTGTGACGACGGGAATGTGTCTTTGGGGCTGCTCGCCAATGACGCAGATTGCGACGGTGTTATGACGATAGCAGATTGTGACGAAGGAGATCCGACCATCACGCAAAACTGTGTGGTTTCCAGGGGAAACGCGTCTGCCCCCTTTTGCGTGGCGGAAAACCAAGGTGGGTTCTCATGTAGAAACACCAGCCGCCAGCAGCGAGAAGAGCTTTGTGCGAAGGCTCTTTGCGAGGCCGCAGGGTACAGTGAAGTTCAAGAAATTGTTTCCGTCACCGGTGAGAAGTTATGCGGCTTTACGGGTTCTTTTTGGGATGACTCGTTTATCCCCGAGGTCCATGATTGCGAGGTCGGCTTTAGTTCAGGTTCCTGTACGGTGTTTGATTTAGATACCAAGACCATGGATACCTCACACTGGGCCAATCGTATGATGGAAGTGACCGCATACTGCAGATAGAAGTTGGTCGTAGCAACAACCCCACACGTCAAGAGAGCGACAATTCGACCCATTCTCTGGTACCAGGAAAAACATCCGTACAACTGGGAGGAAGAGGGCTCACGCAACCGTCCGGGGCATCCACTGGAAGCTACTCGGACCTCGAAAAGTGAAGCTCGATTTATTGAAGTGGGCATGTCTACGAAAGGATTCAGTGAAATAAAGATACTAAGCACACCAAAGATTATTTTCCTCTCCCTAGCCATAGAGTTCTCCTTTGCGCTGGTGAGTGCGATGTTTCTTGCACTCGCCTATCAATCAGGAGAATTCTCCTTGGATACGGCCCCAAGTTTGTGGGGAGGTTTGGGTGCCCTCTTTTTGATGTCGTTTCTCTTTGTTTTCCTCATGGGTTACAACTGATTTTTTCCCATCCACCGTAGATTTAAGAACCGATTCCGGCTGAAAAAAAGTGGTTAGGGTGGGTTGTCTTGACAGTTTAACGGGCTTAGATAGGATGAACGCTGAGCCCTTTTCGATAATGATTAAACTTGGTAGAGGGTGCTATCGCCCGGATGACGCTCAAGAAAAAGGGACAGACCTCTGGTATCAGTAAGAGCGACATCGCTTGTTTTTTTACAGAACCCCGCCTGGCCAATCACCTTCGAGTCAAGGTAAGCGCCGATGACAAACGCACATGGTCGGAGTCAATACCCGTGGCTCCACTGCCGAAGGGCCGAGTGATTGCCTGGATTTCTTATCTCAACCCGCACCGAGCTATGGGGATGAGAGTACGCGTTTTTTCCACGATCAGACCAAACGAGCCATGGGCCTTAAGGGGAGGCGATTCGCCAATCGTATTGAATGGGTGAAGTTCGAGATCAGATCTTGGCTTTGGCGCGCGAGCCGTTGAGTTCAACGTTGGCAGGGAAGAGTCTGCTACGACCACCCCACTTCTTGATTTCTCTGTTTTGGACATCGACGCCCCATGATGCTGAATGGGAGGTTGGGAGAGTTCAAAAACGGTTCACGGATCTTCCCATCACCGTGTTCACCGGGAAGTTTAAAACCAATCACGGTTCCTAAGACGCCGACTTCTTTTGGAACTCCCGTTCGATGCAGAACATGGTGGAATCAATGGTGTTTCCATCAGAGTCGATACTTACCTCCCCGGATTCGCCGTTGCAAATGAAGGTGGTGGCATTCTGTGCGTTACAGGTCAGGGCTTGTTCCTCATCGGTTGGTTTTAGGCTCAAAGTCGTTTCTGTTTGTGTCCACGCCCCAGTCTTGCTCTCCGTTGCCCAGCTTCCATTGGCCTCTTCACAATCTTGCTCGGTGTTGATGTCGTCTGTTACTTCTGACTCGCATTCTCCCATTTGAATGGTAAAGGTGCTCGAAGCATCGAGGACAATGGTTATATTGCTTAGGTTGGTGGTGGATTCCACGGAGCTGCCAGTGCAGGTTTCGGTTTCGAAGGTCCGTTCCTTGGCCAATTGATAGGTGCCGGGGGCAAGTTCAATGGAGGAGGTGCCGTTGCCGTCATCGGTGGCTGTATCGGCTGTATCGGCTGTATCGGCTGTATCGGCTGTATCGGCTGTATCGGCTGTATCGGCTGTATCGGTGGTGGTAGCGTCGCTCGAAGAGTCTTTGCCGCCGCATGAACCAACCAAGAGCAAAATAGCCCATAAGAGATTTCGTTTACAATGTGTCATGTTTTCCTCCTGGCTACTTCATTATAATGCCGAAGGGATGGTGGCAACTCTATCCCGGGTGGCCTCGGGATATTTCTCCATATTTGACATGATGGCTCTTCTTGTGTGCTGGTAGCTGAGTGTGAAGATACTTTAAGCGTCTCAATATGCGGCGATGCAATAAAATGATTCTGTCCATGTAACCATTCAGCCCTGGGGCAAGGTCCCAATAAGAGGGCCTCTCTCTATACGTTTGTCGTGGGAATCATTGACTTACGTTCTTTAGATATGGCGTGAATACCCGCTAGTATCATCAGGAGTAAGCCATAAAGGCCACGAAGTGGCAGTGAAGCTGCATTCCCGCGGTATCGTGGAAGCATTAGAGGCCGACCTTCACAACGCGGGCACCATGGAAATGACTCTTTTCATCCTAAGAACTTCAAATTTTGAGGGCCGAGAAATCTCAAACACGAGAATCATCAGCCGGTGCCCAAACATCCGCTTTTTTGTGCAGCCCTTGGCGTGCTCACGCCCCTCCCCTCTTCTTTGATTTCGGTGCTTTCACCACCACCTTTTTTCATCAACCGAACATAGCGGTAAACACTCCATGGTCACAAACGAAATTACTTCGCGTTTTGGGAATAATAACCACAAGTTTCCATGTACCTTTTTTAGGAATTGGCCGTCGGTGTAAAACAGAGATGGGTCGCGGCTCCAGGAATATAGCATTTTGCGACGGATAAACACACAACCGCGCACAATAATCTCAAGACGGAGATTGCCAAGTGGTGGGCTGAATATTGAGCGCAGCAGCGTCTCAAACTGCTTGCGGAAGTTGGTTTAGATTAAAACACCGGGTAAAAGCTGAAGGCATTCTAAAAAAAAACCGGCCTATAACATCCCCCTGAAGTAGCAGAACCGAACATTTGGATTTAAAACGTCAGCGAGAATTCGAGCAGCTTTTCCTATGAAGGCTTTCGGCTCAAAAGGTCCTCACATTGTTGCATCACCGCATTCGAATGGGGTCCTGAAATGGCACTTTGGAGAAGTTTGGTCCTTAAGTCGGGTCTACCAAATCGAAGTAGTAGCTCGGTGGCCTCGTTGATGCTTCTGCTTAGGTGCTCGGGAAATGCGGATTTACTAAAGAGCGCCATAAACTCGCTTTCACTATGAATGGTGGAATGATTTTTGAGGGTATGCATTGCCTTTTCGAGTTTTGCATAGGTTGCGAGTCGAGTGGCAACCCAGTGACCATTTTCGTGTTCTAGGGGAAGCATTTCGGGCTGGAATGGGACGGGGGACGAATCTGCGGGATCTACTTCTCCCGCAATGGTAAGTGCTTGATCGCTTCTCCAACCGAGAACGTGTAACCCGGCCCGCCGAAAGAATGCCGTGAGGGTGTTTAGATTAAAATTATAGAGGTGGGGCAATTGGAAAAAATTTTCTTCAAGGGCGCCATAGGGTTGGCTTAAATTTGGGACCTCCACCACCAACCGACCCGTGGGTTTTAGGAGGGCACGGATACGTACCAGAGTTTCCAGTGGTGCGTGCATATGTTCTAGAACTTGAAACATCTGGATTTGGTCGAAAAGCTTCTCGCCTGGATCAAAATCCTCAAACACTCCCCTATAAACTGAAACTCCGCGCTCAGCAGCGATGGTGGCTTCATTGACGTCGGGCTCAATTCCGATTGCTTCAATATTCAGTTGCTCCATCATGAGCCGGAGAGTCGCTCCATCCTGGCAGCCTATTTCTAATACGCGACTTCCCTCCTTCGTACCTCCGGCGACCGCGGCATTGTGGGCTTGGATTCGTGTCTTTTCATTTTTTGTTTCTTGATGTTCAGAGGTGCCTTTTTCAACGATGGCCCCATTTTCCAGACGAACCGGGACCTCATGTTCCGCACGGTATTCCCGACGATAAAAATCAGCCATATCCGCGAGACTTGGTCGTGGCGAGATATAGCTCAAACCACAACGCTCGCACACAACGTTCCGAACCTTGTGTCCATAGCGAACCACCTGGCCCACCACAATCATCCCTGGGTGCTCGCAGAGTGAGCAATGAATATGCTCAGTGAGCGGGGGTATTGAGTTGTTGCTTTGCCCTGCCATGGTGCATTTTCGCTTTTCTCGAGAAAAAATCAAATAGTGAGGCGATATTAAGATGGGGCTTTCGGTACGTTGTTATCTGTACCCAAGCCTACACCGGTCATCAGCAAAGGTTGAGCTTTACTGTTTTGATAACCACAACCAAGCACAAGAGAGCAAACCCATGAAGCCAGCAAACTTACCTGCGGGTACAGCAAGAGGATCCAAAATGGGCGAAGCATAAAACTCAATACATGCAACTGGCCCGGCGACACTCGACACTCCCCAAAGTTCTGCTCTCGGAGAACCTACAGCAAGAAATGAGGAGCCACTTCCGACGATTTACAAAACAATAACCACACCGTATCAGATTAAACGGGCTCTCAACCTCCCCCTACCCACTCCCCACCGAACTTTTCACCGCCCAGCTCAACACCAAGACAAAAAGTAGGCACCGTAGGCCACGGATATTTTCGGCTTCGAGGCTCGGCCTGAGCGTCTTAGAAGGCTGCCCTTCTCGGTTTGCCGAAAGAGCGTGAGCGCTTTGTCTTCACCAATGCCGTAGCGACTTCGAATCGAAGGTGTCGTGGGTTCAGTCGCTAAACACGACAGGGTCTGAAAAAAGTAGCCCTTGAGTGAACCGATTCAAAAAAACGCACTCGGGATTAGCAAATAGACGAAGGAAGAGCTGCTTTGCTGGTCATGAATAACTCAGACCTGGCCACGATCCCAGACTAAGGAGAGGGGTTGTTTGCGGGTCTTGTTGCAATCAAAAGACTTAAAAGCAAAAGATGGCTACCAGGCCAGTAAAAATCAAGCGTAGGAAGTCATCTCAGGAAACATTTGTCCACCGGCGGATTAAATCCAACAAGCGCGTTAAGCCAAACCTCGGCCGCCTTATCTAGAACCAAGGAGTTGGTGTTACCGTGCAAAAGGGTAAATCCCTATGAAAGAAAAATATGTAAAAAGGCAAAATGAATAGAAGTATAGAATAACAGGACGACTGCTTTTTTTGTTAGCGGCGATTTTGATGGAGACAAGCTCTAAGACGACGGATGCTTCAGTGTTGATGGAAAGTCTGAGAAGTGAGACAGGAAATAGAAGCCTCCGTCACTCAGTTAGGCATTTCTTTTTTTGCACCGACGTTTGTTGACGGAGCTTTCGACAAAAGTGGTTCGTAAAAAGGGTTCGTGGAGTTTATTGGGGAAGTTGATTGCCCTCTTACGGTCGGTTAAGCCCTACGAAATGCGCTTTGAGCTTTTCTTGTCCGAGTCTGCCTGTGGGTTCTATTACGCCGCAGATTCTCTTTAAATCGTACTGTGCTTGCTCTGAGAGCCAGATTTGAAAGTCTTCCTCAAGAATTTGCTCTTTAAGCTGCTTGAGTCTGGCAGTCTTTTCTCGTCGGGCCTGAAGCTGGAGATCGAGCTGTCTTTCCTCCCAGCCGACAAAACCTGCTGGGCGTGCATAGTAGCCAGACTTTAGTTGGCGCATAAACCAAGCTTTTGGTTTGGTGATGCCGTCGCTGTGTTGTGACTGCAAATAAAACAAGAGGTGTTCGCTAGATTCTAAGATCGATTCGAGATTGGTGTGGGTGCCAAGTTTTAGAATAGAAATTAAATCTTGAGCACCAATTCCAAATTCATCGCAGGCAGGTCCGTGTTTATGTAAAAAATCTTCGAGTTCTAAGTTAGTAGTTGTTGTTAATATATTACTACTACTAACTACTACGGTAGCAGGATCGGTTACGAGGATCGGTTTAGCGGCGGTGGAATTGTCTTTCTCTTTTACTGAGGACCGGTTTAGAGCGGGATTGAGGACCGGTTTAGGTGAGGCTAGACTTAAGCGTATGATGGCCTCAGGCACGCTATATTGAACCCCGCGATTTGGACCCTGGCGGCCGCGCTTTTCTTGTATTTTACGACAATGCCCCGTGAGCACTAAGAGCTTGACGGCCTTTCGGGCGTAGTTCTCCGTGGTAGTGACTGCATTTGCGATTTCACTGTATCGAATAAAGCGCGTGGTATTGGTTTGGTCTTTTATGGCTTCCTCGGCAAGAAAACGGAGGATTAGTTGCTTTAGGTCGCCTTTAGGAAGGATGGGTTTAGTGGCTGTGGGAGAGGGCGTGAAGGATGGGGATGATGTTAACTGATCTCGGTGTGTGGAGATCAGTTTAGGGGTGGTTTGGGGAGCGGTTAGGTTAACTGATCCCTCTTTCAAGTTAAGTGATCCTGGGGCTTCATTAACGGATCCTCTTGGCTGAGGTTCGGTTAAAGTGGGCTTATCTAAGTGATCCTGGTGTGTCGGGATCGGTTTGGTGGTGATGTGAGGATCTGTTTGGATAAGTGATCCTGGGTTGGCTCTAAGTGATCCTGGGGCCCTGCTAAGTGATCCTGCTTGCTGAGGATCGGTTGGGTGTTGCCCTACTAAGTGATCCTCATGGTGGAGGTTCACTTTAGTGATTGCGCGGGGATCGCTTTGAGTGGCGCGGGGATCGCTTTGGTTAAGGATAGGATCAGTTTCGAGCTGTTGACTTAACCGATCCTGAACTTTGTAGATCGGTTTAGCTTTTGGTTCGGTATCAGTATGCGTTTGCTGAGGATGCGATGGGCCTTGCTTGGGCAGGGACCAATTTTGGGTTTGCGGGACATTCTCAGATGAGGGTATCGGTTTGGGGTGTGCTTGCTGGCCGGCGGCGAGCTCATTGGTATCAATTGGCTGTTGAGCCTGGCTGGTTTCGGTGTGGTGGGTTAACTGATCCTCATCTCTGAGGACCGGTTTAGATTGTGCTTGCTGGCCGGCGGCGAGCTCATTGGTATCAATTGGCTGTTGAGCCTGGCTGGTTTCGGTGTGGTGGGTTAACTGATCCTCATTTCTGAGGACCGGTTTAGATTGTGAATGCTGGCCGGCGGCGCGCTCATGAGTATCAATTGGCTGTTGAGCCCGGCAAGGTTCGGTTCGGGGACTTAACTGATCCTCATGCCTGAGGACCGGTTTAGCTTGTGAATGCTGGCCGGCGGCGCGCTCATGAGTATCAATTGGCTGTTGAGCCTGGCTTGCTTCGGTGTGGGGACTTAACTGATCCTCATTTACGAGGACCGGTTTAGCTTGTGAATGCTGGGCGCTGGCGCGCTCATGAGTATCAATTGGCTGTTGAGCCTGGCTGGTTTCGGTTTGGGCACTTAACTGATCCTCATCCCTGAGGAGCGGTTTAGCCGTGACCACGGGAATATCCTGGATTCCGGGGTTGTTTTGGATCCCCTCAGGATCGGTTTGGGGTTGTGAACTTAACTGTACCCCCTTTTTGAGGGCCGGTTTAGGGGTCTTAGGAGGCGTCTCGTTTGGTTGCTGCGCGTTGGTCTGAAGATTGCCAGGAACAGTTTTGCCTAGGGCTCTTAAGTGGTCCTCATTTTCGAGGTACGGTTTAGCGGATGCCCCGACATTCTCGTCCATTTGCGGAGGATCAGTTAGCATAGGCGTGCTTAAGTGAGCCTCATGGCGTAGGATCGGTTTAACGTTCGGCTGGACAAGGCTTTTGGAACTTCGAGGATCGGTTTGGGGTGGTGCGCTAAACTGAGCCTCGTCTGGGAGGTGCAGTTTAGCCATTGTTGTAATCAAGCCATCGGTTGTGCCGGGATCGGTTTGGCGCAATTTTGTTAACTGTACCTCATCTGGCAGGATCGGTTTAACCACCGCTGACGGAGAGCTACTTGTGTGCTGAGGAGCGGTTAAGTTCGTTTCTGATAACTGATCCTCATTCGTGAGGACCGGTTTAGCGGTTGAGCCATGCACGCTTGTTGTTTTCGGGGGATCAGTTTGCATTTCATCGCTAAACTGATCCTTAGCTTTTAGGATCAGTTTAGGTCCAGATTGGAGACCACTCTTAATTAGGTGACCGTCCGTCTGCTTTTCTTCAGGATCAGTTTGGGCTTCTGGCTGTAGCCGCTCCTCACTTATGAGGTCCGGTTTAGGCTGGGAGCCGAGGTAACTGGCATTTTGCCCGACCGAAGCCCGGCCCTCATGAGGAGCAGTTTGAGAATCCGTTCTTAACTGATCCTCGCTTGGATACTCGCCGAGGGCTGGTGCTGCGTTTGAGCTACCAGGGGGCGATAGTTGGGTTATGTTGGTTTTAACCGGCGCGAGCGGATCTCCCGAGGACACAGACCGCTCGTGTTGTTTTGGGGTCCTTTTCCGACGCCGCCGATCGGCCTCGAGTAACCCTAACGCTTTTACCATTACTAGTTATCTCGTCGTTGCTTGCCGGGGTTTTGAGCAGGGAGATAATTCCAGATTTCGAGGGTTAAATCTCGAAACATGGTCGAGGCCGGGGCTAGGGGAGCGTGCTCGAAAATTGAGAGACCGCTGGCCGCCGCTTCCTCGATTTTACTTGAATTTTTGATGGCTGTGGTGGTGCAGGCAGGCCCGATTTCATTTAGGTACCAGCGGTGGATCTGGCTGCTTATTTTCCGGCGCGTGTCGAGCTTAGTTGGAACGTAGACCACGGGGTAGTTTAGCCCTATTTTGGCCCTGAAGTTCGTTATGTATGTTTGAAAGTCAGTAAATCCGCGCCAATGGTTAATTTGGCATTCTAGCGGTGAGACCATTAGATCACTCGCAGCAAGGGCATTTGCAGTGAGTAAGTTCCAGCTTGGGCTGCAGTCAATAATGATGAGTTTGAATCGTTCCTTAAGCGGGTTGATGATGTTATCTCTAAGCCAAAATTCCCGAAGGGTTTGTGAGGCAAGCTGCATGTCTAGGCTACTTAGCTTGGAAGACTCAGGCACGATTGAGAGCATTCCTCCGAAATCATCTACGGGCTGAATGATGTCGCTTAGGGATGTCTTTGTGGGGCTTGAGTAGAAGTCATGAAGTCCCTTAAATTCAACAAGTTGCGTGCTTAGATCTTCGAGGTCTAGGTCCTCATTATTGTCTTCAATTTGTGAGTCGAAGCCGAAGAATCTTGTGGCATCCATTTGGTAATCTAGTCCCACGAGGCAAGTGGGGATAGCGTTAAGGGCGGCGGACCTCGCGAGCGTCGTTGCCAGGGTTGTTTTGTAGGAGCCCCCTTTGGATGAAAAAACCGAGAGTGCCACCGGCTCTTCTAGGTTATTTGGCAGCCAGCCGTAGTGCTTACCTATTTTTGGCAGGTCTTGGACTTGCCACACTCTTGCGCTAACTTTTCCGCGCCTCTCTCGGGTGGCAGCCGGGATGATTTTACCTTCAGCTTGCAGTAAAGTGTTTTTATGGCTTGTGTTTCCAAATATCTGGACAATCTTAGTCGCAGTGTAAGACATACTACCCTCCGGCTTTTTTCCGTTCGAGCTTCACGCAAAGCTAAAACAGATAGGTTAAGCGGCCATCTGGCCTACTTACCCTAACTGTATGTTTACCGCTTATCTTTAGCAAGAAAACATCCAGCCTATGTTAGCAGTGAACTTATTTAAGTTTAGGGATAATCGCTGGTTATCGGCGTATTTTAATGATCTTTCTCCGTGGCTGTGTTGATATCGACACCTAAAGTAGCTTTGAAGGCTTTTTGTTTTTGGGATTTCTTAAACAGCTTTCGCGTTTTTCCGGCTTGGACAGCCAAAGACTATCTTATTATCTAGATCTTATTTCCCCTAATACGTAAGTCCTAAAATCATACGGATCCACTGTGAAGTTTGGCGATGAAGTGACATCATCTATTTTTTTCATGCCGGTGTAGGGGGCAAGGATGTTGACGAGCAATCGCGGTTCTGAACCTAGCGCTTTGATAATATAGTTCCACCACACGATTTCTATGGTTACCTAACTGGTGTCGCTACGGCGGGGCAGTGCTTGGGAAAAGCCCAAACCAAATATATTATGAAATCAAGAAAGGAGGGCGGTGGCTCCTCTACTAAAAGAAAAATTGGATTGGTCTGGCGACCTTTAAAGGGAGAAGCCCTTGACGGCTTGTTTTGATATTAGCCAAAGTTACCGTAGGGGTTCGCAAGGTGCTCCGACACTCTTGGCCAAGGATGTACCAAAAATGCCGTGGTTGTATAAGGCTTTTGGTCGCCAAAAACTGTGAGGACCTAGCCAGTATTCAGTTCAGCGTAGAAAGGCATCCCAAGGACTGAATTCGACTTAGTCTCCAGGCCATTCAAACAGCCAGTGTGTGTAGCGTCTGCTGCGTTAAAATGGGCTCCTTTCGTAAGGAGGAGGTGGCCACACCCGGCACCAGTCTTGAAAAAAGAGATTCATAAATTTGTGGTCGCGAAAGGATTCAAATTTAAAGGAGGGGAGGGGAGGGGAGGGAGTGCGCCAGGCGTTGCAGCCAAAAGCGCGTGGCTTGGCACCGGTTAATGCGCGGGTATTTGAAACTGACGTTTTCAAGCGATCCAAATGCAAGGGCCGCATGACCAACGCGGTGTTTATCATTCAGGGGCGCTGATTCGGAAGATACTAAGGCATTTGGGTCTTTCTGGGACTTCTCCGAAACTAAACCTCCGATATTGAAGTAAATCCACTTTGAGTATGGGTGACGATCTTTTGAGATCGGGTTATGGATCGGTTTGTTCGTGTCCAGGGTGAAGTGTTTAGTGGACGGTGTTCATAGTAGAAGGCGGTGGGGATCGACTGGCCACCGAGGATGGGTTAATTCGGTGAATGAGGTCGAGGAAAGTTTGGTAATGTGAGACTGATTCACGCTGATTCGCGAGAATTAAATGACTCTGGATGATTAGACCTGGATGATTAGACCGTTGTTACATCGGGTTCGTTTCTTAAGCGTTCAAGGTATTTCGATTACCTGGTATTTGAGTGTCCCCGGCAAGCGCACTGAAATGCGGCCATCATTTCGGAGGTGGATTTGAGTGTTTCTCCGGCTTGGAGAGGACACTGAACTCTTTATGGAGTATTAACTCTCCACTAACAGTTGAATTCGCTTAGGAGGCTTACTCTACGGTGGGTGTATGTCTTGTTTGCCGGTGGTTTGCAGTCTCAGCACGCGCTAAAGGCGTGGGCCATGCTGCTTATCAACCACCGCGAGTAGCCGTGATTTCGGGGGGCGTTATAGTTTTTATTTTGAAACAGCGTCTAAGCAATGTGTTTTACATGTCACAGAGAGCGGGCTCGCACGGCTTCATTGTTTTCGGGGGCAGGTCTGTTGAATTGTGGCGCGTGATGTTCTTAAGTGATCTTCAGGGAATCAGCGATTGTTCCCGATGAACATCCCTGGGCGAGGCCTGGTCTGTTGGATAGATGACTAAGCCCTGGATATTCACGTGTGGGGGCTGACTGGCGATAAACGCCACCGATTCGGCAATGTTACCGGCATACAATGGGGTCATACCCTGGTAAACAGCACGGGCCTTCGCTTCGTCCTTGAGTCTTACCTCGCTGAATTCGGTTTCCACCATTCCGGGCAAAACCTCTGAAACACGAATCCCACTCCCTACCAGGTCTAATCGTAGACTCTCGGTGAACGCATGCACAGCAAATTTTGAGGCGTTATAAACATGCCCCTTGGGGTAAGTGTAAAGCCCGGCAACCGAGCCAAGGTTAATGATATGCCCGGAGCTTTTTTCTAGGAAGTAAGGAAGAATTCCATGAGTAAAGCGGAGGACACCCTTAATGTTGGTGTCAATCATCTCATCCCATTCTGCAAAGGTAGAGTCTTGAAAGGTTGTTAAGCCTCGGGCCAATCCTGCGTTGTTGATAAGAACAGAGACCTGACGCAGTTTCTCGGAATATTGGGTGAAAAAGTCAGCGCAGCTCTTTGCTGAGGCTACATCCACTTGCGCTATTTGCACCGATAAAGAGCTGTGTTGGTCTTTTATCTTCGTTTGCAAGCTTTTAAGTCTTTCAAGTCTTCGCGCGCATAAGAATAGGTCGTGACCCATGGCGGCAAATTTTAATGCGCAGGCTTCGCCAATCCCGCTACTTGCTCCAGTGATTAAAATCATCGCGCTATCTCCTTTTTAATTGTGATCAATCCCACGTGGTCTAAAACGAAATAGTAAAAACAGGTTCCGTCGAGTTCGGATGGATCGTAAGCCTGATAGAGGGCGTTGGGATCATTATGGTGATTATTATGCAGATGGTCACCGAGATAGAGCAAGCCCAAAAGGTATTTTGAAACAGACTTTGGCCCCCGTAGGTGCAGATTGTAGGCTTGACGCACATAGGGGCCCGAAGTGAAATTCTGCTTTTTTAAATAGAAGAGCGATTCCTTACTGTGATGCAAGAAGTGGTGTCCCTGATAAAACAACACTCTGGAGATAATGGGTAAATGAAAAAGGATTAAAACCCACCAGAGTTGTGTGCCCATCTCCAGAGAAGGAAACCAGGAGAACACAAGGGCATAAATACCTGCCTGGATGGCTACATGCTTTAGGATATAGGTCCACGAAATGAAGGAGTCGTCCTTGATGTTGAGGTATTGGGGGCTAAACCAAAGCACGGCCTCCGAGAGACATCCCTCTTCACAGTTCTGGGATGCCTGGGTTGTGTTATGGACTGCGCGAACACACTCCGGACCTTCAATATAGGAAAGAGTGATGAAGCCCTCAATAAAGAGTTTAAAGGCTCGGGATATTTTTAAAACGGCAGGTGGATTGTGCCATAAAAGACGATGAGAAAGGGCCAATAAGTGTTGGTGCACCAGCAGTAAAATCAATAACCGCCACGTCGCTCCCCAGACCATGTCATGCTGAATGACCCAGGGGACCATTGCCAGCGAGCCAATGATCAAGATGAATGCGTGAATCCGACTTTTCAGTTTCCATCGTAATAGTAAGTCTATTTTCATTTTGTTTTTCCGTGGGTGGGTTAACCTAAAGCAGGTATCGGCTGGGGCAATAAATAGGTGCTCAGAAATTATATAAGGCGCATCAGCTGGGCTACTTGTGGGCGCTCGAGTGCATAGCAACAAACACGGACCTTCTTGAGCCTTCAGACGGAGATGGCCGATTGAATTGCATCTGAGGTTAGGTCTGCTTTGGGTGTTTGGTCATTTAGCACCCATTTATGGCTCCGCCACACCTAAAGAGAGGGCGGAGCAGTTTTATCGGCTTCACTCTAATCCCGTAAACGCGTTATCTCCCCAAATCTACATCTCAGCGCCTACCAGTTTATGTCGAATACAAAAGGCGGTGTATTGTTTTCCAATATGCGACCCGCCTGCCTCCAAAAGACCGGGAAAGTCGTGAGCGATTATGGGTGGCGTGTATATGAGAAGAAAAGGTGGTTTGGAATGCCCAGCAACCGGAATGCCCAGCAACCGGAATCGGGGGGGGCAACCCTTGAATCGAGACCATTGAACCGTTCAGTGTTCCGTTTAAGGGTCCACGCGCGTTTTGGGTCGTTCGGTGCTTTTGGGGCCCAATGAAGGGATTTTTAGGGGCGATTTTTAGAGTGTCTCTAGAGGTGGGTCGGTGCTTTATCGCCTATTTTTTCTGAAAAGTGCTATAAATACGTGCCTTTATGGCGGTTTGCTGCGATGAGATAACGCCGTTGAGACCCTGGGACCGAACTTTTCTTGGGGGGGGCACTCAACTGAGTGTCTTGGGGCCAATGGTCCAGTGGGGTTGGCACGGTCTCTGCAATCTTAGGAACAACGGTGGCGACGCACCAAGAAGGCGCGCCATCTAACTGATACACAATCTACCTACCACGGAGTTTGCCCATGTCTTCCATCCCAGCTCTTAACTTTAAGAATATCGGTAATTTCTCTCCCCTAGGCAAAGATGTCCCCGGTCTTGCCGACATGGCTAAAGAGCATCCACAGTGCCTCAAGCCTGTTGTTCCAGTGAATCCAAACGATAGCTTTGTAACGACCAAGGGTACCAGTGCTGCCAAGCCAGTGGAGCCTTTGGCGGTTGAGGATGCACCTCAGAAAGGGGTTATAAACCGTTTACTCGAAGCCGCTAAGGTGGGTGGAAAACTGGTTCAGTCCGGCGAGATTTCGGATTTTGGTGATGTCGATTTGGCACTTGATGCCGGGGCTAAGTTGAAGGATGCCCGCCTTTTGAGCGGGTTGGTTCAAGAGGGGTTGACTTTGGACCCAGAAGCGGTGGGTACAAAGCTTCTGCCTAAAGTGGATGCAGCACAGTCTGTATGGTCTGTGGAGCAACTACGAGGAACCCGCGAAGCCTTTGCGGACATGGGTTATTTGAATGTGAGATCCATGTTTCACTCAAATATTGGTAAGCATGGTTTGTTGTCTAGATTAAGACAAGCCGCTACGGCGCCGGAAGGCAATGTCGCTCGAAAACAACTTCGTGAATTTTGTGGAGAGAGTTATCCTGTGGATCCCATTGCGTTTGTGCAGTGGGTGTTGAGAGAGTCTTATATGGAGACCACCAACAGTCTCATTGATTATGCGAAAAAGGTGCAGTTCTTCAACGAAAAGAAGAAGGAGGTTCGTGAGAAACTCCAAGGGGTGAACGACCATCTTTCCCAATATGCGGGAGCGAAGGACGAAGACGAGATTTCGCCTTACCCAACCGACAACGTGGATGGTAAATACTACGGCGAAGGGGATATTCAGGAGATGGTTGAAGGAGTGAGGAGTGAAGAAGCCAAAGAAAGGCGAGCTGAAGGTCTACGAATCGCACAGGCTCCGCGCGATTTAGAGGAGTCTGCAAACCAATCTTACTTGGCCGACAAAGATAAGACGAAAATAGGAGGGGGACTACCGGCGAAGGACTTTGCGAGCAAGGAGTGGAATGGTGGTGAGGCTACCAGTATTGAAGCCTTGGAAGATGCGATGAAAGATTCAGAAAGCCAGCTACTTCAATACTACCGGGACTTGTCAAATGCAGAGAAAGAAGTATTTCGCAAGAATATCGAAAAGAGTGGTTTAGCATTTGATATGAACGTTACAGAGGTTGATGGTGGAGGTGAGCGTAGCGATGAGAAATGGGAAAATGACCATGAGCCTCTTAGGGTAAGGAAGACTGACGCAGGACAAAGTTTCGAGAGTTTCTTGAGTGAAGCGAGTCGCTACGCGGTTAAACAAGTAGAGGCATGGCTCAATAGTGATGATGCTGAAGGTAACGGCCGAGGTGGCTATGACCTGGGTGCAGTGCAAATTACCATCAAGGCGGAGAAAAGTGAAAAGGTGGAAGTCCCCCTCTACTCTGCTGAGAAGTTGGCTGATATGCACTCCGATTCCCCCATGGCTCAAAGGGCGGCGAAGCGTGCGGTTGCCAAGGAGAACGGGCAGGGGACTGGGTTTGAAATAGGAGACTCTGCAAACACCGTGAGTGAGCTTGAGAGTTACCAAAAGTATCTGGAAACGAAGCTGAATACCATGGGAGATGATGCTCAGCTTGCGAATCTGGATTTGCAGAACTGGTTACAAAAGCAGCAGCAAACCCTTCAGCTTATGTCCAATATTTCCAAGATGATCAACGACACAGCGATGGCGGTGATTCGCAAGATAGGTGGTTAATCCACAAAGGGGGGCCTTGAGCCCCCCCTTTTTTTTTTGAGAGAATTGTTCGAAGGATGTCTCACGACAAACATTGGAAAAGGGCGGAAGAACGGATGTAAATCAACAGACACCATTCGTTGTTCTGCCTGATTCGAACCCGCGTCGAAAGAGTCCCACGGTCTCAAGGAATGCGTATTGGGAACAAACGCCCACTGTTTGAGTGTCAATATTGGAGAACTCCATATGGAAGCCGGTCGTTCCGCAAAACTGACTAAAATCTTTGAGAGTACAACCGATCTATCGGCGAATTCAGAAGCGCCCCAATCAGAACCCAAGTAACGGTTTTTTTAGGATTTGGTAGAGCATCTCATACCCACGGTAGCTGGGCTGATACCCAATTGAAACCAGACATCCTGGGCACTTGGCATGACCGAAAAATCCTAGAGTGACCAGAACTTAGTGCTAGGGCCGCGCCTCCAAGGGTCAAGGACGTATCGGTTGGTTTGTTGTCGGTGTTGGCCTAGCTTTTGAGGTCTTTGTATTTGGAGTTGGCATTGTCTTTGAGTATGTGTGGCGCTCTTTGAGACAGGTCGACGGATTGGTCTACTCTTTTGAAGAGTGAACTGTTTGGTGGCTGGCTTTGTGTGTGCATAATGGGGCTTCGGTTGCTCTATTTCGAGCTAAAATGCATTTTTCGTGTTGTGGGAATGGCTATGCGCGATTATGGCGGACTGGAAATTGGAAGTAAAAGTAGTTTGAAATGACCAGCAAGAGGGCGGTGTCTAGGTTCTGATGGGAGAATCCAATGCAACGATCTGAGCCCGGAGAATTCTAGTTACTCTAGGTTTCTATCTGCGCGTTGAACGACTGGATTTTTTTTTGCAGCATCGATGCGGTGTGGATAATCTTATAGCAGTCTTGTAGACAAGAAGCTAAGGCAACTCTTATGGGCGAAAATTTAGAAAGCGATCTTGACCAGAATACCCTAAACCCACGATTTGCTGCTTTGGCACAGTGGGTGCTTAGCCATCGACTTATTACCATAATCCTGGCCGCTGGATTGGCTGTCGTCGCTGTTTTGGTTATTACCACAGAAGGCCTTGAGTTTGATAATCGTCCTGAGGTTTTTTCCAACAGAAATTCGGAGGCAATTGTTGCCCTACAGGAAGTTCGCGAGACATTTGGTCGCGATGATCTTTTTGTGGTTCTTATTGAAGGAGACGTATTCTCCAAACCGTTCTTGAGAAAATTGAAATCGCTTGAGGAAGACATCGGGAAAATAGATATTGGTTTTTCAGGGGGGGATTCGAGTTTTTGGGAGAGTGAAGAAGATCCGTGGGTGGGTGAAGAAGGCGGCACTCTTATTCGCGGCACCACCTCGCTATTTACGGTACGTGAAACCCGTCCAACCGAGGATGGTATTGTGGTGGGGACGCCCCTCGATGCCTGGCCCGATATCGGTGATCTCAGCGATGTGCGGCAAAGGATCCTAATGAACCATCAATATGTGGGACATCTCGTCGATATCACGGGGCGCTACACCACCATCATTGTTCAGACCGAAATATTTGAGTCAGAGAAAACAACCAAGGTGCACCATAAGCTAAAGGAGGCCGTTTCCCGATATCGTGGCGACGGATTCAAGATATGGCTTACGGGGGTGCCCTCGCTTGGTACGACACTCAACGAACTTAATATTTCAGACACCACCCGCCTGACGACGCTTGCCGTGGTCATGATTCTTTTCTTTCTTATCTGTATTTTTAGGAACGTCATTGGCGTAATGGGACCCATCATCGTGATTGTTTATGCCATGCTCATGTCCCTAGGCTTTGTGGCTGCAATGGGCTACACCCTAAACGGTTTGTCGTCGGTTCTCCCTGCGTTTCTTGTGATTGTTTGTGTGGGTGACTCTGTTCACCTACAGTCGGTGTATCGGGATCTTCGGAAGAAGGGTGTGCACAACCACCAGGCTATTGTGAGCGCTGTAGGTATTACTGGCCTGCCCATGCTTTTTACGACTTTGACCACAGCTGTGGGACTATTCTCATTCAGACTCGCATCGCTCGATGCTATCTGTGAGCTTGGAACTGCCGCCGCCTTTGGCATTTTTGGCGCTTTTTTTGTGACGATATTGGTTCTGCCTGTGATGTTATCGTGGAATAAGACAAGTTTGTTGGGCGCACGAGATTCTCAGCGCGGTTTCGATTTTTTGGATGGGCTATTGGTTTTTTGCAATCGCCTTTCGGGAACCTTGAGGCGACCTTTCGGAGGTGGGGCGTGTTTTCGAAGAGATGCCAATCGCCGATTGAAGGTGACACTGGTGATGGGGAGTTTGGTCGTGGCTGCTTCCTCTTACTCGGCACAATTTATTAAGGTCAGTCATGATCCCTTAAGTTGGCTCAGTGATGATTTGGAAGTCAAGGCGGGTTTCCAAACCATCGACACCAACCTTGGTGGAACCGCACCCATCCTTTTGATGGTGACGCCCAAGTCGAAGCGGGGTTTGAGGAACCTCGATTTTATCAAACGATTGGAGGTTCTCGAAGAACGTATCCTCTCATATAAACATGAAGGGTGGACGAAACCACTGGTTACAAATTCTTCAGGGATTCTTGATATTATCAGGGAAACCAACCAGGCCCTGCATGGGGGTGATGTTTCGTTCTACAAAATTCCTGATACGGAACGCGCCCTAAGTGATATTCTTTTCCTCTTTGAAAATGTAGGGCCAGATCAGCTCCGACAGATTGCGACCGCAGATCTCTCAAAGACGAAAATGCAATTCAGCTTACACTGGTTGCCTGCCACCGAGTACCAGCCATTGGCCGATGCCATTGCCGAAGATATAGCCGAGTTATTTGTCCCGGGGGAGGTTCGAACCACCGGTGTGGTGTATTCTCTTCTCTCAACGATTGGTGCTTTGGTGAGAGACCTTGTTCGGAGTTTCGGTTTGGCCTTTTTGGTGATCACAGTCATGCTTGTGTTTCTTTTTCGGGATCTAAAAATGGGACTCGTCGCGATGGTTCCGAATTTGGTACCCATAGTGATGTTGTTGTCGGTCATGGTGATGGCCGATATGCCATTGGATATGTCCACATTGATGGTGTTTTCGATCGCCATTGGGATATGTGTTGATGATACCATCCATTTCTTGCACCATTTTAAAGCACATTACGAAAACGATACTGATACGGAGGCTGCGATCACAGAAGCTCTCAAGCATGGAGGTCGGGCGATTGTGATCACCAGTATTGTTCTGATTGCGGGGATGGGTAGCCAGGTTTTTGCACAGCTGATTAGTATTGCCCGTTTCGGTGTGTTGGTGAGCACGACCATTGGGCTTGCTCTTGTGGCGGATTTAATCTTAGCGCCAGCTGTCTTACGGCTATTTTATCCCAGCAAGAAAAGGGAGTCTGGATCTCTTGGGTGAGGTAGGGGATGGTGATTCGAGTGATTATCAAGGAGCGTTGACGCTCTTTTGGAGAGCCGAATTCGCGAATAATAAAAGCGGCAGTTAGAACGCCTTCGGCACGCCATGGCATTGGCGGGTTAGGAAGTGGGGTCTGAAGAGGAGGCTCATGTTCTGGGTTAGTTGGTTCGTGAAATAATGCTTGCGCAATCCTATATTGTTTGCGTGGATGGGCTTCGGTTGTTGCACTATAAAATACTGGAGAATGCATGGGAATGGGCCGGATAAAAGGCAAGAAGAGGGTCATGAGATAGAAGGGATTTTGAGATTTTCTGGGCACGTCATTGTACACTGGGCTTGCTCTTTCTGCTTTGTAACGTGAAGTTCGTAAAGCCCCATTGGAAGAGTGTAATCCACATGGAATGGCACAAGGAACGCATGGTCGTCTGGAATCTTCTTGAATCCGATCTTGATAATAGCCACCGAAACACCCACCGGTCCGCGTGTGAGTATGAGTTTTCCTCCGGCCCATCGAAGCCAGAAAATATCGCGGTGGTCGGGGTTTTCAAGAACCCCAAACCGATAGAGCACATTGTTTCGTTCTTGGCATAAAGGCACGGGTGCTACATCTGAAAAATCAGTAACTTTCCAGCCTGTCTCCGAACCACCGACATCTTTGAGACGGTCCCGTATCACTTGCATGGTGTCCTGTTTGCCCGCTTTTTTATTGGACTTGTCTTTCGAGTACTGACCATAACTCCATCCGTTTGTTTGCCCCTTTCCGTCCCCGGCCATAATCGTCCCATAGACTCCATCCCAATCATCCCAGTCTTCCCATTTGTAAAATTCGTTCTGCTCCCACACCCCGGTGTGAGCGAGAGTGAAGTTATGGCCGAGCTCGTGTGTAACTCGACGGCATTTATCATCAACACCACCGTTTTCTTCGGGACGAATGGCACTAGGACCACTGCGGACAACTGCGTAGGGTGGTGTAGCTATAGCACTTCTGGAAGTAGAGCCTTGACCCCCATCGATACCTTCAGAGATCATAATCCATCCCCATTTGCCAACCCGCTGACGAGCTGCGTCGCTGGTGGTTATGTTGACATCGAACATGGAAAAGTGCGGACGCACGTACTCCCAGCATTGAATTATATCATGTTGTTCGGTCGCATCGAAGTCGTCGGGGCTCCCTACCCGGTTGTATCCTTCGTAATCAATGCTTCCCAAACTGCTACTATCGTATTCTCCTCCGTTAAAATCGAGAAACAAAGCCACAGAAGCATCGGGGTCACTTTCCAGGAGTGGGAGGCCAGAATCAACTTTAGCGGAAACGTCCCGGCCGGATGCACATGGTATCGCTGCAGTGATGTCGGTTTCGCAATTAGTTCCTTCGTATCCTGGGTCGCAAGAGCAGGAGTAAGAGCCATCGCTATGGGTTCAGGTGTGTGCACAGCCGTGGTTGTTGGTGTTGCATTCGTTAATGTTGTCGCAGGTTTTTCCGTCGCCCTCGTAGCCTGTCATATTTCGAAGCCATGTTGAACAGGGAAGCGACCCATACCAACGGCAATGTAACTGGAGATACCGTAGGTTCTACTTTGGTAGCCAGCCACTAGAATACGAACACATGTCCTTTAAAGAAGACATGGACTGGCACATCGAGAATGTCTATTAATACTACTGGCTAGATAGGCTCCAAATATCCTTGTAGGAAACGACTATTTCGGATGGGCGTCACAGGATCTCGTTCCAACTCTCAAAACTCATATTTCGGATGGGCGTCACATCTACTTGCCCCAACTCCATGAAGATTTGAGCATCTCCTTTACTACGAGGCCCTTTTCTATTTCCATCAAAGCTGGGTATAGGGGGGTCGCGACCAAGATATAGTGACCTAGACGAGTCCCCCGTCTTAGGAGCGCTAACCTTTTTTCTTAAGCCACTCAAAAAGTTCTTTATTTTCATGCCAATATCCGTCGATTTTTTTGTGCCTTTTTTGTAGCTGTAGTCGCCGTCGTCATTGCCTTTGCGGGCGTAACGCTTACCGGGGTCGCCAGCCGATACGTCCTCTACTTGGTAGGCGAAGCCATCGCTCCCTGCGGCGGTTTGATTCGCTTTGTTTTTTGAATTGTAGCCAAACTTCTCAGCCTTCGCTTTCTTCGCTTTCTTCGCTTTCTTCGCTTTCTTCGCTTTAGTCGCTTTAGTCGCTTTAGTCGCTTTAGTCGTCTTCTTAGTTGCGGTTTTCTTCTCTAAACCGGAGGGGTCTAAATTATTGATGGCTCCATTGGCAACGTAGCCGTAGCGGTTGCTCGCTTCTCCGTGGCGCAAAACCTTGCCCCCATTCAAAAGATCAAAGGCAGGGTCAGGGCTACTCCAGCGGCCCGCTTGGGTATCGAGATACCGCCATTTAAAATGTAGCAGCCCGGTGGAAGCGTCTGATTCCTGTCCCGTGAAGCCGTAGGTGTCAACAAAGCCTGTCTCTTCGACCAATTTCCCGTAGGGGCCAAACTTCCGCTGGCCCATCACTCTGCCTTCGGAATCGCTCGCGAGAGTAATGCTTTCGAGGTGATTGTGGTGCAAATGGACTCTTTGTGGTGACACGAGAAGCCGCTGCACCGAGGCGGCTAGGAGTTGTTGGGATGCCAAAGAAGCTTCGGAGAGTGCTAAGGAAAAAGCCTCAACACCATTGGGGCCCCTTAGGTTTGGCACGTTGAATATCCAAATAATTTCCGCACCCCACAGGTCCAACCAAGGCAGTTAGAAGCAGAGCCAGCTGAATCGAATTAAAAGAGCGCATTTCGTTCCCCTTCTCTTGCAAATAGAGTCTTTCAGAGGTCGCCGATATACTCAAGCCCACCAACTATAAGACGGCACACGAAGAGGCTACGTAGCCAGAATGAATCCACCGTCCATGTAAGCCGAGAAAGGGCCATCGCCCCCCCCTCTTCCCGAAGACCTAGGTAGGATCGCCCGAGCGGATTGCTCATAAGGCCATGGCATCCCTTGGCTGAAAAGGGGAGTGGCCTGGTGAAGCGTCAGAGACCACTATCATCGACGGTCTGTTACTACTTAAGGAACCAGATTTTGCTTCTTTGCAGTAGGCTTATCTTGGTGGACGGATATTTATGGCCAAACGTCACGGCCTTAATGTGGTTTGGGATTCGATTCCGAAAACAGGTATAATGAAATCTGCAAAAGGAACGCCAAACTGAGAATAGTCCTTAAACTATTTTGGGGCGGTTAAAGAAACAACGAAAGCCCTACTTTGAGGCCTTGGCCAGGTAAAGGGCACGGCAGTTTTTCTGGTTGATTTACTTTAAGCGATAAGTTCCCAGGTCATAGCGGTACCTTTTGGGGCGGCTTGTTTGACTTTACGCCCTAAGCAAATGTCATAGTACTTGGGTGGGAGGCCGAGGCCAGGCCGCACGCATCGTAGGTTTTCCGGGGTTAGAATGTCTCCGGGTTGCATATCCTTCGCGATGTAGAGGGAACGCCGATTTTTGTGTGAGCTTTGTTCGGCCTGGGTCGCTCCATAGGTGATGGTGCCGAGCGCTTGCCAGGCCCGTTTTGATTCTATCACGAGACTTTGAAGCTCATGGGGTTCAAGGGAGAAGGTGCTGTCGACTCCTCCATCTTCACGGCTGAGGGTGAAATGTTTTTCGATGACCGTGGCTCCAAGTGCGACTGATGCCACCGAAACGCCCACACCCATGGTATGATCTGAGAGTCCGACTTCGCATTGGAAAAGGTCGCGCATGTGGGGAATGGTGGAGATGTTGGTGTTTTCTGGGCTGGCTGGGTAGGTGCTGGTACATTTTAGTAGGATGAGATCTTCGCATCCTGCATTTCGTACGCAGGCGACGGTTTCGCCGAGCTCGGCAATGGAAGCCATGCCAGTGGAAATGATGATGGGCTTACCGGTGCTGGCGACTTTGCGAATCAAGGGGAGGTCGGTGTTTTCAAATGAGGCGATTTTATAGGCGGGTACACCGAGCGCTTCGAGGAAATCCACGGCGCTGTGGTCAAAGGGAGAGCTGAAGCACAAGAGACCTTTTTCTTGGGCCCGTTTTATGATGGGGCGGTGCCATTCCCAAGGGGTATAGGCCTTTTGGTAGAGCTCGTGCAGGGATTGGCCTTTCCACAGACTCTTGGGGGCTGAGATGTAGAACTCTTTATCCTGGACATCGAGGGTGATGGTGTCGGCGGTATAGGTTTGGAGCTTGATGGCGTGGGCACCTGCTTGGGCCGCGGCATCCACGATGGCCAGGGCTCGGTCGAGGGATTGATTATGATTGCCCGACATTTCTGCCACGATAAACGGCGGATGGCCTTGTCCTACGTTTTGGTTTCCAATCAGCATGGCGTCACCTTTTGCTCCGGTGGAGCGTCTTTGAGCCCGAGCATGGCTTTGGCGATTCTCTGGGCTCCTAATCCATCGACGAAGTTTTGGTTTCGTTGAAAATAGAGGGATGAGTTTTTTTGGAGGCGGTTTAAGCTTTCTTCAATATTTTGGGTATTTAGGTCCTTGAGTTCGAGGGTTTCGGCGAGGTCAAATTGCCGGAGCATTTGGATGCTGGGCTCTTGGTTGTCTGCGATGGCGATGGCGAGTGTGGGGAGCCCGATACAGGCGCGCTCTAGGGTCATGCCCCCTCCTGCACCGATGGCGAAATCGTGTTCGGCCATCAGGGCTGCGATTTGATTGGAGGATGGGAGCAGGGTGAGCTTGAAGTCGCAGGTGCTGGCAAAGTGCTTCAGGCTTTTGAGGTGGGGGTTTGCAGGTCCGGCGACTAAAGTCCATTGAAACTTTCTTAGGTGTTTAGAATGATGAATGAAGTTTAAAAGAGCCAGGCATTGATTGTTGGGGTCAGCTCCGCCCAAGGAAATAAAGCCTCGTTGCCAGCGGGCTCTGTGGGGTCTGCGATGCGCTAGAAATTCAGGCCGCAGCAATGCGTATTGGGGGCCGAGAAAGAGGGTGCACGTGGTGGGAATAAACGCCGATAAATCCTCCGGAACTCTGAGAGGAGATGCGTCTAGAAGGTGGGTGCAGGCGTGGTGGCGCCCTTGGAGGTCTTCAATGACCAGCAGGGCTTGGGTGAAGGGGCGAGCTTGTTGTTCAAAGTGGAGCTCTAAGTCGTAGTGGTCGACCAGCAGCCAGTGATTTTTTTTGGAGGCGAGATGCTTCAGCACCTCTGCTTCGCTTTTAAGCAGGGTTACTTGATGACCGTAGGTTTCGGCTTGGTGTTGTAGGGGAGGAGGGACGCTCAGGCATAGGAATTCGCACTCTGCTCCGCCCCGCTGAAGCGCATTGGCCAGGGTTAAGCACCGCATGAAGTGGCCAGTCCCGATCTTCGTGTTGGCATCGGTTCTCACCGCCACGTTTACCATACTCAATGACGTCCTGTCTCATAAGTGACTTCTGCGGTGGCGAGATCTCTCGAGCCCACCGGGTTTGTGATAAGTTGGGTACAAATTCTTTAGGAAATCAACTTATTGGGATATTTAATGTTACTTTAGGAAGCTGGGCGCTATGTTTTGAAGCCCAGTTATTTTGAAAACGAGCCACTCTGGTGAAATATTTTTATAGAAGTTCAAATTAGGATTGTAAGCATTGTTTGCGTTTAGAAAAATACGTTTGTCGGATGCCAAACTTACGATGGATTGGCGGGTGCAACCGGAAATTAATCGGTATCTATTGACAGATGTCGAGTATGATTTAGAGAAGCAGGAGGCTTGGCTGAGGCGGATTGTGGCGTTGCCTGAGACGATGTCTTGGGTGATTGAATATGCCAGCCAGCCCATAGGTGTCGTGAATCTTGCGGATTACAATCCCGATCTGAAGACGACTTCTTGGGGATGGTATATTGGCGAACTCAAATATAGCCGCTTGGGTGGTTTTGTGCCTCCCTGTCTTTACAATTACCTCTTTTATGAGCGGGCGTCTGACCTAGAAAAAATTGAAGGCCCAGTCTTTTCTGAAAACATCAATGTTATTCGCATGCACGAGATTCATGGATACCGAGAGGTGGAAATGAAGAAGCGGCAGATGGTAAAAAATGGTGTTTCTCATGAGATAGTTTGGATGGAGCTTTTGAGGGCGGATTGGGATGCTCGCCAGCATAGGTATGGGAATTATGTGGCGACTTTTGAATGAGTTGCACAGAAGGTATGCCTAGAAGTCTATGCCTAGAAGTCTATGCCTAGAAGTCAAGGTTGGGATCAATGTATCGAGGTTACGAGGTGACGATGATTTTCAGAATGCTTTCTAGGTGTTTGGCGTAGGTTGCGCCATCGCACAATCTGGATTTTATCATTCGCGGTCGTAATCCTTGGCGAAGCTGATTAAGCGCACGGAAATCTGAGCTCATTTTTTTGGCAATCGCTATGTATTGCTCGGCGCTCTCTGCAATCCAATGGTCTAGTCCGAGGATGTGTAGGATAGATCCGGCGGCTCGGGAACGGAAATTGTGGCCCTTTAGCGTGACCACAGGCACGCCCATCCACAAAGCCTCAAAGGTGGTGGTGGCACCATTGAAGGGAAAGGGGTCGAGGGCGATATCCACCTGGCCATACCGGGCAAGATGGTCTATCTGTGGCTCTTTTTGAGATTGAAATAGGATTCGGTCTTTGTCGACTCCGAAAGATGCAAATTTTTCCAGAAATCGATTTCGATTGTCTGCGGATTGAAATACCCCGGCGTACTTTAAGAGGAGTTTGGAGTTTTTCGTGGCCAGTAATAACGCGGCCCAAAGTTCTAAGACTTGGTGATTGAGTTTGGCGGGATTGTTGAAAGAACCAAAGGTGATGTGCCCTTGTTTGAGGGCTGGCGTTGGAGTGATTTCAGGACTTTGATTCATGGCTGGATAGACATAGAATTGGGGGAGATGAAGCAGGCTTTCTGTAAACGATTCGCTCTTGTTCTCGGGATGAAGGTAGGAGTCGGTGAGCCAATAGTCGATACTCTTTAGCCCCGTGGAGGTGAGGTTGTGGTAGCTGACTTGTATGGGCGCAGCACGTTGGTTGGCGAGTAGAAGGCGATTGTTATCGAGAATCCCGGCGAGAAAAATGAGAATGTCGATTTGGTCGTGTTTTATTTGCGCCGCGACTTCTGCATCGGTTTTGTTTACGGTGCTGCGCCAATGGTCGGCCCAAGTTTGAAAGTTTTGGGTGAATACATCGTGATTGGGAACTTCGCCGTAGAGAAAAATCTCAAAATCTTGGTGGTTGTGATGTTCGATGAGCGGAGCCAGGTTGATTCCCACGGGGTGGTTTTTAAAATCAGACGAAACATAACCGATACGAAGTTTTTTATTTGAGGTTTGGCGCATTGGCGGGCGGACACCCAGCATTGTTTCGTGTGAATCCTGAAATCGGCACACCTGCTCAAAGACCATTTGATTGGTTTGGCCTGGCATGTACATCAAGGTTAAGAGTAGGGTTTTATGGATGTCTGCATTTTTGGGTGCCATGTGAAGGGCATGTTGAAAGCAATTCCAGGATTCTTCAAGTAAGCCTCGGGTTCGTAGGGCATTGCCCAGATTTCCGTGGGCTTCGAGCAGAGTTGGGTTTATATCGATCGCACTTTGAAAAGCTTTGGATGCTTCAGTTACTTTTCCCTGAGCGATATAGACCAAACCCAAATTGTTGAATGCGTCGGCGTCACGGGCGTTGAGTTTGATGGCTTGCTTGAAGCAGGTAATCGCTGGCTGCTGCTCGTTGATGGCCATGAGAGCCACACCGAGATTGTAGTAGGTCTCTTGGTGTTTGGGCGCCAATTTAAGGGCTTCTTGGAGATGGCTGATGCATTCGCGATATTGGGTTTTTCCAAAAGCTTCCATGGCCGCGCTCTGGAGGTTTTTCACTTTTGGCATGAGGTCGGGTTTTTTGGTTGTCATCTTCAACCACTCTAGATCCATGGTGACCAGATTTAAATGTTTTTCATGGAATGAGGCCCGATTCTCTGAAATCTTGGGTCCTGATTGTGTGATTAAATTGACGAAAATTGATAACGATTTAGCATCTCGGTTATCTTAGGAGGGCGTTTATGACTCGGATATTGGTGACCACGGTTCCCTTTGGCACGCGAGATCCAACTCCTTTAGAGCAGATGAAGGAGCGGGGGCTGGAATATGTGATCAATCCCCTGAATAAAAAACTCACGGAAGAGGAATTAATCGAACTGATTCCCGAATTCGACGTTCTCATTGCGGGCACTGAGCCAATCACGGAGCGGGTCTTAGAGCGGGCCAAACGCCTTAAATTTATATCGAGGGTTGGAATCGGGCTCGACAGCGTGGATTTGACCGCTGCACGCCGTTTGGGAATGCGGGTCTCCTATACGCCAGACGCGCCAGCTGCAGCGGTGGCGGAACTCTCTGTGGGGCTCATGCTAAGCCTTCTTAGGGGGATTCATCTATCGAACGCCGATTTGCATCAGAAGATTTGGCATCGCCATTTTGGTCGACGGTTGGGAGAAGTGACGGTGGGGTTGATCGGTTTGGGCCGTGTAGGTTCGAGGGTGCTCGAGCACCTGAGGGGTTTTGATTGTCCCAAAATACTCTGCAACGATATTCAGCCAAATTTGAAGCTTGGAGAGGGGTTGCCCATTGAGTGGGTGGAAAAAGAAACCATCTATGACCGTGCGGATCTCATCAGCCTGCATGTGCCTTTAACTCCAAATACCCGTGATTTGATAAGCCTGGCCGAGTTGGAGGCGATGAAATCGGATGCGCTTTTGCTCAACACGTCTCGGGGAGGAATCATCCATGAAGCCGACCTGCATCAAGCCCTGACCCAGAATAAAATTGGGGGCGCGGCCATGGATGTTTTTGAGCAGGAACCGTATTCGGGGCCCTTAAGCGAGCTTCAAAATTGCCTCATGACCGCTCATATGGGTTCCATGTCGGTGGATTGCCGGACCCGAATGGAAATTGAGGCCACCCAAGAGGCCCTCCGGTTCATTGGGGACGAGCCACTTATTGGGGAGGTTCCAGAGATGGAGTATGAACTTCAATTGGGGATGAAGTTATCGTAATTACATAGGTTTTTAAGTTTGTGGCCATGAATTTGATTTTGGTAGGACTTAAGAAATAAGGGTTAAGCCTCTCGGAGATCCGTCGATGTAGGCAAATAGACCATGGAGACTAAATATGAGTGAACGAGTGTTGGTGACAGGCGCGGCGGGTTATCTCGGTTCTGTGATTTGTGAAGAGTTGTTGGCGAAGGGCTATCGGGTCCGGGCAGTGGATAACCTGATGTTTAATCAACATACCCTTTTTCACTTGTGTCATCGCCCTGAATTTGAGTTCACCTGCGGTGATGTCCGTGACGAACGGGTGATGGTGGAAGCACTTCGAGATGTGGATCATATCATTCCCTTAGCGGCTATTGTGGGGGCCAAGGCCTGTGAGAAGGACCGGGCGGCGACCAAGGCCATCAATGTTGATTCGGTTCAGATGCTCAACCGGTTGCGCAGTTCCAGCCAGCAGGTTTTGATGCCCATTACCAACAGCGGATACGGAACAAAATCTGGCGAAGTTTATTGCACCGAAGATACTCCCTTAGAACCGATCACTCTTTATGGCCAAACCAAAGTGGAGGCGGAGAGAATTCTCTTGGATTCTCCCAATGTGGTGACTTTAAGATTGGCGACCGTTTTTGGGATGAGTCCGAAAATGCGTCTTGACCTTTTGGTGAATCATTTTGTTTATGCCGCTTTGACTGACGGTTATATCGTGCTTTTTGAGCAGGATTTTAAACGGAATTATATCCATATTAGAGACATTGCGGATTGTTTTATGCACTCCATCGAGAATTTTGATGCCATGAAGGGCCGGCCCTACAATGTGGGACTGGATGATGCGAATCTCTCTAAGGCGGAACTCGCCGAGGAAGTGAAGAAGTTTGTTCCTAATTTCTACATTCACTATGGGGAAATAGGCGAAGATCCCGACAAACGAAATTACATCGTCTCAAATCAGCGCTTACGTGAAGCCGGCTTTGAAGCCAAGCGTAGCATTGGTGTGGGTATTGAGGAGTTGCTCAAGGGCTACTCAATGTTGGGGCGCGCTCAGTTTAAGAACGCCTAATCCCATGACCCAAGAGATATCATTGACCGCAGTTTTATTGGCAGGGGGCTTAGGTACGCGCTTAAGAACGGTTGTCTCTGACCGACCGAAGGTTTTGGCAGAGGTTTGTGGGCGCCCGTTTATTACCTATTTGTTGGATGAATTGTCTAAGGCTTGGGTTTCGGAGTCGGTGTTGGCGACGGGCTACCTCGCTGAGCAGATCGAGGATTGTCTAGGCAATTCCTATGGCGGGATGCGCATCAAATATTCTCGGGAAAAAGAAAGGCGGGGCACTGGGGGAGCGGTTCGCTATGCTCTACCGGCGGTTTCTAATCCTTTGGTCCTGGTGATGAATGGTGACTCCTTTTGCGAGGTGGATCTCAATGGCTTCATCAAGGCCCATGTGGAGAGTGGCGCTAAGGTTTCTATGGTGGTTCGAAAAGTGGATGATACAGGGCGCTACGGTCGAGTTGAGTTAAGTGAGAGTCACCGAGTTTTGGCTTTTGAGGAGAAATCTGGCGAAAAGGCGGGGCCTGGCTGGATTAACGCCGGGATTTATCTCTTCGCGCGAGAGGTGTTGGAAGCCATCCACAATGAGGGTGAGGTTTCCATGGAGCGTGAGGTGCTTCCCCAGAGAATTTCTTTGGGTGTTCAAGGATTTTGTTCTTCGGGGAGATTTATCGACATTGGCTTGCCGGATACACTTGAAGAAGCCCAAACTTTTTTTGCCAATTGGGAACGATGCGCTGAAACAATTGGTTGCGGGTGAATCATATTTTTCAAAATGTTAGAGTTGATTCAGTAGTTTGCAGAGTTGGAGTATCTTGTCTGTTTCTAGGGTGGGGTAATTTCCGATGTAGCAACCATAAAAATGGACGTGGTCTGTTTCTACGAATTTTTCATAATATTTTTCGGGAAATCTATCCCGAAGATAGGGTTGCCGTAGTTGGTTGCCACCGCCGCTGGTTCCCCGTCTAAATTCCACCTTTGCCTCTCGAAGGGCGGTGCTGAGTCTATCCCAGAGGGCTTGATCTTTGTTTCGCAGAACCAAAATAAAGGCGTAGTTCACGGATCCTTCGATATCAAAATCGGTGAAGTATTTCTCGGAGTCCAGATTATCGAGAAAGAGTTTAAAGTTTCTCGTTCTCAGCTCGTTGTTCGCGTCCAACCTGGGAAGTTGGCTCAGACCAATCACAGCATTCATTTCCGTGCTACGGGTGTTGAAGGCTGGATAGGTGAAAATGAAATCCGGGTTTAGATCTGGATAGGCTGTTTTATAATGGTTTTTTGTCTCTTCCCGGGATGCTTCCCGAACCATCCCATGGGATCTCAGCATACGCACCACTTCATAGATATCATCGTCGTTTGTACAAATCATACCGCCTTCGATGGTGCTCATGTGGTGGGCATAGTAATAAGAAAAGTTAGAGACTTTTCCGTAGGAACCCAGTCTCTTGCCTTGAAAGGTGGCCCCGTGGGATTCGCAAACATCTTCGATGAGGGGGATGTTGCGCTCCTTTAGCCCCTCCAGTAGCTCGGTGCTTAGGCCATTGAGGCCAAGGATGTGCGTAAGGAAGACGGCTTTGGTGTTGTTGGTGATGGCATCGAGGACTGACCTTGGGTTCATGGCCAAGGTTTTGGGGGTGATATCCACGAAGACGGGTTTCATTTGGGTGTGGAGGCAGGCGGAAATATCGGATACCCAGGTCAGGGGGGGCACGATAATCTCACCTTCGCCGTATAAATGTCGAAATGCGGCAATGGTGAGCAGATTTGCCGATGAACCGGAGTTGATGAAGAGACTGTGCTTGACGCCCAGCCATTTAGACCACGCGGCTTCAAATTCGCGCACTTTCGACGATTGAGTAAGGATGGGATCACCTTGAAGAAATTCGATAACGGCGGCCCGGTCGGTTTCGATGATATTATTGGACATCAAGGGGATGTTTATGGTCACCGCTTTATCCTCCACAGTGAGATACTTAACAAACGTTGCCAATGGTGGGAGTAGAAAGCAAGTTCCTTTAAATATCTGGAAAACTTGTTACCATGAACGAGACTGACGTATGCTTGGCTTTGATGTCAGGTGGGCCTGAGGATTGATAGGATGCAGCAATTAGAACGAATTGTGCTTTTCGGAGCGACCGGAATGGTGGGATCGGCCTTTTATCGCATTTTGCGGCGCGAGGGCTATCGATATCTTTTTGCGCCGCCCCGAGAGGAAATCGACCTATTAAACGGCCTTCTGGTAGAGGAATATTTCAAGGTGTCCCGGCCAGATCACGTGATCATGGCGGCTGGTTTGGTGGGGGGAATTAAGGCCAACAGTGAGTTTCCGGCCGACTTTCTTTACCAGAACTTGGCGATGAATACCCATGTGATTGAAGCGGCACATCGTCATGGTGTGAAGAGTCTTTTGTATCTTGGGTCGAGCTGTATGTATCCCAAGGATGCTGCGCAACCCTGTCCCGAAAGTGCTTTACTCACAGGCCCCATTGAGGTCACCAATGAGCCCTATGCCATTGCTAAAATAGCGGGCATGAAACTGGTAGAGGCCTACAACAAGCAACACGGAACCAATTTTATCGGTGTGGTTCCGAGTAACCTCTTTGGCCCTTTTGAGAATTTCGAACCGGAAAACTCTCATGTGATTGCTGGGTTGATGAGACGTTTTCATGAAGCGAAGGTTTCAGATTTGGAAAATGTCGTGCTCTGGGGATCTGGGCAGCCCCGGAGGGATTTTTTGTATGTGGATGATTTGGTGGAGGCTTGTTTACTTCTTTTAAATAAATCCAGCGCTCAGGATTTGGGTGGATTTGTCAATATTGGGAGTGGACAAGAAACGTCGATTTTAGATTTGGCCACCGCGATTGCCAATGTCGTGAATTATGATGGGAAGGTTGGGGTGGATACTTCTAAACCCGATGGTGCTTTGAGACGTCTCTTGGACTCTTCGCGCATGACGGATTTGGGTTGGAGTCCTCGTTTTGGATTGGAGAGAGGTCTTTTACGAACTTACGAGTGGTTTTGTGATCATTGCGTCGAAGAGTGAGTCTCTTGAATATTCATTGATGAAGAAAAACGAATCCCTTGATATCTACTTATTTTTTTCGAAAACGTTCGATTTCTTGTCTAAGTGCGTTTGGAGAATCGGCCATGGGAAATGTTTTGATGCACCCTTGAGCCAATGCATCTGCTAAGGTGAATTCGTGTTCCAGAATGAGTTCGTGGGCCAATTGAAATTGGGTGGTGAGGTGGACTGCTTCTTCTAGTGAGATTTTGTTTAATTGCAATAGGTGGGTGATTTCTGCCGTGCTTTCAATCCTTGCGAGGGATTCAGGAATGATGGGACTGCGTGGTTTTTGGGGCTGGGAACCCCAGCCCTTAGGCCAAAGGGCCTCGTGGGCGCGAAGTGCCGATGGGGAGAAAGGAGCAAGCCACGGCGGAGGGTTTTTGGGATCTTGGTAGTAGGTGCCCAAGATTTCTCTAACGTGCCCTAGCTGGTGACTTAGTCCCATTTTTATCCAAAAAGCGTAGCTGGCAGCGTCATCAAAAAGTGGATCGAATGATCCCAGTTCCTCGTGGATACTTCGTTTCCACATGACCGTGGGCTCAATGCCTAATTGGTAGAAAAGCCCCCTAGGGGTGAAGCTTGGCCAACAGCACCTGGAAGGCCGTTGACGTGTTTCCACGAGTCGAGGTTTGGCTTGATATTGGGGATCATGGAGCTGCGTTTCCGAGAGGTCGTGGTAAAAACCCACGTTTCCATAAGCCAGCGACCATCGCGGCTGCGTATCTAGCTGGGTGGCTAGGACCTCTAACGCGTTATAGGTCAAATTGAGTTGGGGGGTCACCAAGGTCAGGTAATGATGGGAGGCTTCTTCGACACATCGATTTAACGCCTCGGCGTAGCTGCAGTTTTTCGGAATGGGGAGCCAGCGAATGTGTTTGTGACTTCGGGTCTTCTCTTTGACCCATGCTTGGCTTTGAGAATCGGGGTGGTCACAGACAATGATTTCCAATTGCTCGGAGAGGGTCTGAGCCATGAGCAATGTGAGGCTGCGCTCTAGGCTAAGGGCTGAGTCTCGAGCGTATAGAATTGCCGTAACGGGTGTGGAGGATGGTTTGAGGGTCCCCCTTGGTTCTGGGGCAAAATCCTCGGGAATAAGTCGATCGATGGCATTTTCGATGCAGGTATCGAATCTTGCGATGTTGATGGTGTTTTGTTGAATTTCGCCCATGGATTGGGCCAGTGCATTGAAGGCTTCGGAGGGGTTTCCTGTCTGTTTTTGGTAGGTTTCCAGAAGGTCGTAGGCCTCCCCATAGCAGACGGAACCTTGGATGAGTTCTTCCAGCATACGAACGGCTTTGTGTTTTTCTTGGTTTTCTGGGCTCCCCAATCGTTCTGTGGCCAGGCTGAGTTTGTAGTCAGCGAAGCTCGGGTCTAGGGCATGGGCTTGTTCGAAGTCGACGATGTTGGGTTTACATTGTCCCATGTAATGGTGGATTGATGCGTAGATGGTATTGAGCAATTCCCCCTCCACCGTTGCTTGATTCACTGCATGTTGGGTGAGGGCATCGAGATATCTTCGATAGTTGAAATTCCGCCCAAAGAAATCCCAAGGGAAGATGTCTTCAAGGGGGTCTATGGTCCAATAGTCCAATGGTTGGTTCAATATTGCGTGTCCAAGTTGCTGTACTTCGTCTCGCTCTTGTTGGGTTCCGAGATGGAAGAGTACTCGGAGGTAATTGAAGCGTAGGACCAGGGACCTCGGGTAGCCTTTGAGGCCTTTTTGATAGAAGGCCAGTGCGGTTTTTAGAATCGGATGAAACTGCTCGGGCAGACGTTGGCCCTTCGGGGTTTCTGAAGCCATGAGCAGGACGAGCTCCCGGGTAAAATCAATGAGGGTACGCACCGAGGGCGAGTCTTGAAGCTGAGCCTTGAGGGTTTGGAGGGTGATATTCCTGTTGCTGACACAGGCCTCCTCGGAGGGCAGCCATCCCGATTTAATCACCAGCCGTTTCGGGGGCGGGGCGATGAACTCTTTCTTTCTAGGGATCCGAGGTTTGGCGGCGAGAAAGGTTAGAAACCGGAAATACTGGGAGGCAACTCTTTGGAGATTGAATTCGCGGCGGATGTACTTGGCTCCCTGTTCCACTTGTGAGCGATAGAGTTCCCAGTTTTCGTTGACGTCGCGTATTTTTTCAGTGAGTTCTGCGGGGGTATTGTCGAAGGGAACGGTTCCCATTTCGCCTTTCACGTAAAGGTTTAAAACGGAATCTTTTTGAAGCACCACGGCACAGCCCATGGCGAGGGCCTCTAGGGCACGGGTGGGCATAAAGGGGCGTCTTAGGCTGCTCACCGACACTTTGGTTGCGTTTAGGAGGGCGTGGTATGAACCGGTGGTTAAGAATCCCAAAATCATCCTCTTCTCAAGTTGGGGATCGGTTGCAATGGGGTAGAGAAGAGCGGATTTTTCAGGCCAGTAGGGATTGGTAATGGAACCTGAGATAAAGAAATCCAGGGGGCGGTGGCCTGGGTTTATGGGGGGGAGGTTGTCTGGAACGCCGAAAATCTTGGGATACATGGACACTGGGGTTGGGTGAACCAACTTCTTGATGTCTCGGTATTCAATGGGATCTGAGGCAATCATTTCGTCGAAGATTTTAAGCCAAGGCTCGATGATTTGAAGGTGCGCATCATAGTCGCTGGATTCGCCGAAAATCGGACAGGGTAGGTCTGGCAGATTCTGGGGAAGGGTGTGCCACTCCACTTTTTGGCACACAAAAAAGTCTGGGGGTTCGTGGGGCCGATAGTAGGTTGTGATGTCCGCTTGGGGGTTTAGGGTAAGGTCGCCCGGGTCATGGCTGATATTACGTACCTGGAATTGTGGGTCGGGTTGAATTCCGGTGAGTAAATCTTGGGGCCCGGTTCTTCGCCAGCTCAATTGGCTCAGTACCCGGATGACCGGGCGTTTAATCAGTTCCAATAGGTTTTGTGCGTGGGGGTCTGAAAGTGCTTTGAGGATATCTTTGGCTTCTGTGGTTTCACCTTCCATCCAGTGGATGACGGCTCGGTAGAAGTCCACCTCGGGCCCGTTGAATGCAGCCAAGCCCGTAAGGGCTTTTTGCCCGAGGCCAATGAGGCCCTGAGCGGCGAAGGTTTGCCATGCATCTGGATGATTGAGCTTTACCACGGCTCCGTAGTTTCCAGCTTTAAAGAGTTCTTCCGCGGTGAAGTCGGTGGTCATGGATACATTCCGTTATTTGGAGTCCGGCCTTGATGAATTGGGAGTCGTGGGTTTCAGGCGACCGTGTTTCAAACTTTGCTGCATTGATACTTCGTTATAACATCATGGGGGTAAATTCCATTTCTGGTAAATCGGTGTGCTCTGGGGCAAAGGGCACGGGCGTTGGGGACAATTTCTGAGGAGGATCGAAGGCAAACGAATTGGACTTAAGGATTGGGTGGATCCGTCGATGAAGCCTCCTAGGAGGAGAGCATGCCTTTTTTTACGATTGTCTTACCTACTCGAAATCGAGCGGATCTGGTTCTTAACAGCGCACTTCCCACGATTCTGAATCAAACCTTTGGGGATTTTGAAGTGGTGGTATGTGATAATTTCTCCAGTGACGATACTCAAGAGAGGGTGGAAGCCCTAGGGGACCCCCGGGTCCGTTATTAAAAGGCGGATGAGTGGATTGAGAAGGAGCACTTCTTGGAGGTGTCCTTTATGCAGGCCAAGGGCGAGTTTGTGCTTCTCTTTTGTGATGATGATGCGCTGGTTCCCGATGCCTTGGAAAAAGCCCATAAAATCCTTACTGCCCATGATGCGGATATCCTGACGTTTCAGCGGGAAGGGCTGTATTATTTCGATAATTGGCACGATGATGCGGTGAAAAATACCCTGGTCATTCCTGGGTTTACCGGCAAGGTTTACGAGGAAGACTCCCACGCTCATTTGGCCTCCATGTTTGAGGTCATCGAGCTTTTACCCTCGACGCCTATGAACACCAATGCATTTTACCGAACCCGACTTGTACAGGGCTTGATTCACAAGTTCGAAACCATTTACCCCCATGGGCATATGGGAGATTACAATATCGCCTGTTATTCCCTGAGCCACGTGGAGAAATTTCTCTTTTTAGATGAGCCGCTGGCGATTTTCGGTCAGTGGCGGGAAAACACCAGTCAGCAGCTGCACGATTTGCAAACGACGATGCCGGAATATCAAGAGTGGGTGGATTGGGCTCGGGATGAATTGCTCTCTTCCATGCCTATACCCTTTTATTTGTGGCCCAATTGTGTGGCGGCCAGCCTGATGCGTGTTCAAGAGCAATTGGAGCTTCCTTACACTGTTCGGAGCTCTATTTATTTTACACAAATGCAGGAAGAGCTCGCTAATTTGGCTCGAAAGGGTATAGATGTTTCCGAGCAGCAAGAGCAATTTGCTCAGCTCTTTCAGGCTCAACCTCGGGAGCTTCAAGAGAATGTTAAGAACATTATTCAAAACGGCTTACGCCGTCAGCATGCTCGTCAGACCGCTGAGGTTTCGGTACCAGACCTCAATGAGCATCTAGCAGGGGTCGAGTTCGAGCAGCCGCAGCATCTACTGATGCCGGGTTCTGAACATGGCTTTAAGAACCTAGGTGAATCTCTGAATGCCTTGGTCGAATTTTCATGGGCAGACTATAAGAAGGAACAGGCTTCTCAGGATACGAAGGATACTGAGGTTTCTTTCAGCCGGGAAAGTTTTCTGAAAGTTTTGCAGGACACTGTGGATCAGCAATCCAAGACTATCGTGGTGGTTGGCTCGGGGAATTTGGCTCGGGTGTGTGCTCGAAGTTTAAATGGTCGTGTGGCCCATGTGGTCGAGCCTCGGGTGGCCCTTTCAGGGACTGAGTTTTTAGAGGGGCTTTTTCTCGAGGGTATGAATGTCCTTCAAACTGGAAATTATGACTGTGTTCTTCTTGCCTGTGACGGGGGAGGAGCGAATCTTTCTAGGGGCGTTAAGGAGTGGGTGAAGCGCGGGAAGTCTCCTGACGCGACCATTGTGGATGCCGACGAGGTGGTGCGATTGGCCTGTTAGGACCAGCACCCAAGGGCCTAGCCTTCTGTCATTTCTGACAGGAGTTTTCCCATCAAGGTTGTCATATTTAGCTCTTCCCGAAAACGCTGGGCGTTTTTCGTGCCTAGGGTCTCCCAATCCCCGGATTCGATGAGAGAAACACAACGTTGTATGAGTTCGTCTGATTCTACGAGCTCGATGTAGTTGTCCGTTTCTAGGACATAGTCCATTTTTTCAGCCACGACACAGGCTTCGTTGCTTAGGAGGTAAGCAATGCGGTTGGGGGAAGGTACAGCCCAGTCCGGGGCCATCTTTAGGGAGAGGGAAATCTTACTTCGGGCTAGGACTGAACTTCGAATATAGGCAGGTAGGTATCCTTCTTGGTGGGATACCGTAAGTCCAGCTTGTTTTAGCTTTTCCAGTATTTGACTTCGATAGGGCGTGGTTTTTCCCACGAAGAAGAGGTCGAATTCTCGTCTGGTCGAGCGATGGACGGGGCCATCACTCAGTTGTGAACTGTAGCCGAGGGGCAGATAGTAAACACGTTCATGACCGAGTCGTTGTTGGAGCGCGGGCACTGAGTCTCGATAGATGCACCAGATGAATTGGGCTTTCTTCGCCACTTCAAGAAAATTCCGGTAACGGTCGAGCCACGTGAGTCCCTTGCCTTCGGGATCTTGTTCTGGGGTGACGAGCCAGTCGCCGGGATTGTCTTTGGAGTAACCGTTCAGGGTTTCTCCAAGCACGCGTTCGGTGCAGATGATTCCATAGGGAATTCCTTTTTGAGTAAACTTGTTGAAGAGGTCCACCGCCGCATTCTCGAAGTATTCAAAGAAAATATTGACTCCTTGCAGGCTGATATCTTGGTAGGAGAGCCCGACGGATTGGCCCAGTTCCACCAGTGGAGCCTGGAGGTTCCGAACTAAGTCCTCAAGCTTAAGCACGGACTTGAGAGGGTGATTGGCGACGCAAAAGTTAAAATGTTGGCTTTTTGAGAGTTTTGGGAAGTTCATCTTTTTGGGGCCCGCTTTCATTGAGTCCGATGTCATTTGGATGGTGGCGAACGCCAGAGAAATTATCGGAGGTCGAGATTAAGTCAAGGTTCGTTCACTGGACCTTCCTTGTCGGGAGTGAGGCGGACAGGCAATGGCAATCCTCACGACCCTTCGGGGTCAAATAATTGAAGTTTTTTGACTTTCGGTCGATGCTTTTCTGAGGTGTGTTCCGGTTCTCCTTGTCCCATGGCAGCGGAAGCTCAGAGAGCACATGAAGTTAGTGGGAGGAGGGCGATTTGAGGTCGGCATTAAGCATTGAGGACGTGATTGAGGCGAAGGACGTGACCCGTGAAGGTATGTGCCGGCGTGCGGAGCGACTGGATCGTATTTGTTCGTCCTTTGACCTAGATTTTGACTACCCTTTATTTAAGGGAATTCGATTAGACGAAACGCAGCTTAGGGGAGTGAAAGAGTCGGTGGAGCAGTATCTGGCCGATTCGCTCATCGCTGACGGCGTTGAAGGTGTCACCGATGGTCGAGGACTGATCGAAGAAATGCCCCCAGAGCTGGTGACCCTGGGGAATCGCACGCCCAATGGTTTGGTGTTGCCCAAGGTCGAGAATATCAAATCCTTTAACGCAGTGCATGCCAGTATGGCTTCGATGTCTTCCCACTTTCTAAACCACCATGCCAGCGGGGTTCATCTTCCATTGAGTGTTCGAATTGTGGGCGGAAAAACCGACGTGGTCCATCGTCATCGAAACCGAGCGACCAGTAAGTTTCATAGCGATGTCTGGGCGGCGGAACCATCCAATGGCATGATGGTATTTCTCACCCTTGGTGGAGATTTGGAGAAGTCGGGGATCGAATTTGTGGAACCTGATGTTTTTCCCGGTGAATTGATTGCCCCATTAAATGATTTTTCCAATGGTGCAGAGCTTGCGAAGCGTGGACGTAGTTACGACATTCGTTTGGAGCCAGGGTGTCTCTATTTTTCGGATCCCTATTTACTCCATCGAACATCTCAACGCGGCGGTCCTAGGTTATCTTTGGATTTTAGATTTCTATCCCATGAGATCTTAGACTCGGACCACTTCTTGGACACACCCCGTCTGAAAAATTATATCTCGGTTGAGGATTGGTTAAGCGGGGGGACCGATAAGTGGTTATCGACCTCCAACTCATTTCGCCAATTTCGAGAGAGTGGCGATAGTTCGAATAGTTACTCGGGTGAAGTTGCCTTGATCGGAGCGTAGGGGGAGTCATGTACGAAGACGTTAGAGCAAAAGATGTAGCAGCGATCTTGGGTATCGCAGAATCACAGGTGGGCGAGTATATTGATGTTCAAACTCTGGAGGAGCTTCGTTATCGTCCCTTGAGTGGCAACGAACGAGATGAGGCATTTCTAAAGGCGTTTCAGCGACTAGAAAGCGACGGCCTACGGGTTTCCGGTGAGAATGATTCTACTCCTTGGGAGCAGGGTTGGTCTGAGGTCTTGGAGCGCGTGAAAGTCAAAGGTGTTAGTAAGGAAGCTTTGGCTCCCCAGTATTTCCAGTATTCAACGATGCGGTTTGGCGGGAACTACGTGGAAGTGAGTGACCCTCGTTTTGAGTATCGTCTCTACAATATTCTTAAGGAGTTAATCTTCCGCCGATATCTCAGCGATGTGGATAAGATTGTCGAGCTTGGGTGTGGAACCGGGAGCAATCTCTATATGCTGGGCCAAATCTTTCCGGACAAGGAATTGATAGGTTCTGATTGGGCGCGAGCATCTCAGCAGTTACTGGAGGTGATCGCCAATGAGTCGGGCCTGAATCTCCGCGGCGAGTGGTTTAATATGCTGAATGGAGAGGGTCAGGAGAATCTCACTCTGGGGTCTAAGAGTGCATGTCTCACGATGCATTCCATGGAGCAGTTGGGGGACAGTTGGCAAAGTGTTCTCGATTTCATCGTCAAGGGCAATCCCGATGTTTGTATTCATATCGAACCTATCGATGCCTTTTATGATCCCAATGCGCTTTTTGATCACGTAGCCCTTCAATATCACCGAAAACGAAATTATTTGAACGGCTTTCATGGAGGCCTTAAGGAACTCGAAAAGGCGGGTGAAATTGAGGTTCTTGAGGAACGACGTTTGGGCTTTGGTTCGCATTTTCATGAAGCCTACGGTCTTGTGGTGTGGCGGAATCGAAGCTGACTCTGGGGCGGCTTGTGATTTCTAATATTGGTGATGGCAATCATTTTGAAGCAAGG
>JAYZAY010000002.1:0-7843 GCA_036339465.1 Myxococcota bacterium | reverse complement strand
TCAGGGGGCGATTGGCGTTTATCGCGGGGCCCTGCTTCCACCGCATATCAACGGTTCTGGACTCCTTATTCTGGACACCATCTTTGTTGGGGGGACCAGTTTGCGGGCAGGGGGGGGGGGTTGGACCCTCATCTTAGTCGGCGTGTTCATGGGAATGGTTCCTTCTTTATATGGGAATTTTTGGGAGATCCTTGGATTAGATGACCGCCTATCTTTTCACCTCAGTCTTTTTGAGGGTTTGTCTTGCGCACTACTAAAACGCACTCTGGCTGCATTCTATGATAATTACGAAAAATTAAAAGAAACCATTCAAGAGAATAAAGCGCGATTGAAAAAGATAACAGATGAGCTTCTGAAACCACAGCGCATCTTGATGGAGGTGAGATGATGAAGGTGGGTCGAGAAAAAACAGACTTCAACGATCATCCAATCATTGTTGTAGCGGATATTTTAGGGTTGGGCCTTTCGATTTGCAAGAGCTTGAAAAAATCAGGTTTTCAAACCATGCCGGTACCCAATGCTCAAGAGGCATTGGAGATGGCCCGACAGGTTTCACCTCCTTTGATTATTACGGATTGGCTGATACCCGGGCGCAGTGGCCCAAAGCTTGTCGAGGCCCTTCGCGCCGATCCAAAGCTATGTCGAATACCCATCATTCTCTTGGGCACAAAAGAAGAGGAGGAGAGTCATTTTCCGGAGGGAGAAATTGGTGCGGACGTGTTTTTGTGTAAGCCTTTCAATTTCCGTAATTTGCTCAGCTTCACGACGCTTCTAGTTCAACTGAACTCGCAGCAACATGAATCGCAGAAAACAAAGTCCTATTTGGCTAATATCATAGCCTCCATGCCCGACAGTGTCATTATTTTCGACCTGCAAAACCGTATCAGCAGTGTGAATGATGTTTTTCTGAATTTGATGCAGTCTTCCGAGAAAAAGATGACAGGCTTAGAACTCGGCGACCTATTGGCAAAGGACGACATACTGAAACTCGGCGATCCAAATGACCTTTTTAACAGAGAAGAATTTCGCGATGCCTATATGCACTTTATTGCCAAAAATGGGGTTAATTTCACCCTGAAAGCTTCTGGAGCTGAAATCAGAACACCGGGGGGACAAAAGGTTGGTTACCTCATTTGTGCACACGATGACCGTCTGTTTCTCGACCAGATGGTAAAGGAATCAAGAGTCTCTGCCACCGAGCGCGAAAAGGCACAAGACCTAGCTAAGCGTCATGCGGCGCTCAAAAAAACGAGCGCGAGTGAACTGCAACATTCCAAGGATCTATTGTTTCATTTGTCGAATATCTTAACCTCCATACCCGACAGTGTCATTATTTTCGATCTGCGACACCGCATCAGCAATGTAAATAATGTTTTTCTGAATTTAATGAAGTCTTCCGAGGAACAGATGATAGGCTTAAGACTCGTCGACCTATTGGCAGAGGACGACATACTGAAGCTCGGCAATCCAAATGACCTTTTTGGAGGAGAAGCATTTCGCCATGTCAATATGCACTTTATTGGGAAGGATGGGGCTGATTTTACCCTGAAAGCTTCTGGATCTGAAATCAGAACACCGGAGGGACAAAAGGTTGGTTACCTCATTTGTGCACACGATGACCGTCTGTCTCTCGACCAGATGGCAAAGGAATCAAGAGCATCTGCCACCGAGCGCGAAAAGGCAGAAGGCATCTCTAGGCTTCATACGTCACTCAAAGAAAGTAGCGAGCGTGAACTTCAACATGCCAAGGAGCTATTGTTTCAAGCGGACCAATTAGCACAGCTAGGAAAACTGATTGCGAGCATTGGCCATGAAATTTCCAATCCGATCTCGTTGATAAAAATGTCTTGCGAAACCGCTCTATCCCAAAAAACAACGCTAGAAGATACCCTCATGCCGGTGTTTTCAGAAAGTGAAGATGCGGAGAAGTTTGGCGCAGCGATACAGCAACTTTTGAATGAACTCGGTTTTTCTGTTGGCCTGGCCATGGATGGCACAAAGCGACTGGTGGAGATCAGCATGGCCTTACGGACCCAAAGTCGTTTGGAGGAAGAAGTCACCCATGATGTCGAATTGAACAAGGTTATTGAGGAAACCTTGGTGTTGGTAGGAGGGCGGATAAATTTTCATCACGTAGAAAAAACACTGGGTGACCTCCCCCCCATTGCGTGTTTTCGAAGCAAGATAGGCCAGGTGCTGACGAACCTATTGGCAAACGCCGCAGATGCCCTAACCGAGAAGAACCAAGTTGCGAAAAACCACGGCGGTGAGCGGTTCCAGGGGCATATCTCAGTGCACACTGAACCGCAGAGTAAAGAGGGTAGAGAGGGTATTTTGGTGGTAATCTCCGACAATGGAGCTGGCGTACCCACTGATATTCGCGATAAAATTTTTGAACATTTCTTTACCACCAAGCCTGTGGGTGTGGGGACAGGACTCGGTTTAGGAATTTGTTCGGATATACTGAAAAGCCATGGTGGTATGTTGAGTGTAGGTGAGGATGAGAAGTTAGGCGGCGCCCGGTTTGAGATGTGGTTACCAACGTTTCCGGCCAGCTTGGAGAACGTTGCCTCGAATCCATTGGAATAAGAAAGAAGAGCCTATTAACCATCGAAACTATGGCATAATAGGGATAAGGCACTGTCGTTGCTTAGGCAAATATTCTTACTCAGAAGCTCCTCTGGACGACCTAAAATGGGATTGTCTCGCCGGCTATATCAAAGAGGAGGGTGCCGTCGTAGAATCTACTGAGGGTGTCACGGGTGAGAACCCTGGTTTGTTTGCCGGCAATCACTTGATCTTGACCCGCAATTTCCAGAAGAAGGCCAAACTCTGCTTTGGATGCCAGACTACCAGTAGAATCTTCGAAGTTTCTACTGAAGAAACCCTGGAGTTCATCCTTGGAAAGTGCGTGATCCTGATTGGTGTCATATTTTGAGAAAAGTTCGTTGAATTTAGCTTGGTTAAACACGCCGTTTACGTCGTAAATATCGGTGTCACTTCCGTGTTTACCTTGGTGGATTTTGTCCACGTTGATGGTGAATGGAGAATACCATGGGGCGCCTGTGGAGCGGCCCAGTCCGGTGTTGATCGCGACGGCGAGGGCACCTGACCGAACACTTCCAAAACCCAATGCAGACAATCCCTGGAAAGACTCAGACAACGTGATTTTGCCATCTCGGTTCCTATCAAAGAAGGTCACGTGCTTTTGAAGTGCCGTAGGGGTATTCACGCCACCCCTTATCCTTGGGGTATTTGTCTCAAAGCTATCCACCGGTGTTTCTGGGGAAGGATGGTTGGGGTTAGGAAGGCTTGAGTTGGTGCGATAACCAACGTTGGAACACGCCCTAGAGATGCTAGGCATGGGGAGTTTCATGAATCGGTTTAAGTATCGTGTCATGGGCATGGTTTCATCCTGATATTTACGCAACGAACGGATCTGTGGTTTACTGCGGTGTTTGAAAATGTGTTCGTCCACGGCAATTGTCGGCAAGCAGAGGGAAATGTTTCCTCTTTATAATGAGGAAGGGCGTGTTTTTTGAGCCCATGGTCTTGTGATACAGATTCGTCGAAATTTCGGGCTATTGGCCGCCCATCTAGGCCAAGACTTCCTACCCCGCTCAAGCCACAACAAGCCCCGCAAGTCACACAGAACTCGTCGTTCAAAGACGACTTAGTACAGACACATGGGGCAAACTCCACACGCTTAACCTACATACCACCACAGCAAAAGTTTGGAGTTGGCCCATCCCAAAGATATGTTTTTCTCCATCCCATGAAAAAGCAGCAACTTGATAATCCGATAATCCGATAATCCGATGTAAACCCAACCCATAAACCCTAATTTTTACGGCAGGTCACCATGCCCATCGATTCAGTGCCCCCAAAAACACCATTACGACCCAACCCCGTAAGTACAACCTCAAAACAAAGAGAGCCAACGCCCCCGCCTATTAAATCTCAAGAGTTCAACTTCGGATTGCTTCAAGTACTGCATACGGGCAATCCTTTTTCTGATCTCTACGACGGCCCGCCCATCGATACTTCCCATGAAAAAATTGGCGGCCTCTTTCCAAACAACCAACCGAACTCAAATCCTGGCACCCAATTTACTCAAGCCATTGGTATTGGTGCCATCCATCGAACCGCCCTCTTTCCCCTTGAATCCATTACTACCCGAGGTCTGTTGGGCAACACGACCAAAGGAAACTATTTTCGCGGACTCCCCACTTCTATTGTCTGCGGCGCTTTCGGCAAAGCCTGTAGCATAAGGACCAACAAGATTGTCCGTGATTCCCTCGAAGAACGGGAAACAAACCACGCAATATTATTCGGCGGAATCGGCGCAGGAGCAGTGGAGACTGGCCTCAATCCACTGAGTGTCATTGCTCAACAAGCCAAAGTACTTCCTTCGAAGAAAGTTATTCCCGCTTTAAGAAACCGAAGCCTTGCCTCCTACTATCACGGTGGATCGGTACTCATGGCACAAAACCTTGTAGGAGCAAGCATATGGTTTCAAGGAAATGCTTTGGTTCGGAATGAAGAGGACTCTCTCCCCATCGAAGCAACTAAATCGGCAGCGGTCGCAGGCGTTGGCGGTACTCTGACTTGGCCGGCTCATGTCATGCACGTCCAACGAATAGGCACGGATAAGAAAATCCCAACCTATACCGAAATTGTCAAAGAAATCCTGAAAAAGAGCCCGATATCCGGCCTAAAACTCAACACATCCTTTCCCGCTGGGGTTTTGAGGACACTTATTAGCGGCGCTATTTTGGGTCCCCTGACTAATCGCCTCAACGAAAAGTAAAGTGCACACAAATGGGCCAATTCCGTTGAAATGCCCCTAGCCATGTCCCTCCTGCTCTTCGGTGACGACACCCAGTAAGCTATTTTCATCAAAAACTCACCGAAATCTAGGGGCAAGAGTTGCTCGATATCCTATTTTTCCAACCCTACTGCAAAATCAACAATCTGGTTGAACACGATATTGCGACACGCGCAACCACCTCCAAAAACCTCAAGAAGCTGACCATCCTAGGGAGCTTAGAATAAAAAATCTAATCGCCACAAGATTTTCGTCCACCCAAAACCTTTAGCCCTTTTCACAACTGATGCCCCCCCTTTAAAACCCTGCCCGTGGCTGGCTTCGATGTGGTGAGGAAGGGGAGGGGACAGCCTACAATGGCACCGCCATGACCAAGCCCTGTTTTTCTGGCCCAAGGCAATACCAATGGATTTCCGATTTATTCGAGAAAATTAAACCCAAATTCCTCTCGATTGCAGTCGCCATTTCAATCTTTTAGGGCTAAAAGCTCCCGCCGTGGACTTCAAGGCCATCCATTCCCTCAAAAAAGATAAGGAGTTGACCATGCCATCACTCGGAACCGTAATGACCGGAATGGGATTATCCCGACCACAACAAGCTGCTCTATTAACAAAAATTCAGGAAAATGCTGGGATCGAAAATGCCGCGAGTATTACAGCAGAAACCGAACTTCCAGCAGATGCGACGTCCAAATTGGTTTTCCTTGTTCGCGACACCTTCAGCAAAGAATTCGACCAATACAATAGACAAAACCAGTGGCTTGCGTCGCCACAAAACGACTGGACCTCCCGTGAAGGACGCCCTCAATATAAATTAGGCCCAAAGGCATCCCAAATGCCGCCGCCCCCACCCATGCCTGGAGCCGATTCGACCAAGGTGGAGGCCCTCTTTTCGGATGTACGGCTCAAGAGCGACCGGCCCAAACTTTCACCTCCCCCGCCTCTCCCACCTCAAGCAAAACCACCGGTGAGTAAATCCCCGCCAAAACACAAGGCCAGCAGCAAAAAAGAGAAATGGCACGAAGGGCAATCCGTGCTCGTTCGAAGTGCTCTCGCCAAGGGCTTGGGGATCATCAAATCAATTTCCGGCACAAAAGTCGTGGTTGAATTCCCCGATGGCTCAGAAAGAGAAACCGCGGCCTTTGGGCTCAAGCCAGGACTGACCCCGAAACAGGCCGCCTTAAATCGAACCTTCACAGAAGTAACGCAACGGCTTGAAAAAAGAGCCCCGGTCGCGCTACGAGATTGTGTTCAAAATATGGATAGTTTGGCCATTGATTCAGACAAGCTCGCCCAAATGACCGCGAGCCTATCTGGAAGCGCCAAACAGCAATTTGTTTCTAATCTGATTTTCTCTCTATATGCCCAAGTCGATTGGAGCGGGCCAGTCTCCATCCCAGTCTACACCGAAGAACGCCAAGGAAAAGGCGATATCGTCAACGGCTTAAAAGTCTGTAAGAGTCTTCGTGAGAAGTTCTCCCATGCCGATGCCCGAGACATTCCGTTCATCGTCGACCACAGGAGTTTCGGCAAATTGGAGGAACTACCGAAAGGCTTTGGGATCGAACCGGTTACCCTTCCTTTTAGCTCTATGACTGCCGACAACAACCGTATGCCATCGACCAGTCGACCCTTTGATAGCGTGATCTTAGCGCCAACCATGACCTCTTTTCGCGGCTACCAAGAAACACGTAGCCTTGACCGAGCCATCTCTGAAAAGTTCACCGTTGGTTTCGAAGAATTCTGTAAACATACGGTTGCTGGAGTCTCTTGCATGGGCATTAAACCCCAAGAAATGGGAATTCCCATTGACCAAAATTTGCGGGCATTCAAAAGCAAACTCTCAACCATTTCCGACCAAGCAGCGAGGCGTGACTTCCGCAGCCAATTCATGGACTCTTTTCAATTCCCTGGATTGGTCAACGCCATTCGAGCCCCCCGTGATCTCAGTCCCGAAAAGCTTCAAGCAACGATTGCCGAAGGCACCGAGGTTCGCTCCCTCGAAGACTACAATACCGACTCGCGCATGTTTTTTGGCTACACAAATCGAAGTGGGTCAAAATTCATCAAAATCGCGGCTCAGCTTGAGGCAGGTACAAAGACCGATCTCGATATCGTACACGTTGGCGAACCCTACATCACCCAGGACCACCCAGACCTTGGACTTGCTGGTTTGCTTAAAGAACTCAAAACCGATGGCGCAGGTTTCGGTGCTTTAGGGTACTCCAAAGTTGAGGTTCTTGAATTTGATTCGCACCATCAACCCAAAACACCCCTGGTTTTTGACTTGGCCGATGGTCCTCTGCATGGTCCATCCATTCGGATCTTGCTTCCTCGCCGATTGTCGCCCGGAGATATGAATGTTGGATGGAAATGCGGTGAAGAATTTGTAGGCTGCACGGGCAACCAAAGTGCAGCGGAGGTGATTTCAAGTGGGAAACCCTTTTTCTATGAAACCTTGGCCTTCACCCAAAACCAACAATTTGCCCATGATATTTTCGACATTGGCCGTCTAGGCACAACCGGCAAGCTAAATGCAGCCCTTTGTTCCGACGTCACCTCGGGTATGACGACCACTGTTCCAGACGGAGCTATCGCTGAATTTGCGCGAGAAATTCAGCGTGATGGAACATTTCAGCGCTATCAAGGCCTAAGCGACCACGTGGCTGCAAGCTCCAATTTCACCCAAGCGGTCAACGGCCGTGTGATACAACAACTCATCACTCGAAATGCCGACGATGGTGGAGCCGAACTTCGAGAAATTGAATCGTCACTTTTGACAAGTGATTTTCAACCGAACAAGTTCGACGCTTTTTTAACTCAATTTAAGGCCTACTTGCAGAGATAATCACTCTGTGACCCACACAGGCATCTATTTCTTTACCAAACTTAAACCGCCACCAGTAAGCTTCGTCAGAAGCGGGAACAGCGTATCGAGTTGTCTTTCTGTGCCTAAGAATTCATGGAAAGTCTCGGTGCCTTTATGTGGCGCGCCCCCGCGGGGGGGGGGGGGGCA
>JAYZAY010000001.1:0-86706 GCA_036339465.1 Myxococcota bacterium | reverse complement strand
CCTACTTTGAGCCCCATCTTGACGATGGCTGTTTTATTTGTGCCCATGTGTTTTGACGGACTCAGATTGAACCTGCCTCCAGCCCGTTGCCCACAAAGATTTTTTGTTTTTTGGGCTATTTTGGGACTGGGCGTGGTTTTGCTGCCGCGCACGGGGCTCGGGTACTATTGTAGCCGGGTAGAGCGGGCGCCACCGAGCCAAGAGCCTTCTTCTCTCTCATGGTTCCAGCGCGAAATTCTCTTTAAAATTCACCAAGACGCGACATCAGATCTCGCTGATGACTTAGCCGTAGGCGCCCTACTCGAGGCTCTGAGGGTGTGGGGGTTGCCCGAAAATTCTCCGGCGGCCGGCGGCCATGAAGAGGAGTGTCCATCCCAGGTGACCGGAACAGATCTCCAGCTCTACAATCAATCCACTTTTGAGGGTGAGGTGAGTTTTACCGAAAACGGGTTTGTTGGTTACGACTATCTCAACCCTTCGGTCAACGAAAACATTCTAATCTTTCGGGATTCGATGTGGCCCCACACGGGCCGTAATAACCTCGTGATTGCGTTAGCGACTGTGACCTACAGCGCCCTGACTGGGCGAATCCTTGATGCCGATGTGGAATTTAACTCTTTTCGGCATTCCATGGCGATGGTTGATGGTTTGGACTCGGGCCAAGATATACTGAATACTGCGGTGCACGAACTTGGTCACGCCATCGGTTTTGACCATACCTGCGTCGATGCGGATGGTTTTACTATGGGAAACTGCCCGCAAGTCGACCGATTATCTACCATGTTTTACGATGCACAACCCGGTGAGGTGATGAAGCGCTCCTTAACTTGTGAAGACCGATCTGGGGTGGTGTTTAAGTATCCAAAGGCTTTGGCAAATGGCTACTGCGATGATGATTGTGCGTCCCGGTGCGCGCCACCCAATGGGGTTGCAAACTCTGTGGAAATTCGCCTTGAGAATAGTTATTTGGGCGACGAAGGTCCACCTGGCTGCCAGCAAACTTCATCGGGCTGGGTTTTGTTAATTCTCTTGCTGGGCTCTTCGGTGGTTATCCGATCGGTATTTAGAGCTTGGCCATGAGTGCGCTCCGGATCATCAAACCCCATGCAACGATCCAAAGTGTCCCCCCGATAGGCGTGATGGCTCCCCACCATTTCAGACTGGTGATGGCCATCAAGTAGAGGCTCCCTGAAAAGAGGAGGATACCAGCGACAAAAAACCAATTCGCGGCGGTTGAGGTGGCGGTTGGGTCCATGGCCAATGCCAGTGTATTGAATCCCAAGGCAAAGGTGTGGGCGAAGTGATATTGTACCGCCGTCTGATAAATCTGCAGCAGTTCTGGAGAAATTCTGGACTTAAGGCCGTGTGCGCCAAAGGCCCCTAAGGCTACGGCGAGCAAGCCACTGGTTGCGGTCAGGGATAGGAAGAGAGGGTTCACTGAAGCTCCGTAGGAAAGCAATGGCCCCTCCTAGCATTCGAAAAGCGCGAAGAAAACCGTTTGGGCTCAAACTCAGGGCAAAGGTTAAAGGGTGATTCCTCAGGCACTGTTGGAGAGGTGCTTTTCGAAGGCAAGTGCCTTTGGTGGAGCCAAGGGTTTTGGGTTGGGGGTGCTTGTATTGACGGGGGGGGATCTGGGTGCGTCATATGTTGAAAGGAAAAAACTGAGACCATGGGTGGATCTTTGGCGTCACTCATCGGACAGGACCTCCTCTGTAAAGGGTATGCCAACTGGCCCCGCGCCCTAAGATCCCCTAGAATTGTATTCTGCGGGGTTGTTTGTCTTCGGAATGATTCGGTTTAGAGTCATGAAGGGGAGGGGAGATGACGGGTATCAAGGGAACAAGTGGCGGGCTCAGTGCGGATTGGTTGCGTGAAGTCGCCAAGACAAAGCTTAGTGAAACGGAACGAGAGCAGCTGGATACTGCCCTCAAAGCGGCGCCACCCGAAACCGTGCTGGGGGGGGGCATCTCCACCGATACGTTGGACCTAAGCCCAGAACTAAAGGCTAAAATTACGACCTTTATGGACTCTCGTGGGTCTTTGAGCCGCGGTCCGTCTCTGACCCTCAAGTTGCCTTCTGCCATTAACCTAAAGCGTCTGGGGGGGCGCGGTCCGTCTCTGACCCCGAAGATGCCTTCTATCAGGGATTTAGAGTCACTTGCCGAGATCGGGCCTCCTTCGCCTGTCGCCGATGCTGTGAACATCCCGAGCGGAGGTTTTTCCATTGAGGCAGTTTCGGCAGTTACTTCAAACGACCCTATGAGCTATTTCGATGCGCTTTGGGAAGTGGTGGAGCCGAAACCCTTTGAGGATTCCACTCAGTTCTCTGATCCAGCCGAGGTGTTTATTAAGCGTAAAGCGGCCCCACCGGCGGGAGATTTTAAGATAAAGGTTTCGGGGCCAGTGACGGGTAAGGATATCAAGGAAAATAATCTAGGTCGGGCATCCATGATTATTGATGCTTCTTTTCATACCGCCGGCATTACAGATTTCCATAAGATTCATTGTCGTGATGATGATAACTCCCTGGCCTATTCGGGGGTTAAATTGGATGCGGGGCGTGGGCTTGGTGGGGCTATAGGGAAATCCCAATTAGAGAGCCTAACATTGAAAAGCGACGGGAAGGCCTATGTCGGCGATGAACAATCCGATGCCACCACGACCTATTTTACGACGACCACGGACTTGAATTTCGATTCAAGGATGGCCATGTCAGAAAAACTCGATGCGTATTTGCAGGGTAGAGGGGGGCAATGGCCTGAGGGTAGTCTTGGGCATGCGCTTCTTTCTTTGAATGCAGGTGTAAAGGGAGGGGCCTTGGTCGACAGCGGTAGGCCGATACCGGCGGTGGACGATGATACCGGTTTTGCCCCGAGTCAACCTACGCCCGAGCTTTCTGGCTTGAAGACAACCGACCCTATCTCAGGTGTTCGCCCAAAGTCGCCTTCTCCCGTCGGGAAATCCTCAAGAGAGGCTGAAGACGTCGATACCGCGAAGATTGTGGGGGGTATCGAACGTCGGGATCAGATTGCCGAATTCAAGCTTTTTAGCCGCGAAATGGAAGTTGGGGATCTGAAGCGCCAGATGAAACTGCTTCAAGATCAGGTTAAAGCATTGGGCGGGGAAAGGGATGCGTTAGCGGCAGCACTGACTAAAAACGAAACTCTAGTTCGAGATGTTACTGGTCAATTGGAGGGCGTACAGGCTCTCACCGCTTTCATTGAACAAGAGCGAGATGCTTGGCAAACCAAATTTGAAGAATCTGAATTGGCAGCCGGTACGGCGATTTCTCGTCTGGAGGCCCAGCTCTCTGATCTTCGTGTCGCAAATGATGACGAGCGACAAGGCTTGGCGGCTCAGATTTTTGCGGGTCAAAGCGCACTGGCCACGGCCACTGCAACCTTGAAGCGTCAAGGCGACCAACTCGGGAACCAGTCTGAGGAATTAGAGGGTCTGAGGGATTCACTGTCTAAGAGGGAGACGGAGATCGAGAGTCTGTTGGCGGAATTGGAATCAGCGTCTGGGTTAAACTCGGAAAAACAGTCGCAAATTACTTCATTGGGTGAGCAGTTGAGTGGCGTTCAGTCTTCACTGGTGCTGGTGAGGGGGGAACTTGGTAAGACGCAAGATAGCCTGAAGGATATCGAGGGCAAGAAAGCGGAATTGGAAGGCAAGCTGGAAACCACCACCGCTCAGCTCACCGCAGCTGTGGCGGCCAAAGACCGGGCCGTCGCCCTTCTCGAATCCACCGAGCAACAACTGGAGAACACACAACAACGGTTTCAAGACATGGCCAAAGGCGCCGCCCAATGGAAGGCGAAGTTTGAAGCGTCTGAGGTCCGGGCCGATGAGGCCGCTGTTAGTCTGGAGGAGCAACTCTCTGAGCTTCGTGCCGCAAATGATGAAGAGCGACAAGACTTGGCGGCTCAGATACTTGCGGGTCAAAGCGCGCTGGCGATGGCCACAGACACTTTGAAGCGTCAAGCAAACCAACTAGGGAAGCAATCTGAGGAACTAGAGGGTCTAAGGGATTTGCTGTCCCATAGGGAGATTCAGATCTCGGATTTTCTAGCGGAATTGGAATCCGCGTCTGGGTTAAACTCGGAAAGTCAGTCGCAAATTGCTTCATTGGCTGAGCAGCTGCATGGCGTTCAGTCTTCACTGGTGCTGGTGAGGGGCGAACTTGGTAAGACGCAAGATAGCCTGAAGGACATTGAGGGCAAGAAAGCGGAATTAGAAGGTAAGCTGGAAACCACCACAGCTCAGCTCACCGCCGCTGTGGCGGCTAAAGAATTGTCGGAAGCGTTGGCAGGAACGCTGCAGGTCGAGTTAGGACGCACCACCCAAACTCTGAGGGATTCAGAATCCGCGATGTCGCTGTTGGGCCAACAGCTTGCTCAAGTGCGGGAAGGAAGTTTGGAAAGGATTGCCAAGCTTGAAGATCAGTTAAACCAGCTGAAATCGGCCGGTTCTAAAGAGCGACAGAAACTCACAGAGGATATCCTAGCGGGTGAAGCGTCTTTGGCGGCTGCGGCCACGGTGTTGAGTGAGCAAGAAGGGCGCTTGGCTTCTCAGGCCGAGGAATTAGCCGATCTCCGGCCTCTTTTAGCGCAAAAAGAGTTACAGATCGGTGAATTGGTTAAATCCATGAAAGGAGCCTCTGCGGCAAGTACCACGGCTTCTGAAGAAATCGAGGGCCTAAGGAGCGAGTTGTTAGAGGTTAAAACAGCCCTTGGGAAGCTGGATGGGCAGTTGGTCGATGCACGGGCCACTCTCCGCGCAGTTGGGCGAGAACGTGAACAGCGCCAAGCTGAATTGGGTCGTGTCCAAAACAGCTTGGCGGTGATGACCACAGAGAAGGAGCGAGTCGATGCTCTTCTCGCGTCAGCCGAAAGCGAGCGAGATGAATGGAAGCGGGAATTTAAGCATAGTCAGGTGGCGAGAAAAAAGGTGATGCAGAAGCTCGATGCCTCTTCTGAGACGGCAGCTAATGTTGTCCAGGAACTTGAGGGCAAGATTGCGTCGCTTAAGGCCGCGCGGGATCTGGATGCCACGGCCAAAGATGCGCTAGCCTCTCAGCTCTTAGCCAGTCAATCTTCTTTGTTATCAACAAATGGGGCCCTTCATCAGCATCAAGAAGAGCTCTCCGAGAAGGCAGCTGAGCTAAGTGCCGTTAAAGGGGCCTTGTTTCATAAAGAAGCACAGCTCACCCGTGCCATTGAAGATATTCAGACGCTATCCAAGGCAGGGTCATCGGATAAGGCCCAGATCGACGCCCTGGGAACAGAATTGATAAAAATTCGTTCCCAAATGGAGAATGTGAATTCAGAACTAGCGAGCGCAAATGATAGCTTGACCCGAGCACGCAACACAAAGTCGGAGGTTGAAAGTAAACTTCGGGTTGCGCGTGTGGCGCTTTCTGAACAGGCAGGTGTGATCGATTCGCAGGCACAAGAATTAGATCTTCTCAGAGGCGAGGTGCGTTCACAAACAGACCAAATAGGTGGACTTCGGGATGACCTAAAGGCCGAACGCCGGAAAATAGGGCACATGGAGGACCAAGCAGTCACGCGTGAGCAAGAATGGCAGGAGCAGCTTGAACAGGAACTCAGGGTTTTGATTGGGGCTGGCGGGACCATCGACTCGCTCACTCAGAAGCTTCAATCGAAGACGCGGGAATTTGAAGAAGCGCATTTAGCGTTGCAGGATGCGAAGGGTACTATTACGGGAAAGAGTCAACAGCTAAGAACACTGACCGAAAAACTGGAAATCGACCAATCGCGGTTGGCCGATGCGTTATCGGATCTCGATGCCGCAAATCAGAGTAAGGGCGAACTCGAAGAAGAACTTTCTGGTTTACGAGAAGAGCTTCGGGCCGCTGAATCTGACCTTGTTGACAATGAAGCCTACACGGCGCATCTCGAGAAAATTATTGGACAAGGATTGGCTGGTATCGAGCGGGCACTGGCCAAGGGACAACAGGTCTTGGATGCAGCCGGTGTTTCCTACGTACAGACTGAATTGAAGGATGTAAGCCCGTTTTTGGCTAAGTTGAAGTTGTCTACGGAGTCAGCGCATTTGGATAGTGCGCCGGCAGCGAAACCGAATGCAACTATCGGTTTGGGCGCATTTGTGACCTTGGCCGCAGAGACCGATGCAAAGCTTGATAAATTAGCCCCAAAACTGAATACAGATCTCTTTCTGCGAACAAGCTACAAGACAGGTGATTTACCAGATGAATACAAAGAGATAGCCGGTAATCTTTACCGTCTTCATGAAGCGGCAAAGGAACGCGGCAATCTCAAAGAAATGCAGACTTCTCTCTGGGATAGCTACATCAAAGTTGCGTTCTTAGAAGCCCGAAGTGACATGGGATCCGCCAAGGCTTGTGAATTAACGGACCTATTGGCCGACTATTTTTCAGTTATGGATGGTGACGAGTCCGAATGCGACCCCATGTTTAAGGTTGTTTGCGACCGTGTGTCGGGGGTGGGTGAACTTGAAAAGACGGAACTTCAAGGCCGTTTGTTAGAAATAAAAAATCCGGGTAAGGTTCGACCAAATAATCTATTCGCAAATCAGGAAAGTGGCTTAGGCGGGGGTGTTGGCGAGGTCATGAGCCATTGGAGTTTCGTTCAAGAGAGGGGGAATATAAAGAAAATTCGGTCTGTGAGGGATGTCATTGGACGCGCCGTCGCTGCTTCGAAAGCTGGGGGGAGTTTGGCCCCGAGCCAAGCGGCACTTCAAAACTTGAAGGAACTAACGGCGGCTTATCTCTTTTCGATGGTTTTGGAACCCGAGCTTATTAAGCATAATCGTCTCGCCATGCTTGGCTCTTTTTTCGAGGTCGATCTTCCGCAATTTCGGAGGCTCTATCCCGAAGTGGTGAATGCGGATCCCGTTTTATTTAATGTTTGTGTCCTTAATGAACATTCCAACATGATATCTTCTCGTGGTGCCAGTGCGCGAGCGTCGGCAGCGGAACTTCTGGCCGATTTTCGCGGCTCAGTTACTAAACAGGCTCTTGAGAAATACGACAGAGAACTGGTTCCATTGAGAGCTGAGAAGTTGCCCGCGCCCAAATGGATCGAGTTGCCCTCTATTCCTGAGGAGGTTGGTAATCTTCAAGGCCTCGACGTGGTTTCGGCTGCTGATTGTCGGCGGCGTCTAGATGTGATCAAGGGCCTGTTTTATCAATCGTTGGAAGATGCAAAATTACCTAGAAATATCGATTTTGATGCCATTATCGAGCGTTTTCGTTCCGGCGACATTCCCGTGGAGTTTCTGGCGGAGTTTGACGATAAGGGCACGGAATTTGTGTCGGAACTGGTCTACCCGTACGCGGTACTAGATTCTCGGTTGTCCTACCACAAAGCAGGAAAGACCGCGAAGTTTTTCAAAACCCCCGCCTCCGCGGCGGAGATTGCGAGCCTGAACAACCCTATGGGAGATGAACAGATTTCTCCAGAAGCCCGGGTGATATCTGATACCATTGGACTCGCATTTCAGGATGCGATTGAAGGCGGGCGCCTCAAGGGGTGTCCCATTGGGAGCAATCAGATCTCAATCTTGCAAAAATTTCGTAACGCAGTCGCATCGGACAAAACACAGGTCATTAACCTTGAAGCGGGTGGGGGGAAAACCCTCATGTCTGCAATTGCACCTGACTTACTGGCTCTGGATGTCCCGACGATTGTTCACATCGGACCGGCCCATCCCGCTTTTAAGGGCTGGGATAGGTTGGAAAGTTTGTCCGACTTTAGGCAACGACTCGCGAGGGGCGATGGTGGCGGTGACCCTGTGTGGATCACGGCAGAAAGTTTTACCAGTAAGATACTGCCAGGATTAGCTGATCTTTCCTCGGAGCAAGGTGAACAGGCCAAGCTTCAAAAGACGCTTTTTGTCTTAGATGATTACGATGATAATTCGTACCGCTTATCGACCAAGGATGGGCAGTCGAGCTGGATTCAGCATGAACTCAACAAGTTGGGTGTCAGTAGGCAGGTCCATATGTCTGCCACGGTGAATCAAGAAGAACTAAGGAACCGTACAGAGCGTAAGGAATTTAAAGTAAAACGGGCAGAGAGGGAAGTAGAAAGGGGAGGGGTGCCTACTACCGCGACTAGAGTGTCTGGCTGGCGCGAATCTATGGCCCGTTTGATAGATCGGGCAAAGATGGCGGCTCAAACACAGAAACAAGAGTTTCGAAGGGATACGAATTTCGCTTTGGCGAATGGCGATGCTAAATCGCGATTTGCGAATATCGTCAAGCAGCAACTGTCGGAATATCGTCCGGAAGTTGGGCGGGCCAATCATTACCTGATAGAAATGCCGGACGCTAGGATAGGGAACCGAGGAGATAGTTCGAAAACGATCTCGGAATTGGATATTGCGCGCACGGCCTCAAGGCTATCAAGCCAGCTGGATGGTGGCCCTGTTGGCATCGGGTACCTTACCGAGGGCGGGAAGGTTATGATGGCTGTCAGTGAAGACGGGGTGCCAGCAAGCATTCAGGGTTTTAGTGATTTTAAAAAGGCCAGCGAAGGAAAAGGCTACACGGTTTGTTGTCTCTATACGCGGGATTCGGTTGGGGGAGATTTCGAACGATTCAGCCTGGAAGATGTTCGCGCCCAAGCCATTGTATACGATGAGCATCGGAGTTCTAATTCGGTTTATCAACATATGCGCCGTAGGCGCCCGAACCCAAATGAAAAGACGCCGGTAACCTTCTTTTTGAAGCCCGAGGGTTTTAAAGAGCTTAGCGTGGGTTCGATATCAGAAACAATCGTGCCTCTTTCCGTGGGAATGGCGACTTTTTTAGAGCGTTCCAACGCAATTTATAAAAAAAATGCATGCGCCGATGAGGGCAAGCGACTTAAGGGTAAATGTTTAAAAAAAGGATTTCTGTATCGAAATAGGACAGCGCAGCAACAATTCTCGGAAATAATGAACAGCCCGAGTGGTGCGCGGTTGAAACGTCTCTATCCGGATGCGGCAAAGGAGATTGAGACCATATTTAGCCGCTTGTGCACTGGTCGGGCTGTTTCGGTAAACGAAGATCTCGTGGCATCGGGGAATGCCCTGTTGAGTGCATTGAATGAGATCTTTATCTCGCAATTTGAGAAACACTGTCCGCAAGTGATTGAAGTAGCGCCAGTTTCTCCTTCTCGGTCATCGGCTATCGTGGCGTTCGAAGCTAGAGTGAAAGGTAAAGTGGGGGCTGATGCTGCCGATGGAAAAGCGGCCGCGGTGGCATCGCATATTCTAAAGTGGCTACGAACAACGGATAATGGTGCAATTACTGAAGGAGTATGGAATGAACTCGATAGGGGTTATGGAGGTGTAAAGGACTACAATTATCAGGATGGCAAGTTTGGCCAGCAGAACTTAGCCAAAGCCATCGAACGTTATGCAGAGACGCAATCAACGGATCCGAGTGTGCAGGCAGAACTGAGCGATTTGATTCGTGAAGGTTTTGGGGTGGGCTCGGATTCGGCGTATGTGCGGTCTCTAGGAGTCAAAGAGTATGGCCAAGCTCGTCCTTATGCTTTTAATCTCCGAACTGTGTGTGCACTTTCAGGTCTAAGGGGTGCGGCAAGGCAATATTTTCAGGAAGTGGACCTCTACGCCGCTAAAAAGAAAGAGTATGAGAGGGCCGAGAAAGAGAAGGCGCAGGTCCGACAGGCAGTGAAGCAAACCTTTTCCGGTCCTCCTGGTTGTTCTCTTTCTCAACTTGAATCAGAAAATATGCAGTTTTATCGGTTGCTATGTGATGAAATTGCGCAGGAAGAACAAAAAGCCACGCAAGTGCTCGATGAAATACGCACGGGCTAGTGAAAAGAAGTCTAGTGGTTGGTTTTTTTGCAAGGTATCGTAGCCAAGTGAGTGGTTTCAGGTACCGCACTCTTTCGTATGGAAAGTTACCGTAAGTAAAGCTCTTAGGTGAAAGTGAAGTATATCTAGTGTGGTATGGTGAGGCGTTTAGGGAAACGCTTGGAGCACAATAATGGAAATAGACGCGGACATAATTATCATAGGTATGGGGGCGGCCGGTGTGTGTGCGGCTCTTGAGGCGAGTGTGAATTCGGGCGATGTCTTGGTTGTAGACCGTTTTAGAGGAGGTGGTACTAGCGCAATAAGCGGGGGGATTGTTTATGCCGGGGGAGGAACCGGTGAACAACGAGAGGCGGGTTTCGATGATGCGCCTGAGGAGATGTTTAACTACCTTAAGTGTGTGGTTGGAGACGCTGTATTAGACAACACCTTAAGGCGGTTTTGCGAGGAAAGCGCAGCCAATTTAGAGTGGCTTAAGTCCCATGGGGTCCCGTTTCACAGTCATTTCTGCGAAGGGAAAACATCTTATCCTCTCGACCAATTTGGTTTGTATTATTCAGGAGATGAGTTAAGTCAGCCTTATAGGGCCGGGGCGAAGCCGGCTCCGAGAGGCCATAGGGTCAAGGGAAAGGGGATGCCGGGTAAACGGTTCTTTGTCCCATTGTGGAATGCGCTTAAAAGAAGAGGGGTTCGAACCTACTTACAGACGAAGGCAAACTCTGTTAAGCAAGACGATGATGGTCAATGGAGGATAGCAGCCTTGACTCTCTCGTCTAAACCGGTGGTAGCACTGCTGCATTGGTGGGCGGAGAAATGGGCGATTAAACTCAATAACTACGTGCCGACTTGGAGTAAGAAGCTTCGGAGGTTTGGTGCTTACTTGGAATCTCGTCATGGAGAAGAAGTTTTTTTAAGAGCCAAAAAGAGTCTCATTATGACTACAGGCGGGTTTATCTATAATAGGGTCCTGGTGCGTCAATATGCTCCAAAGTATAGGCCGGGAATGCCCTTGGGAACGGGAGGGGATCAGGGTAGCGCGCTGGTTATCGCAAAAGAAATAGGTGCCATGACGAAATACTTGGATCGGGTTTCCGCCTGGCGATTTATCAATCCTCCCAGGGCCTTCACTTCGGGCCTTCTGGTGAATACTGCCGGCGAACGTTATGTGTCCGAAGAATTTTACGGGGCGACCATCGGCTATGAAATGGTAGAGCACAATCAGGGGCGTTCTTATTTGATTATAGATGAAACACTGAAGCGCGAGGCGAGGGAACAGGTTCGTTTGGGGAAATCGCAGTGGTTTCAAATGGTGCCAACCCTTCTTAATCTATGGTTTAACGCAAAGCGTTCGAGTTCCTTAAGTGGATTAGCAAAAAGTCTACGGATCGACCCGGAGGGACTGAAGAAAACGGTGCGAGAATACAATGACCGTGCTAGGACATCGGGTGACGACGTGTTTGGTAAGGAACGCAATCATTTTAGGCCTTTGGAGGGTCCTCCTTATTACGGGATCGATTGTTCGATTGATAGCCGGAAGTTTCCATGTCCCACTCTTACGTTAGGGGGCATTTCGGTGGACGAAGACACAGGGCAAGTTTTAGCTGAAAGTGGTGAACCTATGAGGGGCCTTTACGCCGCGGGGCGGGCAGCTGTAGGTGTTTGCTCAAGGCAGTATGTTAGCGGATTGTCTTTAGCGGATTGTGTTTTTAGCGGCCGTCGTGCCGGCTATTGTTCTACGAGGGTTGCCGACGCCTAAGTGCCTTGAAATGACTGTGGGTGCCGTTCTCGGGGTATCGTGACGAAAGTAGGAAAAACCGAATCGGGCGGTTTTTGTGGGGTTTTCGTGAGTGGGTACCAATCGATTTAACGTGTACGTGCAACCGCGCATCGAAACCGGTTTACTGACCAGATGTAACGAGATTTTGTGACTGTTTTTGGTCTGGTTGGCATTTTGCGACTCAGGATGTATAAGCGTTTTTCGCGGCTAGTACGGGTCTGGTCTACGTGGATTCTAGATTAAAACATTTCCATATCCCACGAAATTTTCGTCGTATCGAATGTCAGAGCTCAGATGGTGAGAGAGAATCCGTGGGGTGTTTGGGTGAGAAGAGGTGGCACCGAGTGTTGCAATAATGGCGCCAGGACAACAGGAACTTTTGTTTTCGAGGGAGTGGTTCAGGATACCTTCTGGGTCTTTTTCTACGACCCGCTGGAGGAGGTCATGGTCATTGTGAAGGCGCACCCACTCATGGGGGCTATCTTCGCCTTGTCTGGGGGTATACCGGTAGTTCAAGCCGTAATGAGTCAGGTCGGTGGAGCCTATAAATACGGTCTGTAATGAAAGTTTTGCGGTGATGTTTCGGATTTCTTGGCCCAGGTCCCAGGCGTCGGCACGAGGGGCCGCCGTAATGATTGCGACGGTGCTATTAGGAAAGAAGAACTTGATCATAGGTAAATGAATCTCGATCGCGTTGTCAGCGGTATCGATTACGTTCGAACTATGTCTCAATTGAGGCAGTCTTAGAAGTTCATCCTGAAGGGTTTTTCTGGTTTTAAGGGGGCCAAGGGGAGTGTTGAGTCCCTCACCCAAAAAGAGAAAGTGGGGTGATGCTGCGCCCACATGGCCTCCGAATAGGACAACGAGGTCAGTGGGCTCTTTTTGGTGGTTGACGAGGGTGTTGTAGGAGGTAGCCGCAGATGCCCCCGAGAAATACCAGCCAGCGTGTGGCGCAATGATAGCTTGTGGCCGATTGCCGGGAACTGTTTTTACCGTTGAGTGGTTTGAGGCAATATAGGATTTCAGGGTCTCTCTGCACGCGTCATGGGTGTTGGGGTACCAGCTTCCTGAATACGACATTTTTTTGAACATGGGAGTCCTATTTCGGGGAAGGTAGTTTGTGCCTACCATTTAGGTGTTAGCTCGTTATGTAAACTCGAAACGGCCGGTGAGCGCAAGTCGGAAAAATATGTTGAAAAAGTCGGCGCCTAATGGCACAGAATATGTCGTCAAGTTGGACAAGGGTCCTATTTTCACAGCACTGAGGGCGTAGGTAAATGGGTGAATTCCTAGTCTTACGAAATCAGGGATGAAAAACGTGGTGGTCGAACGCTGTTGTTTCGATTCGGTCCCGATTACAAGAAAGGGAGTGATTGTGAATGACAAGGAAAACACCGATTCCGGGCACCTATTTGTAACCCGTTGTGAGTTTATGTCATAGTCTTTTCAGGGCAATCGTCGGCTAATTTGTCACAAGATAGGGACACTTTATGACTTCTGGAATCGTTCAGAAACTGATTGGCGGCCTCGCCCTGATCCTTGTTGTGCTTGCATTGGTGATGGGTGTCTTTTTCTCAAGCCGAGAGGGTCGCATTGCGCAGGGAAACCTTGAGCGGTTTGGTGGCGTGGCTATTGAATTGGCGTCGAAAATTGCTCAGACAGGACTTGGGTTAGTAAGTGATACCGAAGGCATACGGGAGGCAGTGGCTCCTTTTGGGGGGGTTCCAGACCTGGCCTTTCTCAATGTTTACAATGCTACTGGTGAGATTGTGGTCGCGGTTTCGGGCGAGGGTAAAGCAAACGCAGTTCGGATCGATCCGGATAAACCAGGTGTACAGATCACGGATGCCTACCTTCTTTTTGTGGCGAAGGTCAGGGCCAAGGGAGATGGCGAAGAGGAAGACGGGGGCACGGTGGTGGGCTCGGTGGCGATTGTTTTGGACCGGTCTAGTGTTTGGGATGCAATTTCGGAGGCGAGATCGGTGACATTCGGTTTTGGTTTGGCAATGCTTTTTGTGGGCTGCATGCTTTTTTATCTTGTCGCTCGTCGAATGGTGGCGCCAATTGCGGCAACCGTGGTGCGATTACAGGACATTGCGGAAGGGGAGGGGGATCTTACTCAGCGGTTGGAAATAACGTCAACCGACGAAATTGGGCGTTTGGGTAGCGCTTTCAATCTGTTTGTAGATAAACTTCAAAATTCGATGCAGAGTTTGGGGGGCAATATTGGTTCCGTCATGGAAGCTTCACGGGAGCTAAACGGGATCAGCGGGGATCTAGAGACCACGACTATCTCCACCTCAGAGGAATCTTTCAGTGCTTCGGAGGGCACAGAGAAAATGAGCGAGCACGTTGAAAGTGCGGCCGCGGGTGTTTCTCAAATGTCTGAAGCAATTGATAAAGTATCAGCCGAAGTCGTTAAAGTCTCTGATATTGCGCGCATGGCCGTCGATAGCGCTCAGAGCACCACCGCAAGTGTCAAGGAGCTTGAAGAAAGTACCTCCGAAATTAATAGTGTCTTAAGGACTATTTCCTCGATTGCCGAACAAACGAACTTGCTGGCCCTAAACGCGACCATAGAAGCAGCCAGGGCAGGGGATGCAGGGAAGGGCTTTGCGGTTGTAGCCAATGAGGTAAAAGAGCTAGCCAAAGAGACTGCGAAGGCCACCGAGGACGTGCGAAAGCTGGTTGGGTCCATTGCCACTAGCAGCCATGCTACCGTTGACGCAATTTCAAGCATCCGGAATGTGATTGAGGAGATTGACCGGTCTCAGGAGGGGATCTCCCTGTCGGTTCAGGAGCAAAGTATCGCTGCTTCCACAGTTGCCGATAGCGTCCAGCAGGCAAATTATATTACTAAGGGAATCGCGAAGAGTATTCGTGATGTTGCGATGACGGCACAAGGCAATGCCGAATATTCAACCCAGCTGCTCAATTCGGCTCAAAGCATGGCGACCACAGCCGATAAGCTCAATGAAATTGTTCAACAATTCAGGTATTAGGTTTTTTGTTTAAAAGTGAAAATTAAAAGAAAGGGTAAGACGGTGGGATCGGATACTTCAAAGCCGGATTTGGCACATTTGACGAAGGCGCAGTACGCCATAACCCAGCAATGTGGGACGGAGCCCCCGTTTAGTGGAGAATACAACAAACACTATGAGTCGGGGGTTTACACATGTGTGTGTTGTGGGGACAAACTTTTCGGTTCCTCGGCGAAGTATGACTCCGGGTCGGGGTGGCCAAGTTTTTGGGGAACAATTGGGGAGGGCACTTTGCGGACGGTTGTTGATGAGAGTCATGGTATGGTTCGTCGCGAAATACGCTGTGGTAAATGCGATGCCCATTTGGGTCACGTATTTGAAGATGGCCCGAGGCCTAGCGGTCTAAGATTCTGTGTCAACAGTGGGGCCTTGGGGTTTATACCTGAACCGTAATCACTCCCCCAGCGACTGGGGGCTTTTTGATAGGTCTAAGTCGCCTAAGCAAAAAGTTTGCAATGGTCAAAATCAACCACCATAGAACGTCGCTCAAAAAAGCACTTCCGGTATAAATCGAAGCACAGGTCTTGTTGGTCCTCTCTTTATAAATCGGTAACTGCCGTTAGTGCGGTGATGTGCTAAAACGAGAATAATGGACCAATATGCAGCTTCATTATAGGTCGAAGATGACTGTTTTTGACTGGGCTTGTCACCGACACGGCTGTTGTGATTCGCGGAGGTTGTCATGCGGGAAGGTGAAGAGTGTTCATTCAAAGGATTGTGCTCAAAGAACGGAATGCGACCATCCTTGCTAATCTGGTGTTGCGCTCTTGTTGGTTGTCCTACGCTTGAACTACAGTTGCTTGTGCACGAGTTACTGTAGTTCAAAATAGGATGACCGGCGTACTCCTTGATGCAGAATATCGGAATAACAAAGTATTCAGTCGCATGCTGGCTGGATTGCAATTGGTCGATGGCGAGTCAATCGGCGGGAGCAGGATTTATTTTGTCTGCTCTGGTTTCGTGAGCGAAATCGTGTTTGAAGGCAAGGACCCTCTATAATTTCCTGGATCAGATTGTTCTGGATAGGGATGCACTGTGAGCTTGCTAGCCCACGGCGTTAACCTTTATGGCGTAGCACTTTGGGCAGGGTTTGAAGTTGGGCTTTTTTTATTACCGGGTTTTTGAGTTCGTTCTCCTTTTCTTGGGAGGCGAGTAGTATTGTGTCGGTTGATGAAATCAGTGTAGTTCGATTGAGTTTGCCCGAGTTGTGTTCTTAGTCTTTCGACAAGTTTTTTGGGGATGCGTTTAAGTAACCAGGTAACGATCCAGTCAGGAATGGCACCACCGGGGTCAATGTCTGTGATGAGCGTTGCATGGGTTTCCATGGAAGACAGATACACGAGATCGATCCGTGTTAAGAACCGAGGGACCCGGATGATTCGTTTTCGCTTCGGTTTGGTGTGGTTGGCAGTACTTTCTAGGGTGACCCTCACTTTTTTGCCGTCGTTGGATATCGATGCTTTCACCTTGCTGACCACGTCTCTATCGTAGGCCGGCCAGGGGACATCAAAATGGTGATAAAGTACACGGGCATAAACCGATTGCTGAGATAAAGTTCGTGCTTGCTTGATTCTTGTCATCCACTGAACGTGCTTCGGCACATCATCTAGAATTGCAAGCAGATGATAGAGGTTACACTTCAAGATACCTGTCGCTCTAACAATCGGGAGCGACCGGTTGTCCGGTTTAAGGATGCTAACCGTGATGCCGCTGTCGGTGAGGATGTCCTTCCATTGTCCATAGCTCTGTGGCGTTAGCCCGTGGCTTGTGATGCTGAAAGCGATGATTAGTGAGGCTAGCATTTCAGCTTATCCTTATTTTGATTTTGCGTGAGTATTCATGTTTGGCACGCCATTGCTTGTTGCAAAAATGGTCGTTCGCTCTTCGTGTTCTGTCGTCACTTGTGGGGAAGGCTTTGGGGCAGGATATCTTGTTTACTTGTTGGGTGCTAAAAAGAAAGTGGTTATCGTTAGGTGGCGAGGCTGTTTTGAGCAAGAGATACGGTTGAGAATTGAGTTCAACGGGTGGAGGAGAGAGAAACTACTTGCTGGGCAGGTATAGCGGGATAAGACTCTTACCAAGAGTGACCACAGGGGCAGAAGAAGCCCGACATTGTGCCAGAAACACCAGAGAATCACGGTCCCATCAGAGTAACGCAATGCGGTATTTGGCGGGTTTCCGGCGGGGCTTTTTTGGGGCGGATCCGGTTGGTTGCTAGAAAAGCACTTTTTAGCACGTTTTTATTTCCCTCGACTGTGAGTTTTAGCACAGTATGTTAACCCGGCTCGGTGACACAGGAGTAAGACTATGCGACTCGGACATATGACATTGAGCGTCTGGGGAAGGTGAGGGGTGTGGTGGGAGCGTGGGCTACGGATCGAGTTTGGCGGTTGTTATGCCGCCGACCTTTTAGTTTTAACATTTTAAAAATTGGAGAAATCTGATGGCTATGCCAATTAATACCCCTACCACTGTGGCGGGGAACACAGTGACCCTTACCGATACCGATGGCGACCTAAAAGCGGACCAGGCGACCATCCAAAAGGCAGATGGCACAGCGGTTGTCGTCGATGGAATCGATGATGATACGGCGAAGTTACAGGAACTGAGAACTACGCTTACCTCTCTCGGATTTGATGCAGATAATATTCTAGGTGGCAATGATTCCACCGTTAATCAACTTGCAAGTGGTCAAAAAACAGAGCTCGGCAATATCAGCACTGACGTGAGTAACCACATCAACCATATGCTTCGCAATCCCCAAGCCAACACCAATGATTCAGCACTTCAGTCTCGTTGGAGCGAGTTCATGGGTAAGGCAGCCTCCAATGACTTTGTCGATGTGAATGCACTGGTTCAGTATGTTCTTCGCGAAAGTTATCTGTCGACTACCGATGATCTTAAGTTTTACGCGACCAAGGTTAAGTTTTTCAACAATATGAAGAAGGAACTCCGTGACCAGACCACAGAAATGCGGGAAAAGCTCGCCAAATATGCAGGTCAACCTGACGATTACGTATTAAATCCCCCTGAAACCGCGACCATACCAGACCAGAACTTTTACGGTGTTGATACCAATGGGAATGCACGAACTTCTGAGACCGCAAGTGGCGTAAGCCAACTAAGTGGCGGTGGACTACAGGAAGCACCAACCCCAACGGACCCCTATACAAGTGCGGTGATGACAGAAGGCGGCTATCTTATCGAGACAAATGTGCCAGACGGTAATAAAGTCAGGATAACTGGGCCCGATGGTGAAGAAATGTTCTACGCCCACGGTGACCCCCACGTTAGATTGGGAGGCAGCGAATCGGATGATTTTCACTTCGGAGAAGATTCTACAATCATTCTACCCGACGGCAGCAAGGTGACTTTGGACACTGTCCAAAACGATAACGAGGAATGGTACACCAAGGGTATCACTGTTTGTTCCGGTTCGGATGCATTTCAGGTGGGGCAGATCGGTGGAGACGCCGCCGGAGAAGGGACCACAGTCGAAGCGCCAGGTAGCATGATGGAGGGCGAGCGTCTTAGTGTGGATGCGGCAGTTGCGGATGCTTCTACGGATGCCAGTGCCGGCGTGTTGATGTTGGTAGGTTCGGGTGACGACGTAAGTGCTCTGAAATTTAATTCTACCGATGGTCAGTTTTACGAAGTTGAGGACAAGAGTTGGGAGGATTACAAGGAAGATCATACATTAAGCACAAGTGCTGATGCATCTACGGCAGCTCTGTCTGCCGAGCAGAGAGCTGCCTTGGCTGACGGTGGTGGTTTACAGGCCCTGGTTGGTGCAGATAAGGTCTACACGACAAAGGCGGAATTGGAGGCAGGCATCAAGGATTTTGAGACCATGCTTAGCACTGCCGGTGATGATGCACAATTGGCAAACCTTGACCTTCAGAATGTGTTGCAGAAGCAGCAGCAGACACTTCAGTTGATGAGTAACATCTCCAAGATGCTCAACGATACTGCAATGTCTATCATTCGGAAGATTGGTGGCTAATTGAGCTAAGAATATTTTTTTCGAAAGGGCTCACCGTTGGTGGGCCCTTTTTTTTCTTGGTAGGCAAAAGATGGAAGTGCTACCCATGGTGAGGGTTATAGTCCAATCCAACAACCGAAGTTGAGTGTTGCTATAGAGTGTTCCGAGTTCATTGACACCGTGGGGCATTGGGTGGGGCCTTGGGTTGACTTTATCGATGAAGCTCGTCGCGTATTTGGGCGGCAACTGGTTTAAGGCAATGCCTACGATAGCGAGTAGTAAATCGGGATTGGTCGGGATTTCTTCCGCGGTAGAGGTGAGTAGTAGGTAGAGTTCCCTGAAACCTGGATGTCCTGTGATATTTTCGAGGCCGCGATGCGAATTTCTCGTACATAAAACCACCGAGAGCAAAGCAACGCTCTCTCGCGTTTCTCCGTACTATATTGGCTTGAGGACGGGTTTTAAAGCGACCACCGAGTGTGTCCTGTCTCCTAGAACGAATGACTTTTAATGTACTGAAATAGCCTCGTTTTTTTTGGAACCAGCGAGGTCTTTCTCTGCAGTGGATTTTATTTAGCGAGTTCCGCATGGGGGGCGAGGTTGTGGTTCTGTTAGCCGATTAAGATTTTATTGTTACTTGGAGCTACATTCTGTATGGACCTACGTTCTGAACATGAAATCGTGTCCCAGGCACGGTGGAAGGGGACCTATGAAAATCGCATTAACAAATGTTCATCTCGATTTGGGAGCCGGCATGCGTGGAACGAATATGGGCCCATCTGCGATTCAAGTGGCGGGCCTCATTCAGCGCTTGGTTCAGGAGGGCCATGATTTTGAGTCCGTGCGGAGTTGTGGAAGTGAATCATTCAACGCGCGCGAGCCGGGGGCGAGCAATGCTCGTTTTCTTCCAGAGATATCCAATATTTGTGAGGAACTCCACGAACGCGTTTACAACGGTTGCCACGTTGGTGCTTTACCGCTGGTCATAGGGGGCGACCATTCGCAAGCCATTGGGGCTATTTCGGGCTTGGCGCGTTACCATCATGAGCTCTCAAACGAGGATATCGGCGTAATCTGGGTGGATGCCCATACGGACATGAATACCCCATCGAGTAGTCCGTCGGGTAACATTCACGGTATGCCTTTGGCGACGCTCTTTGGGCGGGGACCCGACAGGCTTTTGGAGGTGGTAGGGAACAAAGGCTTGCTCAATCCCAAGAAGGTGGTGATCATGGGCGCGCGGGACGTGGATTCTTCCGAAATCCCGCTCGTAAAAGAGCTGGGCGTACGGGTCTACCCGATGCATGAGATCGATTCGCGCGGGATGGCAACCTGTGTCAATGAGGCACTGGAGCGAGTGTTGGATGCCACGGCCGGCGTACACCTATCTTTTGACCTCGATGGGGTCGATCCCGAATATGCGCCAGGAGTAGGCACGCCGGTGCCGGGGGGGCTGAGTTTGCGGGAATCTCACCTGCTCTGTGAGTCCGTGTCATCAACGAAAAAGTTATTGGGTATGGAATTGGTGGAATTAAACCCCACCCTTGATGTAAGAAATAAAACCGGGGAATTGGCGGTTTGGCTGATTCAGTCGGCATTGGGTAAACGTATTCTAGGGTGAAGCTACCCGATAGTTTGACCACTCGGGTAAGATTTGGGAGTAGCTAGCCGTGCGCTTTTATGATTTTCATACCCGTCCCAGGGTGCGGCAAGGGAGTATGGTTTCAAGGGTCTATGGAGAACTTGAAGACCCCCGTCGAAGGCGTAAACGCAGACGTTTAACGGTGTTTGGTTTGCTAATCCTTTCGGGTTTTACGTTTTGGTTTATGGGAGACGGAGAAAAACGATCTGTGAACTCAGAGTATAACTCAAGTAAGAGTCTTCTGGTGGATCTCTCTCCTAAGCTAGGTCTTGTCGAAAAAGAAGGGCGTGTCGCAACTCGCTCGCAGAATCACCTGCAAAGTCCAGCTACAGTGTCTGTGCACGAGGCTGCGGTCAATAACAGTGCCAAACCGAATTCCTTCAAACAGGATGCAGTCAAACAGGATGCAGTCAAACAGGATGCAGTCAAACAGAATACAGTCAAGCAAGATACCAAGTCGAAGCTTCACGCCCCAAGGGTAGTCGCGTCTTTGAATGAAGAACCTGCGCCTGCGGATGCCGAGTTGAAAGGCCGGAAGGCGGTGAAGGCATCCCTATTGTCATCCGAGAAGAGCCCAGGCAAAAGAAGTTCGAATGCTACTTTAGGGTTGGGTATCGATAAAGGTTTAGAGGGTAAGCTCCAAACCCTATTGGATGATTACGAAGTTGCGGATGCGGGTGTTGTGGTTCTACGTTTGAGCGATGGAAAAATAGCGGCGGCCGCAGGCCGGATCCTTGGAAAAGGTAGGCATGATTCGAGCGTTCTAACCCCCCGTTGGCCTGCAGCGAGTTTGATCAAGGTTCTGACAGCGGATCTTCTTCTTAGTGCTGGCTTGAACACGAAGACAAAGGAATGTTTCGATGGTGGATTCAGACGACTTTCCCTACGCGATGTACAGCGAAACACCGGTGGTACCTGTGCTTCGCTGGCAACAGCTTTTGGACGGAGTTACAATGTGCCGTTTGCCCGCTGGTCTCTTCGGCATCTAAGTGTGGACCAATTCCAGGCAGGCCTAGCAAACTTGGGTTTTCGTAAAGACAACAAGTTTGGACTGAATGCTAAAGCTTACGAAATGGGCGCCGGGATCTCAAAACTTGAATTCGCGAATGTTGTGACGGGTTTTGCCCATATCCCCATTTCTGCGGTCCACGCAGCCTTTTTGGCGTCTCTGGTGGCCCGTGACGGATCGTCTTTTTTGCCAAGTCGAATCAGTGAACCCAGAGGCCGAGAGGTTCGCTGGACTACGAAAAGCAATGCGGGGCAATTGAAAGTAATGATGCGCGAAACAGTTCGGAATGGATCAGCGACGACGGCTTTCCGAAAGGATTCCGGGGCGAAGTGGGCGGTGAGGGAATGTGCCGGTAAAACGGGTAGCCTTGCAGTGAAGGGCCGTGATTTAAGCTGGTTTGTGGGCTTTGCCCCTTACGAGAACCCGCAATATGCAGTGGCATCCTATGCCGCAAATGAGGCTGAGTGGCGGATTCGCGCCACCTATATAGGTAAGCAAGCGTTGCGAGCGGCGGTATTGAAATCTTCCCCATACCGGCCAATTCATGACCGCTGGTATCGAGAGAGACGCGCCAATCGAGAAAAGCTCACTGTCCGATAATTTCCCCTCTTTGGTTTCGCTCAATTTTCTTCTTTTTGCTAAAAAAGCACTCCGTAAGGGGGACTCATGGGGCTTAATCGTGGGGAAATACTGTGGGAGTTGAATTCGAGCGAACGTGTTCGCTCGAAATTACCACCGTAGACACTCTTGTCATACGTTGCATTCAGTCAACGCAATAGTCGTGTTTTTACCAAACAACGCGACGCACTTCATGACCACTTTATGAATCGGCTACGTATCGTTCGACGAGACAAAGCGCAGACAAAGTCTCCCTCGCTTGGGTTATCCTGAGATGGATGTTACCGAAATCATCGGCCAAGTCCCGTGCCCCTTTGGGAAGGGACTTGGTGGTATCGCCGCCGCGTGGGAAAATTCATGGTAATGAGCGCTTTGGGAGGGGTAGCTGGTGTCTTTTGATATGGGGCCTGGACGATGTTCCTGGGGGCGCCTCTATGGGCCCTACACCAGGTGAGTTTACGATCTTCTCAGGACGGACCCGGCTTGTGGAGAGACGTCCCGTGGCTGATTAATAACCCGCTGAGACGGACTCTGTTTTGAGTCGGTATTTGAAAAAAGGGAGAAGGTCGGAGTTGAGTGCGCAGCGCTTTTCTTGTTGCGAGTGAGGCAGTGCGGCTCGCTGATTCCGACTTTGCCCCAGGTTTGTTGTTCCTTGTAGGCTAGGGGCAACCTTGTCTAATCGCCCATTGACCAATTGTCGGGTTCTAAGGAGGTACGGTCAATCTGGACGGTGCCACCTGAGGCGTGTGGCGCGTTCAGGGAGGCCGTTGTCATGTACATTACTTAGATCGCCGATAAAAGTACCAGAGCTCTATCTATTATTGAATATATTTTTTTTTTAACTCGTCGATTTCGTGCAGTAGGCACCCGCCGGCTTGACACTGTCTTAATAGCGGGAGTAGGCTGTGCGCGCATTACGCTCCAGGTTTATGGCCAGGCTAGCAGCAGCGAAGTTTTCAGTTTGTTTGTAGGAGATAAAGATGAAGAGCAGACATTTAGGGGTGGGAATCGTGTTGGCGTTTCTAATGGCTGCTTGCGGCAGTAGCAAGCAGGCAGGTGACGCCCCAAAGAGCTTTGAAGGGATTAATTATCCCGATTGGGTTCTTAAGGGGGGTGGCGCTTTTGGGGGTGATTCCGGAAGGGTCTTTTATGGTGTCGGTTCCGTTTCGGGGGTGAAGGATTTTTCCCTGGCTAGACTCACCGCTGATAACCGAGCGAGAGCGGATATCGCAAGGGTTTTTGAAACCTACAGTGCCTCGCTTATGAAGGATTATATGTCAGCGACCACGACAGGTGGGGAATCGAATGAAGAGCAACACATTGAAAATGTTGTCAAAACTTTCTCTGCGCAGACCTTGTCAGGGGTGCAGGTCGTGGACCATTTCTTTCATCCTGATGGGACCGTTTTTTCGTTGGCAAAGCTGGATCTTGAGAACTTCAAGGGGAATCTTGAAAAAATGAAGTCTTTGAATGCGGAAGTAAGAGACTATGTTAAAAAGAATGCGGAGCGTGTGCATCTGGATCTCGAAAGAGAAGAAGCAAAGCGCGAATAAACCTAAAATGATTGAATTTCGAAAGCAGCCCCGGAATGCGTGACGCGTTGCGGGGCTTTTTTGGTGGTGCGTCAATGAAGTTAAAACTTTCTGTTGTCGTGTTTTGTTTTGTGTCGATGGCGGCCTCCGTTTCTTTGGCTCAAACACTCTCTCCTAAAGAGATCTATAAGAAAGTCGCACCTTCCGTGGTGCTGATACTGGGGGCAGATGGCGAGGGTGCGGGTAGTGGCGGAACCGGAATCATCATGCAGAAAGAAGGATATGTGGTCACCAATGCGCATGTTGTGTTGAATGGTGAGGGGGAAGGGTTCGAAAAGATTTTTGCCTTCCTTAAACCACCTACCCTTACGGGCGATAACTCGAAAGATTTAGGGGCACGGTACTCTATGAAAATTGTCGCCTACAGTCCTCCAAGCCAATTGGACTTAGCGTTGCTGAAGATTGTAAGACCTCCGACGGGGTTGGAAGCCGCTACATTTGCAGATCCAACAGCCGTGGATATTGGTGACTCTGTTGTCGCAATTGGACATCCCGAACAGGCCGGTCTTTGGACACTCACGACGGGTGCTGTTTCGAGCTTTGTTGCCCATTTTGGGGGCGTCAAGGGAAAAAATGTGCTGCAGACGGAGACGTCTCTGAACCGGGGTAACTCTGGGGGACCCTTAATCGATTCCAATGGTCGCGTTGTAGGGATTAATACTGCGGTGGCGCGGCAAGCCAGCGACGGAATGGCAATCACCGATGTTAACTTCTCCTTACGTTCAACTGTGGTTCTGAATTGGTTGAGAACAAGCGCCAAGGGATTACCAGTCATCCCAAAAACTCTTGCCCAGAAAAGGGTGGAAGCGCGCAAGCAGAGGGGCATTCATCCAGTGGTTGACCGAAGCCGAGGCACTAAAATGCGTTCGCAATCTAGCCAAGTGCCAGGGAAGGTGTTAACGCAACCACGCCCATTTTCGTTTGCGGATTTAAGAAAAACCCAGATGAAAGATATGGAAGACTTAATGCTCGAAATGCGAGGGAAGGTTAAGCGATAACCGTCTATCTCGAAAGCGAACCATAAGGAGAAAAAGTGAATTCTTTGAATCAGACAGGAACGAAATTTATGGCGGTGGCGGCACTGTCACTTGTGGTTACAGGCTGTGCTCCACGGGGCATTCAAGTGGCCAGGGTGGCGGCGGATACCCAGACCGATTTATCGGGTAAATGGAATGATACCGACGCAAAGTTGGTTTCGAAGGCCCTTATCTCTGATTGCTTCGATTCACCGTGGCTGATTCAGTTTGTGGAGTCCTATGGGAAAAGGCCCGCGGTTCGGGTTCGTTCGGTTGTTAACAAGACAGATGAGCACATCGATTCACAAGTATTCATTAAGAATATCGAAAAAGCCATGATCAATAGTGGCAAGGTTCGCGTGCTCGCTCAGGCAGGGGCGGAATTGGGAGCGGTCGAAAGTGAACAAGACAGAGCAGCATCGGGCCGGCTTTCTGACGATTCCGATGTGAGTATTGGCAATGAAACGGGTGCTAATTATGTTGTTGCTGTACGGGTGACCTCGATCTTAGATCAAGTCCAAGGTAAGAAAGCGAAGTTTTATAAAGTTAACTTTGAACTTCTCAATTCAACCAGTGGTGAAAAAGCCTGGATTGGTGATCATGAAATTAAAAAGTTAATTTCTCAGGGATCCGTTAGCTGGTAGCGCATTTTACCATGAAAAAATACCTCGTATATTTCGCGCTTATCATTCCGATGTTGGGGTGTGGCTTGAATATGCAGCGCCATTACCAGCAATATCGTCCCATGTTGGTGGCTGGCGACTTTTCATCGGCCAATGAGTTTCTAGATAAGTCGAAAAAGGATTTTTATAGCTCGGAGAAGAATCGACTTCTTTATTTTCTCGATAAAGCGGTGGTTCTTCATTTAGACCAAAAATTCGTTGAGTCCAATACGTGGCTTGAGGCTGCGAAAACGGCATCCGAAGAGCTGTGGACCGAAAGTGTTAGCGAGCACGCGGGGGCATTGTTCACAACAGACAACGCATTGTCTTATCCTGGGGAAGATTTTGAGCGGGTGCTTATTCACTTGATAGCGTCATTGAATTACATGGGTCTCGGAGATCTGAGCGCCGCTCGAGTGGAAGCGAGGCAGGTGACCAATAAGCTCGAGGCCATTAATGTGCAATATTCAGAAGAGAGCAAGAATGCGTATAGGGACGACGCTTTCGCCCGGTGGCTATCTGGTAAGTTGGCTTCTACGGAGGGCACTTATGCGGGATACAATGATGCTTGGATAGACTACCGAAAATCTCTAAAGCTTTTTGAAGAAGACTATGCCGCCCGCTATAAAACCGTGCTTCCTAGGCTTGTTGTGGAAGATGCGTTTATGGCCTTGACCAAACTTGGGGACGATTTTTCGGAGGAAAGAAACGCATTACGCGCGGAGTACCCATACCTTAGCAAGCAGGATCCAGACCAGCACCGGGGCCTTGGGGAAATTATTTTTTTGCATCTCAATGGAGAAGCTCCCTACAAGATCGATCAGTTTTGGACGGCGCAATCTGGGGGAGACATTATAAGGGTTGCGTACCCGCGGTTCGTAGAGAAACGACCGACCATTTGGAAAGCCAGATTGAACTGGCAAGGGGGAGCCAGAAGTGCTGAAACCGAGTTGTTCGAGAATATAACTGCGATTGCCATTCAGAATTTGCAGGACCATATGGGTCGAATTAAGGCAAAAGCCATTGCTAGAGCCATTGGGAAATATGTCGCGAGTAAGGGGGTCCAAGCCCTAGGGAAACAAAGCGATTCTGGAGGTGGGAATTTATTAGAGGCTGCGGGCATACTGATGAACTGGGGCAGTGCTCTCGCTGAGGAAGCCGATAAACGCAGTTGGATCACGTTGCCGAGCAGAATAGACGTTGGACGGGTCTTTTTGCCACCGGGCGAGCATGTTTTGGAAATTGACTTTCTTGATTCAAGCAATCAACCCGTGATTTCGAAGGCCTATACAGTCAATGTGGTTGCAGGAAAGACTATTTTTCTTTGGGACCGAACTTTTCGGTAGCACCTATTGCCAGGGGTTGGTAGCTCTCGTAAGAGGCTTACGTGAATAATACGAGGGAAAGCGCTATTCCACTTGAGTGGTTCGACTACGAACTCCCTTCTGACTTAATTGCTCAGGCGCCATTGGCCAATCGTGATGGAAGTCGACTCTTAGTCGCGAATCGTGATGACTCCTCGGGCATTGTTGGCGCACATTTTAGCGACCTATCAGAGTTTCTTAAGCCGGGCGATTTGCTCGTACGCAATGAGAGCAGGGTATTACCTGCTCGGGTTTTTGGTGAGACTCTCCACGGTGGCAAAATTGAGCTCGTATTTGTTAAGCCCGTAGACGCAGCGCTCCTTGAGGCCATGGTGTGGCAAGCCATTGGTCGGCCGGGTAAATCCCTCCGTCCTGGGCGTATCATCAAAGTCGGGAGATATGAATTAGAGGTTCGAGCAAAGGAAGGTCGTACGATCACCGTGGCTTCATCTATTCCTTTAATCACGGTGATGCAGGAGGTCGGCCGTAGGCCCTTGCCACCCTACATTATTCGACATGATGAGGCGAACGACGCTCTTGATAGAGAGCGTTATCAACCCGTTTTTGCCAAAGAGCTGGGCTCCGTTGCGGCTCCGACGGCGTCTCTGCATTTTACGAATTCACTGATCGAGGAGATTAAGCAAAAAGGTGTACGATTTTCGCCGGTTATACTCCATGTCGGTCTTGGTACATTCCTACCAGTACCGAAGGAATTAGATAAGGACATCCGCGGGCACAGCATGCATTCGGAGTATTATGAGGTTCCACAGGCTACCATTAAAGCGATCGAGGAAACAAAACGGGAGGGTGGTCGAATCATTGGAGTTGGGACCACTGCAGTTAGGGCCATCGAATCTTGGCAGAGCAGTGGTGAAGCAGAAGGTGAATCCCGACTCTTCATCTATCCTGGCTATCGGTTCCAGTCAGTGGACGGAATGATTACCAATTTCCATTTACCGCGGTCCACCCTACTTATGTTGGTCTCAGCATTTATGGGACGACAACGAATTCAAGAACTCTATCAAAGAGCGATTCTAGAAAAGTATAGGTTCTTTTCCTACGGCGACGCGATGCTTCTATTATAAAGCGGATTTCCTTGAGAGCTAAGCGTTCATTTTGATTGATGAATCCAATAGCATTGCTTTCGTTGGGGGCGTATGTTAGGCCCACCGGCGGTAATTTAAAAGTCTCTCGGGACTTAGATTGAACGGGCACGATTATGTTTACACCATACCTCACTTTTGTACCAACGCTCCTGCTTCAACAGGTCGAGCAAGCTCCACCGGCAATGGGCTTCATGCAGGCGGTTCCTGTTATCCTTATTGTTGGGATTATGTACTTCTTAATCATCCGTCCGGATTCGAAAAGGCGGAAAGCGCATCAGCAGCTTCTTCAGGCTCTTAAGAAGGGCGATGAAATTGTGACGACGGGTGGAATATGGGGTAAGGTAGTGCAACTTGAGCAGAACGTGGCGACATTGGAAGTGTCTGACCGCGTGAAAATCAAGATTCTGAAGGACCGGATCTCGGGCCGATGGAATCCGGAAACAGTTAAGAAAACAGCATAAAATTGGAGCTAGCGCATGGAACGGGGTATTCGTTCGCGATTACTGGTTGTCGCATCTGTTATTGGGTGCTCAATTTATTTGTTATATCCTTCGATATATTTTTTTGGTTCGGCCACAGAGGCAGAGAAGGCCACCCATGAGAAGTTTTGTGAAGCACTTCCGGGGTGGTTCAATTGCGCCAAGATCAACCTGGGGCTTGATTTGCAGGGAGGCGTTCACTTGGTCCTTGGCGTCGGCGTTGAAAAAGCGCTTGAGCAACGCCTCGACCGATTGGCCGACGGTCTTCAGTCGAATCTAGAGGAAAAGAAGTGGAAGTCGGCAACCGCGGTGCGAGACGAAGGCTCGAAGCGCATTACCGCAAACCTAGCGAAAGATAATGTTTCTGCTTTTGAGACGTTTATTCGGTCAGATTACAGCGTTCTGACCATTGTAGGGCGCAGCGATGACGCAATTTTTCTCGAACTGACGCCTGAGGAACAAGCCAGAGTAGAGACGATGGCCCTGGACCAGACCATTAAAACCCTGAGGAATCGCGCGGATAAATTTGGGGTCACCGAGCCCACAATTGCGAAACGCGGCAAGAGCGGTATTGTCATTCAACTTCCGGGTGTTAAGGATCCGCAGCGAGCCATCGATATGATCGGTAAAACCGCGCAATTGGCATTTAAGATTGTTGATCCTGCAGCCACAAAAGTGTTTGAAACTATCGAACTTTCGACCTTGCCGGAAGGCACGACACGGCAATCGGCTCGTTTCGATGGAAAAGGTGGCTCGATTCAAGAGGATTTTTACTTTGAATTGGCACCCAAAGACAAGGCGGCAGTTCGGGCGGTTCTAAAGCCGCTCCTTGCAGCGGATCGTCAGTTGGCTTTTAGTGATGGTAGTGCTGAGCCGGGTGCGAAATTGAGAACATACGTCTTGTATCGTAAAGCCGGTATCACCGGGGATTATCTAACGGACGCGTTTGTGGATCGAAATCCCGATATTCCAACCGACTATTATGTCTCGATGCAATTTGACCAAAAGGGTGCGAAGGTTTTTGCTGATCTTACCGAAAAACATGCCCGTGATAAGATGGCGATTGTACTTGATGATGTGGTGAGTAGTGCGCCGCAAATTGAAGGGAAGATACCCGGCGGTAGTGCGAGGGTCACTCTTGGTGGTTACGGTGATGGCCGCAAGAAGTTTGAGGAAGCGACTGACCTAGCCTTGGTCCTCAAGGCGGGCGCCTTACCGGCACCGGTGGAGATTCGAGAAAAGCGGCAAGTGGGCCAAACATTGGGCGAGCAATCTGTTCGGGGGGGCGCCTATGCCATTGCCCTTGGGGCGATTCTTGTTCTGATATTTATGCTAATTTACTACAAGCTCAGCGGTTTCATCGCAGACTTCGCGCTTGTTTTGAATATTCTCTTGGTTTTGGCGGTTTTATCTCTCTTTGAGGCAACGTTAACCCTACCCGGAATGGCAGGAATCGTTCTAACCATTGGTATGGCGGTCGATGCGAATGTGATTATTTTCGAACGGATTAGAGAGGAATTACGCATTGGTAAATCGGCGAGAGCTGCGGTTGATGGGGGCTATTCAAAAGCATTCGGAACGATTCTCGATGCGAATATTACCACGCTTTTAGCTTGTGTGGTGCTCTATCAGTATGGTTCTGGACCTGTACGAGGTTTTGCGGTGACATTGATGGTGGGTATTGTCTGCTCGATGTTTACCGCCATTGTCGTCACTCGGTTGGTTTTTGATATTTCCACATCCCGTGCGCGGTTTAAAACTCTAAGCATCTGAGGTCTGACATGAAAATTATGCAAGGTGAAGCTGACTTCGATTTCAGTGGTAAAAGAGATGTCTTTGTGAAGCTGTCTGCAACTGCTTGCCTCTTATCTGTGCTGTTTGTGGGGCTATTTGGGCTGAATTTCGGTATCGATTTCGCGGGTGGCTACGAGCTACAGGTCGAATTCCCGAAGGATTTTCAGGAAAACGAGGTCAAAGATTTATTGGCCCCGTTGGGGTTATCGGAAGTACGCGTTCAGCGATTTGGTGGTCGTGATTCTAGGCAGGCGCTGATTATGATTAGGGAGCAGGGGAGCCTCGATGAAACCAAAAAAGCCCAGGTCCGGGCGGGGTTGGAGGCGATCGCTGGAGGCGCCCAGGGGATCCTCAATTGGGTGATGGCCGAAAGTGGGGAGTCGATTACCGTGCAATTTGGTAAGCCAGTAGGGGAAGGCGAATTAGAGACGCTGGTTGCGGGTTTAAACCTGAAGACTAAGAACATCCTAAAACGAGGTCGGGATGATAAGCCTGAGTACCAAGTCGAAATTGTTTCCGTCGCGGGTTTGATTGAATCAGCGCTTAGGGCAGGCTATGAAGTCCCCGAAAGCCAAGCGATGATTCAGCGTGCCGAATACGTTGGTCCCCATGTCGGTGAAGAGTTGAGAAACCAGGGCGTTTTAGCTATTATTTATGCACTTGGATTTATCCTTATCTATGTCGCAATCCGTTTTGACCTAGCCTTCGCTCCAGGAGCTATTATTGCCCTACTCCACGATGTCTTGATTACGATAGGGGTTTTCGCCTTGTTTCAAATAGAGTTTAACCTCCCAATCATTGCCGCAATACTTACCGTTGTGGGTTATTCACTGAATGATACAATCGTTGTTTATGACCGTATTCGGGAAAACGCATTAAGGTTTAAAGGTAGACCGGCGACGGAATTGGTCAACTCATCGGTGAATCAAACGCTGTCTAGAACGCTACTGACCAGTGTTACCACTCTTTTAGTTGTGGCTGCACTTCTACTTATGGGCGGAGGTATTATTCGTGATTTCAGTATTGCGCTGGCTATCGGGGTCATAGTGGGGACCTACTCCTCTGTTGGCGTCGCTGCCATGACCTATGAGGTGATTCGGGAACGCCAAGAAGGGAAAACTCCAGCCACCAACGAGCGACGCAAGGTTGCCACAGCTCACTAATACCACAGCTACCGTAAACAACACGCTGAAACCTTGTGAACAGAGGTTCCATCAAAGCTTTGTGAGCAGCTTTTTATCCGCAGCATCTTGTCTAGGTTATTTTTTCTGATTTTGATTCGAGGTGCAGTCCGATCTCAGCTTCGCGAGTGGTGCGACAAACAGATGCCGAGTTGGCTACTACGAAGAAGTCACCTACTTATCACACCACTCCCGAACCCAAGATTGGCCCAGTAGTGCGATTTTAAACCTACCAGGATTTGTGTCAAGTCACATTCTTGCCTACGGCCTTTTCGCCCCAAAGCGCAATTCAAAGGAAAAACCGGCCAAGAGTAGCGGAAAGGAAATGGTAAGCATTGAATTAATTGGGGCTTTCTAGGTTATCCTCTCGCGTTTCTTGCGCGGCATATGGAAGAAGGACACACATCCTCGCACCTTGGGGGGCAACATTTAGCAGCTCTAAACTTCCATGGTGATCGCGGATGATCTGTTGGGTGAGCGACAAACCCAGTCCGGTGCCTGTAGCCTTCGTGGTGAAAAACGGTTCGTAGATTCGGTGGGAAACATCGGTGGGTACACCTGGTCCATTATCCTCGATCGTGATGATGAGGTGTTCAGCGGAGAGGCTCGTTTCCAACCGAAGAAGTCCTCCGTCGGCCATCGCCTCTTGGGCGTTACGTATTATATTAAGGAGCGCCTGTCGCATTTGGCCGCTATCGGCCAGCACGACGGGATTTGGAACTTGCATATTCAGTTGTAGAGAAATTCCACGATTGTCGAATTCGGGGCGTAGAAGCGTAAGTAAATCTGAGATCAAGGGGTTAAGAGCTATGGGCTGGAGGTTGGGTGAGGGTAGCCTAGCCAGCTGGAGATAATCTTCAGTGATTTCGTTCAAGCGTTCAATTTCTCGGGCGATTGCTCTTAGGAGCGCGAGTGCTTCGCTTTGCTGGGTTTCAGGCAAGGCTGTTGCGAATTCTTCCTCAAGCATCTCAGCATTGAGCCCTATGGCGCTGAGGGGGTTGCGGATTTCATGGGCGACTTGTGCCGAAACGCGGCCGACGGCCGCCATATGCTCTGCGAGATAGAGCTGGTTCTTCATTTCGGTCGCCTCAGAAATATCATCGAGCATCCACATGAGTGCTTGGCAACTGCCTCGACCATCTTTGATGGGCACCATTCGAATGTCTAAAACAAGGTTCCGATCCAGGGCGGTATAACTGATTGCCTCAAATCGCTGGGAGCGAACTGCTGTAATGGCTTGAGATATAAGGTGGTCAAAATCTCGGCGGGTTGTTTGGATGGTGGTGCAGAGGGGTTGGTCCCTAAAGCTTTGTCGAATGGAATCACGACTCAAGGATAGAATATCCTGGGCTCGTCGATTGTAGTTCGTGATTTCCAGATTGGTTGTGGTAACCACCAAGCCAGATTGCATACTGTTGACGAGGTTTTCGTTGTAAAGTTGGATCAGTGCGAGGTCAGTTTCCAAGGTTCGGAGCTTTTGCTCCTCCGCCGAAAGGGTCGTTTGAAGGCGTTCAGTTTGACGCCCCAGAGCTAGATTGCCTGATTCAAGTAGGTTGAGTCGCTTTAATAAAGTTTCTTGTTCAAGCGAATGAAAGAGGCCACCGGTATTGGGCTCCTGAATAAATCGGCTCACGCTGAGTGCGCCGAGGAGAATCCAAAGAGCAGCGGTGAGAACAAAAACGAGTGCCACAACGTCTGCCATGGGTATTGCGTGAAGCTCGGGTGTATTTCTTGTTAATTCTGCGAGAATCAGTCGCTCCGCTAGAGCTTGTTCTTGGAAACGTTGCCGCATTAGATCCACGGACCGTTGGGCTAAGCTGATGAAAAGCGGAACATCCTCGGTGGTTAAAGATGCAAGTTGTTGGATGCTCAAATTGGTGTCTGAGAGCCTCTCTAGGATGGCCAAGGATCGTGATAGCGAAAATTGGCTTGTTTGGCTGACCGAGGACGACTCTTTGTGAATGTGGGCATCTAAAGCAATAATAGAAGCCTGAAGTCGCTCAGTTTTTCGAATTATTTGGGTAGGTAGTGGCCTTGGTGAGTTGACATAAAGATTTGCTTCGGACCACTCTATCAGATTGGTGAAAAGGTCCATTTGAATTTGAGTCAATTGGTTCCATGCACGTACAATTTTCCCCAAGGATTGGCTTTGAGCCGCTCTGAGGTCTCGACGCACCTTAAGCGTATTTCTATCTTCAGTCATGACGTAAGTCGCGACTAACAGGCAGATTATTGGTGGTAAAACCAGTTTGTATAAGAGTCTTTTCATTGCTTTACATGAATCTAACTTCGTTTGTCTTATGACGCAAAACAGCCGAAAGGGTAGCCTTTTCTGTCTTTTTTTGGTTTGAAGGGAACTACGGGTTCTGAGTTTATGTCGAGGCGGTCAATCTGATGGGATTTAGCAACCATAAGCCAAGCGTGGGATCCGCGCGGTGCTTTATAATTTTGGCCGGGCTGTTTATGGGTTCGAGCAGTGGAACCATGGCCTACGCAAGCGGTCGCTCCATTGGGTTGGTGCAACCTGTCATGATGGGTGAATTCGATGGTGATTTCTCTTCCTGGCTCGTGAATGAATTGATTCGACCAACCCATGGAATATTCCCGATGCTCATGCCTGCGGTTGTGTTTGAAAGGGAATTGGAAAAAACATCGTTGATTCCAAGAACGAGTCCGGCGCTTCGTCTTAAGAGCTTGCTCAAAGAGGTCAAGTGGTTAGCGCAAGCGGGACGATACGGTGAAGTTTATCGAAGGCTCATGGGTGCTTTGACGATCGCTCTAGACTCTCCGGCGAGTGTTGCCGACAGCAATTTTTGGGAAGAGACGTATTTGGGATTAGCCGAAACGGCCCTTCGCCAGGGGTTCGAAGATGAGTGTCGAGTGTGGTTGAGCAAATTGCTGATGATTAATCCTGCTTTGGTACTCAATCTTCGTGAATACCCACCGGCCTTTGTCAACTTCGTCGCGGCGGTCCGTGGAGAAGTATTGAATAGGCCACGTGGAAGCTTAACTGTTCACAGCCCACAGGAGAGTGCGGACATTTTTGTGGATGGGAAGAGGGTTGGCACGGTGCCTTTGGTCATTGAAGGTTTGGTTGCGGGGCCACACGTGGTGGCTGTTTTCGCTCCCACCGGTGAGCTGTGGGCGGAATGGGTGGAGGTGCAGAAAGGGACCAATCGAGCCGTCGTAGGGTTTCCGAAAATACCTGCGACCGAAGACAGATTGGAACCAAGGAAACTACTGGCTGCCAATCATTTTCCGTATCTTCTCCGGGAGATGACCCTAAGAACTGCAGGCAGGAAGGGGTTTGATGAGGTCGTGGTGTGGGGAATATTTAGACGTGGCGGCAGTCATTTTGCGGGCGGAGTGATAGGCTACGGCAATGAAAAACGGTGGAGAAAGTTGAATTTATTGGAACTTGGGCCCAGTCTAGAAATGACCGAAGCCACGAGTTTGAAAATTCAAAAATGGTTACGGGGTGGTTCCACTGGGCCGGCTCAATATCTGACTGGGCGCGACCATCGACTCATATCGGGTCTTGATGCTTGGGGCACATTGGATTCACTATTGAGCCCCGATAAAGAACTCGGGACACACACTTGGTTTAATGTCGGAAAGATTCAAGATGCGAGGGAGGCGATGAAGCTCGAGCAACTCGAGGATCCGGTCCTTCTTGGTATTTCAAGGATGTCGAGTCAACCCCTGTCACGTTCTAGGATTAATGATGCGCAGCTCTTCTTGGAGGACGCCTCTCCTTCTTACCAGGAGTCACAGACCGGGGGAAGGGTGGCGGTGCTGGTCGAATCAGAACCCTGGTATAAGAAATGGTGGTTTTGGACGGCCGTGGGGGTTATCGGTGTTAGCGCGGGAGTTGCAGGAATAACGACCTGGCAACAAGATCAGGCTGAGAAAAGGGTCCAATACAATGTTTCCTGGTGAATCTTTCAACCAAGCCTTGAACAGAAAACCGCTTTTTTTGGGGATCGCGCTTTACTTGTTTTGTGGGTGCAGCCCCAAGCACTTATTGGACGTACAAATTAAAGACCCCTGTTCTCAATCGACAATACAAGAAGCCACCGAAATTCAATTATCTGTAAAAGCAGCAGGCAACATTCAAGAATATAAATGGGAAAGAGCGGACGGAAAAGGCGTGTTTCAAGGCCCCGTTGGCGAAGGGATGAGCATTGAGGTTTTGCTGTCCCGAAGAGACGCAGGCATTTTCGCAAGAACGACGGTCGGCCCTCTTAGCATCGGTGAAGGTACGCAATTCCAAGGTCCTTTGGTGCTACAACCGGGGCGATTGGATAATTTTGTTCGGCTTGGTGGAGCGCTTAGAAATGGAGCATGTTCAAGGGATTCTTTGCCTTCATTTTTTCGTGCCCATACCTTACTTTCATCGGGGACCGTACTGGTTCAGGGCGGAGTTTCGGTGGACGCTGGGAAACTATCGAGCCATGCAGGGCTTGAAACGTTTTCAGTTCAGACTGGGGAGTTTAGTGATATTAACGAGACATTGACTATCAATGGTGCTGCCCGCGCAGCGCTTGTTGGGCATACGCTTCACGAGATTTCGAAGGACAAATGGATCGTGGTAGGGGGATTGAGAGAATGGGTTGATTTTAATGAGGAGGCAAAAAATGTCGCTACACGCCGGATTTTGATCGGTCGCCAGGTGGACCATTCCATAACCGATTTTGTCGAAACAGCCCACCCTCGGGGTTTTCATAGCGGCACCGTTCTTGATGATGGTAGGGTCCTTCTCGTTGGGGGGAGATGCTCACGAACAGACAGTATTAGCACGACTGCCGTCGCCTGTGCTGCGGAGTCCTGTATTGACGGTGCATCTTTGATTACAGAGATTTATGACCCCATCAAAAACTCCGTTGAATGTGGTCCCAAGCTAAACAATCCTCGTTTTTTGCACCAAGCGAAGGAAATTTCTTCAGGACAAATAGTGATTGCCGGAGGTCAGACACTGGTGAAGGCAGAAGAGTCCATCGAACTCATTGACATAAACGAGGGCACCAGTGAAGTGGTAGGTAGCTTTCGATCACCAAAGTATTTTTCGTCCATCGCAATCACTGAGGGTTGGATTGTCGCCAGTGGTGGAAGTAGAGCTATCGCGTCAAGACCCGAGTACAGCGAGGCTACTGCGGATATCGAAATCCTAAAAAATGAGGGGAATTCGTTTATCCATGTGGATGAGGATTGTGCAGAACCTTTGGCACTTCGGGAGCCTCGCTCTGCTGGTGCGATTACTCCCTTAACCGAGTCCGATTACCTGATTGTGGCCGGTGTCGGGGAGAGCGGGGAGTTCCTCTCCTCTGCTGAACGCCTTGTTATCAACCCAGAAAGCCCCTGTAATTCAGAGTTTCTTCCCGTTGCGATAGGGCTGAAAAGTGGGCAATACTGGCCGAATCTTACCGTGCTTGCGTGGGGCGACGTGTTGGTTACAGGGGGCGTGCGTTTTTCTGGGGGTTCCCTAAGGGCAACCGAGAGCGTAGAACTTTATATACGGGGAGACAGTAATTTTTAACAGTAATTTTTAAGGTCACAGCATTGTTTGGATCACCGATACCATCTCCGTGACTGCGGATGCCAGGTCGTGTTGTGTGGGAAAACGAAAAAAATAGGCCCCGCTTTTATGGAAATGGCGCTCGAGTGCGTTGTTGTATGCCCTCAATTTCTTTAGATAGGTTTTTCTTATTTGCATTGGGAAGAGAAACAATTCATCGGGACCTTCGAGGGACTTAAAAGACGTTGGTTGCTGAAACGCAAATTGGATTTCTTGGGGGCTTAGAACTTGGATGGCAACCATACGACCTTGATTGACGGGAATGGTAGGGAAATTAAGATTTGCCACATACATGGGAGAGAAAAAGTCGCTGATGAAGAAATTCAAAGTCGGACGACGCTTTTCACGGTTACCCTCATGAATAACGTTGCCGAAATCGCTGGGGCCTGTTGCGGAGACGCCTGTCAACGCACGAAGAACCCTCCCAAGATGGCTTGGGACGCTGCTCGATTCTAAATAATCGGTTGTCCGGTTGTTGAAGGCTGAGCACGAAACCGCATCCCCTTGCTTGATAAACATATAGGCGAGGACAGCAAATAGTTGTTTTGACCAACCGAATTTGCTCATCTTATCGGATTCGGATGGAAAGCCCATAGAGCCGGAGTGGTCTAGGGCCAAATGCACCTGCATCCGCGTCTCATTTTCATATTCTTTGACATGGAGTTTATTTGTTTTACCGAAAGCGCGCCAGTCGATTTTGCGGGGGTCATCACCGGGTTGATAGTGGCGGTGTTCGCTAAATTCTATTGACTGGCCTCTGTGTGGACTTAAGTGAATACCGGCCAATTGTTGATCAACCACCGATTGCGCAACCAATTGGAGTCTCGCAGCTTGTTCCCAAAGTGCTGGGTCATCATTTGTTAGATGGCCAGGATCGGCACCCATCTCATTGACAGTGTTATCCATGAGGAATGGATGTTAATAGGTCTGACAAGATTTCATCGGCCTTAATTCCCTGTAAGTTACTTTGGAAATTTAATGAAAGTCGGTGGCGGAGACACGGTAACAATAGGGCCTCTAAATCGTTTGTCTCAACCGTAGGGCGGCCGGATAAAAAGGCCCGTGCTTTTGCTGCCATCACAAGGTGCTGGGCCGCTCTCGGGCCCGCTCCAAAGGATACAAAATCACGTACCAGCCGCGAGGAACTCTCAGCAGGTCGGGTTGCGCGAACAATCGTGACTGCTTGGCGGGTCAATGACTCGGATATGGGTATACGTGGAATGAATTGCTGAATGTCCAAAATTGCATCTCGGTTGAGTACTGGCGTGGGGGCGCCGATATTTGGTGAGGTGGTTTTTTGAATGATCGCCAGCTCCTCTTCTTCGGAGGGGTACCCAATCTGTAGCATTAGCATAAACCGGTCGAGTTGAGCTTCCGGTAAGGGATAAGTACCTTCTTGCTCAATTGGATTCTGAGTCGCAAAAACGCAGAGCGGAGCATCTATATTATGGGTGTTGCCACCCATGGTTACTTGCGTTTCTTGCATTGCTTGAAGCAAGGCGGCTTGGGTTTTCGGGGGGGTTCTATTTATTTCATCCGCGAGTAGGAGGTTTGTGAAGATCGGTCCAGGCGAAAATTCGAAAACCCTTGAGCCATCAGTTCTGGTTTGAATGACGTCGGTACCGGTGATGTCGGATGGCATTAGGTCGGGGGTGAACTGGACTCTGTTAAAATCGAGAGCAATAACCTCCGCCAGGGTTTGAATCAATCTGGTTTTAGCGAGACCAGGTACCCCGACGAGGAGCGCGTGCCCGTTGCACAATAGGGTAATCAGAAGTTGCTCGATGATCAGCTCTTGACCAATAATCCTATGGCGCATCTGGGTGATTACGTCATTTTTCAGATGACTGAAACGGTCTAAGAACGTGGTGTCGGATTTGTTGTCGGCTAAAACGGCATCCGTTGAAGCTGCATGGAGACTTGAGGTCATGGGTTTAAGGCTCTTTTCTGGGACATGTTTAATCGTTGATAGATAGTATGAATTCAACGCCAATGAAAGCGTCATTATCCTAGGGGCGAGTGAAGAGGGGGGTTGCCTTGTCGTGACCACCGGGGCAAATTGACCCAGGATGGATTTACGGGAGTCTGCGAGATGCGATTGGGATGGCTATTATTAACGGTTTTGGGTTTCCTGTTTGCAACGTCATGTATTCACACCAAGGCAGGAAGCTACGTGGAAATGGTCGAACAGGATGGCGGATTGGTCTACGTTGCGGGTGCGGCTGGAGAGGGGGTCGGAAAAACACAGGCCTGTCGAGCGGCTGTAAGGCGCGCGGCAGCTGCGGTATCGCACCGATTTGCGCAAGAGCAAGATGATGTCGGCGAGGAGGTTGCTGAATCATTGGGGCTTTCTGATGGAACTCCACTTCTGTATCACTATGCTAATGAAAGTGTTGTAAATGGATCCGTACAAGACCTCTCGTATGATCCCGGTAAACACTATTGCCTGGCTACTGTCCGTTGGAAACCTCCGCTATTTCTGAAGCAGGCTGTCGAAAAATCTGCGGTTGCTCTTAAGGCAAAGGAGGCGCTAAACTCCGTCTCTCGTTCCCAAGGAAATGGGAATGGCAGTGGTGGGTTGGAGGTAAAACTGAGAACTCAAGGGAAAGGGTGTGCCTCTTTGGAGCAAAAACTGGCCACTAGAAGGGCTGAACTGAGTAAGCAATCAGGGTTCTTCAGAGACTGCCTCCGCCGAACAGACGGCGATGAATCCATATGTTTTGCTTACCGGGAACGATTTGATGCCTCCCAGAGGCGGACGATTCAGGCCGAGGGGATCTTGGCCAATTGCTTGGCTGACAAATAGCTTTATCGTACTGAGGGATCGGGGATATTGGTAGGTGGGCATTGAAGATAAATATCAAGAGGCCCTGGCACGACTGGGGCAAGGGGATCTGATGGGTGCCCTAGAGCTACTTGAGGAAATTCGTGGCACCGGATTTGAAAATGATACCCTGCTGAACGCAATTGGCAATATCCTAAAAAGATTGAAGCGTTTCGACGCTGCAGCAGAAACATTGAATGCTTGCATACAAAAATACGGAAAGACCAAGGAGTCACTGTCCAATCTAGCGGGGCTTTATCTCGCACGAAAACAAACAAGAGAGGCCATTGAGATCTATGGGAAGCTGCTCGAAACCTCTCCTGAGGACTCAAGCCTGCTATTTGACATCGGGACCTGTTATCTTGAAGCGAGGGAGTCGCTACAAGCAGCGGAGCATTTCAAGAAAGCCCTTGAATTGGATAACGAGGACCCACGTCTTTGGGCAAACCTTGGGAGTGCTTATAAGCTTCGTGGGAAACTAAAAGAAGCGCTCGATTGTTTCGAGGAGGCATCGTCGAGAGCTGCCGAAAATCATGTCTATCGCTGGAATATCGGGATTTGTCAGTTGATGCTTGGGGATGAGGTAAGTGGGTGGCGCCATTTCGATTCACGGCACCATCTATCTGGTATGTCCGCGGGATTACGCAACATCCCACTGTGGAATGGCAGGCAACCACTAAGCAACAGACGGGTTGTGGTTTTTTCCGAGCAAGGAATTGGCGATTTTGTACAGTTCGCTCGTTATATATCCCCGCTTGTAAATGTGGCAGCGAGTGTCACGCTGGCTTGTCCTAAGTTGTTGACTCCATTAGCAACCATGACTTGTGGGGGGGTTGCGCTGCTACATTCAAAGAGCGACTGTGTGGATGCTGAAATACAGATTGGGATCATGTCCCTCGCGGCCGTATTTCCGAATTATAGTCCGCCAATGGGGGGCTACTTAAAAATACGGCCGGCCCAAAAACTGAAATGGAAAAAATGGCTCGACCTTCAGGAGCTTGGCCCTATGCGTGTAGGGGTGGCATGGCAAGGCAACGCCGATTACCGGGAAGACTATCTTCGCTCCATTGCGCCGGAGTATATTATTAAGCTTGCGCGGAATGTCGAACTCACGTTTGTCTCCCTGCACCGAAACCCACAGCCTGGGTTGACTGAAAATGGGGGTTCGTTCGCTGAACTCCTGATAGTTGATACCTTGGATGCAGTTGGTGGAGCGTTTAATGACTGCGCTGGTTTGATTTCGAACCTCGATCTGGTGATTAGTTCCGATACCAGTGTGGCCCATGTTGCAGCGGCTCAAGGTAAGCCGGTGTGGCTGTTACTACCGAGGGTGCCGGATTGGCGATGGAGAATGCATGGGACTGATACCCATTGGTATCCGTCCATGAGGCTCTACAGACAAGATGAGGATGGTGGCTGGTTGGGGTTGTTCGAGAGATTGGAGACGGATCTGAAGCGGCTTATCGAAGAGAGTCCAAGCCGGGATTAATCTCTGATAATCTCTCCCGGATAATTAGCTCACAGATTTGTGGTACAACCTCCCAGACTACGGATTCAATTGACTCCTGGGCAATTTTTTTAACCGCTGCTTCCACCAATGGCATCAATTGTTCTTCGTCCAACTCAGGAAGAAGCGGATGATCATGTGAAAGTTCGAATTCACGAGTGAGTAAATCGCAGGTTAAGTCCGTGATTGGATCAAAGGGTGTTAGTTTTTCAGCCGTTTGGGCCTCGCCTCTGGACTCGTTGGTTGGGAGACCGGGGGCTGGCGCAAAAGGTAGACGAGCGTTGTCGTCAGGGGAGTCGGGCGTTGTGGCTGCGGTCGCAAGCGTAAGTGGTTTCTCGTCCGAATATTCAGTAGCCGAGATTGGTGGAGGAGCAAAGGGTATGTTTGTCTCTTCTTGGGGCGAATCGGGTGTCTCCTCGGCACCTTCAACCCCCTCTCCGTCTTGAGTTTGGAAGTTGGTGATATCCTCGTCTATATCAACGTCGTTTAGATTTGGCGCCGACGCAGTTGTTTGAGTCTCTCGACCTATTTCGGCATCTCCGAGCGTATCGGTCAATTGTTCGGTGTATTGCTGTGACACAATTGGCGGAGGGCTCAGCTCTATATTGTTGTTATCTTCTCCGAGTGCCTCCGAAACCGATGCCTCTGTCCATTCTGTATCGGACCCTTTGACGAGAGGGGCGGGAGGGGGAGGGGAATAGATAACTTTGGGCGTAAGCAATTCAGGTACGGTGATGGGTGTGGGTGGGGTAGTGGAGGGGGCGATAATTGAGGAACCCTTTTGAATATCTGCAAGGGAAAGTTCGATTGTCTCGGTTGCCAGGGGGGCTGTCACCGAGGAAACTTGCTCTTCTACGAAAACAGGTGGTCCCAGCGGATCTGGGGCTTGGGCAACCGCTCCGAACCGAATGGTCGCTACAGATTTTTCAATCTTTAGGCCGAGATTCTTTCGAGTTTGGTCTATTAAAACTTGGGTCTGAAAGGGTTTTGCGATTTGGGCCAGAGCGTGAAGTTCTTCGAGTTGTTTCGGATTAAGGGGAGCGTCATTCGGTGACAACAGGATAATCCTAAGCCGATCACCGAATTTACTGTGGAGGGTTTGACAAAGATTTGCGGCATCTTCTCCGGGTAACCCTACGTTGATAAGTGCAGCGTCCAACTCAACCTCTGCGATGATGGGTTCGGCCGATTTGATTCCCTCTGCCATATGCAAACTAAATGGTTCAAAGCGAAAAGCGATTTCTGCCACTTTTCGAATGGTAGAGGAGTTATGTACGATTAAAATGTTGTGCATTTGCTCAGCCTGTTTCCATATTATCCTTCGCCCACACTTAGCACTAACGACGCCCAACTAACAATTATTGCGCCTGACCTATATAATCTTGATAAATTCGGAGGGTCAAATGTTCTGCCCGGACAAATGAAAGAAAGGTTCTTATTCTCAGAGGGGTAAGTCCCAGCGAATGACGAAATGTAAAAGCCAGTACAGGAATACGCAGAATCCTCCCAAAGCGATCATGGCTCCGAAGAAGGAGTGTTTGCCTCCAAATGCCGTGAGTCGAGCCAAAGTATCGGGGCTCATTTCTTCATGAGTGGGTTGTTGGTCCCATGCGCTATCGATGAAAACGCCACGAATTGCTTTTAACCGAGCCTTGTAGCTTCGTGTCATCCAAAAGAGGAGCAGGGCTGCCCCCATTCCGAAGTAGAAACCGAGGCCATAATTGACCCGTGTGCGGAGGGTCTTTTTAAGGGCTTCATATCGTCGTTGTTGTGGTTCGATTGAAGAATGAATGAGGAAGTTTTCATAATGAAGCGGACGCAGTCGATAGAGTTTCAACAAAGCAGTATCTGAAAGAGCCGCTTCTGTGACACCCCTGTCAGGCCCTTGGAACCCCGGTGTTTCGTCTATCCAAGGTGTCAGGGTGTCGTCGATGGATGCTTTAGTAGAAATGCCGGGCCAGGTTATAGACCAGGAGGATGCTGCTTCCGGAATCAAAAGGCTGCGGTATGCGACGAGGGTTAAGGGGGAAAGTGGGAGATTATTTGGCAGAGAAAAAGTTTCGTAGCTAGGCTTACGGCTTGCGGTGTGAGAAGCGGTATCGATGAGGGTTGTTCCCGCCCATAAATCTACAATCACGGGTTGGTTGGTCGGTAGTGCTTGGATCTTGTAGGATATTGTGGTGGGGGCGGGGCCAGGAAGCCGTTCAATGCCTTGGATTAAGACCTTTGGACGTTTGGCTCGCCAGTTGAGATAAGTCTTTTTTTTCTTCTCATTTTCAGGGTTGAAGGAATGACTTAATACGATGTCCCCGGTCTTTAGCTCAGGCGTTATATTGAGCTTGGTTGGCGCAGGGGCCAAGGCTAGCACGTTTGAATCGGTGGTTTGAAGGGTGGCTGAGGGCTGGTCATCTTTTAGGGGCGACCAAGCGAACCCCTGCTGGGTAAAAGAAAGAATAGGGAAACCAGATTCAAACGCAAACTCCACGGGAGGGGGGGGGGATTTGGCTTTTTTATAGCGGATAATTTCATCGGTGGAGATAAAGCTGAAGAGACTTTTGGGCACGGCTTTTGTGCTTGCCCGGAGATCGATTCTTATCTCCTCTTCATCGAAAGAGTCGATGGTAAAGAAGAGCGTGAGGCGGTCGGGAGACTCTTTAGGAATGAATACTTTCGGCTCAAATAAAATTCCATTGATGTCTCTTCCTGAAGCGAGGACGTCCTTTCCTGGGCTCTCCAAGCGCCAAGCGACTGCTTTATACGCCGTTTTGGTAATATGCTTCGGAGTCACATGGATGAGGCGAAACAGAGCAGGGTTTCCCTTGAGCACCTGTGTGGAACCGTACACCAATGTTGCCGTTCGGGGAACCAGGGTTGAAAGTTCGATGGAAGTAATGATGAGAATGAGGAGGCCGAGACAATAGAACACGATAGCGTGCGTCACAGTGAAAGTTCTAGGTGGATCCCCTTCGAGCATCGGTGAAGCTTACTATGATTCCTAATAAAATACGAAAGTGTCAAAAAACCTGCTATGGCTATTCAAACGCACAACCTGCACTAAAATCAGGATTGCTAAAAAAACTATCGTAACTGACGAGGCTTGCAGAGATACATCCATCCGTACAGTCCCGAATTTCACTCGGTACCGGGCCGTCTATCTGGGTTGGTGAAACCGGTAGAACCCACTCAACGGCAGAGTTCAGAATGCCATTGTTGGAATATTCGAGTTTGATCTGGTGAATGGCCGAGACGCCTGCAACAGTGGTGGTTCTCCAAACAACCCTGGCCTGAAACAGTTTTTCACATCCATTTTGTCCCCAGTTACAGGAGGCTGCAGCACACGCGATGGCATCAGTCTTGTCACTACAGGTTCCCAAAGGCGCCTTGAATTGAGCCTTGAATTTTGTGTTGTCCCTGATGAATTCAGGGGTGAATTCGGTGCTGAAGCCGTTCTTGACGATGGTTTCAAAGGATTCGACATCGGGATTAGGAGAATTCCAGCCGCCCCATTTTTGCCGCTCTGTTTCTCGAGGGTCTGTAAAAAATAGGCTTTCGAGTACTGAAGCTGCGCCGGGTACGGATTCAGCCTGGGTGGAGAAGGTCACTTTTGAAGGTGTTTGAAAATCGGGATTGGTTAAGTCCGGAAGGATCATTTTCTTAAGCAGCAAATCCTGCAAGTCGGGCTCGATATCAGCAGCGGATGCTGCGCTCCCTGCCTTCTTTGTGAAGGGCGTCATGGCACCATTCAAACCCGACATCTTGACCCTTCCCTCGACCAAAGTTTGCGCGCTACTTTGGTAGGTTTCCGTGTTTGTGTCGAGAACTTTGTCGACCATAATGCAGACGTAACTATTAAAGCCAGTTTCTGCGTTGGCGTTCGCCTCCGCATCAGATGACCGTACTTCACCGGTGAAGCTGTACCAACGATTATCGCCTGGTTTTACCGGGTATGCAGGGCCTAGATTAACCTCGGCGGGGACGATTGCGTCTGGCTGAAAACCTTGTTGAAAGGTATCTTGACCGCAACCCATGTATGTTAGGCAGCTTAAGGGCACCATTAAGTAAGAAATGTGGGCGATTATTTTTTTCAGCATTGCTAGTTCCTTATTATAAACGAATGGGCTTACCGGAGGACGCCCCAGTTCCTTGACTCCCAACCGTTCTATCGTCCTGTAAGGGAATGCCAAAAAGGCAAAGCAGGCGTGAGGCGACAGGGCTCCCCTGAGAAATCGAACTCAATGATGGAACTTCATTAAAAGAGATCTTCTTCCTCGTCATCAAATTTTTCGTTATCTGTAGTGGTGATTACGTCATCATCATCTTCGCTGTCTTCGGGATCTGGGTCATCGTTAGCGAAGGCGTCAAAATCGGCGGCTGATTCCTTGCCTGAGAATCTTTCTTCGTATTCGTCGTAGCCGTCATCGTCCTCATCCGCGTATTCGTCGTATTCGTCATCGTCATCATAACTGTCGAATTCGCCTTCCTTTTCATCGGCGGGTGCACAGCTAAAGGGAAGAGGGGAACTAGGATTACTACTGTTGTTTATGCGGCTCATTTTTTAATTTGCCTCCACGTCATAACAATGCTCAAAGCTAGGTTTTCTGTAGCCTCGATGATGGCTTTCAACGTTCGTCAGAGGTTGAAGGTCATGTGCTACACAATCTCCTTAGGATACGGTTCTGAAGGGGCAGTCAATTAGAATCTGTGAATTCCTGAGAAGAATATGATCGTTTGAATATATATTAGGACCTACGAAGGGGAAATCCCTTCGGCCAAAACATATCATTTTATCAACGAAATGGCGGCTTGCAGCCTATTTCTGGCGCCTCGTGTCAAAAATGAGTTTTTTGATCATTAAATAGATTTTATTTGTGTTGAATTTATCTGCAACCTCTGGAAGAAGCAGGCAAAAACCACCGTGTCGGAATTCGTAGCACCTGATCGTACCCGGGGGGGGATGGTCTTAGACTGAGGCAGCAAGATGAAAAAATTAAGTGTATGTATGGTTCTCCTGGCGCTCTTTTCTGCAGCGTGTTCGGAAAAAGACGTTCTGAGTGACAGCAAGGCGGAAGGCCTTCTTCCTGACGCGCCAGTTATCTTGATTTTAGAGAGCCCAGAGTCACTTCAATTGAAGTTTCAGGAATCGAGTCCGATTAAGGCGAAAGTACTCTATGAAGCCGACAATATCGCGGTGCCAGATCGCCCCGTAAAATTTTCGATTACCAGGCCAAATGGGGGTTCCAGTCTTTCCGCCTTTTCTGCGACCACCGGCCAAGATGGGCGCGCTCAGGTTGTTCTAACCGCGGGAACCGAGCGGCGGAGCGTCCAGTTGGTCGTTTCCACCCTCAATGAGGATGGCTCGGAAGTGAAGAGAATAGTGAACATTGCGGTTGTTGATAAATACGAAAGTGACCTCAAGGTCAAGCCAAAGTATCTCGATGCGGTGCCACTCTCAAACATTACTGTTCGATTGCATAATACCGTCTTGGATTGTGCTATTTTGGATTTTAGCCAGCTTCCCCGGGTAATCGACCTGGAAACTATCGCAAACGTAAGGTCGGCCGCAGTTTTCTCTGGATTAGAAGAAGGTAGAAAGTTGACTGCAACCATCACGGCAACAGGCCCCACAGGAGAGATGGTCGCCACAGGCTGTAAAAACGATATTGTGATTCCGGGCCGGCGGCAGCTGACTGTGGAGGTGGACCTAAATCTACTCCCCTTATCAGTTTCGGGAGAGTATGATTTTTCCACTGAGTTGCATCTTCATACCGCCATTCCCGAACCGGGTGACCAAATCATCGGTCTTATTAGCGACTTTTTTGAGAGTCCTACGGGGGCATTGGTGGATGCGCTTGTTCAGGGTCTCACTGCCGCGGGGGTAGCTGGTGCAGGTACTGGTTCCACAATTGATAGCATTTTAGGGGCGATTCCGATTGACAGGGTCGTCGACGATATTATTGCCACAAACTCCCCAGAATGGTTGCAGGAAACCTTTAGAGTGGGTGACGACATTACAGATCTTCTGACGGATATCCAAGTGGGTGGAGATATGACGATTGGTGCGGTTGACGCCGAAACCGGTTCCTTCACTGGCAATTGGGGTTGGGACAGCTTCCTCTTTCGATGGAGACATAAGCTTGAGTGTGACCCCTTTAATAGCTGTTGTGGTCGAACTGTTTATTCCGGTGACGAACTGGGCTTTGAACCTGTCGCAAGTGACTTCACCGGTTCCGTGGTTCGTACCCCATTAACGGATGATACGTCCGCCCGACGTCTGACCATGGACATCACCGTTGATCGTCACGACCTTTCTCTAAAAGTAGGGAACCTGCTCTTGGTCATCATCAATAAAGTGATTTTAAAGTCGCTTACCGGCCAGGATAGTTTCAGTTGTGCCCTTGAAAGCATCATGGGTTGTGAAGACACGGCCACAGCACCTTACGCCTGTGGCGCGACCACGGCTGATTGTGGGTGTGAGCGTTTTGGTTCTTTCATCGCTCGAAGCACGAATAATGCTATCCAACAGCAAGTAGGTTCGGAACTTTGCCGCCTAGCTCTAGAACAAGCTGAGCAGCAGTTCGAAGACCGTCTCAATGCAATCATGTTCGATGGTACTGAACTCGAAATGAATGGCGAGAACAACAGTGAAGGCTTTTGGACGATGGAATTCACCGGTAAGCTGGAGGACAAGGACATGGACATGAAAACCGACGAGCTTGTCGGTGAGGCTACTGGGCAGTGGACGTTTGGCGGAGCCGTTCGACCGGAATTTGAATCGGGGGTTTATGCTCTTTCACAACTTACGGTTTGTCCGAACGACGCCGCTTGTGCGGCCCATGAGTCATGTCAGCCTAGAAAGCATTTTTTGGATAATTGTGATGTTACCTTCGTTTGTAAGGGCTCTGTAGGCGACGCACCAGGGGCAGACTTCTGTTCTAGAGACAACGCTTGTCAGTCCGGTATTTGTATGGACTCTGGCCGATGCCTTGCTTCTTGTGGAACCGACGATGATTGTGCTCGTTCAACCGTATGTTCGGACGAAGCTTTGGTGAGTGGTCCAGATCTTCAGAGCCTTGAACTTAACGAAGACCAAGTAGCATTGCAGGTACGTGCCTGCGTCCCTGTTGAGTAATTTCAGTTCTCGGCGCTAGGTCGCCTTCGCACGGGGGCCTGCCGAAATCTCTCTTTAGTTCCCACCTCCTTGTTTATGAATGCATAAGTACCTGTAAATATTGCGTTTTAATTAATACTTTCTCGTTGGAATTGGCTTTTCTTCAATTTCGCGAGATAAAGTATAGTTAGACTTATTTTGGGTACGGTAAGGCGGGGGCCGCTTGATGAGGTCCCCTGTTTAATGTTCAAACATGTTGGAAGTAATTAATGTCAGATCCTAAGAAGCCTGAAGACGAATTATTCAGTAATATTGGTAGCATCGAGCACGCATTAACCAAGACGGGTTCCGATGATGAATTGGTGTTGATCCCAGACGAACTCCCTGTTCTAACTTTGCGGAATACCGTTCTTTTTCCTGGTTCCATTGTTCCATTGGGAATCGGTCGGCCTAAAACCGTTCGTTTGGTAGAGGAAGGAATTAAAGAAAATGGCCTCGTAACCGTTGTGGCGCAACGGGATCCTGACGTTGATGATCCTCTCTCCACCGATCTTTACACTATTGGCTGTGCGGCCCGATTAGTGAAACTGGTGAAAGCGTCTAAAGATAACTTTTCCGTCGTTGTACAGGGGTTGTCTCGCGTAAGACTCAATGAATATACGCAAAGCATCCCCTATCTAAAGGCGAGAATTTCTGCGGTGGACGACCTGGCTTCGAGCCAGGTTGAAGTTGAGGCACTCACCATGAGCCTCAAGAAAACCGCGCGTGAAGTTCTTCGACTCATTCCAGAACTTCCGCCATCAGCGGCCGAACTTCTAGAGCGGGTGGAAGATGCGAGTGTATTAGCGGATTTGATTGCCTCGAATGTCGATGCAACCGTTGATGAAAAGCAGAGTGTTTTGGAGACGGCGGAACTGGTTTCCAGAATGAGAAGGGTTTTGGAATTCTTGTCACGGCAGCTCGAGGTTCTGAAGTTGTCGAATAAAATAAGTACCCATGTAAAGGGGGAGATGTCGAAGACTCAACGTGAATACTACCTTCGGCAGCAGCTCAAGGCCATTAAGGAAGAACTCGGCGAAGGGGAGGACGGCGACGAAGATCTTGCGGATTTGGAAAAGAGGGTTGTGGAAGCAAAACTTCCCGACGAAGCCGAGAAAGCAGCGAGGAAGGAATTGCGAAGACTGCGAAATATGAGTCCTTCTCAGGCGGAATACACTGTTTCACGTACCTACGTCGAATGGCTATGTGATTTACCGTGGAGCAAGTCTTCCGATGACAAGATCAACCTAGAGGAAGTCCGTGGGATTCTTGGCGCCGAACATTTTGGCCTGGAAAAAATCAAACAGAGAATTGTAGAGTTCCTGGCAGTTAGAAAGCTCAAAAGTGATATGAAAGGGCCCATCCTTTGCTTGGTTGGACCGCCGGGTACCGGCAAAACGTCACTTGGTCAAAGTATTGCCACGGCCATGGGTAGAAAATTCGTTCGGGTGGCCATGGGTGGTGTGCGCGATGAAGCGGAAATTCGAGGTCACCGTCGAACTTATGTCGGCTCTATGCCCGGCCGGGTGTTACAGGGGATTAAAAAAGCTGGTACCAATAATCCTGTTTTTGTTTTGGACGAGGTTGATAAGCTAGCCAGTGATTTCCGCGGGGATCCTGCTTCTGCACTCTTGGAGGTGCTGGACCCCGAGCAGAACCACACTTTCTCCGACCACTATATCGATGTGTCGTTCGATCTCTCAAAATGTTTTTTTATCGCAACAGCAAATCAGTTGGAGCCAATCCCACCGGCACTTAGAGACCGTTTGGAGGTACTCGAGGTCTCCGGGTATACCGTCGAAGAGAAAATCGAGATTGGTGACCGCCACCTTATTCCCAAAGCAGTTTCTGAACATGGCTTAAAAAGCAAGGATGTGGAGTTTACACCTGAAGCGCTCAAGGAAATGATTACCTCCTATACACGGGAGGCAGGCGTTCGAAATCTCAAGAGAGAAATTGCGAGCGTATGCAGGAATTTGGCTGTGGACTACGTGGATGGGAAGCGAAATGAGCGAGAAGTGAAGCCTTCCGACGTCCATAGAATATTAGGGCCAAAGAAATTCCTCAATGAAATGGCCCAACGGACAGACGTTACCGGGGTAGCAACGGGCCTGGCTTGGACCGCAGTCGGCGGGGATATCCTTTTTATCGAAGCGACTAAAATGCAGGGTAAGGGTGGGCTAATTCTCACGGGCAAGCTTGGTGATGTGATGAAAGAGTCGGCTCAAGCGGCGATGTCACTGGTCCGTTCTAATTCAGCTTTGTGGGGGATTGATGAAGGGATCTTTAAAGACACGGATCTCCATATCCATGTGCCTGCAGGAGGTATTCCTAAAGATGGGCCTTCAGCCGGGGTGACGATGCTAACCGCGTTGGTGTCTTTACTGACCGACATCAAAGTTAGGGCCGATGTTGCCATGACCGGAGAAATTACCCTGAGGGGCAATGTGCTGGCTGTAGGGGGAATCAAGGAAAAGGTTCTAGCCGCCAAGCGCGCCGGGGTCACACGCATCATAATTCCTGAGCGGTGCGAGAAGGATTTGATTGAGATTCCCGAAGAAAACCTCGAAGGAGTCGAGTTTATATTCGCAAAACGAATTGAAGACGTACTGGGCTCGGCTCTCACAAAGCCGGTGGTCCCTTTGAAAAAGAAGAACCGGTCGCGTAAAAAGACCCCCGAAATAGCAGAGCAACCGCCTTCAAACTAAAAATCCCTGATTGTCAGGGTCTCTTCTTTAATTTCTGGATCCGTACCCGCCGTACTTTGGGGCCATCGGCCGCCGTTACATGGAGGAGTAGGCCCTGGCAGCGAATTCTATCACCCGTATTGGGCATCCGTCCTATTTCCCGCATAAGGAAACCGGCTATGGTGGTTATGTTCGTTTTGTCGAAGCTGACACCCAAAGTTTCTTCGAGTTCTTCGAGTTCGGCCGAACCATCAACTTCATAGGCCCCGGAGGCCAGTTCTACCACGTCTGAGTCGCAGACATGGTGAAGGTCTCCCATGATTTCACCGACTAATTCGGAGGCAGTAACAATTCCTGAGGCTCCACCATATTCATCGACAATAATGGCCAGGGAGATATTTCGATTATTGAATTCGGTCAAAAGCCGATCCGCAGTCATCGTTTCAGGTAAATAGGTGACCGGTCGTGCAAATTCGAGGAGGCTCGCTCCTGTTGACCACGTTGCCTCCAGGAAATCACGGATGTGAATGACACCCTTGGAATGATCGAGTTCGCGGTCGCAAAGGGGGAAATAAGAGTAGGGCGATTCCCGGATTCGCTCTAGATTTTCTTCGTGACTCAAGTTCGTGTCAAGAAAGACCACCTCGTTTCTTGGCACCAACACGTGACGGGCGGTTTTGTTGCGAATTCCCAATGCTCTCTCAAGTAGTTTTGCACGAGTTTCACTTAGTAGGCCGCCGCTACGGGCTTGGGATAAAATGATGCGCAGCTCGTCGTCGGAATGGATGCTGTTTTGATAGTCTTGGGGATCGATCCCAACCAAGCGTAGGAGCATTCCAGCCAACCCGTTAAAAATATAAATAAACGGATAGAAAAGGGTATGAAAAATGCGCATCGGATAGGCGGCGAAGGCCGCCACATATTCGGGTTTGACGATCGCCAGCGACTTGGGTGCAAGTTCACCGATAACGATGTGCATGAAAGAAATAATCGCAAAAGCAAAGCTAACTGCGATCGTATGGAGTAAGACAGGGTTGTCATACCCCAGTTTCGTAAGTTGAGGCTCGATAAGGTTGGCAAAGGCTGGCTCTCCAATGGAACCGAGTCCTAAACTGGCAAAGGTAATACCTAATTGAGTGGCAGATAGGTAGCTGTCGAGATTACTGACCATGTGGCGGATACCCTTAGCGCCCTTCTTGTTTTGCGTGATAAGTTCCTCGACTCGGGTCGATCGGACCTTGACAATTGCGAATTCAGTGGCCACGAAGAAGCCGTTTAGGAAAACGAGGACCAGAGAACTGATGAGTGCGAGCAATTCCATATTGTTCTTAATACTATTCTAGATAGTTGCTGTTGCCGTCAAGTCGTCAGGGCGAGCGAGTTCTAGACGTTGGCTTGCTTTTGGCGTTTTGATCCAAGTACAAGAGATCCAGGCTGGGGAATTGGAAATTTCGCGTAAGATTTTTTCCCAAATACCGGGTCGTAGAGAATCGACATCGCTGCCCCAGGGCGGCGTTGATTCTCTGGTGGCGGCCAGCCCCAGCTCTTGGATTATTCTTAGCGCCTCTTTAGCGCTATTGTGGGTGAAAAGCCTCATTACTGGCGAGGAATGTCTTTCATGTCTTAAAGATACGAAGAAACCGGGAAGGGACAGTGGCGCGCCAGCAACCAACGGGCAGGCATTGATAACTCTCGCGTGGAGAACCTCTCCAAAAGATTGGTGCGGAGGATAAAACGCGGTGATAATGAGCATGTGATCGGTACGAGGTAAAGCGGACGAACTCACCCAAACCACGGCCTACGACCTCCCCGGTTGCTGAAAACCTCATACCCAAGTGAGGCTCAAGCGCTCACGTAATCAGCGGGGCGTCGACCTGCTTGATTTGCCCCTAGGAGCGGGTCTTCGGAGAGGACGCAGCAGAGTGTAGGACAGGAAACACCGCACAAAACATGTCTCCACGAAGAAAAGTGCTCGGCCAATCAGCGGAAAAAGCACAAGGACTGCGAGGCCCGGGGCGAAAAATGAGAAAAATAGCTGGGTGGAGTCTGAACCAACCCGTCGCTCTGTCTCCAACCCATGGGCGTTAGTTAGAAGGCAGGGATTTCGGCTATTTTTCGGGAAAGACCCGGATTAGCTCGACAATTCAAGGATGAAGGAGTACAGAGGCGAAATCCATTCACGAGACTTGTTGAGAATATGGTTCAGAAGCCAGAACTTGAGTTTGTCTCCTTAAACGGTTATCAAAAGACCAACCATAACGCGGAGTTGATTTGGTAGTGGCAACATCGACGGTTTTAAGTAAGATGATGGGCAAATCGAGCGGCGTCTTGACTTTTGAAATTGAAAAGGGCCAAATTCGCCGGTTTGCCAAGGCAATTGGCGAGGTGAACCCAATCCACTTCGAGGAAGAAGCGGCCAAGGCAGGCGGATACTCGAAGATTATCGCGCCCTTAACGTTTCCAGCGGTTCTTCATGATTACGACAACTTCTACGCTGACGTGGGAATCAATCCCCATACGATGATGCACCAGGAAGAGGAGTACGAATACTTCCGGCCGATCATGGTAGGTGACAAAATCTCGGTGGTTCACAAGATGGTGAACGCCTTTGATAAGGGGGTACCAAATGGCCAATTGATATTTCTGGTGATCGAAACTCGGGCGAATGACGCCAAGGAACGGCCTGTCTTTAAGGCGCGACGTGTATTGGTGGAATTGAAAAAATAGAACTGAGGGCTTTTCAATGCCAAAGAAACTTACATACGAGAATGCAGAGTCGGGAAGTCCACTGGAAGGGATTTCTATACCAGCCCTTAACCGAGTGACTCTTGCTCGCTATGCCGGGGCAGCAGATGATTATAACGCGGTCCATTTAGACGATAAAGTTGCGAAAGCCGCTGGGCGAACGACGGTCTTCGCGCCGAGCACATTGGTTATGTCGTATATTGGGCGGATGATTCAGAATTCATTGACTGGATCTTCGATTCGACGTTACGGCCTACGGCTCATGAAACTCCTTTGGCCAGGCGATGTTCTAACCTGCCGGGGAATAATCGTTGAAACACGGGTTGAGGATAATGAGTACTTGGTCGACATCGATGTTTGGGCCGATAACCAGCGTGGCGAAACCGTAGCGAAGGGTAGAGTCCTGACCGTTGTGCCCGAGAACGAAGATGAAACTCTCCCTAAGAAATCAAGTTCAACGGGGATTGTTTATACCGTTGCTGTGGAAACCGAGAAACCTAAAGGGGCCAAACGAAGGGCCGGAAAAAAATAGTTTCGGTTTCCAGTTCATCTCTAGAAACGGGACACTCAGCTAGCGCTTCTGCTTTTTACGGGCCTTTCTGGCATTTTTACGTTTTACTTTGGTTTTGGCTTTATCCTTAGGGGTCGCTCGAGAAGGACCTCTGCTCACTCCTCCAGGCATCCCACCGAACTGACGTTGCATGGCTTCGATTTGCTCAGGCGTGACGCCAGGCGGCAAGGCGGCACCGGCCGGCATTCCAGGCATTCCAGGCATTCCTGGCATTCCACCTGGCATTCCACCCATTCCTTTTCCCCCGAAGAGATCAGACAAGCCCCCGAGTCCTTGCCCCTTCATTTTTCGTAGCTGACCGAATTGTTTGAGTCCTGGGATCTGGCCCATCAAACCGGGTTGGGCCGCCAAGCCACCCATCATGTTCTGCATCATGCCAAAACGAGCAATAAGGTCTTGGACTTGTTCTGGTTTTCTTCCCGACCCCCGGGCAATTCTGTTGGCTCTCGATTTATCAATCAAACTGGGGGTTTGCCGCTCTGCTGGGGTCATAGAGTGAATCATGGATTCCATCAACTTGAAGGCATTGTTGTCGACCTTAAACCCGTCGGGTGCGGAATCGCCAAAAATTGGGAACTTTTCATAAATATCGCTTAAAGATCCTATTTTCTCGATGGCTTTTATTTGAGTCAGAAAGTCATCCAGGGTGAATTGTCCCTTTAGGAGCTTCTTCGTGTCCTTTTCGGCTTGCTTTTCGTCGATAACCTCCTCGAAATCACGCATGAGACCCACGATGTCTCCCATGCCTAATATTCTAGAGGAAAGTCCTTCGGCCCGAAACGGCTCAAGCTTGTCCATGCCCTCGCCAACCCCGAGAAATTTAATTGGTTTTCCCGTGACCTCGCGGATCGAAAGTGCCGCGCCACCGCGGGCATCACCGTCGAGTTTGGTCATGATGAAACCGTCGATGTCTAATCTCCTATTAAATTCAGAGGCGGTCCTCACGGTGTCCTGGCCAGCCATCGCATCGCATACAAGAAAGATGTTGTGGGGCTGGGTTCTGGCTTTAACCTCTTCGAGTTCGAGCATCATCGCATCATCAATGGCCAACCGACCGGCGGTATCAAAGATTACAATGTCGCGTTTTCGCTTCTTCGCTTCCCTGAGGGCATCAGCACATAGCTGGGCGGGTGGTACACCGTCCTTTGCATAGACAGGGACGCCAATTTGTTCGCCGAGAATCTTCAGCTGCTCCACGGCGGCTGGACGATAGATATCCGCGGCCACGAGCATCGGCTTTTTCTTTTGTGAGAGTAAATGGCGGGCCAATTTACCGGTGGTTGTGGTTTTTCCTGTTCCCTGGAGTCCCACCATCATGATGACCGTATAGGGCCGCTTGTAGACAATTGGGTCTTCTTCGGTGACGCCCATAAGCTTTTCCAGCTCATGCTGGCAAATCATGATGAAATGGTCGCCAGGGGTCGCGGAAAGTTTCTTTTTCCCACTATCGGTGTCGAGATTGACAACTTCGCCGATGGATCGTTCTTTGACCCTTTTTAAGAAGCTTTTGACCACTCCGACTTCAACGTCGGCCTCAAGCAGGGACATACGAATTTGTCGAACCGCATCGTTGATATTGTCCTCGTTGAGGACGGCCTTACCGGTCAACGCTGCTTTGGCGCTCTTGAAGCCCTTGGAAACAATCTCTAGCATGAGGCGCTACTCCATTTTAACGGTGGGAGTACATAAACTTACCGACGTAATGTGTAAAGGATTGTTCATAGTTAAAGGGCAGAAGAGGGGATTGTTTGCATTCTCGATTGACTGGTTTAAAGAGAGTGGGCGGGTTGGTGAGCTTGAAGGGGTGAGAACCATGAGTGGTGGTGTGTTGGAACGTATCGTGGCTTTTAAGAAACGCGAGGTTTCGTGGCAGAAGGAACGGATATCCCCGTCATTAATGAAGGAGTTAGCGGCGGCCGCGCCTGCTTCCGAGGGCTTTAAGAAAGCGCTTGAGTGCCAAACGGGACCCGCCATTATTGCCGAGGTCAAGCGCGCATCACCTTCTACAGGGGTATTGCGGCCCGATTTAGAGGTGCCCGATTGGTCTGGTGAGGATCTTGCTTCAGCCTCCGGTGCGGGCGGCGCTCGCGCCTTGTCGGTTTTAACCGATAATCGATATTTTTGGGGCCAAAAAGAAATGATTGCTTGGTGTAAGCAGGCCGCAGGACTGCCTGCGCTCCGAAAGGATTTTATTGTAGACGCGTACCAAGTGGATGAATCTCGATGGTTGGGGGCAGATGCAATTTTGTTGCTGGCTCGAACTTTGGAAATCGACGTATTACGGGCGTGCGCCGAACGTGCGATCGAACTTGGTATGGATGTCTTGGTAGAAGTACACGAAGATTTAGAGGTCCAAAAAGCACTAAAATTACCGGAAGAGGTGTTAATTGGGGTGAACCACCGCGATCTGAGTAGTCTCAGAGTCGACCACGATCGTGCTGCCAAAATCTACTCAGACTTACCAGAAGGTAGGTTTCTAGTAGCTGAATCCGGTATTTCTGACTCCACCGCCATCAAAAAGCTTTATGAACAGGGCTATCAAGCTTTCTTGGTGGGAACGCATTTAGCGCGTAGCCCTGACCCTACACGCGCCCTCAAGATGCTATTGGGGCAGTAAATGCAGCTACCGGTAAATCTGATAAAAATTTGCGGAATCCGTACTGTGAAGGATGCTAAAATAGCTGTGGAGCTTGGTGCCAATGCCATTGGGCTTAACCTGTGGCCAAATAGTCCCCGGTCGGTGGACCTTGACTCAGCCATTGAGATTGGGGGTGCCATTGGAGAGGATATCCTCCGGGTTGCAGTCATGGTGGACCCTTCTCCGGATGCTTTAAGTCAGATACTTCGTTGTGGGGTTATGGATTTGGTGCAACTTCACGGTGATGAATCTCCCGAGATGTTGAGGCTTGAGCCAGGCAAGACATTTAAAGCTGTGGGCGTCGGTCGTGATACAGACCTCCAGGGTGTGCTATCCTGGCCCGGTGACATCCTGCTCGTGGATGCCCGAGATCCCCTTCGGAAGGGCGGAACAGGTGTCCTTGCTCCAGAGGATGTGGCACGCACGGTATGCCGGGCGCGTCGAACCATACTCGCGGGAGGATTGAATTCCGGTAATATTTATTCGCGAATTACGACCCTAAACCCCTGGGGGGTGGATGCTGCCTCTGGTGTAGAATTTAGCCCAGGTAGGAAGTGCCCAGAGAAAACGAAAACCTTTATCGAGGAAGCAAAGAGGGCCTTTGCCCAAATGAATGCGGAGTTGGAAGATGTTTGAGCCGATTGCGGGAAGACCAGATAAAACTGGCCGATTTGGCGATTTTGGGGGGCGGTTTGTTCCGGAGGTGCTTATGCCGGCTCTCCTGGAGCTTGAGCGGGCCTATGACGCAGTAAGTGCTGACCCTTCGTTCGAAGTGGAATATCGGAAGCTGCTCAATACCATTGTGGGGCGACCGAGTTTGCTGACCCATGCAAAACGCTTGTCATCTGAATTGGGGGCTGAGATATTCCTAAAAAGGGAAGACCTCAACCACACTGGGGCACACAAGATAAACCAAACCCTGGGGCAAGCTCTGCTGTGCCGCAAAATGGGTAAGAAGAGAGTGATCGCTGAAACGGGTGCAGGGCAGCATGGGGTTGCGACGGCGGCGGCTTGCGCCATATTTGGTTTTGAGTGCGTGGTCTATATGGGGTCTGAAGACATTCGACGCCAAGGGTTAAATGTATTAAGAATGCAATTGTTTGGCGCCGAGGTTCGTGCTGTAACTTCCGGCACCAAAACTCTGAAAGATGCGATGAACGAGGCAATGCGGGATTGGGTAGCGAATGTTGATGATACCTACTACCTGGTGGGATCCGCCGCTGGACCACACCCCTACCCGGTGATGGTCCGTAATTTGCAATCCGTGATTGGTGAGGAAGCCCGCAGGCAAATGTTGGAGCAGGGTGGACTTCCGAATATGGTCACAGCTTGCGTGGGAGGTGGTTCGAATGCCATTGGTCTTTTCCACGCATTTGTGGGTGATGAGTCGGTGCGGCTGATTGGGGCTGAAGCGGCGGGCGATGGTCTCGATACAGGCCGGCATTCTGCTTCCCTAAATTGTGGCACCCTGGGGGTCTTACATGGCGCGCGAACTCAAGTCTTGCAATCGGAAGACGGGCAAATTAGCCCTCCGCATTCTATTGCAGCGGGACTGGACTATCCGGCTGTTGGTCCAGAGCATTGCTTTTTACAAGCCACAGGTCGGGCCAGTTATGAGGGTGTGGATGACCGAGAGGCAGTCGAAGCTTTACAAGTACTTGCGAAAGCTGAGGGCATCATTTGTGCTCTTGAAACGGCGCACGCTGTGGCTATGGCAATGCGTTATGCAAAGGGTCACCAAGGCGCCCGAATTTTGGTTGGACTGTCGGGACGGGGCGATAAGGACATGACGGAATTGGCCCGTTTCTTAGGCGAGAGTGCATCTTAAGACGATGGTATTAAGGGAACAACGTTGATGAGTAATCGATTAAATAAATGTTTTTCAGACTTGCGGCAGACGGGTAAAAAGGCCCTGGTCGCTTATCTGACAGCAGGAGACCCTAATCTTGAAGTATCCTTTATGGCCGCAATCAAAGCGATCGAGAATGGCGTAGATATTCTCGAAGTCGGTGTCCCTTTCTCAGATCCCCTTGCGGATGGCCCGGTGATTCAACGCGCGATGGGCCGAGCCTTGGAAAATGGTGGGGGGTTGCATAGCGCCCTGGATTTAATTCGAAAAATCAGGCAAGTAGACGAGAAAACCCCCGTGGTGTTATTCGGTTATTTAAATCCCTATATATCCATCGGAGAGGAGCAGCTGTGCAAAGCAGCTGTGGAGGCCGGGGTTGATGGAGTTTTGGTTGTGGACCTTCCCATGGAAGAAGCGAGTGGGTTTTCCGAAATCGCGAAGCGTTATTCTTTGGCGTGGATTCGACTCATTGCTCCAACAAGTGGGCGAGAGCGGTCGCAAAGAATTGCGGAAGATGCCTCTGGCTTTATCTATCTTGTTGCCATGACAGGGGTGACGGGGGGGGCGTTGTCGTCACTCAAGCCCGTGGAACGTATGATTTCAGATGTAGGTGTCGACAGCTCGCTGCCGATGTGTGTCGGTTTTGGGATTCGGTCAGGAGAGATGGCTGGGGAAGTGGCAAAAATTGCCGATGGTGTTGTTGTGGGGTCTGCTTTGGTGCAAATCCTCGAATTGGATGCACCTGAAGCAGACCGGCTTGCTGAATTGGGCCGCTTTGTCGCGGAATTACGCAGGGGGATAGATGGATCTGCGACCGAAGGTCGCCTTAAATGAGCAGAGAAACCGAAATTAAACGAGGCATCGTTTTAGCCGGCGGGGGCGCTCGGGGGGCCTATGAAGCTGGCGTTTTGGCCTATATCTTCGAGGAACTCCCGAAGGAAATTATTCGCCCTTCCATGTTCAATATTTTTTGTGGCAGTTCCGCGGGGGCAATTCATGCCTGCTACTTGGCTGGGACCTCCCATATTCCCGGTAACGATATTGACCGCCTCTTGGATTTTTGGCGAGATATGCGAATTGAGAATATGCTTCGGTTGGGCGCCACTGATATGTTGCGTCTTCCACTGGATATTCGAGCGCTATTGAACGCCAAACCCAATAAAAGAGGGATTTTCATCAATTCCGCTAGGTTGACCGATGCTGTCGTACGCGACCTGCCGTGGACGCAGATTGGCTATAATATCCGCGCCGGAATCGTGGATGCCTTGGCGGTTAGTGCGACCCATGTCCGCTCGGGCAAAAGCACAGTTTTTGTGGACCGGCATGAAGGCGGATTACCGACTTGGTCCAGAGATCCAAAAGCCAGGGCAGAAGCGGCGAAGATAACTTCTGAACATGCTTTGGCTTCAGCGGCCATTCCGATTCTATTTCCGGCACGGGAGATTAATGGTTCTTATTATTGCGATGGTGGAGTGAGGCAGAATACGCCACTGTCTCCGGCCCTTCGTTTGGGAGCGAGCCGCGTATTGGTGGTGGGCGTGAGTGGAGATAGTCTGCCGACTGCGGATCCCTTATTGTTGGATGATGATGTGGAAGAATATCCGAGTCCGCTCTTTCTTATTGGTAAGATGATCGACAGTATCATGCTGGATCGTCTAGACTATGATTTAAAAAGACTTGAGGGATTCAATCGGCTGCTGAGCGACGGGCGTGCGACCTTCGGAAAAGAGTTTGTCGAACAAATCAACAAAACATCCAAAGACATGCGAGGAGCTTCTTACCGCGAAATCGACACGTTGGTGATTCGGCCTTCTCGGGATCTTGGTGAGATGGCGGCAGAATTTATTGACGTTTTCAAGTCAAAGTTAAAGGGTCTCTCGGGTGTTCTTTTTGATCTGATTTCCGATAAAGATGCCTTAGGTGAGTCGGATTTGCTTAGTTATCTGCTTTTCGATGGTAGATTGGCCACGGCGATGATTGAACTCGGCAAGGCCGATGCAGATGCTTACCGCGAGGAACTTATCGAGTTTTTCCTTCCTCCTCGCTAAGATAGGGGCCCTGAGGCCTGTGGTCGACGGTGGCTTGTGGGGCTACTACCACACAAAAGGTAGGAGGATTTTCCGGTCTTTTGGATAATCACCGAATTTTTCTTGGTACCAGCGATGATGGGCCAGTGCCCTTGGGACGAGATTAGAAGCAGTGAATGCGACGAACGCCCAGCCCGCCAGTGAGCCGGTTGCGATAGCCCAACCGCTCCACTCCAATAATTCACCGAAATAGTTTGGACAGGATATATAGCGGTACATGCCCCCGTGGGGAATCTTATAGGACGTATCCGATGTGTCTGTTCGTAACGCCATCAGGATTGCATCGGATTGGTGGTTGATACGAACACCTGAGGTAAAAAGGACTGAGCCTAGAATCACCCGGAGTATTGTCTCCCAAGAATCCAGATCCGTAGGATAGAATTTCAGCCAGGCTGCATTGATCGACCCATTCAACGCATTGAAGATGATGGCCAATACAACGATTAGAAAGGGGGTTGTGCGTCTAGCTATATTGAGTTTGAAGGGGAAAACGAAAGTTCGATAGCTGTAATGAAAAAACCAACCGCCGAAAAAGAGCCAGTGAATACCGGGCTGGTTTGTGGCTTCCATTAAAAAAGGGACGCTGAAGCAGAGGAGGGCAGGTACTTCCATTAAAATCCAGGCAAGGCGCGCTGGTACCGTCGGGCCAAAACCCGACCGAGCGTGTCGCCCATAAGGTGCTGAAATGAGTAGTAGCGCGGCGCCTGTGACCACCGCAGCTACGAACTCAACCATGACCCCAGTATGTAGAGTGTCTAAATCCATAGTTCACACACATAGTTTCTACACTTCTGCCCCGCAAGTAGATGAGGTATACGGCATGCTCGTTTTTAAGATGGGAGAATCAATGAGTTGGTTTAATACGTTCATACTTGGTTCGGTGGGGTATGTGCTTGGGGGGCCCATCGGAGCCCTTTTAGGCGGGGTTGCGGGACATGCGCTCGGCGATGCCAAAGAGCGTGCCGAAGCCGGGAAAACAGGCACAACAACTACCCAGAGGGCAAATAAGGCGCCTAGGGAAGCTGTCTTTTTTACCACGGTCTTCGCCCTCTTGGGGAAACTTGCCAAAGCCGATGGTGTGGTTTGCCGAGAAGAAATATCTGTCGTGGAATCGTTTATGCGGGATTGCCTACGGCTCGAAGACGCTCAACGCCAAATGGCTATCAGACTCTTCAGTGCAGCAAAAGATAGCGAAACTTCCTATCGGGACTATGCGATACAATTCGCCTCATTTTTCCAACATTCCAAGGCCCTTCGTGAACAGGTTCTCACGCTGCTTTATCAGGTGGCTGCAGCAGACAAGGTCCTTCACGAGGGAGAACGTGTTATTCTAGAGGACGTGAGCCAGATATTCGGTTTCTCAGACGCGCAAGAGTTGGCAATCAAGGAACTTTTCTTCTCATCGGCAGAAAGTGACTACAGAATCCTGGGCGTTGACGCGAGCGCGCCGCTTGACGAAATTAAGAAGAGGTACCGAGAGTTAGCCCTGGAGCATCACCCCGATAAGCTGATGGCCAGTGGGATGCCAGAGGAGTTTGTTGAGGCTGCAACCCATAAGCTACAGCTTATCAATCGGGCCTATGATAATATCAAGAACCAGAGGAGTGTCTAATTGATGGAGTCGTTTTTAGAGCCGTTGTAATAGCGCGGAGGCGCCAAGTCCTCCTGCGGCACAGATGCCAAGAACCGCAAATTCCCCTTGTCCGAGTGCCAATTCGTTGGCCATGGTGTTCACCATACGTGAGCCCGTGGCCGCAAATGGGTGACCGATAGCGATGGACCCGCCATGAACATTGAGCTTCGCCGGCCCAATTTGCCCCACTGCTTGTTTTCTGCCTAAGCGCTTTTGGGCAAATGAGTCGCTAGCGAGCATTTTGACGACACTCAAAACCTGGGAAGCAAAGGCTTCATGGATATCAACCAGGCTGACGTCGCCCAATTCCAAGCCACTTTTTGCCAATACCTTCGGAATAGACAATGCGGGCCCCATTAGTAGTTGGTCTGCCGGGTCAACGCCTACGTAGGCCCAATCTAAAATGGCTGCTTTCGGCGTTAAACCGAGGCTCTCAGCTTTTTCTTCCGACATGAGGAGGGTCGCCGAGGCGCCGTCGGTCAAGGGACTTGAATTTCCCGCTGTGAGGGAACCGTTTTTGGCAAAGGCGGATCTCAGTTTGCTTAGCTTTTCCCGGGTTGTGCTTGCACGAATCAATTGGTCTTGGTGAACCCACTCGCCGTTTTGGCATTGTATAGGAACCACCTCATCGTCAAAGCGTCCCGTTGTTACTGCGTTGGCTGCGCGCTGGTGTGACTCAAATGCGAGATTGTCTTGGGCTTCCCGACTAATTTCATTGCGCCGGGCCATGTCTTCTGCGGCTTCACCCATGGTTTGGCCCGTGCTACGCTCTGCTATTTTGGGCGCACGAGGCAAAACGTCTTTGGCGAAATTCAAACGCGCGAGAGAGCCAATTAAATCCGAGGGCTTGGCCTTGCCGAAAGCAAGGGGGGCTAACTCATGGACAAGTTTCTGTGGTAATTGGATTTCCGCATTACTGGTGGAATCGGATCCACCTGCAATAACGATATCCGCGTCACCCCGTTCGATAGCCATGGCTGCGGTGGTAATGGCCTGTAGCCCGGAAGCACAAGCGCGACTTACCGTAAACGCTTCAGTAGAACGTGGAAGGTTGGCGTCAATAACAATTTCTCGCGCAGTGTTTGGGCAGGCACTTGGGAGAATCACACCACCCCAAACCAGAGAATCAATCGACCCCTGGGGGAGTGGGTATTTTTCGAGCAACGCTTTTACCACCGCCGTTGCTAGGGTAATTGTGTCCATGGTTAAGTAGGGGCCGAAAGCCTTCACGAAAGGGGACCGCACACCACCCACAATCACGGCACGCCGTGGTCGTGATGAATATTTTTTCTGTTTTGTCGTTTTCTCAGACATCCTCGACTCCTTTGATTATGCGCCTACGAGGGCTCCGCCACAGATCCGGAGAACCTGTCCGCTCACGCCCGTACTGGACGGTAGAGCGAAGAACTTGATGGCTTCGGCCACATCTCCGGGCAGCCCTCCTTGTGAGAAGGCGTTCAATCTGCGAGCAACTTCGCGAATTGCGAATGGTATCGCTGCTGTCATTCGGGTTTCGATGAAGCCGGGGGCGACGGCATTGACTGTGATTCCCTTCTTTTTAAAATCGTTGGACCAGGCACTTACCAATCCTACGAGAGCGGCTTTCGTAAGAGCATAATTCGTTTGGCCCACGTTGCCGGCGATACCAGCGATAGAAGAGAGAAGCACGATTCGGGCATGGTCGTTGAATACAACCCGCAATTGCCCTGTGACGCGCACGATTGCTTGTAGGTTTACCGAAAGCGTCAGGTTCCACTGCTCTTCGGACATCCGGGCAAGGGTTTTGTCTCGGGTTACACCAGCGTTGTGCACGATAATATCAAGTCCACCGGACTCTTTCTCAATCAGATCTTGGATGAGTTGCCCGGCATCTGGGGCGGTAATGTCAGCACAGAGCGCAACACCATTAATTTTCTGGGTTAATTCGGCCAATGAATCCGCTTCTTCTAAACGGTCTAAACAAATCACCTTGGCCCCATCTGCGGCAAGGGTGATCGCCGTGGAACGCCCAATCCCTCTGGAAGCGCCGGTGACCAAAGCGGTTTTTCCGGCCAAGGGCTGATCCCAACTAAAGCCAGCAGTTAATTTTTTTCCCGATGTTCCTAGGGTGATGGGTTGGCCTGTGACATAGGCCGATGCACCGGATAGAAAATAGCGCAGGGCACCAGCAAGACTCGGGGATCCTGTGGATGGACATCTACAGAGAATAACACCAATTCCTTTTTTGCCCATTTCTTTTGAGAGACTGCGCATAAATCCCTCAAGGCCTCTGGCGCAGGCCTCCATTTCGGCACTGTTTTTCTCACTGGGCACGGGGGAAATGATGACAATTCGAGCGCCTTTTCTCAATGTTCGTAGAAAAGGCCGCATGCTACGGTAGATCCAATCAAGCTGCAGAATGGAATCGAAATGGGAAGCATCAAAGACCAAGCCGGACAGTTTCTGACCACTCTCCGGATCCATGACCGAAACGACACGGGAATAGGCTTGCGCCGCAGCTTTCCATTGAGCGACTTGGTCCCTATCAGCGGTGACGATATCGGCGCCGGCCTCACTGAGGGCCTCGACCGCCGCCACGGCCAACGGCCCTTGCTCTGGAGAGCAAACCCCAAACGTGCGTCCGACGAAAGGAAGCGCTGGCGTAGCGCCGAAACTGCGTTCCAAAACAGGAGGAAGGGGAATAGGTAGGCCGAGAGATTTGACAACCTGTTGAGCGGTTGGTGAGTGCGAAAGCTCTACGAGAAAATCACGCATCTTTAGTTTCCTTTATTCAATATTGAATGTTCCATAAGCGACAGGTTTTGCCCCCGGGGCTTTGCCAATAAAAACCTGTGGAGTCGTCGAATCGTCGCCCACGTAAATCCCAACATCTCCGGGGAGATGCAGGGGCTTGTAGAACTTTAAGTTAAAATCGGAGACCCGTTTTATCCATGGGCAACGGGCTTTTCGAACCACCTCATAGGCGGTGGCAAAAGTGGCAAATCCATGAAGTATCACCGTTTTAAAGCCTGAGAGTTGTGCAGCCGGTGCTATCCAATGGATGGGATTATAATCGCCCGTGAGCCCCGCAAATCGAAGGCCACTTTTCTTTTTGAAACGTCGTCGAGCCAATTCACGGCAATGGGTGGGGATTTGAATGGTGGCCTTGGTGTTTTTCGACCCACCATCCTTCTTGGGGGCGGGCACGAGGGTGTGCATGCGCGCTTGGACGGCCCTAGGTGCTTGGGAAGTTCCGGTGGTGACTTCCTGCACCAGTTCCAACCAACGGCCTTTCGGGGTGATCGATAAAGGTTCGACTCTAACGCTGAGTGGTTGCCCTATGGGGATTACGTCATTGACATGGAGGCAAGCCCCACCATTGATCACCAAGTGAAGGGGGTAGCCGAGACTCATCAATGATTTGGCAACGAGGGGAAAAGTCCATTGGGGGAAGAGGTGAGGAGGTAATTCATTGGTATAGCTTCCAGGAAGCGCTTTGCAGAAGGCGGAATAATCGCGCACTAAAGCCTTCGAAGGGGCGGTCACTTCTCCCGAAACCGTACCCGCCTTTATCCAATCGGACTCGCTTAAGATGCCGGCAGGTTTCGGGGTTAGGATACCCTCCATGCCGGCCCATAGCATGGTCCTAATGGAAGGCCACTGCTCGGGTAGGTAAGCAAGGGCGGAATTGGCCATGGAAATGCCTCCTTAGATAGATCTGGGGTTGGCGCTACCTACTATTCGGTAGGGAGTCTATCAAGGAGAATCGGCAGGCTTTTATTCGTAGGGGCAATCGACGTTACCCATCTCCACGTAGACAGATTTCAGCTGTGTATAGTGGTCGATGGCCGCGAGACTGTTTTCCCGCCCCATACCGGATTCTTTGTAGCCACCAAAAGGGAGTTCAATGGGGGTGATATTGTAGTTGTTGATCCAGCAGGTTCCGGCTTGGAGTTTCGCAATCACGCGGTGGGCCCGTTTTATATCCGAGGTAAACACCCCAGCGGCCAGACCAAAGGGGGTGTTATTGGCTCGATTCACGACATCATCTTCTTCATTGAAGGAGAGCACGCTCATGACGGGCCCAAATATTTCCTCCGTTGCAATGCGCATTGAATCGATACATTGCGCGAATACGGTTGGTTGCACAAACGCGCCTTTGCCTAGGGGGCCTTTGGTCACGCGGTTGCCGCCACAGACCAAAGTGGCCCCTTCCGCTTGCCCTATCTTGATGTAGCTAAGGACCTTTTCGAGATGGGCTTGGTGGATAAGGGAACCAATTTGGGTCTCGGGTAAATGAGGAGGGCCCACCACGAGTTTCTCGGTGCGCACTTTAAGCTGCTCCAGAAAGGTGTCCATTAATTTTTCGTGGACAAAGACCCGGGTTCCATTGGAACAAATCTCACCTTGGGTATAAAAATTTGCCACCATCGCTGCGGAGACAGCATTTTTTACGTCGGCGTCCTCGAAGACAATGAGCGGGGATTTCCCCCCGAGCTCCAGGGTGACCTTCTTGAGCGACTGTGCTGCTCCGGCCATAACCTTCTTTCCTGTGCTGGCTTCACCTGTTAGGGATATTTTTGCGATATCCGGGGATTTCACGATGGCTTCTCCGACGTCACCGTGTCCATGGACCACGTTAAAAACGCCCTTCGGGAGCCCGGCCTCTGTGAAAATTCGCGCCAGATGATTGGCTGTGATGGGGGTGACTTCGGAGGGTTTGTAGACCACCGTGTTGCCACAGGCCAGGGCGGGGGCGGCCTTCCAAGCTGCAATCTGGATCGGATAGTTCCAAGCGCCTATAGCGCCACAGACCCCAAGTGGCTCTCTCCGGGTATAGCCGAAGGTACCGCCTCCAAGATCAATGTGGTTACCTGCGATGGTAGGTGCTACACCCGCAAAATATTCCAAGCAATCCGCCGCCGATGGAATGTCTACCTCCAGTGCTTCGGTAATGGGTTTGCCGGTGTCTTGCATCTCCAGTGACGCTAAGTTCTCCACTTCCTCTCGTAAGAGACACGAAGCCCGATGCAAGATGCGCGCGCGTTCACGTGGGGCCATATCTCTCCACGCGGGAAAGGCTTCTTTCGCTGCGTTAGCTGCGGCCTGAACAATCTCTGAATTGGCGCCGTGAACCGTGGCCAAAGTTTGGCCGGTCGCAGGATTTTTGGTGGTAAAATGTCCCTCGGAAGGGGTTTCTATCCATTCACCATTTATGAAGCATTTGATATCCGAAAGAGACATGTTTCGTATCCTTTTAGTTTGTATGCCCACCGGCAGCGGCGACTTCGGTAGCAGTTAAGGTCGGGCAAGGCAATTGCCGAAACCCACTGAGAAAAATGTGTATCCGCTTGTTGAACGGGCTTATGGCGCGTTCTGGGTAGGAGTTTCGAAGCGGTCGGAGGTGGTGATTTTTTCGGAAATACGACTGTAGATCATGGAACCCGAGCACCCGTCGCCTGAGGTATCGGCCATGGGGGGATGAATATGGCCCTGGATTTCGTCTCTGTATCACCTCTCTTCTGAGGTCTTTTTGCGCCGTCAGAGCTTGGGATTAAAATCCAATACCCTTAAGGATGGAGAGGTGGGGAGAACAAGAACCCCTAAGACTTACTTGGCGTGGCAAGGTTAGCGAGGCCCTACAAATGTTCCCTCTGAGCGGTCCTTTATGACGCCGGGAAACCGAAGGATACGGTTGTGCATGGATGCATAGACCCCAGGCAACAAAATTTGCACGGCCATCAAGGCTTCAGTTAAGTTCTGAATGGCGTCGGTGTGGCGAAGTTGGTAGGGGCGCATGGCTCCTGTCAATACGATTGGGACTCTTAAGTTGGCCGCGAGTGCTTCGATCCTTTCTCCGGTTTCTGGCAATTTATCTGTGCCATGAACAATCACAATGCCATCGTGAGCCTCGGCCAAATTGAGTGCCGTGCGTGCGATGAGATCATGTTCGTCGTTGGTCATTTCGAGACTGTCTTTATTTAGCAAAGGCACTCGGACAATCTCCACTCCACGTAATTCCAATGAAGCAAGCATGACATCCAAAACGCTCACACGATTGGCCAGTATCCCTTCTAATTCATCGTAGGTCTTTTCGATTGTTCCCCCGGTGGAAATTAAAGCAATACGTTTGCGCGCCATGAACTCACACTCCTTTGGCGGAAAAATCTACGTGGCTCTTAGAGAGTTGTGGGGGTAGGCACAAGGCAATGGCCGGCTTTTAATTAAACCTTGGCGATCATGGCTGAGCCATGTCCGAAAAGCCCCTGGTTTATGGCGAGACCTACCCGGGCAGAGGTCACTTGTCTTTGGCCTGCTTCGCCCCTTAATTGCCAGGTCAATTCGCATAGCTGGGCCAACGCTTGAGCGGGGACAGCTTCACCGAAACTCGATAAACCCCCGCTTGGGTTTACCGGAATTTTTCCACCAATCTCGGTAGCACCGCTTCGAAGAAAGACCTCTGCTTCTCCCTCCGGGCAAAGTTCGAGTTCTTCATACCAATCCAACTCTAAGGCCGTGGACAAGTCATACACTTCTGCAAGATCCAGGTGTCTTGGGCCGATGCCCGCCTCTTCATAGGCCAGGGTTGCAATTTGTTTTCGAAAGGAGGTCTTTGGGGTGTCAAAGGCGGCCCAGGAATCGTTGGAGAAATTGGGGAGGTCTAATAAAGGATTTGGGAATGTGGGGGTCATGGTGGAGATTGCACTTAACTCCACGAATTTTTGTCTCGTCTTTTTGGCATACTGGATGCTGCTGAGGATGACGCAGGCCGCTCCGTCACTGGTGGCACAAATATCCAGCAATCGCAGTGGATCGGATACCACTGGGGATTTTGCCATATCGGCCTCGGTGTATTCCCGGTGATAACGGGCATTTTTGTTGTGTAAGCCGTGGCGACTGTTTTTGATTTTTACGCGGGAAAAATCATCTAGACTGGCCCCATAGACATCCATTCGCCGGCGGGCGTAAAGCCCAAAATAAACCGGATTTGTGGCACCGAGGAGGCGGAAACGAAGCCAGTCGGGATCCGATGGACGGTCGCCGGAGGTGGGGGCAAAAAATCCCTTCGGAGCGGTATCAGCTCCCACGACGAGAGCAACCTCACAAAAGCCAGCCAGGATGTGGGCGCGTGCCTGTTGGAGGGCCATGGCTCCGGACGCACAGGCGGCATAACTGCTGGCGATTCGGGTTCCCCTTGAGCCTAATGCATCGGCAAAGGTGGCGCCGGAGATGTACCCAGGATAACCGCAGCGCATGGTGTTTGCCCCTGAAACCAACTCCACATCCGACCAATTGAGTTTGGCGTGCTCCAGGGCGTCTTCAGCTGCGACAATACCGTACTCCGTGAATGGCTTACCCCATTTTCCCCAGGGGTGCATTCCCACACCTAAAATGGCAACAGACGGATTCATGTGGAAGCCTCCCATCCTTCGGGCCTGGCCTCATTAAGGGCATCCGAAGGTGCCCACCGCCAAACCCAAAAGTTTTCTCCGTCTTGCTCATAAAGGGGTTCAATGACTAGGTGCATGGATTGGCCTACTTTTAGGTTAGACAGAGGGAATGCAGAGGCCACCTGTCCCATAATGATTATTTTTTCTTGGTCGAGTTCTACTGCTGCGATGCCCACTGGGACGAAAGGGTCGCTGGCAATAAAGGGTGGGGGCGGGGGATAATGGCTTGAAGAGTAAGACCATAGTGTGCCCCGACTTGACAATTGCTCTTCTATTAATTCCGGACTGCGACAGGTGGGCACTTTACACCGGAAAAGTTGTTTCGGGAAATAGAAGGTTCCACAGCTCTCACACTTTGATCCCAGCAATTTCGGATTTTGTTCGTCTAAGGTGAACCAACCCTCAATCGCCGGTTTAATGCATTCTTTGTTGGTCATCGCGTTGTCCTCGCAAGGGTCTGATGGACCGCCTAACGTGAGACTAAGCTGCTCCGCACTTCCATTCAAGGGCGTAAGGCTGGGTTCGAGTGTTCCTTTAGGGTGGAAGGATCTCCAATGCCTGTAAGAACCCAATGAGCTCTTCAGGGGAGCCAACCCCCTGAATGGAGGGCCGGTGGGTGTCGTCTAGGCGCTGATTGGCAAGCTTTGCACTCCAGCCCTCACCGCAATCCAATGCCAGGAGCGGGCGGTTTAATTGCCATGCGAATGCCATTTCAGACAGGGTGCCACCGCCTCCTCCGATGGCCACCACCGCATGGCCGGCTGCAGCCACAATAGCGTTTCTCGCCAATCCGATACCAGTGGGGATGCAAATGTCCACAAAAGTATTGGCGGCGGCGAAGTCCGAGGAGGGTAAGATCCCGATGGTGTCTCCGGCGCAATAATGGGCACTGCTTCGGGCGCCTTCGCAAACAGCTTCCATGACGCCACCCATTCCCCCGCACACGATCCGCCCGCCATGATCGACGATGAGCGTGCCGGTCGATCTGGCAAGCTCGATTTGCCCTGGGGTGGCATCGCTATTGCCGATAACAGAAATCTGAGGCTTCAAAGACACACCTAAACTTTGTTGAAGAAAGAGATGGGCATCCGATAGCAGAGGACAGAAATCAAATGCAAGCTTGACCAGAGGATGGTCAACCGCCCTCCATGAGTAACACCACGGTGTTTTGCGAAATGGCGAAATAACCCCCCCCTATTTAACGCAAGACGAGCCGTGAAGGGGATTCACAGACTGACTCAGGATTTGAGTATCGCTAGGCCGAGGTAAAAGGAAAGTCTTTTAGGGGAAGGACGACTGTGGGGCCGCCGAAAGCGTGTTTTATACACCTGGCGATGACTGCGGAGCCGGTTCGGGAATTACTTGGCGGTGAGCCTGAAAGCTTTGTTGGCGGTGTGGTCTACCACGTAGAGGGCATCGCCGGAAACCTCGAGTCCCATGACGTCACCGATCTGTGAAGCGACTTCGAGGTAGTCGAGCAAGGCACCACTTGATTTGTCAAAGGCAAAAATTTTGCCGTTTTGGTTGTCTGAAACGATGAGGTACCCACCATGGAGAGCGAGCCCAGAGGGCCGTGACATGCCGACGCTTGCGCCATCGACGAAAGTTTCCAAATCAACCCCAGGAATAATACCCTGCTGCTGGGTATCGTAGGAAAACTCTGACTGAAAACCCATTTGGGAAAGGCCGCCTGGGGTAAAGCTCATATCATTTACGTCCAGCTTATCGATGTTTCCGGTGCCCGAATTGGCAATGTAGAGGATGTTGGTGGTGTGGTCGAAGACGACATGGGATGGTAATTTATTGACCCCTTTTGCTTGTCCCATAGCGAAACTAACTATTTGACCATCAGTGTGTGAGGTGCCTCCTGGGGCGTGGTCCTTATTAAAGTTGTAGCGAACGATGCGTTCGTTGTGACCATCGAACACCCAATAAATATTGTCTTTTTCCCAGGCGATACCCTTACCCAGAGGGCTGGCATGTAGCATATCAAGGTGGCTACCATGCCCTGCATCGAAGGTTGCATTGGGATTGCTGGGCCTTCCTTCCCGGTTGTTGGCGATGTAGCCATAAGAAAGCCAGAGGGTGGGACCCATGAAGGGCGGGTTGGTTGGTTCACCAATCTGGGTCATGATGTCGCTATCGTGAATGGAGGCAAAGGTGCCATCATCCTGATTGAAGGAAATGGCTGAGGGCTGGGCGAAGAAATGTTGGCCGCCACCGGTAATCGGTTGATTTCGCGCACTCGGCTGAAAAGAGTTCGCATTGGACACCATGGTCATACTTTCTGTGCCGGATGTCGCCTGATTGGTGATCCAAAGTTCGTCGCGAAGGGGATGGGTCTTCACGTCGGTGGGACCATTGAGTCCATCGGTGGCGTCGGCAATCACTGTGATTTCGACATTGGAGAGGTCGTGGGTGGCGCCCCCAAGAAAGGGAAGGCCGTCGCTGGAAGCCACGGGGGTTGAGGACGCGTTGCTGCTATTTCCGCTGCTGCTATTTCCGCTGCTGCTATTTCCGCTGCTGCTATTTCCGCTGCTGCTATTTCCGCTGCTGTCATTTCCGCTGCTGCTATTTCCGCTGCTGCTATTTCCGCTGCTGCTATTTCCGCTGCTGCTATTTCCGCTGCTGCTATTTCCGCTGCTGCTATTTCCGCTGCTGCTATTTCCGCTGCAGTTGGGGTTGGGGGTGGTGTTGCCGTTGGTATTGCCGTTCACCGTGTTGTTGTTGGTGTTGGTGGGGGTGGTGTTTCCGTCGTTGCTTGTGGGTAGACAGGCACCCTTCTCTTCGGGGATACATCGGTAGTCATCGTTGGCTTCACTGGCCCAGATATAGCCATCTAGGCATTCGGCTTGGCCGTCCTTAAGCACACAGTTGTTTTCGGTTGTACACGCAAGCTCATCGCCACCGCTGCCACAGGCGGCCAAAAAGAGAGCTAAAATCCCTACGAAAGCGATTCTATAAACTGACATTCGGATCCCCTTTGATTAGGTATAAATGTAGACTTGGGCCCCTGCCGATACTTGATTTACGTGTTTTTAACAAGGTGAAAAGTCGGCGCGGTCTACAATTAAGCAACGCGACCCTATGGGGGACGGTAGAAAGCAACTCATTGCTCATTCTAGGCGGATCTGAGTCATTTGCCAAGTGGCAAACAGTAATGAGGGAGACCATAGGTTATGCCCCTAATGGTTGGCGGGTTGGTCGGTGGTTCATTTTCTGGTATATAATATAGTTAATTATCTAGAGACGGGGGGGGCAACGAGATGGCTGGGGGGAAATATGCTGATTCTGTCGCTTGTTTTGAGTGCGGTGAGCGAGCCAAGCGCATCGCAGAAGGGCGGGAGGATGACCGTTATCGCTGCATTGAGGGGCACGAATTTTCAATCCATTGGGGCCGCAACGGGGAGCCGGAAGAACCGCAATGGCCGCCATCGTCAGAGGTACAGAGACTTATTACGAAAATAAAAGAGGTGCGAACGGGCTTATAGTCCGGGCGTTGGCGCATTTCTGTGGGCGCAGCCCATGAAGGACCCGTGGGCGGCTTGGGGCTTTGTTCTGCTGATGCCGGGGATTTAGGTTTTTGGATGCTCCCTAAAACCCACGCTTTCCAGGTTATTCTAGGGGAACTTATAATCTCGGCAGTGTCACAAAGCACAGGGTTTACCTGCATCTTCTTAAATTCGGTGATAGGGTTTAACCTTATGCTGCTAGGGTGGCTATCCTGTGCCTTTGTGCCCTGTGCCTTCATCGCAGACCTCGGTGAGGGTAGGCCTGAATCCTAAAAATGGTTTGTTGCGCTTATGGTTATGGGCTAGGGGCAACGGGACCTCGGTGGCTCGCTCTCTTAGAAACAGGGGGCCCCGATTAGGGCCGCGGCAAGATATTTGATGAGGTGACGGGGATAAGAAGCCGGAACTTGCACAAAGAGCCAAACCAGATGAGTTCGTCGGTGAAGTAGGGACAGACCGGGCCATAAGTGTGGATGGACGTGATTGCAATGGGGCACCCAAACCCATATGGATTCGGATCTTAGCTCATGGCGCCGCTCTTTGATTGGGGAGGCCAGAAAAGATGATGCTTGTGAAAAGAGGATAGCATGAACGAACAACAAGAACTTCAAATCCAAGCCGCTGTGTTTCGCAGGCTTCTAGAGCATTTAGATAGCCGCAAGGATGTTCAAAACATCGACTTGATGAACCTCGCGGGCTTTTGCAGGAACTGCTTGTCAAAATGGTATGCCGCAGCAAGCGAAGAGCTGGGATGTGGTCTTAGCAACGAGCAAGCGCGGGAAAAGGTCTATGGCATACCCTACGGGGAATGGAAGAAGCGCTACCAAAAAGAAGCAACTGTCGAGCAACTGGAAAAATTTGAATCGAGGCAAGAGTGACCAGAAGCGTACTGTAAAGCGCAGTTATGATTCGATTTCCAGGAGCATGGCGGGTCGGTTGTCCACGTCACCTTCGCCCATAACCCTGGCTTTCATGGTCCCGTCCCTATTGGGCGCTGCTTCGAGCAAGAGAGTCGAGGGTAAGTAGATGGGATTTGTAAACCAGGCCTTCACGCTGGTGAGGGGGCGGAATAAATTGGCCGTGAGCTTATTGAGAGCCCAGGCTTGGGTCCACATTCCATGGATAACTGTCCGCTCAAGGCCCATTAGTTTTGCGGTCCAGGTATATTGAAAAATGGGGTTTGGGTCCCTCGTAATCCGGGCGTAGTTTCGCCCAAGGGATTTATCCAACCCACGGGTGGATACTTGATGTGTCTGCGATTCGTCGAGCCTTGGGAGAGGGGGGATGATACCGCTTTTGTTGAGTGGGAGTGCGTGGTTGGATGGGTCCTGTTCTGGGGATAAAACCACGGAGTGTGCTTTCCAGACCAGAGCACCCTCTTCATCTGTGACGAGGGTTTGAATGCCGAGGAGGAGTCCTGAACGAACGGCTTGAACCTCACTTAGTAGCGCTTGGGCCATGAGTTTTCCTGGTTCTATGGGCAGGGGCCGTTCTAATTCTATCTCATTGTATAAGTGGAGCAGCCCTAGGGGACAAACGGGGAAATCCTTTCGAGCCAGGAGTTCGAAATGCAGGGGGGTGGCGACCACTTGTAGGTAGGTGGGGGGGAGGAAGTTACGTTTTGGCCCGTCTGTGATAAGTTCGTATTCTTTCAGGTGCGCTAAATGAATGGGGCAGTCCCTGGGCCCAACGATGGGCATGCGGTGTGTCGAAGCTGTGGCTGGAGTGCGCCAACGGGTGGGCAGCAAGAGTCCGGGAACGTACCTTAGGCTGTCATAAAAACCCTCGACCGGGTCGTCGTTTCTGTGTCTATGGTGAATGTGCATGGCTTCTAAGCCCCCAAATAAATGACCCCGTTGACCCAGATTAAACCTATTTGAGCTAGGCATAGCGGCGCGCCGGCCTTACCTAGGAACCAAGTTTAGCAGAGATTATCGCTCCATAGAATCCATTTTTCCGAAAAGAGAGTCGTTTTATAAAACGCAATCGATATGATGGCCTACTGCCTATTTCAGGGCTTGGAATGGGTTGCTAAATCTTTGGGTTTTGTGCAATGAGCATCCCATTACGACTTGCCCTGTTGTTTAGTGACTATAAGTACTTAAAGCGGATTAGCTCCTAGGGAGCCCCACACAAGTAAAAATGCACACGGATCAAACTCAAGTTGGCACCGTACACTGTTGCTTCGAAGGTTTTATCGTGAACCAGTTGAAAATCTTAGCTTTTAGCAAATCTGTCGAGCGACGTCTCGATTTGCGCGAAGCATGCGATGGGGCAGGATGGACCTTTTTTGAGGCGACCACGGTCGGAGATGCAAAGACGGTGGTCCATCGAACCCGACCTGACGCGATGATATTTATTCTAGGTGAGGACTGCGAAATCGAGTATTTGGCCTTAGGCGAGCTGAGATCGGAACTGGATATCCCGTGTTTTGCCGTGGATAGCTTGGGTAGAAATGCGATCATCAAGCGCTTTTGTGAACAAGGAGCCGTGGCGTGTTTTGCCGGCTGGGAGCAGTGTTACTCCCTGCTTGGGACGGTCCGAAATATTGACGAACTTCGTAAAACAAAGATCGCCCTGGAAGGGGAGTTAGAAGAACAAAAGAATATCAAGGCAATCAGTACGGAAAACTATAATGAATTGCTCAATAATATTCAGGTGATGAATCGGACCACCAAGGAACGGGCCATGACTTTGTCGTTTATTAGCCACGATTTTCGTTCTCCCCTCCATGTGATTCAAGGTTATCTAGGCTTCTTGTTGGATTCCCACCTCGACAGTGCGCAGGCTAGCTGGTTGGCGGGCATATCCAACGCTTGTGAGAACCTACTTGAATTGGCAACCGATGTTTTGGACATGCAGCGGGAGGGGTTGAACAATCTTACCCAAAAGCCATGCAAGACCGATTTGAGAGAATTGACGACCAACATCGTTGGGCAGAACAAGATTCTGGGTGAGGAAAAAGGGGTAAGCGTACTTCATGAATACAGTAACTCTGCTCCGTCTCAAGTGATGGTCGATCCACGTAGGATTCGGCAAATTATTCAAAACCTTCTGGGGAATGCGATCAAGTTCACAAAGGCAGGAACCGTGGTTTTACAGGTGGACGGTAAACTCCTCAACGCAAGTGCCTATCTCATTATCTCGGTGCTTGATGATGGACCGGGGCTACCAGAAGGTGCAGAGGAAAAAATGTTTGGGGAGTTTACCCAGCTCGAGCAACCCAACGAGGCCCGAAAACTTGGTTACGGACTGGGGTTGGCCATCAGTAAATCATTGGTGCATAGCCTTGGTGGTAAGATTGGGGTTGACAGACGAACGCCTCACGGAAGCCGATTTTGGGTCAAGCTTAAGCTTGAAGCTTTAGACGAGCCTTCTGTAGCGCCCAGCGCGGCCCCTGGCCCACAAGACGACACTGAAAGCACAGGCCTTCGGGTTCTGATTGCAGAAGACGATGTCATGAGTCAAAAAATGCTCCGTCGCATATTGAGCCGCATGGGTTGTGCCGTTTCCCTGGCTAGAAACGGACGAGAAGCGGTGGATAAATTTGCCGCTAGCGACTGTTTCGATGCCGTTATTGTTGATTCTGATATGCCCCTCATGGATGGTTTCGAAGCAACGCGGTGGATTAGGCGGAAAGAAAAAAACGATCTAAGCTCTCCAACGCCAATCATAGCAGTGACCGATTTGGAAGATAGCCACGAAAAGAAACGACTCCTGGATGCGGGGGCAAACGGTCTTTTGGTAAAGCCCTTCGTGGTATCGGAAGTTGAGGCAACCTTGCGAAAACATCTCTTTGGTGACCTAAACTAGGCCCTTTTTCAGGGGAAGTCCCGTATTTGGCCAGCCTGCGTCACTTCTTTAGTGTCTCTGGTGGCAGAATATATTTTAGCTACAGTAAGAACGTAAACCCCAAGGAAGCCCGACTCCTTTGGTTGATTCTAACAATCCACCCCAGCACCGGTGCTATCTCTTCAAGGAGGTTTGGGGTGTCGCGGCAATAAAAGAGAGGGGGCTTGTTTTTAAAATAGGACAGGATGGTGCTTTCGTGGGGGGGATTTTAAATGGTCTTGTCGCCTATTTTCGCCATACGGTAACGAGCCAGGGTTGCTGCTCTCTTGGTAATCCAGATGGTCGAAAGTAATGAGTCAATGTCCGAAAGCCAGCGGTCTCAAAGAGAGATGCCCAAACACTGTGGTCTAGATACGCTCCATATCTTTCAGCATTCATTTGCTCGATATTGGGACCTCGTGGCGACGAAGCGACCAAAACCCCGCCGGTTTTGAGGGTATCAAAGAGTTCTCCTAAAACCCTCGGTAACTCACAGCGGGGAATATGAAAGAGGCTAGCATTCGCAAAAATCCCGTCGAAGGTCTCCCTTGGTAGGGTGAGGGCAATGAAATCTTGGCACCACACCTCTGCCCCGCTGTAGGCTCTGGCCATGGCGCAAAAAGCTTCGCTGCCGTCTAGCCCAATGGCAACATGCCCTAGCTCTTGAAAGGCTTTGATATCCCGACCAGGACCGCACCCAAAATCTAAAATCCGAGCGCCTTTTGGGATCTGTAGAGGGTCTAGGAGCGCGTTGATGTTTTGTGTGACATCGTGGTCACGTGTTCCTTCCCAAAAATCATCGGCACGGTTTTGATAATGCCCGACTGTACGCGCCGTTAATTCCTTGAGTTGCTTGGGGGTGTATCTTTGTCGTGACATGGGGATCCTTGTGGAAATCATGATAACCTAAGAAAGGAATCCTACCCTACGAAAGGAATCGATGCTGTGGCGGACGGAGTCTCGGATGGGCCGATATTCAATGCCTAGCTCATTTTTCGATAAGTGAGTGTAAAATTTTCGAACCTTTCCATCAACCGGCCCCAGTGTGTGATCGAGAACCTTCGCGTCGGCCTGAAAGAAGGCCATACATTTTAGAACCCAATAGGGAAAGGTGTGGCGGGGTAGATAAAAACCCTCTGCAACCAGATCAGACCGTAAAGACGCAACCATGTCGTTGATGTTCTGGTGGTCATGGTGAATGATGTCTCGTTTGCAATCCGCTGCACCGTGGTTCATGGCTTGTGGGTCTGCTCGAACGACTTCAAAATCGTTGCCCCGGGGGGCGAAGAGTTTATTTGTGAGGTACCGAGCTTTTTCGCGCGAAGGATTACGCACGGTGCGACCTACGCGGTAACCCGCCTCAAGCAGATTGAGGCAGATATGCAGGGCAATGAAGCCCGTGGCACCCGTGACTAAAACGATATCCGTAGTCATGACATGGTGATTAAATTTTCGGTAACATCGAATTCAGCGGAGGTTCGCGCTCGGAGGCTTTCGGGGGTTTCCCCTGGGGCGATTTCCTTAAGCACCAACTTCCGCGACTCACCCTCGCTTACCACATCAAACCAACCCAAATCCGTAATAACGTGTTCCACACAACGTTTGCCAGTCAGCGGTAAAGTGCATTCCTTAAGAAGTTTCGGCGAACCATCTTTACTGTTGTGGGTCATAATGACGATGACGCGCTTTGCACCAGCCACCAAGTCCATGGCCCCGCCCATGCCTTTGACCATCTTGCCGGGGATCATCCAATTTGCGAGATCCCCTTCCTGGCTGACCTGCATGGCGCCTAGGATGGCGAGATCGATGTGCCCGCCTCGGATCATGCCGAACGAATCGGAGCTCGAAAAGAACGAAGAGCCGGGGAGGGTGCTGACAGTTTGCTTGCCCGCGTTGATGAGATCGGCATCTTCTTCACCATCGAGGGGAAATGGGCCAATGCCGAGGAGACCATTTTCAGACTGAAGAACAACCTCAGTACCATCAGGAATATGATTGGCCACCAAGGTGGGCATGCCGATTCCCAAGTTGACATAGTAACCATCTTGCAGTTCTTTGGCTACCCGCTTAACAATTTGCTCTCGTGATAATGCCATAACAAGCTCCTAGCGTGGGGTCACGGTTCGTTGTTCAATGGGTTTTTCGTAAGCACTGCTCTGAATGACCCGCTGTACAAAAATGCCAGGGGTGTGAATCTGATCGGGATCCAATTCACCTGGGGAAACGAACTCTTCTACTTCTGCGATGGTGATTTTGCCGGCGGTGGCCATCATGGGATTGAAGTTTCGCGCGGTTTTTCGGAAAACGAGGTTTCCATGGGCATCGCCCTTCCATGCCTTCACCAAAGCATAGTCGGCGACCAGGGATTGCTCCATCACGCATGGTACACCGTTGAACGATCGCGTTTCTTTGTCCTCGGCGATAACGGTTCCGTATCCTGTGGCCGTGAAGAATGCAGGAATGCCAGCGCCCCCTGCCCGAATGCGTTCGGCCAAGGTTCCTTGGGGATTGAGTTCCACTTCCAGTTCACCCGATAAGAATTGGGTTTCGAAGGTTTTGTTCTCGCCGACGTAGCTGGCAATCATTTTCTTAATTTGACGAGCCTCGAGCAGGAGGCCCAGGCATTTACCATCGACACCACAGTTATTGGAAATGACCGTAAGTCCATCAACGCCAAGGTTGTGGACAGCTCGGATTAGATCTTCGGGGTTTCCGCAAAGCCCGAATCCACCGCTCATGATGGTGGCTCCATTGGGGATGTCTTCGACGGCCTCGGCGGCACTTTCAACGAACTTATTCACTTTACCTCCCAGATAAGCGCATTGGGTAATTACCTCCCGGAGGACCGAGGGTCAATGATTGTGGAACCTGTCCATAGGCATGGCTGTGTGGGGAGGGCAGCTGTGTTCTCCGGAGAACTGGCTGGTGGGGGCGGGCAAGGCCAACTGGAACTTGTAGCTTTCAGGTCTGGGATTGCATCGTGAGACGCCTATGGAAGCTTTGTGCAGCCGACGGCCACGATTCAAAAACGGCGTTTCACTATTGTGATACCGTTGGCGAGCGGCAGAAATATTAGGGATGGTCTTTGTGGGCAAACCATGGGCCCACCAGCTGAATAGGCAAGCCAGATGCCGCAATGGCAAAGCCTGCGAAAACATTCCCGTAGCGCTCTAAAAACACCACTCGCATGGTCATGAGTCCCAAGTGGCTACTTGGGGTGGTTAAACTGAAGGTACCCGTGTCCAAGAGCCCCCAAAACCGATGATGTTGCGCCGCAGGGGCCATGAGTAGTGGAATTAACGCTTGGCAGGGGCCGAAAAGAAAAAGAAGGAAGAGACTCCAAGCTGTCAGGGCTTTTCCCTTTGTCCCACGGGTATGGGGGGCATTGGGTCCCTTATTTTTCATGGCTTGCCTCAAAGTGTTGGGCTGCGTAGGCGGCCCCAAAGTAAATCAGAAGATTGCCGGCAGTTCGCCCCGGGAGGTCTCAATCCATTCGGTCTTATCAAGTCCGATGCCGAGGTTTATTCCCTACGCCTTCAGTAACATGGCCCCCACCACGTGGCCGAATCCTCAAAGGGCGGTGGGTGTCAAAACCTTCCTTAAGGCACAAGCGCGCGCTTTGCCGATGTGAATAAAGGGGAGGAGTGATCAACCCCAATCAGGGTATGGACAAAAGCAATACTTACCGCGGTGCTAAGCAATCACGTTTGGGTGATGTCTGTTTTTATGGACCTATCGCTGGGAATACCGGCTGGTGATCTGTCCCAAAATGCGAGTATTGATAAGCGTGCCGAAACTGCGGCTATCGGTGCTGTGGTCCGGGTTATCGCCCTCGACATGGTAGCGCGTTTCTTCGCGTTTCTTGATGATCTGGGTCAGTCGTTTAACCATGTGTCGACCCTTCTCGTAGGGGTGCTTGATTAGAAGCAAGTCGCCTATGGTAGGGGCCTTGGCTCTATAGGCCGCGGGATTGAATAAGAGTACATCGCCTTCGCTTAGGGTGGGTTCCATAGAAATACCGTCAATTTCGACGCGTCGGCGGAAACCACAGAGCAGTAAGACACACTCTTTGAAACTAGAAGGGGGCGTGGCCCCATGAAAATCGCCGTTTTGAAGGCCAGAATTACTCGCCTTACCTTCGCCGGTTTCCTCCGTACAATAGGTCATGTTGCGATTTACTGCGAACGGGTCCCTAGCTGGCGGTGTACCAGGTGACCTCTCGGCCTTTGCTTGCCCAGAACTTATTGTGGATGTTCTTAATAGCATCCATTAACTCTTGTGCATGTTCGAGATTGACCTCGACTTTCACCGATGAGCAAAGCTTAGCGGCTTTCCAGAAGGTTTCGTGGAGTTCGGGGAATTGTTCTAGGTGCTGGGGCTTAAAGTAGTCGGTCCATAGAATCAGCAATTCCTCTTTAGCTAAATGCGCTTGTTCCTCTTTAATGGTGATATATCGACTCATGGTGTTGTTATAGGATGCCCAAGCTTTGGAGTCCGCCGCAGTAGGGGGTTCTAACGCCAGGATTTTCTTGGTCATTGAAAGCGCTGCTTCCGCGGCGATTCTCGCCGAAGCAGGATCGTATACGCCACAGGGCCCATCGCAATGAGCGTCTGCTTGGAGGATTGAAGGGGAAAATTTTTCAGCGATTTTTCGAAGCATGGTGTCTCCCAAATTTAAGTAGAGGGCATTGTCTGTTGCGTTCATAGGTAAGATTGTCGGCTGAATCAAGCCCTTCCTAGCAAGTGTGTAGGGGTTTAGGGAAGATTTTGTGGTAGAGGGAACCTCAAAACGTCCAAAAGAAGGGCTGTGGGGGCTATGGTAAGATACCGAACCTTTCGGCCCGGCTCACAAAGGTCGAGCGCGGGAGATTGAGGGAGCGGGCTGCTTTACTACAGTTTCCGCCGTGTGCCTGAAGGGCCACCATCATGACTTTGGCGGATTGTTCTTGGTTTGTTTTTTGAAGTTGAGTCCTGGTAAGAGAGGAAAAATCCAAAGAGAAATCCTCAAGTTGAAGGGTGTCGCCCTCACTCATGACCACCGCTCGGTGGACTAGGTTTTCGAGTTCGCGAACATTACCTGGCCAGCCGTAGGACCTCAGGGCGCTGACCACGCTTAGGGGAAGCGATGGCTTTACGGATTTGCACGGAACATACTTATGGATAAACCACGTGATGAGTGACTCGATGTCTTGAGTGCGCTCGCGAAGTGGGGGCACCCGAATGGGGATTACGTTAAGACGATAGTAGAGGTCTTCCCTAAATTCCCCCCTAGAAACCATCTTGTGGAGATTTCGGTGGGTTGCAGCAATCACCCGAACATCCACCTTGAGAGTGGCCACCCCTCCAACCCTTTCAAATTCACCCTCCTGAAGAACGCGTAGTAAGCGCAATTGTAGTTGAGGGCTAATGTCGCCTATTTCGTCGAGAAAAAGGGTGCCCGAGTGGGCTAGTTCAAAGCGGCCCTTTTTTGTCTTATGGGCGCCGGTAAAGGCTCCGCGCTCATGCCCAAAAAGTTCACTTTCAATCAAGCCCTCAGTAATAGCGCCACAATTAAAGCGGATCATTGCTTCAGACGAGCGGTCACTTAATTGATGAATCAGTCCCGCTAAAATTTCTTTTCCCGTTCCGGTCTCACCTTGCAGTAAGATGGAAGCGTCTGCCATAGCAGCTTTTCGGCATGCAGCAATGGTGGATGCGAGCCCGCCTTTGGCCCCAATGATACTGTCTGGGGGGGCCACTGTTTTTTCGTTGAGGAGAAGATGCTGCGCTAAGTCGGCCCGTGCTTCCAATTTTCGGCGCCTTTTGACGGTCGCTTCAGCCTGTTTTAGGATTTCCTGCAACTGACCCGAGTCCCAGGGTTTTAATATATATTCTTGGGCATGGCCGCAGTTGATGGCACGCAAGAGTCGGTCGGCATCGCTGTAGGCAGAGATAATCATTCGAATGGTGCGGGGCCACCGGGCGCAAACCCGCTTGAGAAAATCAATCCCTCCCATGCCAGGCATGCGCTCGTCTGTGATAATAATCTCAAAATGCTCTTTTTCCATAAGTAAGAGCGCGGCTTCGGCGCTCTGAACTGTGCGTATGTTAAAAAGGGAACCAAAATCCATATCAAAGAGACTTAGATTTGCTGCCTCGTCATCAACATAGAGAATCGGTGTCTTCATGACTTTTCTCGCTTCTGTGGTGTCGTCATTAGGTCTGTGTTTGTCGATTCAAGGGGCGTTTTGGGGATAGTCAGGACAAAGCATGCTCCTTTTTGGGTTTCTCGAAAAATCAAGTCACCACCATGACGTTTGATAATACTGTGGGAGATCGAGAGCCCGAGGCCTGTGCCGTCTCCTTGTTTGTGTGTGGTAAAGAATGGATCAAATATTTTGTCTCGAATGGTGGCGGCAATACCTGGCCCCGTGTCTTGGAAAGAGAGGTTAATGGATTCCGATGTTTCAAGGGCTTCGATCCTCAGCCTCCCTCCTTCGGGCATCGCCTGGCATGCGTTGATAATCAGGTTCATAAATACTTGATTTAATTCCACTCGGTTTCCAGCCACTTCGGAGATCTCTGGATTCGACCAGTCCACCGAAATTTCATTGCGCTGCAGAAGGTCACGGACCAGGATTAAAGTGGCGTTGATGGCCTTTGCCAGATTGCAACGTTCATTCCTGGGGCGGCTGCGGGATTCTGAAAAGGCCTGTAGGTGGCCCACAATCCCCCCGATTCTCTGGTTGCCTTCGCCTAGAAGCTCCAATGCTCGCTCGGCCCGCACGAGACAGTCGGAAATCTCTGCGGCAATATTGTCTGCCAAATCCGCACGTTCGACAATTTCCCAGAGAGCACCTATTTGATTTTGGATATTGCGGGTGCCGCCAATGGTGAAGTTCAGTGGATTCCGAACTTCATGGGCAAAGCCGGCCATCATGGTTCCTAGGGATGCCATCCGTGCCTGATGAACCATTTTCTCCTGGGCTGCTCTCAATTCACCCAAGACTGTTTCTAATTCGGCGGTTCTTTCCTGAACCAATAACTCCAGTCGCTCTTGGTATTGATGAAGCTCTGCCTCCACTCGTTTCTTCTCGGTTACGTCCCGGGTCACACTTAAGCTAATGCTTTTCCCCGCAGGGTCAACCGTGGCATTACAATCTAGGAGTACGTCGAAAACCTCGGCATTCTTTTTGACGTACTTATAAGAAATACTTCGCACAAAGCCATCCCGCCAAAACTGTGGAATAACCTCATCGAAGGCGCGTTCGGCGGATTCTGGAGTCATTAAGAAATCGGCTCGCTGGCCAATTACTTCAGCGCGGCTATAGCCTGTATTCTCAAGCCACTTTTTGTTGACGTTACAAATATTCCCGTTTTTGTCGATGGAATGCATCATAACGGGGGAATTGTCGTAAATATGTCGGAATTTTGCCTCGCTTTCGCCTAGGGCTGTATCCACGTGTTTGTGGGCCGCGAGGCGTTTTTTGAGCTCTCGATTCTCAATTCGAAGTCGTTCTATTTCAGTTAAGGGTTGGTCGTTCACATCGATTTGGATGGGAACTTCGATGTCGTTTTTGGGCTTTGATTCAATGTCAGTCATGTCGACAAGATGCGAATCATGAACCCACCACCTGGGTCAATAGCGTGGGATGTCTCGTGGACTGTTTCGGCCGGAAACACCCCATTTGTTTAATGAAAATCACGAAAAATGACGCTTTTCGGTTGGTTGACTTAGGGGAAGCAATCCCCTCGGAAAAGGCCAGAGTTGTGGCGTTTTTTAACGAAACGAAGCTCAAACCTCATAATAGGTGCCGACGCGCAGGGTTTTGGTGGGGCCCAATCTGGGGACTCCTGCTATTAACCCAACGGAGAAGGCAAAATAAGTGGGTAGGGTTGAGGAAGTGGCGTGACGCAGTAGAAAGCTAAAAGGGGATTTGTGTCGCTTCTAGCTGAGCCATGGTTTGAGAAATGGGGAGGGGGTAAAAACCCCGAAAAACCTCTGGGCAGGTCTCGAAAATCTAGAGCCAATCGGATAATGTAAGCCGATGAGTTTTTCCCAAGAAAACCTGCATGCCTTTATGGCCGAAGCTTTGGCGGAAGGCCGGAAAGCATTACCCGCATGCTTACCCAATCCCCCGGTGGGGTGTGTCTTGGTTCGTGACGGTAAGATTGTGGCGAGAGGTTTTACCCAACCCCCTTTCGAGCATCATGCAGAACCGGCTGCTCTCTCGCAGCTGGAAGGCGATCTGTCGGACGTAACGGCCTTTGTTACTTTAGAGCCCTGTGCATTTCATCAGCGGACGCCTTCTTGTGCCAAAGAAATGATTCGGCGAAAAGTGGGGCAGGTTTATGTGGCACTTATCGACCCCCACCCTAAAAACCAAGGCAAGGGTATTGAACTCCTTTGTGAAGCAGGGATGAGGGTGGTTACTGGGATTTTGGAGGCCGAGGCTCAAAAGGATTTGGGTGACTACGTTTGGAGCGAAGACAAGGCCGCATCGTTCGAACCGGCCTGAGTGCTGATGGCCATTGGGATCAGGTGTGTTCTTTTTGCTTTGTTTTTTTCTTTCGTCTCAATATGACCCCGTAGCCGAAACCTCACTTGGCCTTAAAGAGGAGACAAAGTCCAGGAAGTAGAACAAGATCTGCTATCATGGCTGCGGTTATAGCCAACACGGCCAAGCCACCAAAACGAGAGATCCCAATGTGACTGATGGGGATGAAGACGAGAAACGTAAGGACAAGGATCACGGATGTAAAAACAATCGCCTGGCCGACCTCTTTGATGCTTTGGGCAAGGGCCGCCTCTATACTGTGCCCATCCTTGAGCCCTAAAGTGTAGTGGGTTAGGAAATGGATGGTATCATCTACGGCCACGCCAATTACAATAGGAGCCACCAAAAGGGTGGTTAGTCCCAGAGGAATATCAAGCCAGCCCATGACCCCGAAGATTGCTAGGGCAGGAAAAGCGTTGGGGATAATGGCAAGTAGCCCAACCTTGAAGGACCCAAAAATACCCACTAAAAGGGTTGAAATAGTTAAAAACGCCAATCCAAAACTCCGAATTTGCGACCAACTTATGTATTCGTGGAGTTTCGAAAAGAACGCAACACCGCCCGTGACGGTAACTTCGAGTTTAGGGTAGTCGCTTCGCAGAATAGAAATTCGTCGATCTAGGTCTGCTTGTATTCGCTCTACCATCTTGACCGAGACTCCGGAACCAGGATCTCGTAACCGTATCGACATCCGCGCACTGCTTCTGTCATCATTGAGGGTCTGGCTAAATTCGTCAGGATTGCCACTGCTTATTAGTAGATAAATTTGCGATATCATATTCGAACTATCGGGGATCCTGTGGTACTCTGGGTTATTTTCTTTTAGTTTTTTAAAGGATTCTCGCACCATGTTGACAATCGAGTAGGCCTTGATGCCTAGATGTGGAAAGGTTTTGATCATGAATTGTTCGGTGTCGGCCATCAGGTTCAACAACTTTGGGTCGGTCATCGCATCTTGCATTTTGGCATCGATCAGCAGTTCGAGATTTCCTGTTCCTCCGAAGTTCTTATTTAATATCTCCGTCGCTTGTCGAAC